>NZ_JBXAHE010000005.1:0-461738 GCF_058794775.1 Flavobacterium sp. GW823-FHT06G12
CTTATTCTTTATGTTCTGAAATCTCTTCCAGAACGGCTGTCAATTCAATATGTCTACGAACGTGTCTTTATTTCTTCGTCGCTTGTGTTTCAAAGCGGGTGCAAAACTAAAACTAATTTTTTAAACCTGCAAGAAAAAATTTGAAAAATTTTGAAGCTTTATTTTCGCCTCATTTTTCTTTTTTCCTTCCCAGTCTATCAAAGAGCTTTCCGTGTTTTGCGGGGTGCAAATGTAAATCGCTTTTTCAAATCTCGCAAGCTTTTTCGAATCTTTTTTTTAGAAAATTTCTTCCCTTTTAATTCTTATTCCCTTGCCGGCATTTCGATGAGCGTTTCGCTGTTGCGGGTGCAAAAGTAGAACCTTTTTCCGCTTTTCCAAGCTTTTTTGTCCGCTTTTTTCAATCTTTTTTCAATCTTTTTCTTAACTGTCTGGAAGCAGTCCCTTTACGCTCTGCTTTTTTTTTGATGCTTGTGGGGTTTTTCTGAACTGCGGTGCGGTTTTGCCGTTTTATCGGGGTTTTGCAATGCCGCTTTTGCGGGGTCTCCGCCATTTGGCGCCCTTTTTGCGCGGCTCCTTATATCCTTAAAGGGGCGCTTTACGTAAAAATGCCTTCCAGAAAAGCTCCTCCATGGCCCCGATGCAAGCGGAAATCCTTTTTGGGCAGGGGTTCGGGTGCAATCTTTTGCAGCCCATAGCCGCAAACGGCCCACATTTATCATTAAAGCTTAAAGCTTCGCATCTGCCCAGCATTATATTCCATACTTATATTATATGCATATAAAAAGCAAACCCGACAGGTTTTCAAAAAACTGCCGGGTTTGAAATAAAAATTACTCTTATATATAAGTAGGAAACAAAAGCTATACTATATAAGTAAGTATTACTGATTCAAAGTGTCTATTACTTCTTTGGTAATTTGAATGCTTTTTAGTTTTGCTTGATGATCGAAGATTGGACTTGTTACCATTAGTTCGTCGATTCTTGCATAATCAATGAACTTTTTCAAATCGGTTACTAATTGTTCTTTGTTTCCTGTAAAGGTTCCTGCTGTCATTTGGTTTACATGAAAACGTTCTGCTTCGTTCATGATATCATCTAATGAAGGAACTGGTGGTTGCAATCCTTTGCGGTCATTCCTAATTAGGTTTAGGAACATTTGATACAAACTAGTAGACAATAATTCTGCTTCTTCATTTGTGTCTGCTGCTATAATATTGACACATGCCATTGTTTTTGGTTTATCCAAATACTGTGATGTCTGGAAATTTTCTCTATAAAACTCAAATGCCTGAATCATCAATTTTGGCGCAAAATGACCAGCGAAAGCATAAGGCAAACCATAAGCTGCCGCCAAAGCTGCACTGTCCATACTTGACCCTAAAATCCAGATTGGCACATTAAGACCTTCTGCAGGAAATGCACGAACTTTTCCTGTTGCGTTTTCTGCTGAAAAATATTCCTGAAGTTTGCTCACGTTTTGCGGGAATCGTTGTGCTTGCTCAAAAAAGTCTTTTCGAATTGCTTCGGCAGTTGGCTGATCTGTTCCAGGGGCTCTTCCTAAACCTAAATCGATTCTATTTGGATAAAGCGTTTCTAGAGTTCCGAATTGTTCTGCTACTACTAAAGGAGAATGATTTGGAAGCATGATTCCTCCAGAACCTACACGGATCTTTTCAGTTTGACTTGCCACATAACCAATTAAAACAACCGTTGCTGTACTTGCAACGTGTGCCATATTATGGTGCTCTGCCAACCAGATTCTTTTGTATCCAATTTTATCGGCTAATTGTGCAATGTCTTTTGTTTTTTGAAATGTTTCTGTTGCGTTACTATCTTGAGTGATAATTGCAAGCTCTAATATTGAGACTGAAATTGGGTTTTTCATATTAATTAAGGCTAAAATGCAAAATTAAGTCATTTATACGAATGCCTTTGTTTTCTAATGTTAATAGAATTATAATATTTGTAGCTACAAATATTATTTCTCCAACTGAATAAAAATCTGCTTGTGAGTTGTTTTTCCATCATCTTTTATTTTTAAATCTTTATTAGATTCGATTTCAAATTTTGATACAGTTTCTATATTCAGAGATATATCATGATTTCTAAAAGTTTCTGGAATTTCTGGAAGCCGAATGGTTACGCTTACTTCTTTATTTTTCTGCTGAAAATCGACTTTTATTCTATCTCGTAACCAAATGTATTCGTAAACTTCCTGCCACGGCGCCATCCAGATTGAGTCATTTCCTTTTAAACCATATTTGTTAGCAAGCGTAGTCATATAATATTTGAATTCAGGAAAACGTATGCTTAGATTCCACAAATTTGTATTTCCTGTTCCGTGTGTGAATTCATTAAACCAAATGGTATTGGGCTGTTTCGTAATCGAATCTAACGTTTTTAGATAACGATCCATAGTTTTAAATGTGATCGTATCTTTTGAACTCTGCACAAAAGTTCTAGCAGAAATCATTTTATCTAAATTTACTTTTGAGTCAACTTTTAAAACTGGGCCGACACCATAATAAGATGCTACAGAAAAATGTCCGTTATTAAGTGCCTCTTTTTCATATTCTAAATAATATTTTTCATCACCTTCTCCGCCAGGAACTACAAAATGAGACATTGTAAAATCTAGATTCTGCTTTATTGAAGTTTTATTTTCGGTCACTTCTGCAAAATAATTCGTTCCATGTTTTGTGGCATGATGAAAACCGTGATTCAAAATGTCCCAGCCTGCATTGTACATTTCCTTTACCTCAGCCCAAGAAAGATGTCCGCGATTTTCTGGTAATTCACGAATCGAAGCTCCATTAATCGCTAATGCCAATTTAAACGGAATTTTATTTCCCATTCCATCAGAATAGAAAAGTCCTTCCGAAGTTGTTCCGTCTCCACCTTGATCAATTTTCCATTCGTTAATTGATGAATTGCTGATCTTTCCTCCATTCAATAATGGAAAAGCTGTTAAGTAAGCAGATCTGTAACCATCGTCGAGCGTAAAACTATAGGCTAAATGTTTGTTGTATTTTAAAGGAGCAACAGCAATTTTTATTTTATCGGCCGATTTTAGTTTTATTTTGAATGAAATGGTTTTCGGTTTTGAAGAATCCTTTTCGATAATTCCGTTTGAAAAACAATTGAAATTGCTAAAAAATAAAGCAGTTACTATTAGAAGAATTTGTTTAGACATAAAATTTAGTGGTTCATTTTCGAATTAAAATTACATTTCTTTTTCAAAAAAATATTTTAAAACTGATTCTAGTACTAAAATAATTTCTGTCGATTCAAAAAAGCGAACAAATTTAAAACCTAAATTTGTAGATCAAATACCAAAATTTGATTTAGCATCTCTGCAAATGACACACAAAATTTTAATTATAGACGACGAGGAAAAACTGAGAAGTCTGTTGGTTCGTATTATTAAATCGGAAGGATTTGAAGTTTTTGAAGCGAAAGATTTAAAATCTGGTTTTAAAAAACTGGAACAAACCGATATTGATGTTGTTTTGTGTGATGTAAAATTACCTGACGGAAACGGCGTTGATTTTGTTCAAAACATAAAAAGCAGTTTTTCTTTAACAGAAGTTATTCTGCTGACGGCTTTCGGAAATATTCCCGACGGTGTTCAAGCGATGAAAAATGGTGCTTTCGATTATATTGTAAAAGGTGATGATAACGACAAGATCATTCCGCTTCTTTATAAAGCAGTCGAAAAAGTACATTTGCAGAAAAAAGTAAAACAGCTTGAAAAACGCATTGGCGATAAATATTCTTTCAATACCATAATCGGAAAATCAAAAGGAATTGAGCAAGTTATTGATTTAGCTCAAAAAGTAGCCAAAACCGATTCGACTGTTTTATTGACTGGTGAAACGGGAACGGGAAAAGAAGTTTTTGCACAGGCAATTCATGAAAATAGTAATCGTGCAGGAAAATCTTTTGTGGCTTTAAACTGCAGTACTTTCAGCAAGGAAATTTTAGAGAGTGAACTTTTTGGTCATAAACAAGGTGCATTTACAGGAGCTGTAAAAGATAAAAAAGGTTTTATCGAAGAAGCCAATGGCGGAACTTTATTTTTGGATGAAATTGGTGAAATGCCAATTGATCTTCAAGCGAAATTATTACGTGTTTTAGAAACTTCTGAATATATTCCTGTTGGCGATACCACTCCAAAAAAATCAAATTTTAGGTTAATTGCAGCAACAAATCGAGACTTAAAATCAGAAAGTGATGAACATCGTTTTCGTTCCGATCTGTATTTCCGTTTGAACATTTTCGAAATTAAATTGCCTTCCTTAAGAGAAAGAATTAAAGATATTCCGCTATTGGCCAATTATTACGTGAAGCAATTTTCAGAAAAAACGAATAAAAAAGATTTACAGGTTGGAGATGACTTTTTACAGAAATTAGAAAATTACTCTTGGCCAGGAAATATCCGTGAACTCAAAAATGTTATTGAAAGATCGGTTATTTTGAGCAATGGAAATATTTTGACAGCAGATGTTCTTCCTTATGAAATGCAGCATCAACCTGAAAATAATTCAAAACCAATGTCGGCTTTCTCCATGCAAAGTATTGAAAAACTGCATATTCAGAAAGTTTTAAATTATACTAAAGGAAATAAAGCTGAAACGGCTCGATTATTAGAAATTGGAATTGCTACTTTATATAGAAAATTGGAAGAGTACAATATTCAGCTGTAATCCTGGAAGGTTTTCAAAACCTTTCAGAAATCGGAACAAACCTATCATTTCAATAAAAGCTTATCAAAATGATAGGCTTTTTTTATGCCTAATTTTTGGCACACAACTACATTCCTTTTATTGACAACACTTTACACTCAACTTGATTTTTTCGGAACATCTTTTGGCATAAGGAGAGAGAACATTAAAAATTCATTCCAAATGAAAAATCAAGTTACCTCAATCTATAAACAAGCAGAACGATTTGCTGAGATTACTAAAAAAAATATTATCTGCGGTAATATCGTTCGAGCAAAAAAATGCTTAGCGCTTGCTGAACGGTTATTTATAAACGGAAGTATCGAAACCAAAAATGCCATTTCTAACGTATACGTTTTTTCGGTTTCGTCTTTTATGGAAATGCGTCACTGCAATATTTCACATCTTTTTCCTCAAACGCTTAAAGCAGAATATATCAAGCAAGTTAATGCTTCAGGAGTATAATTTAAAGTCTACAGTCTTAAATCTAAAATAATCATGGTCACAATCCTCCTTCTCTCTTTAGCAGTTTTACTGTTTGCCATTTGTTTTCTGTCAGTTGAATTCTTTGAAAAAATCTAAATCATGACCGCACTATTTATTATTTCAATCGCCGTTTTCGTGTATTTGATTTATGTACTAATCAAACCCGAAAAATTTTAATCTAGTGAAAAGTTATAAGTAAGAAGTAAAATGTTATGCGTCAATCCTTATTTACGAATCACATCTCACTTTATACATTTCACATCTCACAAAAAAATATAAATTATGAACACAGAGTTACTTGGCGTCATTGGTATTTTTATCCTAACTATTGTTTTAGCGATTCCTTTAGGAAAATATATTGCTAAAGTTTATTTGGGAGATAAAACACTTCTTGACCCAATTTTCAATCCAATTGAAAAATTTATTTTTAAAATCAGCGGTATAAATCCTGCCGAAGAAATGAACTGGAAACAGCACTTAAAAGCACTTTTAAGTATCAACATGGTTTGGTTCTTTCTTTGCTTTTTCGTTTTATTGTTTCAGGGATCTTTACCTCTTAATCCAGATAATAATCCCTCAATGTCACCAGATTTGGCATTTAACACTGCTATTTCATTTTTAGTCAATTGTAATTTACAGCATTATTCAGGCGAAAGCGGGGTTTCTTACCTTTCGCAAATCGTCTTGATGTTCCTTCAATTTGTTTCTGCCGGTATCGGGATGGCTGCTGCCGCTATGATTTTTACAGCAATGAAAGAAAGAACTACAGAAAAATTGGGCAATTTTTATAATTATTTCATCAAAAGCTGTACTCGCATTTTATTACCGCTTTCAGCAATTGTAGCTGTAGCACTAGTATTTAGCGGAACTCCAATGACTTTTGAAGGTAAAGATACAATTACAACACTTCAAGGCGATCATGTAGAAGTTTCGCGCGGACCAGCTGCTGCCTTTATTGCTATTAAACATATTGGTACAAATGGAGGCGGATTTTTTGGAGCCAACTCAGCGCATCCATTAGAAAATCCAACTTATTTTACGAATGGAGTTGAACTTTGGGCGCAGATGATTATTCCGTTTGCAATGATTTTTGCTCTTGGATTTTACCTCAACAAAAGAAAACTTTCAAATATTATTTTTGGTGTAATGACGGTTGGATTTTTACTTCTGGTTGTTCCAACAGTTATGAGTGAAATCAACGGAAATCCCGCTATCGAAAAAATGGGCATCGCACAGACAACTGGAGCGATGGAAGGAAAAGAAGTTCGGTTTGGTCCAGCAATTTCAGGTTTCTGGAGTATTGCCACAACGGTAATTTCTACAGGTTCTGTAAACAGTATGCATGATAGTTCTATGCCTATTTCTGGGGCTATGCAATTATTATCGATGATGGTAAATGCCTTTTACGGCGGATGTGGTGTTGGTATTTTGAACTACTATATTTTTATTATTCTGGCTGTATTTATCTCCGGATTAATGGTCGGCCGAACACCTGAGTTTTTAGGAAAGAAAATTGAAGCACGAGAAGTAAAAATTGCTGCTTTTATTGCGATTCTTCACCCATTATTGATTTTAGCAGGAACAGCTTTGGCTTCTTATTTTGCTGCACATGATACTGCAATGGGTTATTGGTTCAGCGGAAATGCAACAGGTTGGTTAAACAATCCTGGCAATCACGGATTCTCTGAAATGTTATACGAATATACTTCGAGCGCTGCCAATAACGGTTCTGGTTTTGAAGGTTTGGGAGATAATAATCCGTTCTGGAATATCACAACCGGAATTGTATTACTGTTGAGTCGTTTTATTCCGATAATTGGACCATTGGCAATTGCAGGTTTACTAGCAGGTAAAAAATACATTCCAGAGAGTGCAGGAACTTTAAAAACAGATACATCAATCTTCGGAATCATGACTTTTGCCGTAATCGCAATTATCGCTGCTTTATCATTCTTCCCAGCGTTGGCTTTAGGTCCATTGGCAGAATATTTTGGAATGTAAAATGTGAATAAGTAAAATGTGAGATGTAAAAAAGTGATTCCCAAAGTCAAACAACATCTTACAACTCACATTTCACATTTTACCTTTTCACAAATAACAAATCATAAGCGTGTCTCAAGATTCTTGATTAATCCATAAATAAGTTTTCCTATGATATCTAATTTTCCAATCAATTGTTCAGATTCTTTTTCATTGAAAAAATCTAACTCCTTGCTTAATAAAATTAAAGTATCAAGTTCTGATAAAGAACCTAAAGAAATATGTAAAAAATGGATAAACTCTTTTGTTCCTTTTCTTGCTGCACCTTCCGCAATATTAGCAGGTACAGAAACAGAAGCTCTGCGGATTTGGGAAGTAATTCCAAACTTTTCCTCAGAAGGGAATTGTCTTGTAGCTAAATAAATTTCTTTAACGAATTCAAAACTTTTAATCCATGAATTCAATTTTTTGTGAGGTTTCATATTTAAAATAATTATTTGCAAAAGTAGGAAATTTCATATTTTACATTTAACATTTTACACAAAGAAAAAATGACAACTAATAAATCCACATCATTGTTTGAAAGTAAACAGGTAAAAGAAGCCTTAGTGCAGTCTTTTGTCAAGCTGAACCCAAAAATGATGATCAAAAATCCGGTAATGTTTACTGTAGAAATTGGAACTGCAATTATGTTTGCCGTTTGCATTTCTATCTTAATGGGCGCAAGCGATCAGGGAAGTTTTATTTACAATTTGATTGTTTTTCTAATATTACTGGCAACACTTTTATTTGCCAATTTCGCCGAAGCCATTGCCGAAGCAAGAGGAAAAGCACAAGCCGACAGTTTAAGAAAAACAAGAGAAGAAACTCCTGCAAGACAGATTCTGCCAAACGGAGAAATCAAAAATATCAGCTCTTCAGCATTGAAAAAAGACGATATTTTCGTTTGCGAAGCTGGCGATTTAATTGCTGCCGATGGTGAAATTATCGAAGGTTTGGCAACAATAGACGAAAGCGCTATTACCGGAGAAAGTGCTCCTGTAATCAGGGAAGCTGGCGGTGACAAATCTTCTGTAACCGGAGGGACAAAAGTATTATCTGACAAAATTAAAGTAAAAGTAACTTCTGAACCTGGCGAAAGCTTTTTAGATAAAATGATTGCTTTGGTTGAAGGTGCAAGCCGTCAGAAAACACCAAACGAAATTGCCTTAACCATTTTATTAGCCGCATTTACTTTAATTTTCGTGATTGTGTGCGTTACGCTAAAACCGTTTGCCGACTATGCAAACGCACCCATCACGATCGCGGCTTTCATTGCTTTGTTCGTATGTTTGATTCCAACTACAATTGGAGGATTGCTTTCGGCGATTGGTATTGCAGGAATGGACAGAGCGTTACGAGCTAACGTAATTACAAAATCAGGTAAAGCGGTTGAAACTGCTGGAGATATTGACGTATTGCTTTTGGATAAAACCGGAACCATTACCATTGGAAACAGAAAAGCAACCAATTTTTATCCTACAAAAGGAATTTCTTTTGATGACTTTGTGAAATCGGCTGTTTTGAGTTCGCTTGCTGATGATACCCCAGAAGGGAAAAGTATTTTAGAATTAAGTGAAATGATTGATGTAAAAAGTGAAACAAAAGCTAGCTTTTTACAAACAACTTCTGACATCTCACACACAATCAAATTTACTGCTGAAACTAGAACTTCGGGTGTGATTTTAAAAGATGGAACCAATATTAGAAAGGGAGCACAAGATGCTGCTAAAAAAATCGCAGAACAAGCAGGTAACACTTTCCCCGAAGATACTTTGCAACAAGTTGTTTCTATTTCTTCTAATGGAGGAACACCATTAGTAGTAATCAAAAACAATGAAATTCAAGGAGTTATTGAATTGCAGGATATTATCAAAACTGGAATGAAAGAACGTTTTGAGCGTTTGCGCAGAATGGGGATCAAAACGGTTATGGTTACAGGTGATAACCCGCTTACGGCTAAATTTATTGCCGAAGCAGCTGGTGTTGATGATTTTATTGCCGAAGCTAAACCTGAGGATAAAATGAATTACATTAGAAAAGAACAAGCCGAAGGAAGACTGGTTGCCATGATGGGAGACGGGACAAATGATGCTCCTGCACTTGCGCAAGCCAATGTTGGTGTTGCCATGAACAGCGGAACTCAAGCCGCTAAAGAAGCTGGAAATATGGTCGATCTTGACAATGATCCAACAAAACTAATCGAGATTGTAGAAATTGGAAAACAGCTTTTAATGACTCGAGGAACATTGACTACGTTCTCAATTGCGAATGACGTTGCTAAATATTTTGCTATTGTTCCTGCTCTTTTTATTACTGCGATTCCTGCGCTTCAAGGTTTGAATATTATGCATTTGCATAGTCCCGAAAGTGCGATTTTATCGGCTGTAATTTTCAATGCGATTATCATTCCGATTTTAATTCCGCTCGCATTGAGAGGTGTTGAATATCGTCCGATTGGGGCAAGTGCCATTTTAAAACGTAATCTTTTGATATATGGCTTAGGTGGTTTGATTGTTCCTTTTATCGGAATAAAAATAATCGATTTAGTTGTTGCCTTATTTATGTAAATAGAAGTTACTAAGACGCTAAGCTGCTAAGACTCTAAGTTTTTTTCTTAGCATCTTAGAAACTTAGCAACTCAGAATCTTAAAAATAAAAAAAATGAAATCTATATTTTCACACATAAAACTTACTGTCGCTACATTAATCTTGTTCGCAGTTATTTATCCTTTAGCGATTTACGGAATTGCACAAATTGCTCCAAATCAAGGAAAAGGAGAAACGATTTCGGTTAACGGAAAAGTGGTGGGTTACCAAAAAATTGGTCAGAAATTCGATAAGTCGAATTATTTCTGGGGAAGACCTTCGGCTGTTGATTATAATGCGGCCGGAAGTGCCGGAAGCAACAAAGGCGCAAGCAATGCTGAATATCTAGCATTGGTTCAAAAAAGAATTGATACACTTTTATTGGTTCATCCGTACTTGAAAAAATCTGATATTCCTGCTGATATGGTTACGGCTTCAGGAAGCGGTTTAGATCCGAATGTTTCTCCGCAAGGCGCTTTGATTCAGGTGAAACGAATTGCTAAAGAAAGAAAACTGGACGAAGCGAAAGTAAAATCTTTGGTGGAATCTAAAATTAATTCGGCTGTTGTTGGTCCAAAAACGGTTAATGTTTTGGAATTGAATGTGGCGCTGGATCAGCTTCGCTAGAAAAGGTTCTGAGGTTCTGAGTCGCTAAGGTTCTAAGGTTTTTCTCCTGCAAGGTTTTTAAAACCTTGTAGGTATGAAAAATTTACATCAAATATTATCATAAAAAGTAACCGCGTAGTTTGTCATCCTGAGGAACGAAGGATCACACTAGGAGCTCGACAAAGATTGACGATCATGCGGACGGAGTTTCTCGTGTGATCCTTCGTTCCTCAGGATGACAAACAGAACGTGAACTTAAAATTAAATACCTACAAGGTTTTGAAAACCTTGCAGGAAACGGAAACGCCTTTTTACCCCAAATACCCTAGCCCCGATAGTAGTGGAAATCCTTTTTCTGGCTTCTTTAGCCAGGAAAAGATTGAAACGGATAGAGGGATTAGCTCCTAAAAAATCTACTAATAAATAATAGAATACCACAAAAATGAAAAAAATAATACTTACTGCCTTAATCGCTTTTGGTTACGGCAATTTACAAGCACAAGAAGAATCAAAAAGTCCGTTTACGTTTTCAGGATATGTAGACGCTTACTATAGTTATGATTTCGGGAAACCTGAAAATCATACTCGGCCAAACTTTTTTTACAGTTATAATAAAAGCAATGAAGTTAACCTGAATTTGGGAATGGCAAAAGTGAATTATTCTAAAGAAAATATTCGAGGAAATTTTGCTTTGATGGCGGGAACTTATGCCGAGTATAATATGTCTGCTGAACAAGGTTTGTTGAAAAATGTTTACGAAGCGAATGTTGGGGTAAAAATTTCGAAAAACCATAATTTATGGATTGATGCGGGAATTATGCCTTCGCATATTGGTTTTGAAAGTGCGATTGGAAAAGACTGTCAGACTTTAACCCGAAGTATTCTGGCTGAAAATTCACCTTATTATGAAACGGGTGTAAAAATTGGTTATACGTCTGAATCTGGAGAATGGTATTTTGCGGGTATGTACTTGAATGGCTGGCAGAGAATCGAGAAAGTAGAAGGAAATCAAACGCCTGCTTTTGGAACTCAGGTTACATACAAACCATCTGATCGGGTTGCTTTGAACTGGAGTACGTATGTTGGAAATGAACAGCCGGATATTGACAAAAAGTGGCGTTATTTCAACAACTTTTACGGACAGTTTAAGGTAACGGAAAAGACAAATATTACGGCTGGTTTTGATATTGGATCTCAACAATCGGCTAAAGGAAGCAATAAATATGATGTTTGGTTCTCTCCTGTTTTAATTCTACAATACAAACTAACTGATAAAATTCAGCTTGCAGCACGTGGAGAATATTACAGCGATGAAAAAGGTGTAATCATTGCAACAGAAACGCCAAACGGATTTAAAACTTACGGATTTTCAGCTAACTTTGATTACTTAGTTACTGATAATGTTATGTTTAGAATTGAAGCCAGAAATCTTTCCAGTAAAGACGAAATCTTCACCAATAAAGACAATCTTCCAACGGATACAAATACGTTCGTGACAACTTCGCTGGCGATTAGTTTTTAAGGGAATATTTCTTGCCACAGATTACACAGATTAAAAGGATTTTTTAATGTCTTTGTGTAGATTTATTTGCCACGAATTACACAAATTTCCACGAATTGTATTTAAATAAAAATTTGTGTAATTCGTGGCTAAAAAAAGATAATCCTTCTAATCTGTGTAATCTGTGGCTTTAAAAAAAAACTTTGTGACTTAGCGCCTTCGTGGCAAAAAATATGGAAAACGAAAATAATAACGCGCAGCACTTTCTCGATTTAATTCAGAAATCACGAAAGGGAAAGTTTAAAATCTACATTGGAATGAGCGCCGGTGTGGGCAAAACTTTTCGTATGCTTCAGGAAGCGCATTCGTTATTGAAAAACGGAATCGATGTCAAAATTGGCTACATCGAAACGCACATGCGAAAGGAGACGCATGAATTATTAGCGGGTTTGCCTATAATTCCGAGACGGACTATTTTCTATAAAGGAAAAGAACTCGAAGAACTCGATGTTCAGGCCATCATCAACCTTAGACCAGAAGTGGTTATTGTTGATGAATTGGCGCATACGAACGTTGAAGGAAGCAAAAACGAAAAACGCTGGCAGGATGTTTTAGAGATTTTGGAGGCGGGAATTAATGTGATTTCGGCGGTTAATATTCAGCATATTGAAAGTTTAAATGAAGACGTAAAAAGAATTACCAATATTGATGTTCAGGAACGCATTCCCGACAATGTTTTGCGATTGGCTGATGAGGTTGTAAATATCGATTTGACATCAGAAGATTTGATTGCGCGTCTGAAAGAAGGAAAAATTTATACGGCAGATAAAATTCCGACCGCTTTAGCGAACTTTTTTAAATCGGAACAGATTTTACAGCTTCGAGAATTGGCTTTGAAAGAAGTAGCGAGTCAGGTGGTTCGAAAAGTTGAAAATGAAGTTCCAAATCTGCATGCTTTACGACATGAAAAATTACTGGCGTGTATAAGCAGTAATGAAAAAACAGCCAAAATTATAATTAGAAAAGCAGCAAGATTAGCCAGTTATTATAATGGTTCTTGGTATGTTTTGTATGTAGAAACTCCACAAGAAAGCAGCAATAGGATTGCACTTGATAAACAAAGACATTTAATTAATAACTTTAAACTCGCTGTGCAATTAGGCGCGGAAGTTATTAAACTGGAAAATTCAAATATTACAGATGCTATTTTAACAACGGTAGAACAAAAACAAATTACAACTGTGTGTATTGGGAAACCACATTTTAATTTGTTTAAAGTAATTTTGTCTACAACAATTTTTAGACGTTTGCTAAACAAACTGTCTTTGTCAAATGTTGATCTTGTAATATTATCGTAAAATGTGAGATGTTTTTTGTAAAATGTGATTTTCTTTTACATTTTACGTTTCACATCTTACAAACAACATTTTACACAAAAAACAAAATATGAGAATTAAAACCAAATTGAATCTGGGTGTTGGATTGTTATTTTTGATGATCATCATTCTCTCGTTAGTAAGTGCTTATTCTGTTTTTCTGATTAAGCAGGACACCGAGAATATTCTGAAATCCAATTACAATACGTTGGAATATTCTAGAAATATGATTTTTGCTTTGGACGAAATGAAATCGGATTCAAAAGAAACGATTCAGGATTTTGAGAAAAATCTCGAAAAACAAACCCAAAACATAACAGAACCAGGTGAAAAACAAGCAACCGAAAAACTGAAAGAAAGTTTTGCTCTTTTAGAGAAAAATAACGCTGATGAAAATATAAAAGCACAAATTCGTCAGGATATTTTTGCTATTATGAAGTTGAATCTCGACGCTATAAAACAGAAAAGCGACATCGCTAAACATTCTGCTGAAACAGCTAATCTGTCGATTGCGATTGTTGGAACTTTATGTTTTTTAATTGCTTTTAACTTATTGGTTAATCTGCCCAATAATATTGCCAATCCAATTAAAGAGTTAACGCTGAGTATTAAAGAAATTGCCAATAAAAATTATTCAGAACGTGTTCATTTTACAAGTCACAGCGAATTTGGAGATCTTGCCAAATCGTTTAATACCATGGCGCAAAAGCTTGAAGAATATCATGACAGCAATGTCTATAAACTTCTTTTTGAGAAAAAACGATTAGAAACGCTTATCAATAATATGAACGATCCAATTATTGGTTTGGATAATGAGGGAATTGTATTGTTTGTGAATGATGAAGCGCTGAAAATTATTGGTCTAAAATCGGAAGATATAATAGGAAAACCTACATCTCAATTAGCTATTTCTAATGACTTAATCCGTTCTTTAATTTTAAAAGAAAACAAAACTCCAAAAAAACAGCCTCTCAAAATTTTTGCTCACGGAAAAGAAAGTTATTTCGAAAAAGAAATACATAATATTACCATAACACCAACTGGCGAAGAAAAAGAAATTAATATTGGCGATGTGATTATTCTGCGAAATATTACCCTTTTTAAAGAATTGGATTTTGCCAAAACCAATTTTATTGCCACCGTTTCGCACGAATTAAAAACTCCGATTGCTTCTATAAAATTGAGTCTTCAATTGCTTGAAAATACTAAAACGGGCGATATGAACGATGATCAAAAACAGTTAGTAGAAAGCATTAAAGATGACAGTCAGCGTTTGTTGAAAATTACGGGCGAATTGCTCAATTTGTCACAATTGGAAACAGGAAATATTCAGTTGAATATTGGCAAAAGCAATCCGCATGAAATTGTGAAATATGCTGTTGAAGCTGTAAAAGTTCAAGCCGATCAAAAACAGATTCAATTGATTGTTGATGCCAATGAAAATCTCAAAAACGTAAAAGCAGATGCAGAAAAAACAGGCTGGGTTTTAATTAATTATTTATCAAATGCAATTCGGTATTCATCTGAAAAAAGTACAATTCTTATTAAATTAAAAGAAGAAAATAATCAGATGGTTTTTCAGGTTATTGATACTGGAAAAGGAATTGAACCTCGATACAAAGACAAAGTTTTCGATAAATATTTCCAAATTCCAGGAAGTCAGAAATCTGGAACTGGTTTAGGTTTAGCAATTAGCAAAGAATTCATTGAAGCTCAAAATGGAAATGTTGGCGTTGAAAGCAATTTGGGATTAGGAAGTACTTTTTGGTTTACATTGAAAGTTTAAAGTTATTTTTTCTTATTGAAATTGTCATTGATTTCTTAATTTCTATTCCCTTGATTAATATTCGCTTAAGGTTCAATTAAGCCCAAAATACCAAGGTCGAACATTCGTTAATATTGCAAAACATAATGACTACAACAATGTTCCACAAAACGATTTTCCTAGTGTCTTTATTCGGATTATTTTCTGCAAATGCACAGCAAAACGATTCGATTACAAAAATTGACAGTACTTCACATCAGCTAAAATTCAATTACAAACAATTGATCATTCCGGGTGTATTAATTGGCTATGGTGTTATTGGACTAGAAAGTGATCAGTTGCTGAGTTTCAATTCACAAATCAAAAATGAGGTCACCGAAGATATTGATAACAAAATTACCATTGATGACTTTTCACAATATGCGCCTGCAGCATCGGTTTATGCCTTGAATGCTTTTGGCGTAAAGGGTAAGAACAATATGCGCGACCGTTCTGTAATACTTATAACTTCGTATGCAATTATGTCTACAACGGTTTTGAGTTTAAAATCGATTGTACATGAAGAAAGACCAGACGGAAGCTCAAATAACTCCTTCCCTTCTGGACATACTGCAACTGCATTTATGGGTGCCGAATTTTTATATCAAGAATATAAAGATAAATCGATTTGGTACGGAATTGCTGGTTATGCCGTTGCAACAGGAACGGGATTATTTAGAATTTACAACAATCGCCATTGGTTAACTGATGTTGCTGCTGGAGCTGGAATCGGAATTTTAAGCACCAAAATTGCATATTGGATTAATCCGTATATTACTAAAAAGCTATTCAAATCATCAGCCGAAAATAAATCTACTTCTATGATAATGCCTTTTTATAACGGGCAGCAATATGGATTAGGATTTGCGAAAGTTTTTTAGTTTTTTTGCCACAAAGGCGCTAAGACACAAAGTTTTTTAAGCCACATATTTCACAGATTAAAAGGATTTTTTACTACTTTGTATAGTTTGTTTGCCACGAATTGCACAAATTTTCACGAATTATGTTGATTATATTTTGACTAAAAAATTTGTGAAAATTTGTGCAATTCGTGGCGAAAAAAAAATAATCCTTTTAATCTGTGGCAAAACTCTTTTTATGTATTCGAAGTATTATTCTTAATCTCTCGAACTTCACGTTTCAATTCTAAAAGCAAATCTTTCATTTCTCCAGTTTCCGTTGTTTCCTGCTTCTTATCCGAACGGCCGATATTGCATTCGTATTCCCATATTTCCAGAATATCAGAAGCTTTCACTTCATAATTCGGGTAAAAACTATTGTCTGATTCCAAAACGAGAGCGTTCTTTTTGTTTTTATTGAGACGTTTGTACACCATTCCTTCATTTTTGGTAATCAGAATATAGGTTTTCCCATCCATCACCTCTCCCAGCTTTTCTACATAACGGCCAATAATAATCGAACCATCTTCGTGTGGAGGCATTGAATCGCCTTCAACGGGAAATCCGCGGTGTTTTCCTGGTCCCAAAAAAGGAAGTGTAATCTGCTGTAAACTTTCAATATATTCTGGATCAGCATATCCGTTTAGATAACCTGCTTTTGCTTTTTGAGATACAATTTCAATAAAATTTTCTCCAAAACTATCCACTTGAATGGGTAAAATAAGTCGGTTGCCTTCCAGTTTTATCAAATTTTGCACATCAATTTTACGGATATCGACAGATAATATCAAGTCGATACTCATATGAAAATATAATGCAATCTTCTTTAAAATGTCATACGGTGCTTCCGAAGTTCCATCTTCGTATTTCACGTATCTTCCTCTTGTAATACTTAGGTTTTCAGCTAATTTTTCTTGTGATATTTTATGCTTAACCCTTAGTGCTCTGATGTTGTCTGAAAATAAGGACATAATTAATTTGTTATAATTTGGAACAGCAAATATACAAAAAAATGTTATCACCTGTGCTAATTTTGTTCCATACAAAAACAAAAGGAAAAAATGGCACGGGCAATTGTACATATGGATTTGGATACCTTTTTTGTATCCTGCGAAAGACGCACCAACTCTGAACTCAATGGAATTCCGCTTATTATAGGTGGCGGAGACCGTGGCGTTGTGGCCTCTTGTTCGTATGAAGCTCGTAAATTTGGAGTGCGCTCTGCTATGCCGATTCGTATGGCGTTAAAACTTTGTCCAGACGCAAAAGTGATGAAAGGCGACATGGAATTGTATTCGCAACTTTCTCATGATGTAACCGAAATTCTTCAGGAAAAAGCGCCTGTTTTAGAAAAAGCAAGTATCGATGAATTTTATATGGACATTACTGGAATGGACAAATTTCACGGCAGTTATAAATGGACAAATGAATTGGCTCAAAAGGTGATTAAAGAAACCGGACTGCCTATCAGTTTTTCATTATCCATCAATAAAACCGTTTCTAAAATTGCAACTGGCGAAGGGAAACCTGTAGGGAAACTTGAAATTCCGGAACAAAAAGTACAAGACTTTTTAAATCCGCTTTCGATTCAGAAAATCCCAATGGTTGGAGCGGTTACTTTTCAGCTTTTGTCCCGAATTGGTGTTCGAAAAATTCAGACTTTGGCCGAAATGCCAGCCGAAGTTTTACAACAAATGATTGGTAAAAATGGCCTCGAACTTTGGAAAAAAGCACACGGAATCGATCATACTCCTGTTGAACCTTATACCGAAAGAAAATCAATTTCGACCGAAACGACTTTCTCTCAAGATACTATCGATCTTGCAAAACTGAGAAGAATATTATTAGGAATGGTCGAAAAACTGGCATTTCAGCTTCGTGCAGAACAATGGCTAACTTCGACTGTTACCGTTAAAATACGTTACGCCAATTTTGATACCGAAACCAAACAATGTCGAGTAGCTTATACTTCGGCCGATCATATTTTGACCAAAAATGTAATAGAGCTTTTTGAAAAAGTCTATCAGCGTCGTATGCGTCTACGCTTGATTGGCGTTCGCTTTAGCGGATTGGTACGCGGCACTTATCAAATTGATCTTTTTGAAGATACTCAGGAAATGCTTTCACTTTATGAAGCGATGGACAAAATGAAAAGCCGTTATGGTTTTGATGCCGTAATGCGCTGTGCCGGAGCGCACTTTAAACCTAATACTAAAGACGAAATCTTAAAACGCAAGAAATAATGTATCTTAATTGCCATTCTTATCATTCTCTACGCTACGGCACAATTCCGCTTAAGGATTTGATTGCCGAAGCCGTTTTGCATGGTATAAAAGCAATGGCATTAACAGATATTAATACCGTTACCGGAATTTACGCTTTTATAAAAGCGTGTCAGGAAAAAGAAATAAAACCTTTGATTGGAATGGAATTTCGATACAATCATGAATTCCGATATATTGGCCTCGCTAAAAATGCTGAAGGTTTAGCTGAAATGAATCGCTTTTTAACGGATTATAATTTCAGCGGAGAAACTTTGCCTTTGCGTGCTCCAAAATTCGAATCGGTTTTTGTGATCTATACTTTAGAGAATGCTCCTGAAACACTTTTTGAAAATGAATTTATCGGAGTTCGTCCTGAAGAAGTTTCGAGTCTTCTGACTTCAAAACATAAAAATAAAATCTCCAAAATGGTGATTTTACAACCTGTAACCTTTAGAAGTAAAAAAGAATACAATCTGCATAAAGTGCTTCGTGCTATTGATACGAATATTATTTTATCGAAACTTTCGGAAGCTGATTACTGTAAAGTTTCTGATGTAATGAAACCTGTAGAATCGATTCTTCCATTCTATGAAAAATATCCTGAAATCATTTTGAATACACAACGTATCATTGACGATTGCAATTTTCAATATGATTTTTCAGCTAAAAGAAATAAAAAATTCTATACCGAAAACCGTCAAAAAGATTTAGAAAAACTGACCGAATTGGCTTGGGAAGGATTTGAAAAACGTTATGGAAACGATAATATTGAAGCAAAAGCTCGCGTAGAAAAAGAATTAAAAGTTATTGACGAATTAGAATTCAGCGGTTATTTTTTAATTACTTGGGATATTATTCAATATAGCAATAGCCAAGGTTTTATGCATATTGGTCGCGGAAGCGGTGCCAACAGCATCATTGCCTATTGTCTCGGAATTACCGATATCTGCCCTATTGAACTCGATCTCTATTTTGAACGTTTTTTAAACCTCAACCGTAAAACTCCGCCTGATTTTGATATTGACTGGAGCCGGCAGGAACGTAACACAATTTTAGAATATATCTTCAGAAAATACGGTAAAGATCACGTTGCTTTTTGTGGAACGAATGTCGAATTTAAATACAGATCTATTTTTAGAGAAGTTGGAAAAGTTTTCGGGCTTCCTAAAGAAGAATTAGATCTTTTGGCAAAAAATCCTGAAGAACTTCATCCAACCAATAAAATTGTAAAATTGGTTCAGGAATATGGGAAAATGATGGGAAAATATCCCAATCAACGAAGCATGCATGCGTGTGGAATTCTAATTTCTGAAGAACCGATTACCAATTACACGCCTTTGGAAATGCCTCCAAAAGGTTTTCCAATCGTACTTTTTGATATGCATATTGCCGAAGAAATTGGTTTTGACAAGTTTGATATTCTAAGTCAGCGTGGTATTGGTCATATTGACGACAGCGTAAAACTGATTGCCAAAAACCGAGGCATAAAAGTTAATATTCGCGACACTTCCATTTCTAAAGACGAGGCTGTTTGCAATTCTTATTTAGCAAAAGGACATACTATTGGCTGCTTTTATATCGAAAGCCCTGCTATGCGTGGTTTACTGCGCCGTTTAAATTGTGATAATTATAAAATTCTTGTCGCCGCGTCATCTATTATTCGTCCCGGAGTAGCACAATCAGGAATGATGAAGGAGTATATTTTCCGCCATAATAATCCAACTCAATTTGAATATTTCCATGAAGTTTTTAGGGAACAGCTTGGCGAGACTTATGGCATTATGGTTTATCAGGAAGATGTCATTAAAATTGCCCAGCATTACGGCGGACTTCCCGCTCCTGATGGTGATATTCTTCGTCGTGCTATGTCGGGAAAAGGAAGATCTTTGGAAGCGTTGCAAAAAGTAAAAGATAATTTCTTTGCGAGCTGTGCACAAAAAGGACATCCCGAAACTTTAAGTCAGGAAATTTATCGTCAAATTGAATCTTTCGCAGGATATTCTTTCTGCAAGGCACACTCAGCTTCTTATGCTGTTGAAAGTTATCAGAGTTTATACTTGAAAGTCAATTATCCTGTGGAATTTATGACAGCGGTAATCAACAATCAAGGCGGATTTTACAGAACCGAAGTGTATGTACATGAAGCAAGAATGTCTGGCGGAACGATTCATAATCCGTGTGTGAATAAAAGCGAATATCAAACTACTTTATATGGTACCGATATTTATTTAGGTTTTATGCACATTCAAAGTTTAGAATCGAAAATCGCGCATTTAATTGAGGAAGATCGAAATAAAAAAGGAGATTTTAATTCTCTCGAAAATTTTATCAATCGAATTCCAATTGGAATTGAAGGCATTAAAACCCTGATTTTTATTGATGCTTTTCGTTTTACAGGAAAAACAAAAAATCAGCTTTTGGTAACTGCCAGTCTGCTGTTGAATAATTTTAAACCTGAAAATAGAGATCTGAAATTATTACAAGAACCCGTTAAAGAATACAAGCTTCCAAAATTAGAGCGTTCCGTTTTTGAAGATGCTTTTGACGAAATCGAATTATTGAGTTTCCCCGTTTCGTGTACTGTTTTTGACCTTCTCCAAACCAAACACCGTGGAGATATCATGGCGAAAGATTTGGTTCAATATCATAAAAAACAAGTTAGAATGCTGGCGTATCTCATTTCCAGAAAACATGTCCCAACAAAAAAAGGAACCATGTATTTCGGAACTTGGATCGATCACGAAGGAACTTATTTTGATACGGCACATTTTCCGGATAGTTTAGGAAAATATCCTTTTCAGGGCGGAGGCTGTTATTTATTATTAGGAACTGTAGAAGTTGATTATCATTTTCCGACTATTACAATAACCAAAATGGCAAAAATGCCTTTTATTCCAGATCCGCGTTATATGGATTCAAAAGATCAATACAGAACACAAAATCAAATAAAAGAAGATGTGAGTTTGACGCATCGTGCGCCTTATCCGCAAGGACATGAAATTAATCTGCCGAGACACCGAATGAAATTTTAAATGAGTACAATGATTTAACACATAGAAAAATAGTTTACTAGCTTGTAGAGATGCCAATTTAACTTTAACCTATGTGTTAAATTTTAAATAACTAAAGAACAACTTACGTTATATAAAGATGAAAAATACGGAATATGCTATAGTCGATATTGAAACCACAGGCGGAAATGCCAGTGGCAGCCGCATTACAGAAATTGCGATCATTATTCATGATGGTAAAAATGTGCTAGATCGTTATGAAACTCTTGTAAACCCTCAACAGGACATACCTCCTTCTATTTTTGGATTAACGGGAATCAATAACGAAATGGTTGCCAATGCGCCAATCTTTGATGACATTTCTGAGAAAGTACTCGAAATGCTTACAGATCGTATATTCGTTGCTCATAATGTCAATTTCGATTATTCGTTTGTGCATCATCAATTGGAACAAGCTGGTTTTAAATGGTCGGCTAAAAAGCTTTGTACCGTTCGCGCTGCGCGAAAAATCAAACCGGGATTGGGTTCTTATAGTTTGGGAAATCTTTGTAACTCTTTAAATATCAATTTAGAAAATAGACACCGCGCCGGTGGAGATGCCGATGCTACTGCTTTGCTTTTTTCGCTTTTATTAGAATGGGATGATGCCGGAGAAATTGATAAAATGATCAAAAAAACAGCAGAAGATCAACGATTGCCTCCAAATCTTCCTGCAGACGATTTTAATAATTTACCTGATAAACCTGGTGTCTACTATTTTTATAATCAGGCTAAAAAAGTAATTTATGTTGGAAAAGCAATTAACTTAAAAAAACGTGTCACTTCACATTTTACAGGAAATAACATTAAACCGCAAAGGCAACATTTTTTAAGAGATATTCACGGAATTTCCTTTGAAGTATGTGCAACCGAATTAATGGCACTTCTTTTAGAATGCACCGAAATCAAAAAACTCTGGCCAACTTATAATAGAGCTTTAAAACGCTTTGAAGCCAAATTTGGCATTTATCAATACGAAGCCAGAAATGGCTATAAATATCTGGCAATCGGGAAAATGAGCAAATTTCAGACTTGTATTCATGAATTCAACAACCAACATACTGGTATTCATTTCTTGCGAAGTCTTGCAGAACAATTTGAAATTGACCATCGCTTCTGTAAATATTCAAGACCTGAAGAAGGTGATTTTTTCTATAACAATGAAATAAAAGAATTGCCAGATGTTTCGCTTCACAATGAACAAGTCGATAATGCTATTACTTTTTTATTGAATAACAGACCAAGTTTTGCCATTATAGACAAGGGACGATCTGCAGACGAAAGAAGTTGTATCTGGATAGAAAACGGTCATTTTTACGGAATGGGATATATTTCAAGAGATGTAGCCATCAACGATTCTGATGAAGTTAAAAATTACGTTACACCTTATAAAAGCAATCAATATATTGATCAGTTAATTTTTGCTTACGCCGAAAAATATCCTCGTAAAGTATTCTTTAATAAACAACTTTTTATTTCCTAAACCGAATACAAATAAAATAGAGCTGTAAAACTAAGATCTAAATTATGACACTATTTAGCGACACCGAATTATTTACTACAGGTTTGGGAGGAAAAAAAATATTTGACATTCCAGATTCTGAATTAATTTTAATCGATAACTTCTTCACCAAAGAAGAATCTGATTCTTTTTATGAGAGAATACTTCGCAAGACCAAATGGAGAGAACATGAAATGGAGGTTTACGATAAAACTTATACAGTTCCTAGAATGATTGCATGGTACGAAGACAAAGATAATGAAGGCGCAGATCCAAAAGGTCCAGATTGGACTTATGAATTATTAAAAATTAGAGGACGTGTGGAAAAAGAAACACAACTTGATTTTAATGCCGTCCTGCTCAATTTATATCGAAACGGAAATGATGGCGTAGGCTGGCATAGCGACCGAGAACATAATACGGGACCAAATCCTGTTATTGCTTCTGTTACTTTTGGGGAAACAAGAATGTTTAAACTTCGCCATAAATTCAGGAAAGAAATTCCGCCAATTGAGATTCCGCTCCATCATGGATCTTTCTTACTTATGGCTGGAACTACTAATAGTTTTTGGCAGCATCAAGTTCCGAAAACAGCTCGCGATGTTTTGCCAAGGATCAATCTTACCTTTAGAAGAACCAATCGAAATCTTTGATTTTTATTGCATTGAATCTTTAAAAAGAAGTATTTTTTCTTCAAAACAACGTAAGATATTCCTTCTTTAAAAAGTTAAAACATGCACTATATGAACCTTTTACTAGGCAAAACCTATCTTTTTTACTATTTTTGCAACCTTTTTTAAAATACAACACCGTAATGGCTTATTCGAACAATGATTTAGCGCGTTTCTTAGACGCACAGAACAAACTTTATCTTACCGCTCTTTCTGAAATCAGTAAAGGGAAAAAAGAAACACACTGGATGTGGTTCATTTTCCCGCAAATAAAAGGCTTAGGAAAAAGCGATACTGCAAATCTTTATGCCATTAATGACTTAAAAGAAGCTACAGATTATTTGGAACATCCAATTTTAGGAAAGCATTTAATCGAGATTTCAGAATTATTATTAACTTTTAAAATGAAATCAGCTGATGGGATTTTTGGAGATTTAGATGCTCGAAAATTACGCTCATGCATGACTTTGTTTTCTTTAGTTGAGAATGCAAATCCTATATTTCAAGAAATTTTGGACGCTTTCTTCTCTGGAGAAACTGATCCAATTACTTTGTCTATTATTAATTCAACTATAAAATCTGTTGATGAACCGGTTACAATATAACTAAGTTTACAACGATTATTTACATTCAAAAGACACTAATTTATAGTGTCTTTTTTTGTTTACAGATTATTCTATTCGACAAAATGCAATCATAATTTATTTATTTAAAAAGAATTAGCCTTAACTTGCATAATCAACCTCAAATCTAACCACATCATGACCGAAAAAATTAGAACTTTACAGATCATTCATTTTGGTATTTGCGCAGGAACAATTATCGCTTATTTCATTATTGGAGATCTTTCGTTAGAAAAATTACACTTTCCTATTATTGATTCTGCTTCCATAATTTATCTTGCAATACCAGTTCTAGCCTTTGTTTTGAGCAGTATATTATTTAAGGCGCAATTAAAACAAATTGATCCGAAACTAAAACTCGAAAATAAACTACCAATTTATCAAACAGCCTCAATTATGCGATGGGCAGTTTTAGAAGGCGCAGCTTTTATCATTTTATTTCTTAACCCTGATTTTATAATATTCGGAATTTTTCTAATTGTATACCTTCTTTTCCTAAGACCAACAGAAGAAAGAATTACTAATGATCTTTCTGATAATTAAATCATACTCAAAATAAAAAAGCATCTTGAAAATCAAGATGCTTTTTTATTAAGTAGTTTTTTCAACTTAAAAATATTATTCGTTTGGCTTTGTCAAATAGTAAACTGGAATTCCAGTTAGCATAATTAATACTCCCCATCCACAAGTTGAGAATTTTGTAATTAATAGCGATACGCAAATTGCTGTCGCTACAATGATATATAGCATTGGTAAAAACGGATACCCAAATGCTTTATAAGGCCTTTCTAAATCTGGCATCTTTTTTCTAAGAATAAAAATTCCGTAAATCGTCAAGATATAGAAAATCAATACAATGATAATTACAAAATCTAACAGATCGCCATATTTTCCTGTAAGACACAAAGCAGATGCCCAAAAACATTGTGCCCAAAGTGCCCATGCCGGAACACTAGAACTATTTAAAGTAGCAGCTTTTTTGAAAAACAAACCATCTTTTGCCATAGTATAATATACTCTCGCACCCGCCATAATTAATCCGTTGTTACAGGCAAAAGTAGAAATCATAATCATAATTGCGATAATCAACGCTCCAACATTTCCAAAAATATAATCTGAAGCTACAACTGCAACACGATCGAATTTTGCTGTTGCAATCTCATCGAACGGAACTACAGCCAAATACATAAGATTTGTCACAACATACAGAGATGTCACAATAAAAGTCCCTAGAAACAGACTAAGACCTACATTTCGTTTCGGATTTTTAATTTCGCCAGCGATAAAAGTTACACCATTCCAAGCATCACTAGAGAATAATGATCCTACCATTGCTGCTGAAATTCCAGAAATTAAAGCAGTTCCGCTAATTGGAAGCCATGAACTGCTTTCCTTATCAAATGTTCTTGTACTCCATCCATCTGCCCAGTTAGCATCCCAAACAGAAGATTTCGCAGCAAGCGTTAATCCAAAAATGACTAATCCAACAAGAGATAAAATTTTAATTATTGTTAAAACGGTTTGCAAAACTTTTCCGTTTTTAACACCACGGCTATTAATAAAAGTTAGCACAATAATTGTAAAAATCGAAACCAGCTGAGCCGCATTTAACTTAAAAGCCCCCAATTCGTAAAGAATATTTTCGTCACTTAAGGGCTCATACAAATAAGCAGCAAATTTAGAAAAAGCTACTCCGACAGCTGCAATAGTACCTGTCTGAATAACAGCAAAAAAACTCCAGCCGTATAAAAAGGCTATTAGTTTGTTGTAAGCTTCTTTCAGGTAAACATATTGCCCACCTGCTTTAGGAAACATAGCACTTAATTCGCCGTAACTAACTGCTGCTACAACAGTAATAAATCCAGACAAAAGCCAGATTAATGTAAGCCATCCTGCCGATCCTACTTGTCGGGCAATATCTGCGCTTACGATAAATATCCCGGATCCGATCATAGAGCCAACCACAAGCATGGTTCCGTCTAAGAGGCCGAGTTCTCTTTTAAAATGTTCTTGGTCGTTTTCTTGCATTTTTATTGGTTTAGGTTGGCTAAAGATATACTTTTTTCTGAAATCTTAATCTTCACTGCTAATTTTTTAAAAAAGATAAAAAAACCATATAAAAACTTACTCTTTACGGCTTTACGTAATGTTGTAATATTTAATTTACATAAATTTGAGACATACAGAGGTATATTTTTACAAAATATTCAGCTATCACAAACAAAATATAAGCTTTAATCAATTAATAAATTCAGAAATTTAACCTAACGTTTCAATAGTAATTTCAGGTACTTTGATATAGCTGAAAATAAATTATTGAGCGGATTGTAAAATCTAAAGTTAAAATCTGGAAGGCGGAACAACTTAACCCAAATCTAGTACCTAAAGTTTTCGTCGTTAAAGGCAATTATGTCACAAAAGGGAAATAATAAATTATGAAAAATTTAAAAATTTATCTAAGTATTGCTTTCATTTCACTGCTAACAAGCGCAACTTTTCTTGCTTGCTCAAATGATGAGAACGAGAAACAAACTGCTAAAACTTCCAAAGAAGAGTCCAAAACTAATTCACTAACAAGTAAAGCAGCACAAACTACCTGTGATATTACAAGTCCATCAATATCAGTTGCAGGAACTTCTGAAGTTTTTGCAGGTTCGCAAGTAACATACACTTATACAAATACTACTGGAGTTCCAAGTGATATCCAATGGAGTACAAACGACCCAGTAAACATTCAATTACTTTCAAATACCGGATCAACAATAACGGTTAAATTTGGAAATAATTTTACAGGAGGGCAGATTACCGCTGGAGGAACTGGACCTGGAGCTTCATTTTGCCAGTCAACTGTAAATGTGACAAAATTGGCTTGCTGTACCCCAATTCTTTCTGCATCATATATTTGTAGAGGAAGCGGCACGGGAAGCGCTGGAGGAAGCCTTGAAATAGCACTTCCTACTGCTAATAATTGCAAAATTACTTGGGAACATATTACTAAAATAGACCTAAGCCTGTCAGACGGAACTAAATTTACGGTTACCAATCCAAGTAGCTTATACAACCAAAGTCAAGGCACATTAACATACCCATATATTTTAACTAACAACAAAATAAATTTACCATTTCGTAATCAACAATGTTCACCAGACATAGCGTGTTCAGCGACATTTTATTTCAATAACGGATGTCCTACTACAACAGCAACTGTAGTTACACTAGGACCACTTGAAACATCTGAATAATTTTAATTTATAGAATTTGAAAAACTGCAAAATATTTTTGCAGTTTTTTTTTATATAATTGAGCGCTTGAATTCGTAAGTAAAATACTTACTTGAAAAGATAAAAACTTTCCAGAAACTACATTTATCATTTGTTTTGAAGCATTAGAATTTTTACTTAATTTTAAATAAAAACAACATCATGACTTGGGATCCTAAAAAATACAACGAATTTAAAGAAGAACGTTCTAAACCTTTTGATGATCTTACAAGTCATATTATTGACAAACCCAATCTTAAAGTTATTGATTTAGGCTGTGGAACAGGCGAGCTTACCAAAAAATTGTTCCAAAAACTCACCAATCCAACTGTTCTTGGCATTGATAATTCTGCAGAAATGTTGGCAAAAGCACCAACCCATGAAAATCTTAAATTTGAAGAAATCACAATTCTGGAACAAATTAAAGACGAAACCAAATGGGATTTAGTTTTCTCGAATGCAGCATTGCAATGGATTGATAATCATAATGACCTTTTTCCGAAAATTATTTCGCGGATCAATCCAGGCGGGCAACTAGCGGTCCAAATGCCACAGCAAAATGAAAACATTCTTAATAAAATACTTTTTCAATTGGTGCAAGAAGAGCCTTTTGCATCGTACCTTAAAAACTGGACACGTCCTTCTCCCGTACTTACTTTAGATGAATATGCTAAAATCCTTTTCGAAAATGGTGGCAAAGATTTGACTCTTTATGAGAAAGTTTATCCTTTAATTTCCAATAAAAAAGATGACTTTTTCGATTTTATTTCAGGGTCAGCATTAACTGTTTATCAAGAAAGATTAAAAGAACAAGAGTTTGCATTATTAACAGCCGAATTTAAGAATAGAATAGACACATATTTCCCAACTGTCCCATCGATATATGCTTTTAGAAGATTGATTATTTATGCTAAATTCTAACAAAAAAAAAACGATAAAATCAATCCGTAATCTTTAAACAAAATAAAGCATTATTATTTTCTGTCCTAAGTCTTCTCTGATTCTCCTTTTCTACTCAAAATTGATTGCAAAATCTCTTATTTTAATTTTTTAAATTGTTAAAAATTCCATTAAAATAAGACAAGTTTCTAAAAACCAATAAGTTAAACAAAATAAAGAATAAATAGAAAATATTTTTTTTTCACGATTATTTTTTACAAAAATTATAGGATAATTTTTATTATATTTGAGATAATGATTTCAATAGCATTTATAAAAGCAAAATATTTTAACAAGTGTTTAATTTTTAGCAATAGATTAATTTGCCCATAATTATTTATTCTCGCTAACAAAAACACGCATAAGGCACTTTTTTATTAACCTACTAATTTTAAGATTATGTCTAAATTGCAAGCTTTAAAAAACTTTCGTTTTCCAAATGTTTTCATTCTTATTTTAATAGTTTTTATATCATGTGCCCTATTAATATGTATCAATTTTTTTACTATTAAAATCCTATCTGCCAATAGAGCTTATGTAAACGGTGAATCTCATTATTCAAAAGGACAAAAAGATGCATCAAGACATTTAATTACATATTTATTTACCAAGAGTCCCACTCAATGGAAATTATATCTAGAGGAATTAAAAGTACCTCAAGGAGATGGCATTGCAAGAATTACTCTTTTGAAAGCTGGAGACAATAAAGTTGCTAGAGAAGGTTTTTTAATTGGACGAAATAAAGAAGATGACTTAGACGATATTATTTGGCTATTTGAAAATTTCAAAAATGTAAGCTTTTTATCTAAAGCTATACACGAATGGGGACAAGGAGATAAGTTAATTTTCAATTTGTTTGTCATTGGACAACAGATTAACGCAAAAATCAAGCATAATTTATTAACTCCTGAAGATCAAAAAAAATACTTAAAAGAAATTAGTGCAATAAGCGATCAACTAACTATTAATGAACGCAATTTTTCAAACACATTAGGAGAAGGAACTCGAAAAATAAAAGACTTTTTAATTATTACAAACATCGTTTTCATTTTGATTATCATTTGTAGCGTTTGCATGTATTATTCGATTATGGTCAAAAGATTATTGGTTTCAAAGAAAGAAACTGACGTGAAAAATGAAAATCTTATTATTGTAAATCGCGAATTGGACCGATTTGTTTACAGTGCTTCGCACGATTTGAGATCACCGATAACTTCATTAAAGGGACTTATTGAAATTACAGCATTGGAGGATGATGTGCGGCAAGTTCGAACTTACCTCCAAATGATGCATCAAAGTCTTGCCAGACAAGATCAGTTTATTAGCGATATTATTGATTACTCTAAAAATAAAAGAAAAGAAGTGATCATGGAACCAGTAAGTTTAAAAGAGCTATGCAATGAAGCTATTCTACAGTTAATGCATATTGAAAACGCAAACAGAATTAAATTTACCCAAGAACTTATGGTTGATCAGATCGAAAGTGATGGTCTCCGCTTAAAAATCATTATCAACAATCTGCTTTCCAATGCTATAAAATATGCGGATTGCAACAAACAAGAAATGTTTATCACAATAAAAACTTATTTTAGTGAAGGTTTAAATAAAATTGAAGTAACAGATAACGGAATAGGCATTCATGACGATCATAAAGCTAACATTTTCGACATGTATTTTGGAACAAATAAAAACAAAGGTTCTGGACTTGGCTTATATATTGTAAAAGAAGCCGTTGAAAATATTAGAGGAGATATTTTTGTTTTCTCAGAAAGCAGTGTTGGAAGTAAATTTATAGTAACAATACCAAATTCATATGCCATATAGATCTCAATTTGTAATCATAGAAGACAATTTGATTGACCAATTTGTCACTAAAAAACTCCTTAAAAAAGGACTCGATATTAACCCTGTCTGTATTGCCAATAATGGAAAGGAAGGAATTGATTGGCTTATAAAGAATCAGACCACAAATCCGCTGATTATTCTTTTAGACATTCAAATGCCTATTATGAATGGCTTTGAATTTTTGGAAGAATTTGACAAATTACCAGAAGATGTAAAAGCAAGAACTGAAATTTTCGTGCTTTCTTCAACTTTGGATACTGATGAAATTAAAAAAGTTAAAGCAAACAAATATGTGTCTGACTTCTGGAATAAACCTTTTAGATTAGAAATATTGACGAATACTTTTCTTCAGGTTTAATTTAAAACACGATTTACTTGAGAAAAAGCTCTCGTGTAGTATGGTTCTTTTGTAGAAGAAATAATTACCCCACCGTGTGTTGATGAGTGAACAAATTTAATTTCGCCTCCTTCTGCTACTTCTACTATCATTCCCACATGGTTTATGTGGCGTCGACCATTAGTTCTAAAGAAAATCAAATCTCCTTTTTGAGCTTCTTCCGCACTTACTTTTGTTCCTATACGTGATTGTTCTATAGAACTTCTTGGCAATTTAATATCAAAGTTATTAAATGTGCAAATCATTAAACCTGAACAATCAAAACCAGCTTTAGTTGTACCACCCGATCTGTATCTTGTTCCGATATTTCCAGTAGCATTAGCAATAAGCTGTTCTATTAACTCAGAATGATTTCCTATTGTTCTAACAAAAGAAGAATCCTTTTTTATCTCTGGAAGAGTTTCTGCTACTTGATTAGAAGCAACTTCTGTCTGAACGTTTGGTTCTTGTGGCGTCTGTGTTGCCTGAATTGCATCTGCTTTTTCTTTTGGAACACGAATTTTTAATAGATATCCAACTGGCATTTTTCTTTTGACCGAAGGATTCTGGCGTTCTAACTCAGCAACCGTAATACCATATTCCTTCGAAATACCATATTTTGTTTCTTTAGCCTTAACTTCCCTCACAAGTTCCACATCTGTTGAAATGACTTCAGTAGAAGTTTCAGGTTGCTTTTCATCTGCCAAAGCCACGTCATTATTAGAAGGAATGGCAATTTGCTGGCCAATTTTTAAGCCTTCTTTTTCTAAAAGCGGATTTGCTTTCTTTAGATCATCAACAGAAAGATTATATTTTTTAGCAATTCCCCAGAGCGTTTCTTTAGATGCCACTTCATGAATTCCTGAAGTATTAGATGGAGCATTATAATTATCAGCTACAGCAACTTCAACATTTTTAGGTTTTGCCTTTGTAGTATTTTTGTTTTTATTTGGAATTAAGAGTGTCGAATTTAATTTTAATATTTTAGGAGCATTTGGATTTGCATCTGCAATATCTTTTACTTTCACCCCATATTTTTTGGCAATAACTGAAAGATTTTCTCCTTTTGAAATTTTGTGCTTAATAAAATTATCCTGCGCAAAAGCTCCAACACTGAAAAAAAACAATACTATTATTAACCGATAAACCATACTCTATTATTAAAGTTTTTACACTTTCTTTAAATTTCACATTAATCTCAACTCAAAAAAGACAAATATATTGCCTAAAAGGCGAATTTAACTTATTAAAGTAAAAAAATCGATATTTTTAACAATTATTTTACTTCAAATTAACAGCCTCGGCATAGAAATTGAGCCAACTTTTTGAAAAGCAGCTTTTTATAAAAAAGACATGTTTTTTTGATTAAATTTAACCTTACCAAAAACTTATTATCGTGAAAAAACTACTCTACATTGTCATTTTACTGCCTTTTATTGTAAATGCGCAAACTATAAGCGGAATCGTTAAATCTCAAAACACCAATTTGCCAATAGAAGATACCAATATATATGCATTACGCACTCAAATTGGAACTTTAACGAATGAGATTGGGGAGTTTTCATTAAATAATAAGATAAAAGCAAACGATACGCTTCAGGTTTCTCATATTGGCTACATCACGATAAAAATTGCGGTTAAAGATTTAAAGAAATCAAACAATACTATTTCGCTTGAAGAAGATATTGAAACCTTAAGTAATGTAGACATTACAAGTCGAAAAGTGAAATTAAAATCGAAACTTGATTTTACCCAACTTGCATCTTTAGAAACAGGAATATATTCTTTTGGCTCTACAGTAATAAATGATAAGATTTATGTGGTCGGCGGTGATAGCAGTGAAGAATCAAACGCGTTACACACTTTAAAAGAAAAAGGCATAGATAGCGAAGATCCTAAATTTGAACAAAAATACTTGCAATTAGTAGGCTTTCAAGGCAGTAAAAACTTTTACAACGGCGATTTATTAATATACGATCCAAAAACAGATACATGGGTAAAATCGGCTGAAAAATTTAAAAAAAGAGCTTATCACAATATAAATTATTACGATAACACACTTTATATCTTAGGAGGTAAAAGACTATCTACAAACAAAAAAAATGAATATTTAGATAATGAAATTGAAGTGTTTGATATTAACAAAAAAACCATTGCAATTGACAAAACCAATCCTCATAAGGCTGCAGATTTTGCTTCTTTCGTTTACAAAGACAACATTATTGTGATCGGTGGCTCAATAAAATCAAATGAAAAAAATCAAAAAATATTTACTGACCAAGTCCACATGTATAATATCACTTCTGGTTTATGGTATGAACTTGCAAAAATGCCTGATGCAAAAGAAGTAAAAGGAGTTTTGATTGGGGATAAGATCTTCACAATTGGCAATACTGACAGCAAAAGTTTCTCTGAAATTCAGAGTTTTGATTTAACAAGCGAAACTTGGAAAAAGGAAACAACTTTGTTCTCACGTTTAGAAAATCCAGCAATCGCTTCTGACAACAACACAATTTATCTATTTGAGGATGGAAAATTATTGGCTTACAATGTAAAATCGAAGCAAATTAAAGAGTATCTTGTTCAGCTTGAGCTAAAATCAGCCACAATGCATTTTTTAAATGACAAATTATACATTATCGGAGGCCACACATTTACAACATATATAAAAACTCCATCAGAAAAAGTATATAGCATTTCTATAGATCAGCTTGAAACCACAAGACCAAGCCGCGTTAGAATCTTATCACAAAATAATGTAGCACAAAGAAACTAGTTTTAGCAACATAATTCAAATGTGAAATATCAAAATAAAAAATGCCTTGAAATACAAGGCATTTTTTATTGAATATAAGGAATCTTTATATCTTTTAAGACACAATTAAAACGTAAAGACAAGAAACATTTACAAAACGTGTGAAGTAAAAAATTCTGCACCTTTTATATTTTACTCAAATATTTTAACACTAAAATTACCTCTATTAAATATTCTTACCTGAAAAATTGAATCCATTTTTTTGTATTTTTAAAAGGATTTTGAAACAAAATAAATTTATATCCGATTGTGAAAAAACTACTATACATTATCTTGTTATTACCCTTTATTACAAATGCGCAAACAATAAGCGGAATTGTTCGATCTAAAATCACTAATTTACCAATAGAAGACACCAATATATATGCATTGGGCACTCAAATTGGAACTTTAACAAACAACAAAGGAGAATTTGCATTGAATAAAAAAATAAATGCAAACGATACTCTTCAAATTTCCCATATCGGATACATTGCAACAAAAATTTCAGTTATAGATTTAAAAAAATCAAATTATACTATTTTGCTTGAAGAAGATATTGAAACCTTAAAGAATGTAAATGTCAACAATACCAAATGGTCAAAATTAAAATCCAAACTTGACTTTACAGAACTATCATCTTTAGAGTATGGCATTTATTCTTTTGGTTCTGTATTAGCAAATGGCAAGATCTATGTTGTTGGAGGTGATAATAGCGAACAATGGAATATTTTAACTACTATTAAAGGAAAAAACATCGGTGGTGATCCTACCAGATTTAGCGACCCTGGTTTTGGAAATAGATATCTTCTAGAACTTGGAGGCGATCCTGCTGAAAGAATTTTCTTCAAGGGAAATCTATTTGTTTATGATCCAAAAACAGATTTGTGGGAGAAATCAAATCAAAACTTAAAAAAAAGGGCTTATCATAATGTAAATTTTTACAACAATACCCTTTATATTTTAGGAGGAAAAAAAACGCCACTCATTAAAAAACGCGAATATTTAGATAACGAAATTGAAGTTTTTGATCTAAACACAAATATACTTGCAATTGATAAAACAAATCCACATCAAGCTATAAACTTTGCTTCTTTCACTTATAAGGATAACATCATTGTTATGGGTGGCTCAATAAGATCGACTGAAAGCGGCATAAAAACTTTTACTGATAAAGTACATTTGTACAATTTAACTTCTGGTTTATGGTATGAGCTAGAAAAAATGCCCGTAGCCCAAGAAGTAAAGGGAGTTTTGATTGGTGATAAAATATTTACAATTGGTAATGCCAACAATAGAAGCTTTTCTGAGATCCAAAGTTTTGATTTAACAAATGAAAGCTGGAAAAGTGAAGCAACTTTGCTTTGTCGACTCGAAAATCCGTCAGTTACATTCAATGATGAAACTATTTATATGTTTGAAGATGGAAAACTGTTCGTTTACAATATAAAATCGAAGCTAATCAAAGAGTACTATATTAAGCTTGAGCTAAAATCTGCCGCAATGCATTTTACTAATGACAAATTATACATTATTGGAGGATATGATTTCACCAATTACTATACCTCTCCTTCATCAAAAGTGTATAGCATCTCTATTAATGAGTTTGACACTACACGACCTTACCGAGTTAGGGTTTTATCGGAAAATAATTTAGCAAACAGGAATTAATTTTATCTATATAAATTTTGCACCAAAACAAAAAAAGCTCTGTTTTCACAGAGCTTTCAATATATAAAATCTAAATATTAAGCCTTTCCAGCAGCAATTAAATTTAATGCAGAACCTGCAACAAACCAGCCTATTTGACCTTCGTTGTATGTATGGTTCGCTAAGATAATATCTTTTGTGCCATCTGCATGAACAAACTCAATAGTTAATGGTTTTCCTGGAGCAAATTCTGTTAAATCTAAGAAGTTAATTGTGTCATCTTCTTGGATTTTATCATAATCTGCTTCATTTGCAAAAGTCAACCCCAAAAGACCTTGTTTTTTAAGGTTGGTTTCATGGATACGAGCAAAAGATTTTACCAATACCGCTTTAACTCCTAAGAAACGAGGTTCCATAGCAGCGTGCTCACGAGAAGAGCCTTCTCCATAGTTATGATCTCCAACTACAATAGACGGAACTCCTGCTGCTTTGTACGCACGAGCTACTGCAGGAACAGCATCATATTCACCAGTTAATTGGTTTTTAACTGAGTTCGTTTTTTGATTGTAAGCATTTACAGCTCCGATCAACATATTGTTTGAAATATTATCTAAGTGTCCACGGAAACGCAACCAAGGTCCGGCCATAGAAATATGATCTGTGGTACATTTTCCAAAGGCTTTGATTAATAATTTAGCACCTGTAATATTTTTACCATCCCAAGCATCAAATGGAGCTAATAACTGCAAGCGCTCTGAAGCTGGATTAACTACTACCTGAACGTTTGAACCATCCTCTGCTGGAGCTTGAAAACCTGGATCTTCAGCATAGAAACCCTTAGCAGGAAGTTCATCTCCTGTTGGTTCATCAAGCATTACCTCTTCTCCATCTTCATTGATCAATTTATCTGTCAATGGATTAAAACTTAAATCGCCCGCGATAGCCAAAGCTGTAACCAACTCTGGAGACCCTACAAAGGCTAACGTATTTGGATTGCCATCTGCACGTTTTGAGAAGTTACGGTTGAAAGAGTGAACAATTGTATTTCTTTCTTCTTTTTCTGCTCCTTCTCTATCCCACATACCAATACATGGTCCGCAGGCATTAGCAAAAACAGTTGCCCCAATTTTATGGAAAGTGTCAATAAAACCATCTCTTTCGATGGTAGAACGGACAACTTCAGAACCTGGAGTGATTGTAAACTGCGATTTTGTTTTTAAATTTTTATCAGCAACTTGTCTTGCCAATGAAGCCGCACGAGAAATATCTTCATAAGAAGAGTTTGTACAAGAACCAATTAGACCCACTTGAATTTGTAAAGGCCAATTATTTTTAACTGCTTCATCTTTCATTTTAGAAATAGGAGTAGCCAAATCTGGAGTAAAAGGACCATTTAAGTGTGGTTCTAATGTAGATAAGTTAATCTCAATAACTTGATCAAAGTACTTTTCTGGATTAGCGTACACTTCTGGATCTCCAGTTAAGTAAGGAGCAATTTTATCCGCAGCATCAGCCACTTCTGCTCTATTTGTCGAACGAAGGTAACGGCTCATTGAATCATCGTAACCAAAAGTTGAAGTTGTCGCTCCAATTTCGGCCCCCATATTACAGATAGTTCCTTTACCTGTACAAGACATAGCGGTAGCACCTTCTCCAAAATATTCAACGATTGCCCCAGTACCTCCTTTTACAGTAAGAATACCTGCAACTTTAAGAATAACATCTTTAGGAGCAGTCCAACCAGATAATTTACCTGTTAACTTAACTCCAATAAGCTTAGGAAATTTAAGCTCCCAAGCCATTCCAGACATAACATCTACAGCATCTGCTCCACCAACACCAATTGCCACCATTCCTAATCCACCTGCATTTACAGTATGAGAATCGGTACCAATCATCATTCCACCTGGGAAAGCATAATTTTCAAGTACAACTTGATGAATAATTCCAGCTCCTGGTTTCCAGAAACCTATTCCGTATTTATTAGACACAGAAGACAAGAAGTCGAAAACCTCATTACTTTGTGTTTTTGCTCTAGCCAAATCAGTCACAGCATCTACTTTTGCCTGAATCAAGTGATCACAGTGAACCGTTGTAGGAACTGCCACTTTAGATTTTCCAGCATGCATAAACTGCAATAATGCCATCTGAGCAGTTGCATCTTGACAAGCTACGCGGTCTGGTGCAAAATCAACATAATCAACTCCTCTTCCAAAAGCCTTTGTCGGATTTCCGTCCCAAAGGTGGTTGTATAAAATTTTCTCTGTCAACGTAAGTGGACGTCCAACAATCTCTCGTGCTTTATCAACACGATTTGGCATGTTTTCGTACACTTTTTTAATCATTTCGATATCAAAAGCCATAAGTTCTATATTATTTTTTGTTTTTTTATTTTATTTTGAACATGACAAGTTACAAAAAATAGGAGAGTTAAAAAAGAAAAAGCCCGAGTTTATCGCTCGGGCTTTTGATATATTAATAATCGTAAGATTACATTACTAACGATTTATTAGAAGGTGCAAATTTAGTCAAGTTAATACCTTCAACCGCAGTTGTATATTCCGCTAATGTTGGAGTTCTTCCTAAAATTGTAGACAAAACTACAACTGGTGTAGAAGAAAGCAATGATTCTCCTTTTTTACCTTCTTTATCTTCTACAACTCTACCTTGGAAAAGACGAGTTGAAGTTGCCATTACAGTATCTCCTTTAGCTGCTTTTTCTTGGTTACCCATACAAAGGTTACATCCTGGGCGCTCTAAATACAACATATTTTCGTATTCTGTACGTGCAGCACCTTTTGGAGCATTATCGTCGAATTCGAAACCAGAGTATCTTTGTAAAACTTCCCAGTCACCTTCTGCTTTCAACTCATCAACAATGTTATAAGTTGGAGGAGCAACTACAAGAGGAGCATTAAATTCTACTTTTCCTGTTTGTGCCTCTACGTTTTTCAACATTTGAGCAAGGATTTTCATATCTCCTTTATGAACCATACAAGAACCAATAAATCCAAGATCTACTTTTTTCTCTCCACCATAGAAAGATAATGGTCTGATAGTATCGTGCGTATATCTTTTAGAAACGTCAGCATTGTTTACGTCTGGATCGGCGATCATTGGCTCAGCAATTTGATCCAAATCAACTACAACTTCAGCATAATATTTAGCATTTGCATCTGGAGTTAAAGCTGGTTTCTCTGCCGATTTAATTTCAGCAATTCTCTTATCAGCTTTGTTGATCAATCCTTGAAGAACGTGTTTGTCGTTATCCATTCCTTTGTCGATCATGATCTGGATTCTACCTTTTGCAATTTCCAATGATTCGATTAAAGTATCGTCTTCAGAAATACAGATAGAAGCTTTAGCTTTCATCTCTGCAGTCCAGTCTGTAAATGTAAATGCTTGGTCAGCAGTTAATGTTCCAATGTGAACCTCAATGATTCTTCCTTGGAATACATTTTCTCCTCCAAATTGGTGAAGCATTTGAGCTTGAGTAGCATGAACAACATCACGGAAGTCCATATACCCTTTCATATCTCCTTTGAAAGTAACTTTTACAGATTCTGGAATTGGCATTGAAGCTTCTCCAGTAGCCAATGCAAGAGCAACAGTTCCTGAGTCAGCACCAAAAGCAACACCTTTTGACATTCTTGTATGAGAGTCACCACCAATAATGATTGCCCACTCGTCAATAGTAATATCGTTAAGTACTTTGTGGATAACGTCAGTCATTGCATGATAAACACCTTTTGGGTCACGAGCTGTGATCAAACCAAAATCGTTCATGAATTTCATCAATTTAGGAATGTTTGCTTGCGCTTTTTTATCCCAAACTGAAGCAGTATGACAACCTGATTGGTAAGCACCATCAACGATTGGTGAAATCACAGTAGCTGCCATAGATTCTAATTCCTGAGCAGTCATAAGACCAGTAGTATCTTGAGACCCTACAATGTTAACTTCAACGCGAACATCAGAACCAGCGTGTAATACTTTACCTGGCGCAATTCCAACAGCATTTTTATTGAAGATTTTCTCAACTGCTGTAAGACCTTGTCCTTCGTGAGAAACTTCTTTTGAAGGAGCATATACAAGCGGAGCCTCAATATCTAAAACTTTAGCTGCTAATGTTTGAAGTTTTTTACCAAATACGATAGCATAAGAACCACCCGCTTTGATAAACTCCATTTTTTGAGGAGTAAATGCTTTAGAAATGTCGATCAATTCCTGATCTCCGTTATAAAGTTTTTTCTCTTTAATATTGATAGTTAAAACAGTTCCTGTAGCAACAGAATAAGTTTGCTCAAGAATTGGTTCGTCATTTTCATTACGAATAACATTTCCTTCCGCATCAACTTTTTTAACCCAGTTTTTAAGGTCTAAACCAATACCACCAGTAACGTCAACAGTTGTTAGGAAAATTGGAGAAATTCCGTTTGTTCCACCAACAATTGGAGCAATATTTACGAATGGAATATAAGGGCTTGCTTGTTTTCCTGTCCAAAGCGCCACGTTATTTACACCTGACATTCTAGAAGAACCAACTCCCATTGTTCCTTTTTCAGCGATTAACATTACGCTTTTATCAGGATGTTGTGCTTGTAACGCTTTAATTTCTTGTTGCGCTTGAGGAGTAATCATGCACTGACCATGAAGTTCACGATCTGAACGAGAGTGAGCTTGATTTCCTGGAGAAAGTAAATCTGTTGAAATATCACCTTCACCAGCAATAAAAGTAACCACTTTAATTTCGTCTGCTACTTCTGGAAGTTTTGTAAAGAACTCTGCTTGAGCATAACTCTCAAGGATTTCTTTTGCAATTGCATTATCATTTTTGAATGCCTCTACCAAACGATCTGTATCTGCTTCGTAAAGGAAAACTTGTGTTTTTAGTACTTTCGCCGCTTCTTTTGCAATTGCAGCGTCATTACCTAAAGCCAAATCTAATAATACTTCGATAGATGGTCCACCTTTCATGTGTGAAAGCAACTCAAAAGCAAAAGCCGGAGTGATTTCTTTTACTACTGATTGACCAAGAATAATTTCTTTTAAAAACTTTGCTTTTTCACCTGCAGCACTTGTAGTACCAGGTAATGTATTGTAAATAAAAAACTTAAGAGAGTCTTCGCGATGTGCGTTATCTGCATCTTTAATTTGGGAAATGATTTCGCTTAATAATTCAGCTCCATCGATTGGTTTAGGGTGCAACCCTTGATTTTTTCTTTCTTCAATTTCTTGAATGTAATCCTGATAAATATTCATAATAAAAGCGGATTTATTTTTTTGAGGCAAATTTAAGCATTAAAGACGATAATTAAAAAAAATTTAATAGAACAAGCCTTTTCAAAAATTATTATTGTTAAAAAACGATTTTCAGTGCTTGTTTTTGCTAAAAAATCAATTTAATATTAAAATAATGAATTATTAATATTTAAAAATCTTTTCTTTAACAAAGTCGAAATTCAATGTTATAAAGCAAGTAAGTTTTTACATCTATTTTCGCAAAGAATCTTTCTAAATAAGTAATTACAACGTTATAGTTGGGATTTAAAACGTCATCTTGAAGACCTTTTTAGAGTCTCTGAAAACAAAAATCCTGACAATAAATTGTCAGGATTTCTATAAATGCAAATTTTAGATTTTACATTAGTTTTTTAATAATTACCTCTTCTGTTATACCTTCAGCATCAGCTTTATAATTTTTAATAATTCTATGCCTCAAAATACCCGTTGCCACAGCTTGAACGTCTTCAATATCTGGCGAAAACTTTCCATTAAAAGCTGCGTGTGCTTTTGCAGCAAGAATTAAATTTTGCGAAGCCCTTGGTCCTGCCCCCCAGTCTAAATAATTCTTTACAAAATCGTTTGTCAAAGAATTATCAGGACGCGTTTTACTCACCAAAGTTACGGCATATTCAATAACATTGTCTGCAACTGGAATTCTACGAATTAAATGCTGAAAATCGATAATTTCCTGCGCAGTAAACAACGGATTAATTTCTGTTTTAACATCAGAAGTCGTTCGTTTCACAACTTGAACTTCTTCTTCAAAAGTTGGATATTCTAATTTAATAGCAAACATAAAACGGTCCAATTGAGCTTCCGGCAAAGGATAAGTTCCTTCCTGCTCAATAGGATTTTGAGTTGCCAAAACAAAATAAGGCAAATCTAATTTGTGATGCTGTCCTGCAATTGTAACCGATCTTTCCTGCATGGCTTCAAGCAAAGCAGCCTGTGTTTTTGGAGGTGTTCTGTTTATCTCATCCGCCAAAATAATATTAGAAAAAATTGGTCCTTTAATGAATTTGAAGTTTCTATTTTCATCCAAAATCTCACTTCCTAAAATATCAGAAGGCATCAAATCTGGCGTAAACTGAATTCTTTTAAAATCTAGCCCTAAAGCCTGAGATAAAGTATTTATCATTAAGGTTTTTGCCAAACCTGGAACTCCAATTAAAAGTGCGTGTCCCCCAGAAAATATACAAAGTAAAATTTGATCTACAACGGCGTCTTGCCCTACAATAATTTTCGCTATTTCTTTTTTTAATTCGTTTCTTTTTTGAACTAAATTGTGAATTGCTGCTACGTCAGACATTTATAAATGTATTTAAAATTAAAAAGAGTTAATTCTATGAATTCATAAAACTAACTCTTTTTATTTATTTATTAAAACTTATTTTTTCAACCAATTGTTTGCAAACGTACAGTCTTTATATTCTCCAATAATTTTGATATACGTGTCTTTAATTTTAGCATCAAACCATTTTGCGATTGCATTGATTTGTTTTTCTTTTAATGCCAATTCTTTAATTTTAGTATAATCCTTCGCGTAATCAGCTGTATGCTCGTCAATTCTATTTGTAACCGTAATTAACTTATACGTCTTTTTACCTTTATCATCTGTATTTAAAAGTGGTTGAGAAACTTCGTCTCCTTTCAAATTTGAAACTTGGCTATATAAAGTTGGATCCATTTTTGTCAACTCAAAACGAGTATCTTGTGTTGTTGGATTTACCAATGTTCCTCCGTTTGCTCTAGTTTCTTTTTCATCAGATTCTGTTCTTGCAGCTTCGGCAAAAGTCACCTCTTTATTGACAATTTTATTTCTAATATTTGTAATTCTTTCTTTAGCTTCTTTTAAAGCTGCTTCTGAAACAGTTGGAGAAATCAATATATGACGAAGCTCTACTTCTTGCCCTTTAATTTTTTCTACCATAATAATATGAAATCCGTAAATTGTTTCAAATGGTTGCGAAATTTCTCCTGCCTGTAAACTAAAAGCAACATCTTTAAATTCTTTCACAAAAGGAGTTTTTCTTGTCATTTTGTAATATCCTCCATTTGGAGCAGATCCAGGATCTTGAGAATATAAAACTGCTTTTGTAGCAAAACTAGAACCTTCAAGAACATCTTGTCTTATGGCATTTAATCTATCTATTACTTTTTGCTTATCTTCTTTAGAAACTTTTGGCTCAACAACGATCTGAGCAACTTCCATTTCTGCTCCAAAAGTTGGCAATTCATCTTTTGGGATTTTCTTAAAGAAATTACGTACTTCCTCTGGAGTAATCTCAACATCTTTTACAATCTTATCCCTCATCTCACTAGCCAATTTCTGCTCTTTTAAGATATCAGCAAAATAAGTTTTAAATTCTTCAACAGAACCTTTTTTATAGTATTCTACTACTTTATTTATATCTCCAACTTGCTGTGTCATATAATTAAGACGTTCCTCCATCATACTTCTAACTTCAGCATCGCTTACAATAATACTATCCTGAATTGCTTGGTGAGCATATAATTTATCTTCCAAAAGTTTACCAAGCATCTGGCATCTTGTAATATCCTTTACAGATCCACCTTGTGCAGTAATTTCTAAAAATCCTTTGTCGATATCAGAATCTAAAACGATATAATCTCCTACTGTAGCGATAATTCCGTCAATTTTCATTTTTCCGCCAGAAGGAGTTTCAAGTGGCTTTTGAGCAACAACATCAGGAATAACTTCTTGCGCTGTGATGACTGAAGTAAAAAAAAGAAAAAAACAAATTGTTAGTGCAAACCTGTAATCAATTGTTTTTAGCTGTAATTTTTTTAATAGCATTATTTTAAATTTTATTTGAATGTAAGCCTTTTTTAGATAATCCCCCAGAAACTATATATGTTCGTTAAACATAAATAATTAAAGTATAGTTCTTTCGTAACTTATAACGAACAAAAATAACAATTCAATTACATAATCCAACTATCGGATATACTATTAACAAAAAATTATAGGATAGTTCGATTTCAATCTGCAAAATCATCTATTTCAGCTTTTTCAATTCACTTACAGGGATTTTTCTAATTGACTTTAAATCTTGATTTTAAACAGCAAATAAACTGCTTATTATAAGCATTATAAAAAAAGTTCTCAACACTACAACGTTTTCGTAAAGAACTATTTTCTTACAAATTAAAATTAAATCAAAAAACATTTACTTTAGATGCGTAATTATCAATTTAGAGCGTCTAAAAATAGTAATATCTACTTTTTTAGAGCTTCAAATTAAAGAATCACAAAGCTCACTATTTAACTTAACCACATCTATTATGAAAAAACCTATTTTAAAATTATGCCTTATTATGGCATTTAGCGGACTATTGTATTCGTGTTCTCAAAATGAAATCAATGAATCGGATGCAAAAGCTGAAAGTCAAAAATTTAAAGTAATTGATGTTACACATCATGACGGAAAACCTTTTAGCACAGGAGTTTCGAGTACTTCTGCAACAGGAAAATATGTTGACAATCCTGGCGGAGGCGTTATGATGCAGGCTTTCTATTGGGATGTTCCATCTGGAGGAAATTGGTGGAATACCGTAAGCAGCAAAGTAACTGCATGGGGAAATGCTGGAATTGGCTCAATTTGGCTTCCACCCGCTTCTAAAGCGCAAAACGGAGCTTTTTCTATGGGGTATGACCCAACAGATTATTTTGATTTTGGAGATTACAACCAAAATGGAAGCACTGAAACAAGATTCGGATCTAAAGCTGAGTTAGTAAGCTTAATTACGGCAGCTCACAATGAAAATATAAAAGTGTATGCCGATATCGTAATCAATCATAATAGTGGAGGGCAATCTGAAGCTAATCCTTTTACTGGAACAAATACTTGGACCAATTTTACAGGAGTAGCATCGGGTAAATTTCCTCGTAACTATAATGATTTTTACAAAAATAGTTATGGAAGCAATGACGAAGGATCTTTTGGAGGTTTTCCAGATTTGTGCCACGCTGCACCAAATGTTCAAAATTGGCTTTGGCTTAGAGCTGATGGTGTTGGTAAGTATTATAAAAACACTATGAAATTTGACGGATGGCGATTTGACTACGTAAAAGGTTTTGGCCCTTGGGTTGTAAATGCTTGGAATGCAAACGTAGGTGGATTTTCTGTTGGAGAATATTGGGATTCTAACGTAAATACGCTTGAATGGTGGGCTAATAATGCAAACAGTTCTGTGTTTGATTTTGCTTGTTACTATAAAATGAATGATGCCTTTGATGGAAACAATTTGGCTTTATTGAATGATGATATGATGTGGAAACGTAATCCGTATAAAGCAGTAACTTTTGTAACCAACCACGATACTGATGAAATTTGGAACAAATTACTAGCCTATTCTTACATCTTAACTCATGAAGGTTATCCAACTATTTTCTACAGAGATTATGAGGAATGGCTAGACAAAAACAAACTAAACAACTTAATTTGGATTCATAACAATAAAGCAACTGGAACAACCTCTATTTTATATTCTGATAATGACGAATATGTTGCAAGAAGAAATGGATACAACGGAAATCCGGGATTGGTAGTTTACATTAACAACTCTGATGTTTGGCAAGAAAGATGGATTCAGACTAACTGGGCAAACACTCAAATTAAAGATTTCACAGGAAACTCAACTTGGTATCCAACTACTCAGGCTGACAAATGGGTAAAAATACAATGTCCTCCAAAAGGATATTCAATTTGGTCAATTAATCAGTAATTTTAAAAATGACTATTTAAGGCTGTTGCAAAACAGCCTTATTTTTTTGTTTTAAAATCCAGTTAGAAGAAAGACTTCCAAATTTAAGAACTGAATATTTTTATAAAGCCGTAATTTAATAGTACTTTTGCAACCTATTTATACGAAATATGAGCTTTTTAAAAGAAATACAACGCAGAAGAACATTTGGAATTATATCGCATCCCGATGCCGGTAAAACGACATTAACAGAGAAATTACTTTTATTTGGAGGTGCAATTCAAGAAGCAGGAGCTGTAAAAAATAACAAAATTAAAAAAGGCGCAACTAGTGACTTTATGGAAATCGAACGCCAAAGAGGTATCTCGGTTTCAACTTCTGTGCTTGCTTTTAATTATAAAGATAAAAAAATCAACATCCTTGATACTCCTGGACACAAGGATTTTGCTGAAGATACATTTAGAACTTTAACTGCTGTTGATAGCGTAATCGTTGTGATTGACGTTGCAAAAGGGGTTGAGGAGCAGACAGAAAAATTAGTTGCTGTTTGTAGAATGCGTAACATTCCAATGATTGTTTTTATCAATAAATTAGACCGTGAAGGTAAAGATGCTTTCGATCTAATGGATGAAGTAGAACAAAAATTAGGCTTAAAAGTAACTCCTTTAAGTTTCCCAATTGGAATGGGTTATGATTTCCAAGGAATTTACAACTTATGGGAAGAAAACATTAACCTTTTCAGCGGAGACAGTCGTAAAAATATCGAAGAAACAATTGCTTTTTCTGATGTGCAAAACAATCCAGAATTAGATAAAATTGTTGGTGAAAAAGCGGCAAATAAACTTCGTGAAGAATTGGAATTGATTGATGAGGTTTATCCAAAATTTGAACGTCAAGATTACTTGGATGGAAAAATCCAGCCCGTATTCTTTGGTTCTGCTTTAAATAATTTTGGAGTTCGCGAGTTGTTAGATTGTTTTATTACAATTGCTCCATCTCCGAGAGCAAAAGATTCTGAAACTCGTACAGTTGAACCTACTGAAGAAAAAATGACTGGATTTGTTTTCAAAATCCACGCTAATATGGATCCAAAACACCGTGACCGTTTAGCTTTTATCAAAATCGTTTCTGGAACTTTCGAAAGAAACAAACCATATTACCACGTTCGCCAAAAGAAAAATTTAAAATTCTCAAGTCCAAATGCCTTTTTCGCAGAGAAAAAAGAAATCGTTGATATTTCTTATCCAGGTGATATTGTAGGTTTGCACGATACTGGAAACTTTAAAATTGGAGATACTCTAACTGAAGGCGAAATCATGAGCTTTAAAGGTATTCCTAGTTTCTCTCCAGAACACTTTAGATACATCAATAATGCTGATCCAATGAAAGCAAAACAATTGGAAAAAGGAGTTGACCAGTTAATGGATGAAGGAGTCGCTCAGTTGTTTACTTTAGAAATGAACAACCGTAAAGTTATCGGAACTGTTGGTGCACTTCAGTATGAGGTAATTCAATACCGTTTGGAGCACGAATACGGAGCAAAATGTACTTACGAGAACTTCCCTGTACACAAAGCATGCTGGGTAAAACCTGACGATGCTAAAAATGAAGAATTTAAAGAGTTTAAACGTATCAAACAAAAATTCCTTGCTCACGATAAGTATGGTCAATTGGTATTCTTAGCAGATTCTGATTTTACAATTCAAATGACGCAAAGCAAATATCCATCTGTAAAACTATACTTTACATCAGAGTTTGATTAAATCTAAACTTTAAATAAATACAAAAAGGCTGTTTAAAATTTTAAACAGCCTTTTTTATTTAGCTTCTCTTTCATACCAGTAAAAAAGTTTACATAAAAAAAGCGCTAATTCTAAAATCAGCGCTTTTTTATAATTTGAATTAAATCAACCTTACTAAGTCATTATATTTCAAAATTTAATCTTTTTTAGGCTATCCCAAATTAAGATAAAACACGGTTGAAACGAAATTTAGTCGACCAAAGTAAATTAAATCAGACAAACTGCATTTTTATTTCTGTATTCCAATAAAAAAGCCCCTTAAAAAAGGGGCTTTAAAATTTATGCTTGTCCAGCAGGACCAAAATTAAGCGGAATTGGCGCTTGTTCCGTTTCTTTGATTTCGCCATGAGCTGCTTCAAATCTGTGGATGTTTTCACCTATTGCTCTTAACAATCTTTTAGCATGTTGTGGTGTCAAGACAATTCTTGACTTTACCTTGGCTTTAGGAATACCCGGCATAATGCTTACAAAATCTAAAACAAACTCTGATGATGAGTGATTGATAATCGCAAGATTAGAATAAATTCCTTCTGCAATTGTTTCGTCTAACTCAATGTTAATTTGCTCTTGTTGTTGTTTCGGATTACTCATAGTTTCCCTAATTAATAAATGTATTCTTCTTTATTAGCCATCATTTCATTGTAATCGTCTTTAGATCCTACGATAGTGTTATCGTATTCTCTCATACCAGTTCCCGCAGGAATTCTGTGTCCAACAATTACATTTTCTTTTAGTCCTTCTAGATCATCTACTTTACCAGCTACTGCAGCTTCATTAAGTACTTTCGTTGTCTCCTGGAATGAAGCCGCAGAAATGAATGATTTAGTCTGTAACGAAGCTCTTGTAATACCTTGAAGAACTGGCGTTGCAGTTGCAGTAATTACGTCTCTTGCTACAACAAGATTTTTATCATTTCGTTTCAATAATGAATTTTCATCACGCAATTCACGAGGTGTAATAATCTGACCTGGTTTCAATACTGAAGAATCTCCAGCATCTTCAACCACTTTCATACCGTATAATTTATCGTTTTGAACGATGAAATCTTTAGTGTGAATTAATTGATCTTCTAAGAATAAAGTATCACCTGGATCCTGAACTCTTACTTTACGCATCATTTGACGAATAACTACCTCAAAGTGCTTGTCATTAATTTTTACCCCTTGTAAACGGTAAACCTCTTGAATCTCATTTACCAAGTACTGTTGAACAGCAGCTGGACCTTGAATTCTTAAGATATCGTCTGGTGTAATTGCACCGTCAGACAATGGAACTCCCGCTCTTACGAAGTCATTTTCTTGTACTAAGATTTGGCTAGAAAGTTTAACTAAATACTTTTTAATCTCACCAAATTTAGATTCGATAACGATCTCACGGTTACCTCTTTTAATTTTTCCGAAAGATACAACACCATCAATTTCAGATACAACTGCTGGGTTTGAAGGGTTACGAGCCTCAAGCAACTCAGTAATTCTTGGTAAACCTCCCGTGATATCGCCCGCTTTAGAAGAACGACGTGGGATTTTCACTAATACTTTACCTGCTTTAATTTTCTCACCGTTTTCAACCATTAAGTGTGCACCTACTGGTAAGTTGTAAGAACGAATCAATTCACCTTCTTTACCATAAACTAATAAAGTTGGGATTAATTTTTTGTTTCTAGCCTCAGAAATTACTTTTTCTTGGAAACCAGTCTGCTCATCGATCTCAACCATGAACGATTGTCCTTGCTCTAAATCCTCGTAAGCAATCTTACCAGTAAACTCAGAAACAATTACACCGTTATATGGATCCCATTTACAGATTACAGTTCCTTTAGCAACAGTATCTCCATCGTTAACAAAAATACTAGATCCGTAAGGAATGTTATGTGTATTTAAAACAATTCCAGTTTTCTCGTCAACCAATTTCAACTCAGTTGAACGTGAAACTACGATATCAACAGAGTTTCCTTCCCCATCTTCTCCTTTAACTGTTTTTAGATCTTCAATTTCAAGTCTACCTGCGAATCTTGTAATAATACTAGACTCTTCAGAGATACCTCCAGCAACCCCTCCAACGTGGAACGTACGAAGTGTCAACTGTGTACCTGGCTCTCCAATAGACTGAGCTGCAATAACTCCGACAGCTTCTCCTCTTTGTGTCATCTTACCAGTAGCTAAGTTTCTACCGTAACATTTCGCACAAATACCTTTCAAAGCTTCACAAGTTAATGGAGATCTAACTTCTACTTTCTCAATTGGAGAAGCTTCGATAGTTCTCATAATTGATTCAGTGATTTGCTCTCCAGATTTAACCATTACTTCGTTAGTAAGAGGGTTAATAACGTCTTGTAATGCAACACGTCCTAAAATTCTCTCTCCTAAAGATTCAACGATTTCCTCATTTTTCTTCAATGCAGCAACTTCAACACCTCTTAAAGTTCCACAATCTTCGATGTTAACAATAACATCTTGAGAAACGTCATGAAGCCTTCTTGTCAAGTAACCAGCATCGGCCGTTTTAAGAGCCGTATCCGCAAGACCTTTACGAGCACCGTGAGTAGAAATGAAGTACTCAAGGATCGAAAGACCTTCCTTAAAGTTAGAAAGAATCGGGTTTTCAATAATCTCACCACCACCAGCAGTAGATTTTTTAGGCTTAGCCATCAAACCACGCATACCAGTTAACTGACGAATCTGTTCCTTAGAACCCCTCGCCCCAGAGTCAAGCATCATATATACAGAGTTGAAACCTTGTTGGTCTTCTCTAATATTTTTCATTGCTAACTCTGTTAACTGAGCATTTGCTGAAGTCCATACGTCAATAACTTGGTTGTAACGCTCGTTATTTGTGATAAGACCCATGTTATAGTTAGTTGAGATACCTTCAACTTGCTCTCTAGCATCTGCAATTAACTTCGTTTTTTGTTCTGGAATTCTAATATCACCTAAAGAGAATGATAAACCTCCTCTAAATGCGAATTTATAACCCATATCTTTCATATTATCCAAGAAAGCTGCCGTTGTAGGTACATCAGTCACACTTAAAATGTGTCCGATAATATCTCTAAGGTTTTTCTTAGTCAATACGTCATTGATATATCCAGCTGCTTCAGGTACTACTTCGTTAAATAATACACGTCCTGCAGTTGTTTGAATAATTTTGTACACTAATTCTCCAGCGTCATTAAAATCTTTTGCTCTAATTTTCACACGAGCATTCAATTCCAATCTTCCTTCGTTTAATGCAATGTTTACTTCTTCAGCAGAATAGAAAGTCAAATCTTGACCTAAAATAATGTGATCTTCTGTAGAAATACGCTCTTTGGTCATATAGTATAGACCCAAGACCATGTCCTGAGAAGGTACAGTAATTGGAGCACCATTTGCAGGGTTCAAGATATTATGAGAAGCCAACATTAATAATTGAGCTTCTAAAATAGCCTCTGGTCCTAATGGTAAGTGAACCGCCATCTGGTCACCATCGAAATCGGCGTTGAAAGCCGTACATACTAATGGGTGTAACTGGATCGCTTTTCCTTCAATTAATTTTGGCTGGAAAGCTTGGATACCAAGTCTGTGCAAAGTAGGAGCACGGTTCAGTAATACTGGGTGTCCTTTAATTACGTTTTCTAAAATATCCCAAACTACTGGCTCTTTTTTGTCAATGATTTTCTTAGCAGATTTTACTGTTTTTACAATACCTCTTTCAATCAATTTACGAATAACGAAAGGTTTGTATAATTCAGAAGCCATATCTTTTGGCAATCCGCACTCATATAATTTTAACTCTGGACCAACAACAATTACTGAACGAGCAGAATAATCCACACGTTTACCAAGTAAGTTTTGACGGAAACGCCCTTGCTTACCTTTTAATGAGTCAGATAATGATTTTAATGGTCTGTTTGATTCTGTTTTAACAGCAGAAGCTTTACGAGTGTTATCAAATAATGAATCTACAGATTCTTGTAACATACGTTTCTCGTTTCTTAAGATAACTTCTGGAGCTTTAATCTCCATTAATCTTTTCAAACGGTTGTTACGGATGATTACACGACGGTATAAGTCGTTCAAATCTGAAGTTGCAAAACGACCTCCATCAAGTGGCACAAGCGGACGTAATTCTGGCGGGATAACTGGAACCACTTTCATAATCATCCATTCTGGACGGTTTTCGCGGTTTTCGTTAGACTCACGGAAAGACTCAACTACTTGTAATCTTTTTAAAGCCTCAGTTTTTCTTTGTTTAGAAGTCTCGTTGTTAGCGCTGTGTCTTAATTCATAAGATAAAGCATCTAAGTCAATACGAGCTAATAAATCCATAATACACTCTGCTCCCATTTTGGCAACAAATTTATTAGGATCTAAATCATCTAAATATTGATTTTCTTGCGGAAGAGTATCTAAAATGTTTAGGTATTCTTCTTCAGTTAAGAAATCTAATCTTTGTAAAGATTCTCCATCTGCATTTTTAGCAATACCAGCTTGGATTACTACGTATCTTTCGTAGTAAATGATCATATCTAATTTCTTAGATGGAAGGCCAAGGATATAACCAATTTTGTTTGGAAGAGAACGGAAGTACCAGATATGAGCAATTGGCACAACAAGGTTGATGTGTCCTACTCTATCACGACGTACTTTTTTCTCAGTAACTTCAACACCACAACGGTCACAGATGATACCTTTGTAACGAATTCTTTTATACTTACCACAAGCACATTCGAAATCTTTTACTGGTCCGAAGATTCTTTCGCAGAAAAGTCCATCACGCTCTGGCTTGTGAGTTCTATAGTTAATAGTTTCTGGCTTTAAAACCTCTCCTCTTGATTCTTTCAAGATAGATTCTGGTGAAGCCAATCCAATAGAAATTTTGTTAAATCTTTTTACTGGATTCTTATCTTTATTATTGTTTCTGTTATTCATCATAGTTTTTACTATTGATTTATTTGCAATTAAAAAATTGAATTTAGATTTATAATCTACTCTTAAAAAGATAAGAGTTAATCATTCAGCTACTACCTCGGGTTACTTCTCTAAACCTCAAATTCTTATTTGAAGCGCTAGTTATAAAATGCCTTGCATTATTATAAAAAATCGGAACGGGTTACGGGTATAAATCTTTAAAAACTTATTATAAATGAGTAATCAGTCCCATTAAAAAATGAGACTGATTCCAAAACTTTTATTATTCTTCCAAACGAAGATCTAAACCTAGACCTTTCAATTCGTGCATTAATACATTGAATGATTCTGGTAAACCTGGTTCTGGCATAGTTTCACCCTTAACGATAGCCTCGTAAGTTTTAGCTCTACCAATAACGTCATCAGACTTAACAGTTAAGATTTCACGTAGTGTACTAGAAGCTCCATAAGCCTCAAGTGCCCAAACCTCCATCTCTCCAAAACGCTGACCTCCAAATTGAGCCTTACCTCCAAGTGGCTGTTGCGTAATCAATGAGTATGGTCCGATAGAACGTGCGTGCATCTTATCATCAACCATGTGTCCTAATTTAAGCATGTAAATTACACCCACAGTTGCTTTTTGTGCAAAACGCTCTCCAGTTCCACCATCATAAAGATAAGTATGTCCGAAACGTGGTACGTTAGCTTCATCAGTCAAAGCATTGATCTCGTCAAGAGAAGCACCGTCGAAAATTGGAGTAGCAAATTTTCTACCCAAGTTCATACCCGCCCATCCAAGAACAGTCTCATAAATCTGACCAATGTTCATACGTGAAGGTACCCCAAGTGGATTCAATACGATATCTACTGGTGTTCCATCTTCTAAGAAAGGCATATCTTCATGACGAACGATTCTAGCAACAATACCTTTGTTACCGTGACGTCCCGCCATTTTATCACCCACTTTTAACTTACGTTTTTTAGCGATATAGATTTTAGCCAATTTCAAGATTCCAGATGGCAATTCATCTCCAACTGTAATAGTGAATTTCTCTCTTCTTAAAGCTCCTTGTAAGTCGTTCAGCTTAATTTTATAGTTATGAATTAAATCATTAACCATTTTATTTGTAGCATCATCAGCAACCCATTGACCTTTACTTAAGTGAGCAAAATCTTCTACTGCGTAAAGCATTTTTTGAGTATATTTTTTACCTTTTGGTAAAACTTCTTCACCCAAATCGTTCATTACACCTTGAGATGTTTTTCCGTTAACGATCAAGAATAATTTCTCAACTAATCTGTCTTTTAATTCAACAAATTTAGTTTCAAACTCCATTTCTAAAGCTCCTAAAGCATCTTTATCTTGAGTACGTTTACGTTTATCTTTTACGGCTCTTGCAAATAATTTTTTGTCAAGAACTACACCATGTAAAGATGGAGAAGCTTTTAATGAAGCATCTTTTACATCACCTGCTTTGTCTCCAAAGATTGCACGAAGCAATTTCTCCTCTGGAGTAGGATCTGATTCACCTTTTGGTGTAATTTTTCCGATCAAAATGTCGCCAGGTTTAACCTCTGCTCCAATTCTAATCATACCGTTTTCATCTAAATCTTTAGTAGCTTCTTCAGAAACGTTAGGAATATCGTTCGTTAATTCTTCGTTTCCTAACTTAGTATCTCTAACCTCTAATGAATAATCATCAACGTGGATAGATGTAAAAATATCATCACGAACTACTTTTTCAGAAATTACAATCGCATCCTCGAAGTTATACCCTTTCCATGGCATGAACGCAACTTTTAAGTTTCTACCTAAAGCTAATTCTCCATTTTGAGTAGCATATCCTTCAGACAATACTTGACCAGGAACAACTCTATCACCTCTTCTTACGATTGGTTTCAAGTTGATACTTGTACCTTGATTGGTTTTTCTAAATTTAATTAAGTTGTACGTTTTCTCATCAGCATCAAAACTTACCATTCTTTCGTCTTCTGTACGATCGTATTTAATAGTAATGATGTTAGCATCTACGTATTCAACAGTACCATGCCCTTCAGCATTGATTAATACTCTTGAATCAGAAGCTACCTGACGCTCTAAACCTGTACCAACAATCGGTGCTTCAGGACGGATCAAAGGAACTGCCTGACGCATCATGTTAGATCCCATCAACGCACGGTTCGCATCATCATGCTCCAAGAAAGGAATCAAAGATGCAGAAATCGAAGCGATCTGGTTAGGAGCAACGTCTGTATAATGAACTACAGATGGTTCAACAACTGGGAAGTCACCTTCCTCACGAGCAATTACATTGCTAGCTGTAATTTTACCAGTTTCATCCATTTCAATGTTTGCCTGAGCAATCATTTTTCCTTCTTCTTCTTCAGCACTTAAGTAAACTGGAGTACTTTCTAAATCAACTACACCATTTGTTACTTTACGATATGGAGTTTCTATGAATCCCATTCCGTTAACTTTTGCATAAACCCCAAGAGATGAAATCAAACCAATGTTTGGTCCCTCAGGAGTTTCAATCGGACATAAACGACCATAGTGAGTATAGTGAACGTCACGAACCTCGAAACCAGCTCTCTCTCTAGAAAGTCCACCTGGTCCAAGTGCAGAAAGTCTTCTTTTGTGTGTAATCTCAGCTAATGGATTCGTTTGATCCATAAATTGAGATAACTGGTTAGTACCAAAGAAAGAGTTGATAACTGATGATAATGTTTTAGCATTAATCAAATCAATTGGTGTAAACACCTCGTTATCTCTAACGTTCATTCTCTCACGAATAGTTCTAGCCATACGTGCTAAACCAACACCGAATTGTTGAGACAATTGTTCACCAACTGTTCTAACACGACGGTTTGATAAGTGGTCGATATCATCAATCTCTGCTTTAGAGTTGATCAATTCGATCAAATATTTAACGATAGTAATGATATCCTCTTTAGTAAGCACTTGCTTATCCATAGGGATATCTAAATCTAATTTTTTGTTCATTCTGTAACGACCAACTTCACCTAAGTTATAACGTTGATCAGAGAAGAACAATTTATCTATAATACCACGAGCAGTTTCCTCATCAGGCGGTTCAGCGTTACGCAACTGACGGTAAATGTGCTCTACAGCTTCTTTTTCAGAGTTTGTTGGATCTTTTTGTAACGTGTTGTGGATAATAGCATAATCTGCTTGGTTATTATCCTCTTTGTGTAACAAAATAGATTTAACGTTAGAATCGATGATCTCTTCAACATTATCTTTGTCGATAATTGTATCACGATCAAGGATGATTTCGTTACGCTCGATAGAAACTACTTCTCCAGTATCCTCATCTACGAAATCCTCGTGCCATGTATTCAATACACGTGCAGCAAGTCTTCTTCCAATATATTTCTTAATACCAGTTTTAGAAACTTTAATTTCTTCAGCTAAGTCGAAAATTTCAAGGATATCCTTATCTCTTTCGAAACCGATAGCACGGAATAAAGTCGTTACAGGTAATTTTTTCTTTCTATCGATATAAGCGTACATTACGCTGTTGATATCTGTAGAGAATTCTATCCAAGAACCTTTAAAAGGAATTACTCTCGCAGAATAAAGTTTAGTTCCATTTGCGTGGAATGACTGTCCAAAGAAAACCCCTGGAGAACGGTGTAATTGAGATACTACAACACGCTCGGCACCATTAATAACAAAAGTACCACTAGGAGTCATGTAAGGAATTGTTCCAAGATAAACATCTTGTACAATAGTTTCAAAATCTTCGTGTTCTGGATCTGTACAGTATAGTTTTAACCTAGCTTTTAAAGGCACACTATAAGTAAGACCTCTCTCTATACATTCTTGAATTGTATAACGTGGAGGATCAACAAAATAATCTAGGAATTCCAATACAAAGTTGTTTCTTGTATCTGTAATTGGGAAGTTTTCCATGAAGGTATTGTATAACCCTTCGTTGCCTCTTTCGTCAGATTTCGTTTCTAATTGAAAGAAATCTTTAAAAGATTTAACCTGAACATCTAAGAAATCTGGATAGTCAGGGATATTTTTTGTAGAGGCAAAATTCAATCTTTCAGTCTGATTTGTTATCATCAATGGACAAAATTTTGATTAAAAAAAAGTAATTTTTGTTTGTGTAAACACACTGTTTAATCTATACTTTCTTATTATAATCAATACATCTTTAAAAATTAATTCTATAAACTAAGTCTAATTTTCTTTCTTCGTATTGATCAAAAACTTTTTCGTATTTTAAACTATGGGATAATAAAACTTAATATATTTTATTATACGAAAAATGGTTTAGGCCTTTGAGTGTTAACTCAAGACCTAAACCTAGTTCTTAAACTGAGTTTAATTATTTAAGCTCAACAGTAGCTCCAGCCTCTTCTAAAGATTTTTTAAGACCTTCAGCCTCTTCTTTAGAAACACCTTCTTTAACGTTGCTTGGTGCACCGTCAACTACATCTTTAGCTTCTTTAAGACCTAAACCAGTTAATTCTTTAACTAATTTTACAACAGCTAATTTAGAAGCTCCTGCATCTTTCAATACAACTGTAAATTCAGTTTGTGCTTCTTCAGCAGCACCGTCTCCTCCACCAGCAGCAACTACTACAGCAGCAGCAGCAGGCTCGATTCCGTACTCATCTTTTAATATTGTTGCTAATTCGTTAACTTCTTTAACTGTTAAGTTAACTAATTGTTCTGCGAATTGTTTCAAATCTGCCATTTTTTCTATCGTTTAAAATGATTTGTGTAAAAAATATAATTTAATTATTGTGCGCTAATTAAGCAGTAAGGAAGTAAACTCCCTTACGATAATTACTCTGCTCCTTCTTCTTCGCTTCCAGCGAATTTGTTTTGTAAAGCAGAAATAATTCTTTGAGCTGGAGATTGTAATAATCCAATGATTTCTCCGATAAGCTCTTCTTTAGATTTAATTGTAGCTAATGCATCTAATTGGTTATCTCCAATATATACTTCAGAATTGATGTAAGCTCCTTTTAAAACTGGTTTATCAGATTTCTTACGGAAATCTTTGATAATTTTTCCAGGTGCGTTAGCAACATCAGAAATAAAGATAGCACTGTTACCTGATAAAACTGTAGGTAAATCACCATAATCATTATCAGAAGCTTCCATTGCTTTTGCAAGCAAAGTGTTCTTTACAACTTCTAATTTGATACCTGCTTTGAAACAAGCTCTACGTAAGTTTGAAGTTGTCTCTGCGTTTAAACCAGAAATATCAGAAATGTAAATGATATTTGTACCAGCTAACTGCGCAGTTAAATTTTCAATCGCGATTGATTTTTCTTCTCTAGTCATACTAAAAATTTTTAACTACCAATTATACTGCTTTTGGGTCTAATGCGATAGCAGGACTCATTGTGCTTGTAAGGTGAATACCTTTGATGTATGTACCTTTAGCAGCAGTTGGCTTAAGTTTTATTAATGTTTGAATAATTTCGTGTGCGTTGTCAACAATCTGCTCAGCTCCAAAAGAAACTTTACCGATTCCTGCGTGTACGATACCAGTTTTATCAACTTTAAAGTCGATTTTACCAGCTTTAACTTCTTGAACAGCTTTAGCAACATCCATAGTTACAGTACCTGTTTTAGGGTTTGGCATTAAACCTCTAGGTCCTAAAATACGACCTAATGGACCTAATTTACCCATAACAGCAGGCATAGTAATGATCACATCAACATCTGTCCAACCGTCTTTAATTTTTTGTAAGTAATCGTCAAGACCAACGTGATCTGCTCCAGCTTCTCTAGCTTCCGCTTCTTTATCTGGAGTAACCAATGCTAATACTTTAACGTCTTTTCCTGTTCCGTGAGGTAAAGTAACTACACCTCTAACCATTTGATTCGCTTTTCTTGGATCAACACCCAAACGAACTGCGATATCAACAGACTCATCAAATTTTGCAGAAGCAACAACTTTAATTAATGCAGCAGCATCTTTTAAAGAGTATAATTTGTTCTTTTCAATTTTTGAAGCAGCCTCTTTTTGCTTTTTTGTTAATTTTGCCATTTCTTTTTCTTAATTAAAAAGGAGCATCTCCTGATACAGTTATACCCATAGATCTAGCTGTTCCAGCAACCATACTCATAGCTTTCTCAATTGTGAAAGCGTTTAAGTCTGGCATTTTGTCTTCAGCAATAGTTCTAATTTGTTCCCAAGTAACGCTTGCTACTTTTTTACGATTAGGCTCACCAGAACCAGATTTTAGCTTTGCAGCTTCCATTAACTGAACTGCTGCTGGAGGAGTCTTAACAACAAAATCAAATGATTTGTCTTTGTACACAGTGATTTGCACTGGACAAATTTTGCCAGGTTTATCTTGAGTTCTAGCATTAAATTGCTTACAGAACTCCATGATGTTTACCCCAGCAGCTCCTAAAGCAGGTCCAACCGGTGGCGACGGGTTCGCAGCACCTCCCTTAACTTGTAGTTTAACTACCTTACTAATTTCTTTAGCCATTTTTAAAAAATTTTACACTGTAATCAATGGAAGCGATTACAATGGTTTATTATAGTGTAACAAAAAATTATACTTTTTCAACTTGCATAAAGCTCAATTCTAATGGAGTCTTTCTTCCGAAAATCTTAACCATTACCTCAAGCTTACGCTTTTCTTCATTGATTTTCTCAACAGATCCATTAAATCCATTGAAAGGTCCATCAATAACCTTAACTGTTTCACCAACACTAAATGGAATAGAGCGAGTATCTGTATTTACAGCTAGCTCATCTACTTTACCTAACATACGGTTTACTTCAGAAAGTCTTAAAGGAACCGGCTCTCCACCTTTAGTTTCCCCTAAAAATCCAATAACACTAGTAATTGACTTAATAATATGAGGAATCTCACCAACTAAGTTAGCTTCGATCATAACATATCCAGGAAAATACACTTTATCCTTAGATGATTTTTTCCCATCTTTTACAGTAACCACTTTTTCAGTAGGAACCAAAACTTGAGAAACATAATCCTCCATACCTAATCTCGCAATCTCAGTCTCGATATAAGCTTTCACTTTATTTTCTTGACCGCTAACCGCTCTAACTACGTACCATTTTTTCACATTATTATCTGCCATCACAAAAAAATTATCCTTTTAACCAGTTAAAAAATCCAGCCAAAGCTTTTGCAAAAAATTCGTCTACTCCCCAAGTTGCCAAAGCGAATAAGATCGAAAATACAGCCACAACAATTGTCAATTTTTGTACTTCAGCCCAAGCTGGCCAAGTAACATTTGACTTTAACTCTTCGAAAGCCTCTGATAAATAATTAGTAACTTTTGTCATTTGATATATTTTTTATTGCACGGGCGGAGGGATTCGAACCCCCATCAACGGTTTTGGAGACCGCTATTCTACCCTTGAACTACGCCCGTAATTAAAGCCAGTGATTAAAAAATAATCACTGGCTTCTTATTTATTTTAATAGAATTACTCTACGATTTCAGTAACCTGACCAGCACCAACTGTTCTACCACCTTCACGGATAGCGAAACGTAAACCTACGTTCATAGCGATTGGGCTTAATAAAGCAACCTCAATAGTTAAGTTATCACCTGGCATTACCATCTCTACACCTGCTGGTAAAGAAATAACTCCTGTTACGTCAGTTGTACGTACGTAGAACTGTGGACGGTAGTTATTGTGGAATGGAGTGTGACGTCCACCTTCTTCTTTTTTCAAGATATAAACCTCAGCTTTGAATTTAGCGTGTGGTTTTACTGAACCTGGCTTAATAATAACCATACCTCTTTTGATATCAGCTTTATCAATACCTCTTAACAATAAACCTACGTTATCTCCAGCTTCACCTCTATCAAGGATTTTACGGAACATCTCAACTCCTGTAATAGTAGAAGTTAATTTTTCAGCTCCCATACCAATGATTTCAACAGGATCTCCAGTGTTAGCAACTCCAGTTTCGATACGACCTGTAGCAACAGTTCCACGACCTGTAATTGTAAATACGTCCTCAACTGGCATCAAGAATGGTTTAGCAACGTCACGTACTGGCTCTTCGATCCAGTTGTCAACAGCTTCCATTAATTCGATAATTTTAGGTACCCAGTTTGGATCATTGTTTAATCCTCCTAAAGCAGAACCTTGAACTACAGGACCATTATCTCCATCATATTCGTAGAAAGATAATAAATCTCTAATTTCCATTTCAACAAGCTCTAACAACTCAGCATCATCAACCATATCCACTTTGTTCATGAAAACAACGATTCTTGGAATACCTACCTGACGTCCTAAAAGGATGTGCTCACGAGTTTGTGGCATTGGACCATCTGTAGCAGCAACCACTAAGATAGCTCCGTCCATTTGAGCAGCACCAGTAACCATGTTCTTTACGTAATCCGCGTGACCTGGACAGTCAACGTGAGCGTAGTGACGGTTAGCTGTTTCGTACTCTACGTGTGATGTATTAATAGTAATACCTCTTTCTTTCTCCTCTGGAGCGTTATCGATTTGATCAAACGATTTTGCTTGACAGTAACCAGCATCTGACAATACTTTTGTAATTGCAGCAGTTAATGTAGTTTTTCCGTGATCTACGTGTCCAATTGTACCTATGTTTAAGTGCGGTTTGGAACGATTAAAATTCTCCTTTGCCATTTTACTTAATTTTTAATCTTAGTTATATATTAATTTTCAATTTCCTACTTACTTGAGCCAATGTCGGGATTTGAACCCGAGACCTCTTCCTTACCAAGGAAGCACTCTACCCCTGAGCTACACCGGCAGAGTTTCCATTTTTAGATTAAAAGACTTTAAAATACAGATTTAACAACCTATAACTTACAATCTAAAATCTAAACTTTTATTTGTGGGGAGAGCAGGATTCGAACCTGCGAAGTTCACACAGCAGATTTACAGTCTGCCCTCGTTGGCCGCTTGAGTATCTCCCCTAGTTTTAAAAGTCCATTATTTTAAAGAACCAATTTCAAATCGCATTTGAAATTTATTGAGCCGATAGAGGGACTCGAACCCACGACCTGCTGATTACAAATCAGCTGCTCTAGCCAGCTGAGCTACATCGGCGAATGTATTAAAAAAGTCCGCTATTTCTAACGGACTGCAAATGTAGCTATTTTATCTTTTAATCAAAACATTTTTTCAAAAAAATTTCAATTAAATGTGCGCTCTAATTTTTTCTTTCCTTTTTACAAGCAAACGTTCTAATGATTCTGCCGAAAGCTCAACGGCCTCTTCAAATGTTTTACACTGTTTTTTTACCAAAAAATCATCACCAGGAACATTAATCTTTATCTCCACCACCTTATTCTCTTTATCACTCGTTCTTTCAACTTTCAAAAAAACATCTGATGAAACCACTCGATCGTAGTATTTCTCTAGCTTACCCATTCTTTCTTGGATAAAATCGACCAATTTTCTGTCGACAGTAAAATTAACTGCATGAACATCTACCTTCATAATAAAAATTTTAGGATTAACATTTAGAATCACTATTTACTTCTCGGATGCGCACCTCTATACACTTTTTTAAGCTCCGCTAAACTATTATGAGTATAAACTTGCGTAGACGCCAAACTAGAATGCCCTAGTAATTCTTTAACTGAATTCAAATCTGCCCCATTATTTAAAAGGTGTGTTGCAAAAGTATGACGAAGCACATGCGGACTTTTTTTAACCTTTTCTGAGACCCTACTAAAGTATGAATTTATTAAACGATAAACAAAAGATTCGCTCAATTTTAACCCTTTTTTCGAAACAAAAAAACACTCATGATTTACCAAACTATCCAAACCGTCCCTTTCCTTTATATACAAATCAATCTGATCTGCAATAATCGGCAAAATCGGAATAATACGCTCTTTATTTCTTTTTCCCAAAACCTTAATCAAACCATTTGAACGATCCACATTTTTAATCATCAAATTAATCAATTCCGCTCGACGCATCCCCGTCACATAAAACATCTCCACAATAAGCCTATCTCTTATTTCCTCAAAACCAACAGGAGTATCTATAACAGTAAGCAGATCACTCAGTTCTTTTTCTGAAAAAGGAATCTGAACCACTTTAGGCGTTTTTAGAGATTTATGCTTCAGCATGGGATTAACCTCTATTTGCTTTGTTTTCAAAAGAAACTTATAAAAAGCTTTTAAAGAAGCCATCTTTCTATTTATAGAAACATTAGAAATACCTTGATCAACCAAAAAAACAATCCAACTTCTTACCTGACTATAATTAACCAAATCAATACTCTCTTGATCAAAAGATTCTTTCACAAAAGATCCAAAAGACACAATATCATTTAAGTAAGCCCCAACTGTATGCACAGAATATTTTTTTTCCAATAAAAGATAATCCGAAAAAGCTTCTTTATTTGTTTTCATAATTTAAATATTAAGCACAAAAAAACCGTTAGTATCAAAATTAAAACATTTTGACCACTAACGGTAATTATTTTTGAAAAGCTAAATACTAACTTTCTAAACTGTCTTTCAAGCCTTGAATGTAAGCTGCTTTTTGAATTTGAGCTCTTTTGATAACAGATGGTTTAATAAAAGCAGTACGTGCTCTTAATTGACGAACAGTTCCTGTTTTATCAAATTTTCTTTTATAGCGCTTTAATGCTCTATCGATATTTTCTCCGTCTTTAATTGGTATAATTAACATAATATAGACACCTCCTCTCGTTAAGGCTGCAAATGTATATATTAATTATGAATTATGAGTTATAAATTTTAAATTATTTTCACTTAAAACCTATAATCAGGAAGAAAACTAGTATTTACCAACTTCATTTCGTCTTCCAAATGCTTATTTCAATAAGTTTCTAGAAATGACAACCTTTTGGATTTCGGTTGTTCCCTCTCCTATAGTACATAATTTAGAATCTCTATAGAATTTTTCCACTGGAAAATCTTTAGTGTAACCATAACCTCCATGAATCTGAACAGCATCATTTGCAATTTTGACACATGCTTCTGAAGCATACATTTTTGCCATAGCACCAGATGTGGTTACTGGTTTATGCTTTTGCTTTAAAAAAGCTGCCTTATGGAGCAATAATTCTGAAGCCTCAATCTCTGTTGCCATATCTGCTAATTTAAAAGAGATTCCCTGAAAATTACTAATTGGCTGTCCAAATTGATGTCTTTCTTTTGAATATTTTAATGCAGCTTCATACGCTCCTTTTGAAATTCCTAAAGATAGAGCCCCTATCGAGATTCTCCCGCCATCAAGAATTTTCATTGCCTGAACAAAACCTTCTCCAACTTCTCCTAATCTATTTTCATCGGGAACTCGACAATTATCAAAAACCAATTCGGCAGTTTCGCTTGCTCTCATTCCTAATTTATTCTCTTTTTTGCCTGATGAAAAGCCTTTCATTCCCTTTTCAAAAACAAAAGCAGTCATTCCTTTAGAATCTCCTTTTTCGCCAGTTCGCACTACCACAACTGCAACATCTCCAGAAATACCATGCGTAATAAAGTTTTTAGCACCGTTTACAATCCAATGGTCTCCGTCTTTAACTGCAGTAGTATTCATACCGCCAGCATCTGAACCTGTATTGTGTTCTGTTAATCCCCACGCACCTATGAATTCAGCGGTAGCAAGTTTAGGAAGCCATTTTTTCTTTTGCTCTTCGTTTCCGAACGTTAAGATATGATTGGTGCATAAAGAATTGTGCGCAGCAACAGACAACCCGATTGATGGATCTACTTTTGAAATTTCTTCTACAACTGTAATATATTCGTGATACCCCAAACCTGAACCTCCATACTCTTCTGGAACTAAAACTCCCATGAAGCCCATCTCGCCAAGTTGCTTAAACAATTGGATTGGGAAAATTTGCGCTTCGTCCCATTCCATTATATAAGGTCTAATATTTTTTTCTGCAAAGTCTTTTATAGACTGTGCAATCATTAGTTGTGTTTCGTTGTAATCAAAGTTCATGAGTTAGTTTCTTTTTAGAACTCCAAATATAAACTAATTATTTTTGCTTTTTCAACAGGAAAATCTTTAATTTTTGCTAAATCCTCAATATTATTAAAATTTCCGTTCATACTTCTATAAGTGACTATTTGTTTTGCGAGTGTGTATTTGAAGTATGAAAATTGAGCCAGTTCTTTTAATGAAGCCTCATTTACATTTATTTTCTTCAAGTTTGAAGGAATTACAACTTTAAAATGAGCTTTTAATTCATTAACAACTTGTGGAGAGAGTCCCCAAATATCATTCATTTGTTCCATTGAAACGAATGAACCCAAAATTTCTTTTTGTTTTAAGATTCTAGAAGACAAGCCTTCTCCTATTCCGTAGATTTTAATCAGATCTTCTTGAGTTGCTTCATTAATATCTAATATTGGAAGCTTTTCTTTTTTCGGAAAACTATTTATACTAAAATCTCTTTTCTCAGCACTATAATTATTTTTATTCTGTTTCCAATCTGGAAATTTAAACAAAGGAGAAATTTTATCTAATAGTGAATCTGAAACTCCTGTGACTTTCTGAAATTCTTCTGCTGAATTTATATATTTATTCTCTTTCCGAAATGCCATTAGTCGATCAATTTCCTCTACCGACATTCCGAGCTTGTATCCTTTATAATCAGAAATAAAATTAGGATTGAAAAGATAATTAATTGGGCTTACCTTTTTATCGTCTAACTTTTCCTGATCGATTTCTGACTGTAGAGCAAGCCATTGCTCTTTTTCAGAACTTTTACTTTCTGAAATATTAAAATCGGATAAATAATAAAACAGTTGCAACCCTATCATAATAATGAAGAGCATAAAGAGGCCTATTCGCTGCTGTTTTGTAAAATGAAAATACTTATTGAAAAACTTAAAATTCATAACTAAAATATCTTTGTTCGAACAAGAAAGAAAAATCCTTCAAATTTATAATAGAAATTAGTAAGAAAAGTAGTTTTTAAAAAATTATCGAATCTTTTATAAAAGTCCAATTAGTTTAATGAATGTCAATACTTAGAGAAAGTTTCTTACGAGTACTGTAAAAAAAACAAAGATTTTATAACTTAAAACATGATAATTGTTTTTATTTTTTACAAAAAACAATACATTTGGCACTTAATAACAAATAAACCAATAAAATAATATGTCAATTTGGAGAGTTAAACCTATATCAGCCTTTGAGGCCGATATGAAAAAAAGTGATTTAAAAAGAGTCCTAGGAAAATGGAGTCTTACTGCCATTGGTGTTGGTGCCATTATCGGTGGGGGAATTTTTGTACTTACAGGTACTGGGGCTTATTATCATGCAGGTCCAGCATTAGCAATTTCGTTTATCATCGCAGGTATTGCGTGTGTTTTTGCGGCTCTTTGCTATTCTGAATTTGCTTCTATTTTACCTGTTGAGGGATCTGCTTACGCATATGCTTACGGTACAATTGGAGAAGTTTTTGCTTGGATTATTGGATGGGGTCTAATTCTCGAGTATGCAATGGGATCTATGACTGTAGCGGTTTCCTGGTCCGGATACTTTAACAAATTGCTAAAAATATTTCACATTCACCTTCCTGATTGGTTAACTACAGATCCTGCAAGTTACACAGGAGAAGGTTTTTCTATGAATCTTCCAGCTTTCTTGATTGTCCTTTTAGTTATTTCATTGCTTATTAAAGGAACAAAAAGCGCTGCTAAAGCAAATAACGCAATTGTTATTCTTAAAGTATCTGCTGTAATCTTTGTAATTATTGCTGGTCTTTTCTTTATTAATACAGCAAACTGGAGTCCTTTTATTCCTGAAGCAACTCAGATTATTGAAAAAGAAACTACGCACAATGCTTACGGAATTGGAGGAATCGTTTCTGGAGCTGCTGCGATCTTCTTTGCTTATGTTGGTTTTGATGCCGTTTCTACACAAGCTGGAGAAGCTATCAATCCTAAAAAAGATGTTCCTTTTGCAATTATTGCTTCTTTATTAATCTGTACAACTTTATACATTCTTGTTTCTTTAGTATTAACAGGAATGATGAACTACCAAGACTTTAATCCACTAGGAAAATATCCTGAGGCTATTAAAGCTCCTGTTGCTTATGCATTTGATATTGCTGGACAGGGCTGGGCTGGTTCTATTATTACTGTTGCTGCGACTATTGGTTTAATTTCAGTATTGATGGTTATGATCATGGGACAATCTAGAATTTTTCTTGGAATGTCTAAAGATGGTTTAATTCCTTCTGTTTTCTCTAAAGTAAACCCTATTTCTGGAACTCCAAAAACGAACTTAATGATTCTTGGAGCTATTATCGCAACTGTTGCTGCTTTTACACCAATCAACAAATTGGCTGATATGACAAGTTTTGGTACTTTGTTTGCCTTTACAATGGTTTGTATCGCTGTTTGGATTTTAAGAGTAAAACAACCAGGATTAACAAGAACATTTAAAGTTCCCGCTTTACCAATTATTGCGGTACTAGGAATTGCAATCAATTCTTATTTAATTTTTAATTTAAGTAAAGATGCACAGTTACTATCTTTTGGATGGCTTGTTCTGGGTATAATTGTATACTTTGGATATAGCAAGAAAAGATCTAGACTTAACAATACAACAGAAGAATAATAAATACAACTTCATAAAAAAAGCTCCAATTTAAAATTGGAGCTTTTTTTTATAAATCGAATACTGATGTTCTTTTTGAGCGAATTAAATCTTTTAGTCTGATCCAGAAAGCAAGAGTTAAATAAACTCCAAACCCTAAACCAGCTGTAACAAAAGAAATGTAAATAAAAAACAAGCGCACACTTGTTACGCGCATTCCAAGTTTATCTGCTAGTCTTGAAGAAACATGGAAACCATATTTTTCAAAAAAGAATTTTAGTTTTAAAATTGCTGACATTTCTTTTTAGATTTTAGATTTACAAAAATAGGAATTATCTAATTATGAAATTTTCTAATTCGTTAATTATTTTTAAGCAATTCCAATCCGATAGCACATTTTAAGCAAGCCTTGCGTTCGCAATATTCATTTTTGAGTTCTAATAATGCCTGACTATCAAATGCCGTTTTTGACTTAATGCCAAACGAATTGAATTTATCGATAATAGCATTTTTCTCTGAAGTGACTTCATTCATAAAATCAATTAAATCTTCGGCAATTGACTCACCCATGATGTTTGAATAAGCAAATTGGAGCGGAACAATCGTATTTAGAATCAGCAGATCTATAAATGACTTAGAAAGTGTTTTTGATTTCTTTGGACTTTCTTTATCAAACTTATAGTGATTTTGCCAATAAAGGCTCGCAGATACTGTTAACAAACTATGTACAGTATCGACTGATTTTAAATCAATAATTTTTGAAAACAGATTTTGATGTTTATGATATAATGCCGCCAATTGAGAAAGTCTAATTGTTGGGAAATTATCTGGCCGAAGTTTAAAAAACTGAAGCGGTTCTGTATATGTTTTTTTTATTTGATATTTATGCAGTAAATAGAAATAACGAAACTTTAAATCTTTATAGTAAACATCTTCTTTTTCTGCATTTAATAAATTTGAAGTTCCAAATAGTAGCGCTTCTAAATTTTCAACCTCAAAACTCTCTTTTCTGATTATAGCAAACGGAATTGCTTTTGAAATCTGCAGAAAGGAATTTCCATTTGTATTCAAACCAAAATTCTTTGCTAGAAGGCAAAATAAGACGGCTTCCCAATCTTGATTGGTTTCTTCTAATAATTGATAAATAAACCCAGATTTTCGCTCTAAACGCTCAAAAAACAATCTTTCTTGCCAGTTTTTAAAAACAAAACCATCAATATCTTTTAATTGTCTTTCACAAAAAATCCAAGTTTTTGGAGCAACCAATGTGCTATAATTTTCGATTATTTCTTTTGAAACATAATCTTTAAGAACCAAAACAGGAATTTCAGTATTGTTTTCTCTAAAAACAGCAGTATCGTTTTCCCACACTACATGAAGAATGACATTTTTGTAGGCAGGATCTTTCTCATGATTGTGCAAATACCAATCTGAAGATTTTAAATGAATCTCGACATTGCCTGCCCATTTCTGATTTCCAATTTCTATGTAAGCATTGAAAAAATCAGGCCCGGCAAGTTCTAGATAATCGCCCGATTTTAAAATTGTTATTACTTCGCCTTGGGCAGTTTTTAAATTCAAGCTATCAAATTTCTTGAATTTCCAGAGATAATGAAGAAAGTCTTCTTTCATTTTTAGATTTTATGATGCTGTTACAAAATCTAAAAGTAAATTATTTTTTAATATTATTCTTACAAATATAAAAAATTAACGAAGCATATATAACTTAGCACAAGCCCTTGCATCTGATAAAGCTTCGTGGTGATTGAGCTGAATATCCATTTCGCGACAGCAATCACTTAATTTTGTTGGCTTTATGCCTTTTGCTTTATAGATTTTAACCGTGCATTCCCATTTTGTAGCAATATTCAAATCTTCATAATTTAAGCCATGAAGCAACATTGTTTTCATTAAAACATTTCGGTCAAAACTTTCATTATGCGCTACCACAACTCTATTTTTTAGTCTCTTTTCAATCTCAGGGTAAATTTGGAAAAAAGATTTTGCGTTGATAGTATCTTTTGGGTAAATTCCATGAACACGAATCGTAAATGGATTATACTCATTATTTGGTGGCTTAATTAAAGTTACATACTCGTCTACTATAATTCCGTTTTCGACTGTTACAATACCCACCGAACATGGATGATATCCTGTTGCGGTTTCAAAATCTATAGCTGTAAAATTCATTTTATATATTTAAAAGACAAATCCATAAACCTAATTGTTTTACAACAAGATTTATGGATTATTTGTATTTATAAAGGCTTATTTTATTGCGCCAATAATATCATATTTAGTAATAATGTGATGATGTCCGTTTCCTAAATCAACCAAAACAGCGTCATTTTCTTTGCTAAAAAGTTTTGAAACTTCCTCAATTGGTGTTCCTAATTTTACAATTGGAAAAGGTTTACCCATTACCTCTTTAATTGGTTTTTCGGCAACATTTTTATCTTCAACATAACTTCTAAACAAGTCTGTTTCGTCTACAGAACCAACAAAACCATTGATATCTACAACTGGAATTTGCGAAATCTTATATTTACGCATACGCTCAATTGCATGCGAGACCAATTCCTCTGTACGAACAACGATTAATTCTTTGTCAATATGATCTTTAATAACGTCTTCTGCTTTTGTTATGTTTTCTTCCAAAAATCCGCGTTCGCGCATCCAATCATCATTAAACATTTTTCCAACATAACGGCTTCCAGAATCGTGAAATAATACCACAACTACATCATCTGGTTTAAAATGTTCTTTTAACTGTAACAAACCTTTAATACAAGCTCCAGCAGAATTTCCAACAAAAATTCCTTCTTCAAGAGCAATCTTTCTAGTATAAACTGCAGCATCTTTATCGGTTACTTTTGTAAAACCGTCAATTAGAGAAAAATCAACATTCTTAGGCAGAATATCTTCTCCAATACCTTCTGTTATATACGAATAGATTTCGTTTTCGTCGAAGATTCCTGTTTCATGGTATTTCTTAAAAACAGAACCATAAGTATCAATACCCCAGATTTTAATATTTGGATTTTGTTCCTTCAAATATTTTCCAACTCCAGAAATAGTTCCTCCTGTTCCAACACCAACAACAAAATGAGTGATTTTTCCATCAGTCTGTTTCCAAATTTCTGGTCCAGTTTGCTCATAGTGCGCCAATGAATTTGACATATTATCGTACTGATTTACGTACCAAGAATTTGGAGTTTCTTCTGCTAAACGCTTTGAAACCGAATAATATGAACGTGGATCTGTAGGCTCAACATCTGTAGGACAAACAACAACTTTTGCACCAACAGCACGAAGAATATCCATTTTTTCTTTAGACTGTTTGTCTGAAATCACACAAATTAATTTGTAGCCTTTTACGATTGCCACAAGTGCAAGTCCCATTCCTGTATTTCCAGAAGTTCCTTCAATAATAGTTCCTCCAGGTTTTAATCGGCCATCTGCCTCAGCATCTTCAATCATTTTTACAGCCATTCTGTCTTTTACAGAATTACCAGGATTAAAGGTTTCGACTTTTGCCAATACTAATGCATCAATTTCAGCAACAATTTTGTTCAGTTTTACCAATGGCGTGTTACCAATTGTTTCTAAAATATTATTTGAAAAGTCCATTTTTATTTAAGTTTTATTAAGTGGTTCTAAATAAAAAATAGTCCGTTTTTTATTGGAAGAAATTCCAAACCAGACCAAAACGCAACACAAAATCACGATACGGATTATGTGGCGCTGAATAATAGTTGCTCTGCGAAAACAAAGCATTAAAATGCTCTGCTTTTAAATAAAAACGCGTTTGGCGTATTCTGGCATTCACAAAGAAATCGAATGTTGCAAAACCACCCGTTTTTTTCTCCTGCTGTACAAAAAATTCAGCAATAACAGGGTTATAATCATCTCCGTAATACTTCGTAAGGTAATTAAACACAAGTCCTGTTTGCATAAATAAAGCTTTTTTAAAGAAATGATTTGAATAATAGAATGTGTTTCTAGTTACAAAATCAGGTACATTTAAAATTAAATCTGATTGATCTACTTTTTGGTACAAAAGCGTATTATCTAATGCAAAAGGTCCAAATTTAAACTCTCTGCTTGCTTTTATTTCTAAATAGTTAATTACATTTCCATACTGCATTGGCTTAACGATCTGCTCTTGAGCTGCTTGCTCCGCATCTGTAGCCATATCTGTAAAATACAAATGATCTTTTAGTACCGTATACTGAACTTGTCCGGTCAACCAAGGAGTTGTAATTTCTGCACTTAACGAATTGATTTTTTCGTTTTTAAAATTATTTGCCCAATTGTATGAAATCCAACTACTTTGATACAAATTATAATTATTATTAGGCAGTTTATTGATGTTGCGATATCTAAAATCAAACTTGATTTTTTCGTTCATATTATATCGCAACTTTGCATCTAAATCTGAAAGCGATTGGTTGGTAATTGATCTAGAATACAAAAATCTACCGTTCCATTTGTTTTTCTGATATTCATACTGAGCACCGAAATTATTAAACTGCAAAAACAAATTATCTGGAATCGCATTTCCATCAGAACCAATAATAACTCGATTGTATTTGTAATTAGATCTGTAATCGTCTATAAAAAATATAAATTTACCTAACAGCGAATTCTCATAAGCTGCACCTACTTTATTATAAAGTCTCTCATATTTGGTCTGGTCGTTAATATTGCCTGACGAATAGGAATCTCCAAATCGTTGTATGCGACTAGTTGTTCCGTCATTAGAAGTTATAGTCGAAATTACCGTTGGTTGCTTATATTCGTAATCCTTATATTCATAATTAAATTGATGCGTTATATAAAGGTTATTGCTCCCATCTTTTGGATTTACTCTAAAAGCATGGTCAAAAAACAATCTTCGCCCTTTTAAAAATGATTCTGCATCAGTTAAATAAACTTGCAATCTCTGTCGGTTTTTATAATCATTACTATTGCTTTCAAAATCAGAATCACTCGTTATACCTCCATTTTCTTCATTCAAAATATCTTGATTTGTAAAATGTGCATTTATCGCATAACGCTTGTCTGTTGTAGCATAACTGGTTGTAATTCTTAAATTTCCTGCACTAACCAATTGGTTATTATAATCTCCTTCAGATCTTAATCCTTTATAAGCAATAGAAAAATTAAGATTTTTAGAAACGTTTAATGTGATAAATGAATCTACATTTTGCCCTTTTTTAATTGTAGTGTTAAAAAACAACTCCGTAAAAGGTGTTGCAACAGAATAATATCTAATTTGATCTGCCTGCATGTAAATAGAATGCTTGCCACTAAAACCAATTTCAGGATACGGAGAAAAACTTGTCAAACTATATTGTAATGTATTTAAAGGCTGTCCAATATTAGAGAACTCCATAAGACCAAAAAGATCTTTTCTTAGATGATTTTGTTTGTAAGCACTTTTAAGAGTCAACGAAGTATCAGCATAAATTGTATCGTGTTCTAGAGTAACAATTTTATACTGGTCTATTTTCGCTATTTTTTGTTTTTTCTTTTTTACTGTATCCGTAATACTTGAATATTTCGTATTCATATCTAAATTATTTTTAGAAGCAGGATTTTTTTCTTGAGAAAACAATAAAGTTGGTACAACTAATAGATATAGAAAAATGAATATTCTCATTTGATGGCTTTGTATAAATTTATTTTGACAAAATTTGCTAAGCAAAGGTAAATTATAAAAACAAATAAATAAAAAAACACTTCATTTTATACAATTGCCTTGGCTGACAGTACGAAAACGAATATTTTTGCCAAAAATTTCATCTAATTTGTTATTTAAAACCTAAAAAATGCTCGAAAAAAATTTCTCAGGATTTGTTTTGGAAACCGGAACCGATGAGGCTGGCAGAGGATGTCTAGCTGGACCAGTTACTGCCGCAGCTATAATTTTACCCGAACATTTTGAAAATAAAATCTTGAATGATAGTAAGCAATTGTCTGAAAAAACAAGAGCGCTTTTAAGACCAATTATAGAACAAGAAGCTTTATGTTTTGCCGTTACACATTTGTTTCCAGACGAAATTGATGAAATAAATATTTTAAATGCTTCTATGAAAGGAATGCAAGAATGCATTTTAAAGTTAAAGCATGTTCCAGAATATATTATTGTTGATGGAAATCGTTCCTTAAATGCTAAACTCGGACTTAAAAATACTTTTGGAAAACAGTTTTCTCAGGACGAAATTGCACTTTTAAAATCGATTCCGAATCAAAGTATTATCAAAGGCGATGGAAAATACTTGAGTATTGCTGCTGCATCTGTTTTAGCAAAAACATATCGCGACGAATATATGGATCAAATTCACGAAGAATTTCCGATGTACAATTGGAAACAAAACAAAGGATATCCAACCAAAGAGCATCGTGAAGCCATTAAAGAATTTGGAACCACAAAATACCATAGAATGAGTTTTAGACTTTTGCCAGAGCAACTAGAACTTGATCTCTTCTAATAAAAAAAACGACCTATTTTGCATAGGTCGTTTTTTTTATTTTTTACTTTTTAAGAATTCTGCAAATGTTTTTGTGTCATAGTAAAAAGGTCTGACAGCCGTAATTTTTCCGTCCTTCAAATCAAAATGTTCTGAAATTGGAACTGACATTGTTTTACCTGATTTTTTAGATTTACAGCTTATTGTAAAATAAATGATTACTTCATTTTTAGAAGCATCACTAAAATAAACCGGTTCTTTTTCTATCTGTAAATCAAAAAACTCTGTTGATTTTGTGAACATTTTTGTCCATTCGCTAAAACCAATATAAGTTCCTCCGTAAGGCAATCCTGTAGCCTGATTATAAACTGCTCCGTCTGCAATTAAAGCACTCAAAGCATCAAAGTCTCTTGTTTTAAAAAGACTTTCATAATATTTCGCCACTACTTTCAAATTATCAGCTTCTAGATTTTTTAAAATATCTGCCTCAGACAAAGTTGCTCCTTTATCCCAGAAACTAATAATTTTACTTACCTGACCTTTTCCGTTTAAACGTGCAAAATCACGTCCAGCCATTACAAGATTATTTTTAGAATCAAGAATTTTCCATTCCCAAGTTACATAATTGTCCTTTACAATTTTGGCTCCCGAAGTTAAAACTGCATCTGGGTTTTTCTTGTAAAATTCGTTAATAACATTATTAAACGCAACAGTTCCTTTTATAGAAGCTGAAGGATCTTCAAAAGTACTGTCTTCTAACCAGATTGATTTTATCATCTTTAATCTAGTATCGCTATTTTTTTCCTGCCACACTTTTTCATAAACTGTAACTGGATATAATTTATCTTTCTTTTGGGCAAAAAGACCATTTAGCACAAAAAGAAAACAGAATAAGTAGATTTTTCTCATAAGCAATCAGGAATTAAAAATTTAATAGTAAGTACTCAAATTTAGCATAAATACCTTAGAGAACGACGAATAATCTATAATTTGTCTTTCTTTCAAAATCTTAACTTTTGCGAAATGTTTTTTCTCTTTTTTCAATATTTTTTTAGAAAAAAACCGATTTCTCTCTAAAAATTGACACGAAATAAAAAACCGTTTCAAATGAATATCTGAAACGGTTTACTTTCTTAGAGATGTTTTTAAACAAATTCAGCTTCGAAGAGCTCTGCGAAATGTTTTATGATTTTAGCTTTTATTTCTTCTTCATTTACTTTTTCTACCCCGAGTTCTACATTTAAAGAAGTAACGCCTTTTCCGCGAATACCGCATGGAATAATATTATCAAAATATCCTAAATCGATATTTACATTTAAAGCAAATCCGTGCATGGTAACCCATCTTGAAGCACGAACACCCATTGCGCATATTTTACGTGCAAACGGAGTTCCTACGCCAAGCCAAACTCCAGTTTCTCCTTCGCTTCTGCCCGATTCTAAACCATATTCTGCCAAAGTTAGAATGATTGATTCTTCTAACAAACGCAGGTATTTATGAATATCAGTAAAGAAATTTTCTAAATCTAAAATCGGATAACCTACAATTTGTCCAGGTCCATGATACGTAATATCTCCGCCACGATTGATCTTATAAAAAGTTGCTCCTTTGGCTTCGAGTTGTTTTTCGTTTAATAATAAGTTCTCTAGATCGCCACTTTTTCCTAAAGTATAAACATGCGGATGCTCTACAAACAGCAAATAATTTGGTGTTGGCAGCTCTAGTTCTTCTCTTCTATTCTTGATTTTTAAATCGACTATGTCTTTAAAGATTTCTTCTTGATATTCCCAAGTAGATTTATAATCTTTTTTACCCAGATCCTGAAGTTGGATTTTTTTGTTCATTTTAATTATTTTTCAAACTCAACATCACAGTCAAGTTTGTCGGGATTCTCCATATAATCCGTAAAAGAGTATTGAATTGTAATTGATTTTCTGTCGTCGCTAAACAAAGCACTTGGATTAGAGACTTTCTTTATCTTTTTTGGAAAGTGATATTTAACAATGTAGCTAGACGAAGCAAACATCATTTTTGACATATCTCCTTCTGCATCTTGCGCCTTTGCTGCTTTTTTTTGTTGATCGACTACTGCTTTTCTTGTAAATTTCTTTCCGTCATAAGTATAACTTAATTTACTGCCATTATCTCCGAAACCGCTTCCCATAGGGTTTTTGCCTCCTTCTAATTTTTGAAGCGTGCCCAATGTCTGTAAAATATCTTGTAATTCGTTTACGTTTTTAAAATCAGTTGACATGTTCATTAGAAATTCTTTCTTCTCTGAACTTATTTTTGTCGATACAACATAACTTTCCAGTTTTTTAAGTTCTTTTTGCGTTTCTGGCGACAATTTGGCGATACTGTCTTTTTTCTCTTGAAATACTTCTTTGAAAGTAAAAGTAGTATCTATATCTTTTTTATTGTCTCCCATTTGACCTGCAATTTGATCACCAGCCATTTCCATTATAGGAGAACCGTCCATATCTACAGAGAATTTTCCGGTTCCGTTATCGTTTATGTAAACATTTTCAGTGAAAGTACAGCTAGTTAAAGTCGCTATTAAAAAAGAAAAACAAAGTAATTTGTATAATTTCATCGATGTACAATTTTTCATCAAAGATACGAACTTTTTTAAGGCGCTAACTTTATTTAAAAACCCGCTAAAACCTTTTTATTCTAAAACAACTTCTAGATTTGTACTTTCTGGATTTTTTAAACAATCTGAAAGCTGAAATTTTAAGCTTAAAGATTTTTGGTCTGAACCAATAATTGCGTTTGAATTTGAAACCGATTTTATTTTTTGAGGAAAATAATATTTGAGCGTATAGGATTGCATTACTTTATACTTAGAATATATTTTTTCGTGTTCATCCATTTCTTTTTTATCTTTTTCAAACTTTTCTGGATTGGTTATGGCTAAAGTTCTTTTAAAGACTTTACCATCAAAAGTGTATTTTATTTTATAGCTTTTTCTGTATATGGGATAATTTTCTTTAAGAGAATTTGCCAATCCAAGGCTTTCATAAAGATTGGGTATTTCTTCTATGTTCTTAAATTCAAAAGCTACTTTGTTGAAATTTTCCATTTGAATTGGGTCCAATTTGATCTGCATTTTTACATTTGCATGCTCTGTAAATAAAGCTTGGTCGGCTTTATTAAATTTCACAAAAGTATCTTGGTACTTGACGATGTAATCTCGAAAAGTAAAAGTTGTGTCTATAAATTTTTCATCTCCAAAATCTTGTCTTCCTAACTGTGCGAAACTATTCTCATCTCGAAGACTGTATACTTCGATACTTCCGCTTCTGTCTGAATTTATGGTAAGTGTTTCTGTAATTTGACAGCTTATAAAAGAAAACAACAGTAAAAAAACGGATAAATATTTCATTTTTTGTTAAAATTCTAAAGTTACAAAAAGCTAATATAGTAAGTTTTTTCAGTCATTGCATTCCAACTAAAAACTCTTTTGAAAACGAAAATTTCTAATCTAGCCCCGATAGAAGCGGTATCCTTTTTCTTGCTTCTTTAGCAAGGAAAAGATACAAGCGTATAGCGGGACAAAACGTTCATGAAAAGACGAAAATTTCTGCTGCAAAAAACCTTAACACTTTGAGTTGAAACTTGAAACAAAAATTTTATCTTTGCACACTTAAAAAAATAGCACAAAATGGCATTATCAGAACAAGAAATCATTAGAAGAGAAAAACTTCAGAACTTACGCAACTTAGGAATCAATCCTTATCCAGCTAATCTTTTTCCTGTAAATCATACATCTAAGCAGATAAAGGAAACGTTTGAAGAGGGTAAGAAGGTTATCGTTGCGGGTCGTTTGATGAGTGTTCGTGATCAAGGTAAAGCTTGTTTTGCTGAGTTGCAAGATAGCGAAGGACGTATTCAATTGTACGTAAATCGCGATGTTTTGTGTGAAGGTGACGATAAAACGCTATACAACCAAGTGTTCAAAAAATTAACCGATCTAGGTGATTTTATTGGTATTGAAGGTGAATTGTTTACAACTCAAGTTGGTGCAAAATGTATTCGCGTGACTGGTTTTACTTTCTTAAGCAAAACTTTGCGTCCGTTACCGTTACCAAAAGTTGACGAAGAAGGAAATGTTCACGATGCTTTTAACGACGCTGAATTGCGTTATAGAATGCGTTATGTAGATTTAACAGTAAATCCTCAGGTTAAAGAAACTTTCATCAAACGTACTAAATTGTTCAGTGCGATGCGTGGTTATTTTAACGATGCAGGATATTTAGAGGTTGACACTCCTGTTTTACAATCTATTCCTGGTGGAGCTTCGGCAAGACCATTTATTACGCACCACAACTCGCTTGATATTCCGCTTTACATGCGTATTGCAAATGAGTTATACTTAAAAAGATTAATTGTTGGTGGATTTGAAGGTGTTTATGAGTTTTCTAGAAACTTCCGTAACGAAGGTATGGACAGAACGCATAATCCTGAGTTTACGGCAATGGAAATATATGTAGCCTACAAAGACTACAACTGGATGATGGAATTTGCTGAAGGCTTATTGGAGCATTGTGCAATTGCTGTTAACGGAACTAGCGAAGTTACTTTTGGCGAGCACAAAATTAACTTTAAAGCGCCTTATGCTCGTGTTACAATGACAGATTCTATCAAACATTTTACTGGTTTTGATATTTCTGGAAAAACAGAACAAGAATTGTTTGAAGCTGCTCGCGGAATGGGAATCGAGGTTGACGAAACAATGGGTAAAGGAAAATTGATTGATGAAATTTTTGGAGCTAAATGTGAAGGAAATTATATTCAGCCAACTTTCATTACAGATTATCCTAAAGAAATGTCACCGCTTTGTAAAGAGCACCGTGATAATCCAGATTTGACTGAGCGTTTTGAATTAATGGTTTGCGGTAAAGAAATTGCAAATGCATATTCTGAATTAAATGATCCAATTGATCAAAGAGAGCGTTTTGAAGATCAAATGCGTTTGGCAGCAAAAGGTGATGATGAAGCAAACGGAATTATCGACGAAGATTTCTTAAGAGCTCTTGAGTACGGTATGCCTCCTACTTCTGGAATGGGAATTGGAATGGATCGTTTGATTATGTATTTGACAAACAATGCTTCGATTCAGGAAGTTTTACTGTTTCCTCAAATGCGTCCTGAGAAAAAACAAGCTCAGATCGAACTTTCTGATGAAGAAAAATTCATTATTGACTTGCTTACCAAAAATGAAAATAGAATGGATTTAACGCAACTAAAAATTACAGCTAACTTAAGCGGTAAAAAATGGGATGCTTCTATGAAAAACTTATCTAAACACGGTTTGACTAAAGTTGTTGTTGACGGCGAGTTTAAATTTGTGGAATTAGTTGGATAAATTCCAAAATTAAAATTCCAAATTACACGTTGGATTTTATGATATTCAAACCCGACAGGTTTTAAAAACCTGTCGGGTTTTATTTTTAAAACAAATACTTCTCGCCATTTTTTCCCATCAATATCCAAACACAAACTAAAAATTACATTTAAAAAACTGGAAAACAACACTTTACTTTTTCTGAATTGTTTTACAAGAAAATACTTTCACAAGCCTTGTTACAACATTCAAAAACAAGACAAAACTCCGTTAATAAAGAACATACAATTGATTTTGTTTTTGCTTTTTTTTAGCAAACAAATTACTACATTTGAAAAAAAAATAGACTTTATATAAAGTCTATTTTTTTTTGAACCCAAACCCATTCAATTAACATTTTTCAACCAATACTTTAAATGAAAATTAGAAAGATCGCCCCAAACGAAGACTTGGAAACAACAGTCAAGAAAAAAAGAAATCGTTTCAAATTTGTTCTCATTGCTATTATCGTTCTCTCTGCCGCAGGCTTTTTAGGTTTTAAATATTTTACGCCTAAAAAAGAAGCTATTTGTTTAGGCACAGATACCAAAATCTATGATGCTTACAAAGATGCAGTTGTGCTTATAAAGCATAGATATGGCTATTTTGCTAAAATTAACGGAAAAGAAATTCAGCTTAATGTTGAGGATGCTAAGGAAGAAACAATTTACGGAACTGGCTTTTTTGTTGATACAGAAGGTGACATGATTACCAATAGACATGTTTTACAACCATGGGATTCATCAGATGAAGAAAGCGCCAAAGTAAATACTACTATACGAAATCTACGAATGAAGATTGCTTCTATTCTTACTACCGATGTTTCTGAAAATGACTATGAAAGTTTTATTGACAACAACTGGTCACATGCTTCAGTCTCGTATGATGAAGGTGAAGGAGAATATGAAGAATCAGGCGAAGAAACTACTGAGTCAGCAGGTGAAGAATTTGTTAGTTCTAATGAAACAGAAACAGATACAGCGCAAGTATCTACTGATATTGCAGCATCTATTCCGGTAAAAGAATATGTTCCCATAGAAAACATTGAAGTATATGTAAAAACTGTCGACATTGAAGTAGCTCTTCATAATTCTGATAGTGAATGGAATAGTTGTGAGGTTAAAAAAGTTTCAGATGACACTAATGTTGATTTAGGTCTTTTACAGTTAGTTACTCATAAAACTCCACAAACTGTTACCAACATCATTAGTCTTGATAATATTATTGATAATGATGCTTCTTTAGCTCCTGGCCAAAAAGCAATAATGGTAGGTTATCCGATGGGAATGGATTTGGCACAAACAAACTCTGGTATAAAAGTACAGCTTTACAATGGTCAAATTAGTAAAGAATCTGATGGTAATAAAATTCAATACAGTATAACTTCTACACATGGCGCGAGCGGCGCACCAGTTTTTAATGAATGTGGCCAACTGATTGCTGTTAATTTCAGTGGAGTAGATCAAGTTCAAGGTATAAATTTTGGAATTGTAGCCAAACATATCCAATCGCTCTAATTTGAAAAAATCAGAAAAAAGACTTTAAAACTAATCGGATTTTGATATTTCAAATCGAATAAAAAATCGCACTCAATTAATTATGAATAAATTTTTTAGTATTTGCGCACTACTATTCTGTGGTGTCGCTTTTTCACAGATTCCAACTCTGGATGTCGAAAATCAGAAAAAAAATTCGGTCATCTTACAGGAAGTGAAAATTGAAACCAAAATTTTAGGAAATCTTGCTTCAACTACCGCAACTTATACATTTTACAATCCCGGAGACAGAATTTTAGAAGGAAATTTTACACTTCCATTGCCAGAAGGAGTTAGCGTAAGCGGTTATGCTTTGGATATTAACGGAAGCTTAAGAGATGCAGTTCCTGTTCCGAAAGAACGAGCTAAAGAAGTTTTTGAAAGTATAGAAAAAAGAAATATAGATCCAGGTATTATTGAAAAAGTAGCTGGAAACAATTTCAGAACCAGAATTTATCCTATTACTGCGAGAGGCAGCAGAATGATTAAGATTACTTACAATCAGGAATTAAAAAATTCTGCGACCGATTATGAATATTTTTTAAGTTTTGCCAATGCAGTTAGCATTCCGAAATTTAATCTAAAAGTATTGGTTAACGAAAGTCTGACAACTCCTAAAATTACAGAAAATCCAGATGGAAGTTTTACTTTTCAGAAGAAAGGAAATCAATGGATTGCTGAAATTAGTAAAACGAATTTCACTCCAAATGAGAGTCTTAAAATAGCTATTCCAAAAGTAAATGAGTCGTCTAATGTAATGCTTCAAAAAGCTTCTAACGATAAATATTATTTTGCGGCAAGCGTTTCAATGAATTTCCCTGTAAAAGAAAAAGCAAAATCTCAAAAAATTGCCATTATTTGGGACAATTCATTTAGCGGATCTAAAAGAAATCACCAAAAAGAATTGGACTTTCTTACTGCTTATTTTTCAGACAACAAAGACGTTGCGGTCTCTTTTGTTCTTTTAAATAACGTTCTTGAAAAAACAGAAGAATTTACAGTTTCTGGTGGAAATTGGAATGCATTAAAAGACAGAATTCTTAATCTGAAATACGATGGCGGAAGTGATTTTGGCGCTTTAAAAGAGATTTCATCAATAGACGAATATCTTTTGTTTTCTGACGGAATTTCAAATTTTGGTGATTTAACTCTAAAATTCAAAAAACCGGTTAATAGTATAACAAGCACACCCACTTCTGATTTTAATCTGCTTAAACTTTTAGCATCACAATCTGGAGGGAATTTTATCAATCTTAATGAATTAGACACTCAATCTGCTCTAAAAACGTATAAAAGACTTCCTATTGTATTTTTAGGTTTTAAAGAAACCAATACACTTCAGGAGTTATTTCCAAATGTTGGAACTGCCGTAAACGAACCAGTCAACATATTCGGAATTTCATCTTCAAACTTGAGCAAACTTACTGCTGTTTTTTCAGTAGGAAATAAAAAATTTGAAGTACCTGTAGATTTTAGTAACGCTGTACAAGTAGACAATTGGCCTCTTGCACAATTTTGGGCACAACGAAAAATTAATGATCTTGAACTTAATTCAACACAAAACAGTGAAGAAATCAGAAATCTGAGTGAGCAGTTTGGTGTAGTAAGTAAGAACACCAGTCTTATCGTATTGGAAGATGTTAATGATTATGTGCGTTTTGGCATTACTCCTCCAGAGGAATTAATATCAGAATACAACAGAATCGTTTCTCAAAACAAAAAACAAATTTTAGAGAAACGAAGAAATCTTCTATCTAAAGCTTTTGATAAAACACGTGAACTGACAACTTGGTGGAACAGTGAATTTAAGCCTACAGAAAAAAAACAATATCCTACCATTTCTAAGCAGTCACAAAAATTGTCGTCGGCAGAAGAAAGTGTTGTTAGCGATAATGCTGTATATTCAGCAGAAACTAGAGCAGGCGATAAAAAAACTTCTACAGGTAAAATAACTTTGGTAGATGTAGAAAGTACTCAAGAGTATATGAAAGATTTTCAGTCTTTACAGTCTCCTGAATTGATTTACCAGAAATATCTTGAAAATCGTCCGAAATATGAGAAACAGGTAACCTATTATTTTGATGTTTCTAAACTCCTATTCAAAAAAGGTGACAAAGCACTTTCTCTAAAGGTTTTAAGTACATTAGCAGAACTTGATTTGGAAAACGAAGAGTTATATAAGACGATATCTTATCTGTTGAAACAAAGAGGCAATTATGAAAAAGAATTGTGGATAACTCAAAAGATTCTAGAATGGAGACCATTTGATCCTCAAAGTCATAGAGATTATGCATTAGCTTTGGTAGATAATAAAAAACCTCAAGAAGCTCTTAATATCTATAAAGGCATGCTTTATCAGGAATATACCGATGAGATTTCTATTAGAGATAATGGTATTGAAGAGATTTTGATTATGGAAATCAATAACATTTTGAGCCAAAACAAAAATGTTGATGCAAGCAAAGTTGATGATCGTTTAAAAGCAAATCTTCCAGTAGACATTCGTATTGTTATTAACTGGAATAAGGACAATACAGATATCGATCTTTGGGTTACAGATCCAAGAGGAGAAGATTGTTCGTACTCGCATAGATCTACAGAAATTGGAGGAAGATTAAGCAATGATTTTACTCAAGGTTTTGGTCCTGAACAATTTTTACTAAAAAAAGCGATTAAAGGGAAATACAAAATCAAAACGAATTTCTTCGGTGAAAGACAGAATATTCTTTCTGGACCAACGACTGTTATGGCAGAAGTTTATTTGTATTATTCTGATGGCAGACAAGAACGCAAAATTGCTGTTTTCCAAAGCCAAAAAGAAAACAAACGTGAAAGCGATAGTAAAATTCTAATTGGAGAATTTGATTTTTAGGAATTACAAAGCTTACTAATATTCAAACCCGACAGGTTTTTAAATCTGTCGGGTTTTTTATTTTTAAAACGAATACTTCTCCAATTTCTTTCCTTGAATATCTAAAACCTTTGTACTCTCTTTTGGAACATCACCTTTTATAACTTCTTGAACAGATGGATTGGATGGGTATTTTCCGTCTTTCATTTTTAGAAGATGAAATTTTCCTCCCCTTTCAAATATCAAATCATAAAATTTTTCTGTTACCGAAGAGGTTACATAAATTGGAAAATCGGTTACGGTGAAACGATTGATTACACTTCCGTCATTCTTCAAAATATATCCCGAACAGCCTCCGCTTCCGCAGAAATAAGGATTTGAAAAACCAACAAAATATTCGTTTTTCTTATCGTTGTTTAAATCGAAAGCTTCATAATAAAAATAACGGTCGTCTTTGGTCAGCGCAGGAATATCTTTCTCTAATAAAACGAGCAATTGCTTGCGAATTAATTCGACTGTCTTGTCTTCTTTTGAAGTGACTTCACTCAAATCTGCTGTTCCTCCAAGTGTTTTAGACAAGGTATCTTGAACAATTGTTTTTACAATATTTTTCGAATTGTCTTTATTCTGACAAGAACTTAATGCCAAAATTGCGATTAGAATTAAAATCTTATTTTTCATAATCCAAAACTTTAAATTCATAATAATTTAAACCAACAACGCGGCTTTATTTTCAATATCGTTTTGCGTTAACAATGATTTTATATTATTGAAAGTCACCAAAGCAATCTGTGTCAAAGCTTCATTTGTAAAAAACGCCTGATGTGCTGTTACCAAAACATTTGGGAAACTCATTAAACGCTGAATCGCATCATCTTGAATAATGTCTGCAGAAAGATCTCTGAAGAATAATTTTTCTTCTTGTTCGTAAACGTCAATTCCTAAATAACCTATTTTTCCTTCTTTTAAACCTTCAATAACCGACGAAGTTTCTATTAAACCGCCACGGCTTGTGTTTATAATCATGACACTTTCTTTCATAAAAGAAATAGAGGTGGTATTAATAACATGTTTCGTTTGATCGTTCAGCGGACAATGAAGCGAGATAATATCACTCGATTTAAAAATTTCTTCTAAACCAACAAAAGAAACCCCGTCTTTTTTCATTTCGTCACTTTCAACAATATCATAAGCCAAAACTTTACAGCCAAAACCTAATGCAATTTTAGAAAATGCTTTTCCGATATTTCCAGTTCCAATAATTCCGATTGTTTTCCCGAATAAATCGAAACCTAATAATCCGTTTAAAGAGAAGTTCTGTTCGCGAACTCTATTATAAGCTTTGTGCGTTTTTCTGTTTAAAGTTAAAATCATAGCCATAGCATGTTCTGCAACCGCCTGAGGAGAATATGCGGGAACTCGGCAAACTTTTATATTATGTTTTTTTGCAACTTCTAAATCGACATTGTTAAATCCAGCGCAGCGTAAAGCAATTATTTTTACTTTCTTTTCTGCTAATTGTTTAATGACCGTTTCGTTTACAATGTCATTTACAAAAACACAAACAATCTCGCATTCTTCAATTAAAGCTACAGTCTGAGGATTTAATTGGGTTTCAAAAAAATCCAATCGAAAGCCAAAATCTTCATTGTATTTATTGAAAAATGTTTTATCGTAAGGCTGAGTCGAGAAAAAAGCTATTTTATTTGCAACAAGATTTGAGCTCATAATATTAAATTATTTATGTTTTGTTATTTCGAAAATTCCCTTTTGGCAGATAATACAACCATCCAAAACCAATTAAAAATAAAATAAGCGAACCTATAAATGCCGGAATTAAAATTTCTTTATTGTTGTCTAATGCATTGTTTAAAGCAGCATACAATAACCAAATCTGGATACTTACATTTAAGATTAAAACAAATATTAAAGTAGACAGAATAACATTCAACTTATTTGGATTTGCCTGATTTTGGCTTTTTCTAAATGTACTCATAATATATTTCTTAAACAATTAACTCGCTTTGTTTTCAAAAGCTTTTACAAAAATCTTTTCTCCTTTTAAAACCACTTCCAACTGAGGCAAAGCTCTTGGCGGAGGTCCCGCGATAACATCTCCAGTTAAAGCGTCAAAAGAACCTTCGTGGCACGGACAGTGAATAATTCCTGTTCCAGGTTTGTAATAAACGGCACAAGAAAGATGCGTACATTTTTGTTCGTAAGCTCGAAACATGCCACTTTCTAAATGCACCAAAATATAAGGAATGGTACTACCTTCAATCACAAAACCTCTTGTCCCGCCTAACGGAATATCTTTTATTTCACACACAAAATGTTCTCCAACAACTTCTTCGCTAGGCAATAAATACGCTTTTGCTGCAACCAAACCACTTCCTACCATTAAACCTCCTGAAACCAGCGTGAGGAATTTAGCAAAATCACGTCGGCTTACTTGTGTTGATTCCTGCTTTTTATATGGAAAATCTTTCTTCCAGTTTTCACTTAAATTATCTTCTTTAGACATGGATTTTAGATTTAAAATATTCGTAATTCGCTGCTTCCTTTTGGCATCATGATATTCACTTTTGTGTTTACACGCTCTTTTCCGAAAACAAAGGAATTTACCGGAGTGCTGTTTGGACGCATTTCTTCGATTTGTTCACGAGTCCCATAAAACAATGCACCACTCGGGCAAACTGTTGCACACATTGGCTTTTTGCCAACACTGGTTCTGTCGTAACACATTGTACATTTCATCATCAAATCGTATTCTTCCATTTTCTTTGGAACTCCAAACGGACAAGCCATAACGCAATTAGAGCAACCAATGCAGCGTTCTGTATTTGCGGTATGAACTACTCCAAATTCGTCTTGCGAAATAGCATCAGCCGGACAGACATTGGCACAAACAGGATCTTCGCAATGCATGCAAACCTGAACCGTGGTCTGAATGGTAACTTCACGTTCTACATAATTAACGTGAATCATAGATTCTTGGCCATTTGTTTCACATTCTGCACAAGCCATTTCACAGGCTTTACAGCCTATGCATCTTTGTAAGTCTACAAAAAACTCTTCGTTTTTATTATAATTGGTTAAATTCATAATTGTTGCTTTTTATAGATTAAACACTTGCATAAGCATTTGATTTGTCTGATGAATTTTCTATTTCTCCCAAAGGTTCCAACTTACAGGCACATACTTTAAATTCTGGAATTTTAGAAATCGGATCTAATGTACCAGGCGTTAACTGATTGGCTGACTTTTTCCCCGGCCAGTGATACGGAATAAAAACGGTATCTTTCCTGATAGTTTCTACAATATTGGCTGGAAAAATACCTTCACCTCTTCGGGTTGAAACTTTTACTAACTCCCTTTGCTGAATATTATATTTCTGCGCCATTTCAGGATGAATTTCCAACAAAGGTTCTGGAAATTGATCTACTAGTTTTCCAATTCTTCTAGTTTGCGTTCCGCTTAAATATTGAGAAACGACACGGCCAGTTGTTAATGTTATGGGATATTCTTCATCTGTAACCTCGCCTGGCAGTTTATAAGGAGCGGGATTAAAATGCGCTTTTCCGTCTGGCGTTGCAAACTTTTTATCTTCCCATAATCTTGGTGTTCCGGGATGATCTTCGGTTGGACAAGGCCAGAAAACGCCCATATTATCTTCTACTTTTTTATAAGTAATTCCGTTGTAATCGGCTGTTCCTCCTTTTGAAGCGATACGCAGTTCATTAAAAATGGCTTCGCTGTTTGCGTAAGTAAATCTTTCTTCCTCGCCTAATCTCTTTGCTAATTCTAATAATATTGAAGTGTCTGTTCTGGCATCTCCCGGAGGTGTTACAGCTTGACGAATTCGGATAACACGACCTTCAGCTGAGGTTGTTGTTCCTTCCTCTTCTTCCTGCAATGAACCTGCTAAAACGATATCGGCATGACGCGCTGTTTCATTCAAAAAGAAATCTATCGCAACATAAAACTCTAATTTTTCAAGAGCAGAACGCACATAATTATTATTCGGCAAAGACACTAACGGATTAAAACAAATTGAAATCAATCCCTTTATTTCACCGCTATGAATGGCTTCTATAATTTCATAAGCTGTAATGCCTTTATGAGGCATATCTTCTTCTTTTATTTTCCAGACATCGGCAATGTATTTTCGATGTTCCATATTTTCGATATCACGATTTCCAGGCAATTGATCGCATTTATGACCGTGCTCTCTTCCACCCTGACCATTTCCTTGTCCGGTAATGGTTCCGTAACCGCAATAGGGTCTTCCAATTCTTCCTGTTGCTAAAACCAGATTAATGCATCCTAAAACATTATCGACACCTTTTGAGTGATGTTCGATTCCTCTTGCGTGCAGTAAAAAGCTTGTTTTTGCTTTTCCCCATAACTCGGCTGCTTCTTTAATTTTTTCTTTAGAAATTCCTGTAATCTCTTCTGCCCATTCTAAAGTATAATCCTTTACGGCATCAATCGTTTCCTGAAATCCTGAAGTATGATTATCAATAAAATCATGATCCAGCATATCGTGATCTACGAGATATTTCAGCATTGCTCCATATAAAGCAGAATCGGTTCCTGGTCTTACATCAAGATGAACATCTGCCGTTCTTGCTAATGGAATAACTCGCGGATCAACAACAATCAATTTGGCTCCGCGATCTCTGGCCTTCCAAATCCAATGGGTTAATGTTGGAAACGTCTCACTAATATTCGCTCCTGCAACAATAATAACTTCAGCATATTCTAAATCTGAATAATTGTTTGAAGCGCGATCTAAACCAAATGCTTTTTTATTTCCAGCGCCCGCACTTACCATGCAAAGACGTCCGTTATAATCTAAATTTCTTGTTTTTAAAGCCACTCTGGCAAACTTTCCAACCAAATAACTTTTTTCGTTTGTAAGCGAAACTCCAGATAACATCGAAAATGCATGTTTACCATATTTCTCCTGAATTCTTTTAATTTCAGAAACGGTTTTATCCATAGCTTCATCCCAAGTAGTTTGTTCAAAACCTTTGCCCTCTACTCTTTTTATCGGATGCAATAAACGATCTGGATGATTGTTCTGCATATAACGCTGAACACCTTTTGGACACAAACGACCTTCGTTGAACGGAAATTCCATCCAAGGTTCAAAACCAACCACTTTATTGTCTTTTACAGATAATTGAATACCGCACTGCATGCCGCAGAAACAGCAATGCGTTTTGACCATTTTATCAGGTTCATCACGTCCTGCATACCCTTCTTTTGGCGTATAATTCAGATGCGGACCAAATGCTTCAATTATTTTTTCAGTTGATACAGGTAGTTTTGCCATGATTTTTTTTGTTATTTTTTGGTTTCATGTTTCATGTTTCACGTTCTGCGACGAAACTTGAAACCTTAAACTTGAAACTATAATTTTATCCAAATAAATTTCCGCCTTCGATTCTTGCTTTTAAATGCGCTTTCGCCAAACGATCTCGTTTTCCTTCGGGACTTAAATCCAAGTGTGAATTTCCTTCATCATCGCTAAAGTCAAAACCTAATTGTTTAGTTACTATTTTTAAATCATCGATATGAAGTTGTGTCGTAAATGGTTTTCCTGTTTCTTTGCAGATTGCCATTCCTTTTTTCATTCCTTCTTTTTTGTAAATATGCGCACCAATCTGAGCAGGTCGCTGAATAATATGGAAGAATTTTCCAAACGGAATCCATATTAAAAACATAATAACCGTTACGGCATGAACTACTGCGAGAAAATCATATGCAAATCCTTTCATAAATTGGTAAGAATAAGTCAGACACAAACCCGTAACAGAAATGGCAATTAATAAAAGAAGTGGCAGTAAATCGCCTTCAAAAGTCTGTGTGGCAATTAATCCCGGATTGGTTAAACGTCTTCTTAAATAATAAAGAGAACCGAAAATAACCAGATAAGAAGACCAGTTTAAAGCATGGAAAGTCAAAAATGCCATGATTGAATCCAATCTGAAATCCATTACTTTAAAACCAAAAAAATGGGCTTCGTAAACAGAAATTGAATTTGGTGCCAATGTAAAATGAATCCATCCAAATGTGAGCGGAAAAGTAATTGCAAAAGCCGAAAAACAGCCAATTGCAATACAGAAATGAGCTAACCATCTGTATTTGCCTCTTGGATAAATGAATTTCTGAAAAGCAATATTCTGAACAGATTCTTTTCCTAAAAACCACAAATGTGAAAATACTTTTCCTGTAAAGAGAAAATGAATTCCGCGTTTGAAATACATCCAAGTTGGCGGTCGTTGCAGCCAAACCGTATAGCGATACACAACTCCGAAAAATGCAAACAGAGTTCCGAACAGATAGGTAACCAAAGCCGCATCAAAATTTTGCAATTTTCTTGATCCATAGAAAACCAATACAACCATAAAAACCGAAGCTGCCGTTGCAATTAATAAAGCTTTCGTATTAAATGTTTTTTCTTTCATGACAGATTATTTTCGATCAATATCTTTAGCCATTTCAGGCAATCTTTCTTTTGTCATATTTACAATTACACGGTGCATCCAAATCAGACAGGTTAATGATAATGCCAGAATAAAGAGCCAAGAACTCGTCCAAAATCCGGTAAATGATAATAAATACCCGAAAATAATTGGTCCGAAGAATCCGCCTAAACCGCCTAAGAGTCCCACCATTCCGCCAATTACACCCACTTCATTGGGAAAATAATCTGGTATATGTTTGTAAACAGCTGCAGAACCAATTCCCCATGAAATTCCTATTAGAATAACCAAAACTAAATACACCCACATATTGGCTTCAAAATGAATTTGTGTAATTCCTTCTGCCAATAAATCTTTTTTCTGTATTTTTTGATTTTCTGCTACGACAACTTCCTGCCATGTTTTTTTGGATGGAAAAAACTTAGAATGCGGCTGACTTTCATCTTTCTGGCTAATAGCATATTCTTTACCATCGACCACTATTTTATCTGGCGAAACCGCTGTAACAGTTCCTGCTTTACTCGCTAAAAGACCGCTTCCTGAAGTCGTGATGTCCATTTTTGGAAATAATAATAAAAAGCTTAAAACGACTGAAGAACTCAAAACCCAGTACATCACTTTTCTGGCTCCGAATTTATCCGACAAAAAACCTCCAAAAGCACGTACAACACCCGCAGGCAAACTAAAACAAGAAGTAAAGATTCCGCCTAAAACTAAAGTTGTGTGATAGACATTCATAAAATTTGGAAGAAGCCATTGCGAGAAAGTCACAAACGATCCAAATACTAAGAAATAATAAGTTCCGAAGCGCCAAACACGCACTCTCTTTAAGGGTTGCAATAATTGTTTTACTGTTTTAGATTGTGCTTCGCTTTTTTTGTTTTTAGCGAAAATCAGAAACACAATTCCCATCAATAGCAAAGCAGAACCATAAAGTACGGGAAGCCATTTCCATCCATTTTCGGGATCGTTTTCTGAGAATGTACTCAAGAGTGAAGGCGCTAAAAATGGCGTAATTGAAGCACCGGCTGTTCCCATTCCGAAGATTCCCAAAGCTCTTCCCTGCCATTCTTTAGGATACCATACAGAGGTTGAAGCTACACCAACAGCAAAACTGGTTCCTACCATTCCGAATAGAAAACTTAAAATGGCAAAGACAGTAAAAGAAGTCGCAAATGGTAATAAAAACAGAGGGATTGAAGCCAAAATTAGTAACGCAGAATGCACAATTTTACCTCCAAACTTATCGGTTAAAATTCCCATTGGCAATCTCATAATTGATCCCGTAAGAACAGGAATTCCTAAAAGCCATCCTATTTGTACGACGCTCCAATTAAAAATTTCTTTATCAACTAAAAAAGTAACCAATACTCCATTGAGTGTCCAGCATGCAAAACAGATTGCAAATGCCAAAGTATTTAAAAAAAGGATGCGGTGGGCTTGGGAAAGATCTGCCATAGAATAAAGTATTAAATTGTGTTTTTGAGAATCTATTACTGAAATATGGGAATCATGAAAACTGCTTTTTCAGAAAACACCTGAAAAGCAATACTTTACTAAAGTTAAAAAAAATATTCAAAGCAAGACACTTACAATCAAACATTTAGCGTTATTATAATCTTATTTAAATTCATTCTTATAGTTAAGTCTATTTTTTTACTACTTATCAGCTGAAAACTCTGTTTTTCAATATGTTAAATAAAATATAATTTTTCAAAGTTCAATTAAACCTGTTTTATTCAAAAAAGTCTAATTTCTTATAAACAATTAAAAAACTTAAAACATGAAAAAATTAATTATCGCTGCTATGTTATTTGTTGGAATAGCAAGTTTTGCACAAGAAAAGAAAGAAAGGTTAACTCCTGAACAGCGCAATGAAAAACAGTTGCAAAAATTAACAACAGAACTAAATCTGGATGCCAGTCAACAAGCTCAAGTAAAACAACTTTTAGCAGACAGAAGTGCGAAAGCTGAAAAACTAAGAGATGCACGTCAAGAACAAAAAGAAAGTGGCACTAAACCTACTGCTGCAGAAAGAGAAGCTTTTAAAAAAGAAATGATGGCTGAGAGAGACGCAAACGATGCTAAAATGAAATCGATTTTAAATGCTGACCAATACACAAAATGGAAAACCATTCAGGAAGAAAACAAAGACAAAGCAAGAGAAAAAATGAAAGAATATAGAAAGGATAAAAACTAAATAAAAGAGGCTTAATTGCCTCTTTTTTATTTCTCAATATTCTTTAAACTTTCCTTAATAGTTTCTGTTAAATAAAAGATAAACCTCAAAATGCCATTAAACTTAATAATTCTGATGAAGTCTAATTGCTATAAACCTTTTTTAAAAAACGAATTATGAAAAAATTATTTATTGCAGCTTTATTATTTGTTGGAATAGTAAGTTTTGCACAAGACATCAATCAGAAGCCGACACGCGATCAACGAGAAAAATTAACTCCAGAACAGCGTAACGAAAAATATTTGCAAAAATTGACTTCTGATTTAAATTTAGATAATAAACAGCAAGAGCAGGTAAAACAGCTTATCGCAGAAAGAAGTGCTAAAGCCGAAAAGTTTAAACAATCTCGAAAAGACACTAAAACGCCTCCTACAGCTGAAGAAAAAGCAGCTTTCAAAAAACAAATGGATGCAGATAAAGCAGCTAATGATGCTAAAATGAAATCGATTTTAAATGCGGATCAGTACACAAAATGGACAGCTCTAAAAAAAGAGCATAAAGGTCATCATAGAGGAAAAGATCATAAATCGCCACAAGAACGCGATCAAGCTCATTTGCAAAAGCTGACAACCGATTTGAACTTAAATGCGGATCAGCAAAAACAAGTCGGTGAACTTTTATCTGACAGAAGCACAAAAATGGAAATGCTTAAAAAAAGCAGAAAAGATTCTGGTGTCGAGCCAACTGAAGCTGACAAGAAAGCTATGAAAAAACAGATGGAAACAGATCATAAAGCTTATGATGCCAAAATGAAATCTATTCTGACTGCTGACCAATATAAAAAATGGACTGCAATTCAGAAAGAGCATAAAGATAAAATGAAAGAATATAGAAAAGACAAAAAATAATCTTGGTACTAAAAAAGAAAAGGAGGCTTAAAGCCTCCTTTTTTATTAAAATGATTTTGATACTTTATCAATTGCATTGATTGTAAAATCTAAATCTTCATAAGTCAATGCATCTGTAATAAACCACGTTTCGTATGCAGATGGCGCAATGTAAACGCCTTCTTGCAATAATCCGTGGAAGAATTTTTTGAATGTTTCGTTATCTCCTTTTGCTGCAGTTTGGAAATCTGTAACTGGATTCGCATCAAAGTGAACAGAAATCATAGAACCTACTCTATTGATTGTAAACACAACATTATTTGCTTTTAAAACTCTATCGATTCCCGCTTCTAAGTAAGCTGTTTTTTCTTCTAAACGTGTAAAAATTTCTCTATCATTATCAAGAGCTTTCAGCATCGCATATCCTGCAGCCATTGCTAACGGATTTCCAGATAATGTTCCTGCTTGATAAACTGGTCCAAGAGGCGCTAAATAGTTCATAATCTCTTCACGTGCAGCAAAAGCTCCAACTGGCAATCCTCCACCGATAACTTTTCCGAAAGTCACAATATCAGCATCAATTCCATATAATTCTTGAACTCCTCCACGTGCCAAACGGAAACCAGTCATTACCTCATCAAAAATCAATAAGATTCCGTTTGCTGTACATAAGTCTCTTAAACCTTGCAAGAAACCTTTTGCTGGCGGAATACATCCCATATTTCCAGCAACTGCTTCAATAATAATTGCTGCAATTTCTCCTTTATTTGCTTCAACCAATGTTTTTACATTTTCTAAATCATTGTATTTCGCTAATAAAGTATCTTTTGCTGTTCCTTCTGTAACACCTGGACTATTTGGAGATCCAAAAGTTACGGCTCCACTTCCCGCTTGAATCAAAAATGAATCAGAATGTCCGTGGTAGCAACCTGCAAATTTGATGATTTTATCTCTTTTTGTAAATCCGCGAGCTAGACGAATTGCGCTCATACAAGCTTCTGTACCCGAATTTACAAAACGTATTTTATCAATATTTGGAACCATAGAAACTGCCAAAGCTGCAATTTCTGTTTCCAATTCTGTTGGCATTCCAAATGAAGTTCCTAGTTTTGCTTTTTCAATAACAGCATCAACAACTGGCTGATAAGCATGACCTAAAACCATTGGTCCCCAAGAGTTGATGTAATCTATTAATTTGTTTCCGTCTTCATCATATAAATATGCGCCTTTAGCACTTTTTACAAAAATCGGAGTTCCACCAACTGCTTTAAACGCTCTTACTGGTGAATTTACTCCTCCCGGAATTACTTTTTCTGCTTCAGCAAAAAGCTGACTACTTCTTTTGTATAACATTTAATTTTAGATTTTTGAGTTTAGATTTTAGATTATCTACTTAATCCTTTGGCTTTTATAAACTCATTGAAATATTGTTGTTCTATTTGTTCTTCTTTTGAAAGCTCTTCTATTTTGGTATCAGACATTCTTATGGGTGAATAAAAAGTCCATTTCCAAGTTGGTTTATATTTTATAAATAAATGTTTTTCTGCAAATTCATCATGAATATAAACTCCGCAAAAAAGTCTAATAATTAAAACGGTAGAGAAAATAAAAGTCCCAATTGCGATTTTCTTTTTCATTGATAATTTACAATTAATAACTAACAATTATTACTTCACTTTCAACCTTTGTCCAATAGAAATCGCATTATCAGTCAGATTATTTTTTCTTTTTAAATCTTCAACCAACAAATTGAATTTCTTCGAAATAGAATATAGCGTATCTCCTTTTTGAACTTCATATAAATTCGGATCGTATTGATTCATATTGATCTTTGGATCAGAAGCGACGTCATAAGATGATTTTTTTGGTGGAGCCGAAGTATTAATCGGAACATAGTTTCTTCCTGTAACCTGACAATCATATTGATGTAGATTGTATCTTTCAATATAACTAATCAATTTATCAGGATATTTTGGATCTGTCGCGTAACCCGCCGCTCTCAAGCCTTTCGCCCAAGATTTATAATCGTCTTTTTCGTAAGTGAATAAAGTTGCATATCGTTTTTTTCCAACCAAAAATAAAGCGTGATCTCTATACGATTCTGATGCTTGGGGGTATTTTCTAAAACATTCCTGAGCCGAGTCATCGTCATGGCGAACACTTTCTCCCAACCAATCATTATGACATTTTATGCCAAAATGATTATTAGCATCTACAGCTAAATCTCCTCTTCCTGCACCAGATTCTAAAATTCCTTGTGCCAGAATAATACTTGCAGGAATTCCATACGTTTTCATGTTTCCCATTGCAATATCTTTGTACTGCAACACATAGTTATTAATTAAATCACTGGTAACAACTGTTTTGGATGTAGATTGAATAACCTCAGTTGTATTATTTGTAGAAGGGTAATTTTTACCGATTGGTTTAACAGGAGTACTTCTTTTTGTCGCCGCCGTTCGAGATTGAACTGCTGCCGCTTTTTTAGTCGTCGCGATGGCAGGCTTACTAGAAGAGCAGCTTGCTAAAGCTAATATTACGAGAAGTAATACAATTTTTTTAATCATTGGTTTTGAGTATTGGTAATTTCTTCTGCTTCAACTTTATATTCATTCCGTCAATTCCCTGTAATCCGCCTGTGTGAATGAGTAAAATTTTTGAATGTGCAGGAAAATAATTTTTGCTGATTAAATCTATAACGCCAAAAACCATCTTTCCTGTATAAATTGGATCTAAGGACACTTTTGTCTTTTCGAAAAAAGAATTAACAAATTCAATTAATTCTAAATTTATCTTGCCATAACCTCCAAAATGATAGTCAGAAATTAAATTCCAGTTATCTTTTTTTGCAAAAATACGAATTTCATCGTTTAAAAAGTCACCTTTTAACGCTGGAAAGCCCAAAATCTTCTGATTTGGCAACGCACTATTGATTAATCCCGAAATTGTACCGCCTGTTCCAACTGCACAGCAAACGTAATTAAAAACCGAATCTTCATCTGTTAAAATCTCTTCACCCCCCTTTACTGCAAGTTCATTTGTACCGCCTTCTGGAACGAGATAAAAATCACCAAACTTGTCTTTCAGCTTTTGTATAAAAGATTCTTCGTTTTTTAAACGATAATCTTCTCTTGAAACAAATTCAAACTGCATTCCATTTTCTTGAGCAAATTTCAAGGTTGGATTTTCTTCAATTTTATCCCAAAGTTCATCTCCGCGAATGATTCCGATAGTTTTAAATCCTTGTTCTTTTCCCGCATAAGCCACAGCCGCAATATGGTTCGAAAAAGCTCCTCCAAAAGTGAGTAAAGTGCCCTTATTTTCGGCTTTCGCCTGAAGCAAATTGTATTTTAATTTTCGGAATTTATTTCCTGAAACAAACGGATGAATTAAATCTTCTCGTTTAATTGTCAACGAAATATCATTCGGAAACTGAATATTTATATTTTGATTGAAAACTGAATTCATTATTTAAAGTTGAAAGTCAAAAGTCAAAAGTCGAAAGTCAAAAGTCAAAAGTGACAATTCATACCTGTTTTTTTTTTAAGTTTAAAGCTATCGCTTATTACTTTTTATGTAATGTAGAAACTGGAAAAAAGATCTATTTTTCAAATAGTTCAAATCGGCTTCTTTTTTATAAGCTTCTCTTTCAAAACTGATATTTCGATACGCTAAAGCTCCATTTTTATATTGAATCAGACGAATTAGATATTCTAAAAAATACCATACAAAAAACGGAATTATTAAAAGTTCTAACTGCTGCCTTAAATGTATTTTTTCATGATTAACAAAAACTCCATTTGCTTTATCAAAATCATATTTTACCAAAACAAACGGAAATACAGCCATTCCTCGATAACCTTTCGGAATTAAATATTTAGCAACAATCAGAAACATTGGCTGTAAAATTTATAAATTTGTAGCTATAAAATTGTTCGATTTCAATAAAATCATAATCAAATATTTATATTTTTGATTTTAATTATTCGAAAAAGAACACGAAGCAGATTTATGAAAGAGCAAAGTAATGAAAATAAATTAATCGAAGGCGAAGATTTTTATTATACGCCCGAAGGTTACAAATGCTTTACTGAAAAACATCATTTAAAACGTGGTTATTGCTGCAAAAGCGGTTGTCGCCACTGTCCTTACGGATATGATAAAAAAACAGGACGAATAAATAAAAATTAGAATACCACAAGATGAAGGTTTTTATAAATAAAAATATACCCGAAGCTGGCATTAAATTGCTTCAAGATAAAGGCATTAACTTTACAATAAATCCAACAGAGAATATATTGTCAAGAGAAGAGTTTATAAAAATCTGCCAAGAACATGAAGCACTTTTGAATGTTGGAACAAACAAATTAGATGAAGATTTTTTTCAGCAATGTCCGAATTTAAAAGGAATCGCTTTATTTTCTGTCGGATTTGATTCTGTCAATATTCCATCAGCTAACAGCAGAAAAATTCCTATTGGAAATACGCCAGATGTTTTAAGCCGAGCTACATCTGATGTTGCTTTTTTACTGATGCAGAGTGTTGCCAGAAAATCATTTTTTAATCATAAAAGAATTCTGGATAATGATTGGGGGAGTTTTGATCCGTTAGCCAATTTAGGTCAAGAACTTTACGGCAAAACTTTAGGGGTTTTCGGTTTGGGAAGAATTGGTATTGAAATGGCAAAAAAATGCAAAGCTGCATTCGGAATGAATATCATTTATCACAATCGTTCCCATAAAGAAGATGCAGAAAAAGAACTGGATGCTAAATATGTAGATTTTGAGACTTTACTTGCAGAAAGCGATGTTTTAAGCATTCATGCTAATTACACCGCAGAAAGTAATGAACTTTTCAATAAAAATACTTTTGCTAAAATGAAATCGAATGCAATTTTCATTAATACAGCAAGAGGAAAATTTCAAAATGAAAATGATTTATATGATGCTTTAACGAACAATATAATTTGGGGTGCTGGATTGGATGTGACAAATCCAGAACCAATGAAATCTGATAATCCGTTATTATCGCTTGCAAATTGTTGTGTTTTACCACATATTGGTTCTGCGACATACGAAGCCAGAAACGGAATGGCAGTTTGTGCCGCACAAAATATAATAGCACTTTTTGAAAATAAAAAAATGCCCTTTTGTGTTAATGAGGAAGTTTATTCTTAATGAGATAATGTGATAATGTGATAATTAAGATAATTTCCCAATCTAAAATCTAAAATCAACAATCTAAAATATCAGATATGGATATTCGTTCAAGAAAGTTTAAGATTACGATTTATAAATCGTATCACAGGTCGGATATCCGTTATCCCTAGTTTTTTAATTAGAAAATGTGGCAATATGGGAATGAGTCAATTTGAAAAAGGGATAATTAAACTAAATTTCAAATTCCAATTGCACTCAATAAAGCAGTGGCGCATTTAAAGTCCATTTCGAATGGCATAATTTAAAAAACAAAAAATTAATCTGTTGTTAATCTACGTAAAATACCTTAGCGTCTTAGAACCTTAGCAACTTAGCATCTCTAAAAAAAAAATGACTTTTCAAGAACAAATACAACAAGGAATACCAAATATATTACCGCCAAAGCAAGCATACGATCCAGCTATTAATCATGCTCCGAAAAGAAAAGAAATTCTTTCGGCAGAAGAGAAAAAACTGGCGCTTAAAAATGCATTGCGTTATTTTGATCCAAAACATCACGCCGAATTAATTCCTGAATTTTCAGAAGAACTAGAAAAATACGGACGTATTTATATGTATCGTCTTCGCCCAGATTACAGAATGTACGCAAGACCGATTGAAGAATATCCTGGAAAATCATTGCAAGCAAAAGCGATTATGCACATGATTCAAAACAATTTGGATTATGCTGTAGCGCAACATCCTCATGAATTAATTACATATGGCGGAAACGGTGCTGTTTTCCAAAACTGGGCGCAATATTTATTGACGATGCAATATTTGTCTGAAATGACAGATGAGCAAACTTTAACGATGTATTCTGGCCACCCAATGGGATTATTCCCTTCGCATAAAGAAGCTCCAAGAGTTGTGGTTACCAACGGAATGGTAATCCCGAATTATTCTAAACCTGATGATTGGGAAAAAATGAATGCTTTAGGTGTTTCACAATACGGACAAATGACAGCGGGAAGTTATATGTATATTGGCCCGCAGGGAATTGTACACGGAACTACGATTACAGTTTTAAACGGTTTTAGAAAAATAAAACAAAATCCTGAAGGAAGTTTGTTTGTAACTTCTGGGCTTGGCGGAATGTCAGGAGCTCAGCCAAAAGCTGGAAATATTGCAGGATGTATTACAGTCTGTGCTGAGGTAAATCCGAAGATTACTAAAATTCGTCACGAACAAGGATGGATTAACGAAGTGGTAACTTCTACAGACGAATTGGTTGCCAGAGTAGCTTTGGCGAAAGCCAATAAAGAAACCGTTTCGATTGCTTATTTAGGAAATGTAGTTGACGTTTGGGAACGTTTCGATCAGGAAAATATCAAAATTGATTTAGGTTCAGATCAGACTTCGCTTCATAATCCATGGGCTGGAGGTTATTATCCAGTTGGAACTTCATTTGAAGAAGCAAATGATTTGATGGCAAATAATCCAGAATTATTTAAAGAAAAAGTTCAGGAAACGTTACGTCGTCATGCAGATGCAATCAACAAACACACTGCAAAAGGAACTTACTTTTTCGATTACGGAAATGCCTTTTTATTAGAAGCTTCACGCGCTGGAGCCGATGTTATGGCCGAAAATAATATCGATTTTAAATATCCTAGCTACGTTCAGGATATCATGGGACCAATGTGTTTCGATTATGGATTTGGTCCTTTCAGATGGGTTTGTACTTCAGGAAAACCAGAAGATTTATTAAAAACAGATGCGATTGCTTGTGAGGTTTTAGAAAAAATGGCAGAAACTTCTCCAAATGAAATTCAGCAGCAAATGCAGGATAATATTAAATGGATTAAAGGCGCGCAAGAAAATAAATTGGTTGTAGGTTCTCAAGCTCGTATTCTTTATGCTGATGCCGAAGGAAGAATTAAAATTGCAGAAGCTTTTAATCAGGCCATTGCAAAAGGCGAAATTGGCGCTGTGGTTTTAGGGCGTGATCATCACGACGTTTCTGGAACTGATTCGCCTTATAGAGAAACTTCAAATATTTATGACGGATCTCGTTTTACTGCCGATATGGCCATTCATAATGTGATTGGAGACAGCTTTAGAGGAGCAACTTGGGTTTCTATTCATAACGGCGGCGGAGTTGGCTGGGGAGAGGTTATAAATGGCGGATTTGGTATGGTTCTTGATGGTTCTACAGAGGCCTCAAAACGTTTAGCTTCAATGCTTTTTTGGGATGTTAACAACGGAATTTCAAGAAGAAGCTGGGCACGAAATGAAGGTGCTGTTTTTGCCATAAAAAGAGCAATGGAAGTTGAGCCATTATTAAAAGTGACTTTACCAAATTTAGTTGACGAAAGTTTGCTTTAAAATAACGTAATGTCATCCTGAACGAAGTCGAAGGCTTATAGAAACGAAAGGGCTTCGACTACGCTCAGCCTGACAGATTTAAAAAAGAACATTAATTCTTAGATATATGAAAACACTTAAGTTAATTCCGTTTTTGCTACTGCTGATACTTACTTCTTGCAGTACTGTGACCGTTTATTCTGATTATGACAAAACTGTCGATTTTACGCCTTATAAAACGTACGCCTACTTTAAGCCAGGAATTGACAAGGTTGAAATATCAGATTTAGACAAAAGAAGAATTTTACATGCTATTGACGATCAAATGCAAGCTAAAGGTTTTACCAAAAGCGACAATCCTGATTTGTTAATAAACATTTTTACTAAATCAAGAGAGCAAGTAGATGTAAACCAATTTACCGCTGGCTGGGGTTATGGCTGGGGCTGGGGTTGGAATCCTTACATGATGTACGGAGGACAGACCACAGTTTCTACTTCTACTGAAGGCACTTTATACATTGATTTAATCGATGCTAAAAGAAAAGAAATGGTATGGCAAGGTGAAGGAATTGGAACTTTGACAAGAAACATTGATAAAAAAGACGAAAAAATTGCTGAGTTTGTAGGCAAAATTTTAGCCCAATATCCGCCAGTAAAAAAATAATTATTTACATTTGCCTTTCAATCAGTAAAGAAAATGACAAACTTTAACAACATTATTATCGCTATTATTAGCATTATTGCAATTCAGCAATAATGGCGAGGTGCTATATAAGTTTGTAAAATATAATTTATAGAAACCTCCCAATTGGGAGGTTTTTTATTTTAATAGAGATTTTAAATAGCCACGAATTACACAAATTAGCGCGAATTATTTTTTTTAAAAGGCAATAAAATTAGTGGCAATTGGTGCAATTCGCGGCAAAAAAACAAAACATCATGAGTTTATTTAACGAAGTACTTAACGCAAAAAAGCAACTTGAAAATGTAGTTGCTGCAACGCCTCTTACACAGAATTTAAATCTTTCAGACGAATTTGAATCGACTATTTTATTAAAAAGAGAAGATTTACAAATTGTTCGTTCGTATAAAATTCGGGGCGCGTATAATAAGATTTCTTCGTTAAACGAAAAAGAAAAAGCAAACGGAATTGTATGCGCCAGTGCAGGAAATCATGCTCAAGGTGTAGCTTACTCGTGTAATTTGCTTCATATAAAAGGTAAAATTTACATGCCAAAAACTACTCCGAAACAAAAAGTAAAACAAGTACAATTATTTGGGAAATCATTTGTTGAAATTGTTTTAACTGGAGATACTTTTGATGATGCTTATGCTTCCGCAACCGCAGACGCAATCAAAAATCATAAAACATTTATTCATCCTTTTGATGATGAAAAAGTAATCGCTGGACAAGGAACTGTTGGATTAGAAATCCTAGAAAGCTTTAAAGAACCTATCGATTACGTTTTTGTTCCAATTGGCGGTGGTGGACTAGCTTCGGGATTATCTGAAGTCTTTAAACATTTAAGCCCTCATACCAAAATAATTGGTGTTGAACCAAAAGGTGCGCCTTCGATGAAAACTTCCATCGAAGAAAATAAAAATACGCCACTAAAAACAATTGACAAATTTGTGGATGGTGCCGCCGTAAAACAAGTTGGAGATAAAACTTTTGAAATCTGCCGATATAATCTTGAAGATATTATTTTGGTTCCCGAAGGAAAAGTATGCACGACCATTTTAAGGTTATACAATGAAGAAGCGATGGTTGTAGAACCAGCAGGCGCTTTGACGATAGCAGCTTTGGATTTTTATAAAGATAAAATTAAAGGCAAAAATGTAGTTTGTATTGTAAGTGGAAGCAACAATGACATCGAAAGAACAGCCGAAATAAAAGAGCGTTCTTTACTTTACGAAGGTTTAATGCACTATTTTATGATTCAGTTTCCGCAACGTCCAGGAGCCTTAAAAGAGTTTGTCAATAATATTTTAGGCCCAGATGATGACATTACTTATTTTCAGTTTGCTAAGAAAAATAGCCGTGAAGTAGGTTCTGTTGTGGTTGGTTTAGAATTGAAAAACAAAAATGATATTATGCCAATTAAACTGAAAATGACTGAAAATGGTTTTGAATTTCAATATCTGAATGACAATCAGGATTTGTTTACTCAGTTAATAGGATAAAATAAAAACAAAGGCTGTCAGAGATTTGACAGCCTTTTCAGATTCAATACAAATTACTAATTAAATTGTGAATGTAATTATTGCTTCAAGATTTTTTTCGAATACGAGCCTTTACTATCACTAACTTTTACAACATAAACACCTTTTGGTAATCGAGAAATTTCTACTGCAGCTTGATTTCCTTTTACAAAACTTACATTTTTCTTTAAAACCGGTTCTCCTGTTATATTAAAGATTTGTACTTCGCCACTTCCTTCATGATTGGTATCTATTTTTAAAGATTTATCTACTTCATCTACAAAAATCATCATATCGTTTGAGCTTGTATCCTCAACTGCAACAGTTTCTGCTACTAAAGCACTTTTTGCCGCTGCAGAAGTTTCAACTTGGACAAATTGCCATTGCTGATTTAAACCACCTGTATATGCCCAAACTTGAATGTTAGCTCCATTTGCTGTAGAAACATTTTCAACATCTAGAGATTTACCGCTGTTTACATTTATAATTTTGTAATATCCACTTCCGATACTTGTTACTGTCCATTTAAATTCGCTTGAAGATGAAAAAGTTTTCTGCTGTACTTTCAGTCCATCCGCAGTTCCGTTATTCTCAACCACCAAATACATTCCCGTCGATTTTACGATAATATAATAATTGCCGCTTCCATCAGAAACAAATTTCCAACGTTGATTGCTTCCTCCTCCGTTTGTGATATCATATTGCTGAATTCTGCTTCCGCTTGTAGTAGCATTATCTGCAACATCTAAACCTTTATTACTATTTCTTGAAATAATATTATAATATCCTGGAAAACCCGTTGAACCTGCCGTTACGGTAATTGCACTAGTTGCTGTTTTAGCTCCGTCAACTGTTGTAACCGTAATCGTTGCGTTTCCAGCAGCAATTGCAGAAACCAAACCGCTTGAATTTACTGTTGCTACAGAAGTGTTGCTTGAACTCCAATTTACTGCAGTATTTGTAGCATTGCTAGGAGAAACTGTCGCTGTTAATTGCTGTGACTGACCCGCAGTAAGTGTTACAGAAGTCGGACTTATGCTAACTCCCGTAACCGCAACCGGATTTGATGTTCCCCAAGTAAAAGTAACCGCAGAAGATCCTGGAACTGCATAATTAAATGCTGATGATCCCGAAACTACTTTTATCGTATTTGATGATCCGCCTGAATTATAAATTACAAGTGCAGTTGAGCCGTCAGGGTTTTTAAATGCTACAGAAGAAATACTTCCGCTTGTGCTTGAAGAACCTATTCTTACCGCACCTGGTTTTACATATTTAGAAATCTGACCAATAATATAATACGCTACATTCTTAGTATAACTTGTACTATTATTAACTGTAATAGCACCTAAACAAGTACTGCATCCACCAGGAGTACGAGGCCCTAAACTTGAATTATTTGCTGCATTCCATTCTAAAACTGTTTTAGACCAGTTATTTGTACTACCGATAACAACGTTTTGCATGTGCCAGCCAAAATCTCCGCTAAAGCTTCCGCCCGAACCAGTGTATTGTTCTGTAAAATAAACGTTTTTGTTGGTTTGAGTTTTTACTGTTGACATAGCAGAGATATTACCTAAATACAAGTGGAACGCCGCTCCATCAACATAAGAACTATTGTTTAAAACATCAATCGGATATGCTGTATTATCGCAATTGTGGTCAAAAGCAATAATTTTTATGTTTCCATAACCCGCAGCAGCCATTTGAGGCCCAAGCTGTTGGTTGATAAAATTCTTTTGTTCTGTAGAATTCATCAGCATACTTGGTTCGTTGTTCGGATTTTCTGGTTCGTTTTGCGGTGTAATTCCCCAAATATTAATACCTTGTGCTTTCATTGCATCAAAATATTTTACGAAGTATTTTGCATACGCTGCATAATATTGCGTTTGCAGAGAACCCCCAACCCAAGATCCATTGGTTTTCATCCAACGTGGTGCTGACCAAGGAGTTGCTAAAATTTTGATATTAGGATTAATCAGTAAGATTTTTTTAATGATTGGAACTAAATACGTTAAATCAGGTCCGTTCAAACTAAAATTGTTCATATTGGTATCTCCCGAAGTTTCATTATAACTGTAAGAAGAACTACTCAAATCTGAAGCTCCAATACTAATACGAACTACGCTTGCATTTAATCCTGTTGTTGGATTGTACAAATCATTCAACAATTGGTTTTGTTGAGTGGCTGCCATTCCAGAAATTACTTCGCAACTTCCTTCGGTCAGAGTATAACCGAATCCGTCCATAGTTTGATAAGTTGTTCCCGCATTTACTGTTACGGTTGAAGGGTTTGTTCCTGAATTGGTTCCGAAACTTACAGTTGCCTGTTGCTGTAATAATTTAGTTTGATCTCCTGTAGTCATCCAAGGAGTTACCGTCTGAGCATTTAAGCTGTTCATGAATAAAAGCGACCCGCAACATAATAGTCTCAGCGCTTTACTTACCCGATCTGTAGGTGTTTGAGTAGTTTTGTGCATTCTTTTGTGGTTTTGGTTTGATAATTAGTTTTTCCTTATTTATTCAGTTTTATTTTACTAAAACAGCACAATATTATGAGTATTTTTGCAATATTATCATTTTCAATACTTTACAAATACACATCAAATAAAAAAAAATGATACAACAAAAACCAATCTATCATGTTTTTAAATTACTGAAAAACAATAATTTAAAATATAAAAAATCATAAAAAACTTACTTATTAAAATCAAAATAACTCATCATAAAATATAAAATCTATACAATTCCTTACAAAATGTCGTTTTGCCAGTAAATAAAGAGCATATGACAATTATCAGGGAAGTAAAAGAAAGATATATTGTATTTTTGCAGTTTACTTAAAATACAATAAAATGACAGCTTTAAAGGATATTTCGACAATAGAAGACATTCAGCAAATGGTTAACAGCTTTTATGCTAATGTTCGAAAAGACGATTTAATTGGTCCAATCTTTAATGATAAACTGCAAGATCGTTGGGAACCACATTTACAGAAAATGTACAACTTTTGGCAGACAATTTTATTTGATGTTCGTGCTTATTCTGGAACGCCATTTCCTCCGCATAAACAATTACCTGTAGACAAAACACACTTTGACCGCTGGATTGCCATTTTTAACTCAACAATCGATTCGCAATTTGCTGGACCAATAACCGAAGAAGCTAAAATGCGCGCTACCAATATGGCTTTTATGTTTAGTCATAAAATTGAGTATTTCAGAAATGCTGAAAATGAAATGAAAAATGCGATAAAAAAATCTTAAAAAATTTCTTTCAAATAAAAAGCAGAACTTTATATTTGGATAAAATGAATTAAACCCAAATCTATATTCTTTTATTTATGAAAAAAGTAATTTTCTTTATCGCAATCTGCTTATCTTTTTTTAATCAAATTATAGCACAAACAAAAGCTTCTAATTTATACAAAGGTACTGTCGATGGAAAAACCCCGATTACGCTTTACATTCAGACATCAGAAAATCAATGTAATGCCGATTTAAGCTATGCGGCAATGTATCGCTACAATAAATCAAAAAATTGGATTCAAATTTACCCTACTCAAAACAAAAAGAAAGAAAATGAATTTGTTATGGTTGAACACAATTTCAGTGGTGTTTTAATTTTACAGAAAAGCGGAAATACTTTCACTGGTTTATGGATTAGTCCTGATGCTAAAAAACAATTGAAAGTAGATGTGAAAGAAACTCCAATGACCAAAAAAGAGATTGAAAACTATGAACAAACAATGGAAAGAGTAAGTTTTGACAATAATGATTGCTAAAATTCTATTTATTTCAGCTCTTTAAAAATCTACAAAAATGCAATAAAATTCTATTTCGAATAAAAATTTTATGATAGATGATAAAAAAACGAGTCGTAAATTCGTAATTTTACATTTTAATCTACATCGTTTTCGAAATGAATCCAAACATTGAAACCAATCCGTTATTAGAGCGATTGCCTAAACATTTACAGCAATTCATCAAACCTCAAGATTATAGTGATTATACTCCTATTAATCAGGCAGTTTGGCGATATGTTATGCGTAAAAATGTAGATTATCTTTCTAAAGTAGCGCATCATTCTTATTTGGAAGGCTTACGCAAAACAGGAATCGAAATTGATTCTATTCCAAGCATGTACGGCATGAACCGAATTCTAAGCGAAATTGGCTGGGCTGCAGTTGCTGTTGATGGATTTATTCCGCCAAATGCTTTTATGGAATTTCAGGCTTACAATGTTCTAGTTATTGCGTCTGATATTAGACAATTGGAACATATTGAATATACTCCTGCTCCAGATATTATTCACGAAGGTGCTGGCCACGCTCCTATTATTGCAAATCCCGAATATGCTGAATATTTGAGACGTTTTGGCGAAATTGGCTGTAAAGCAATTTCGTCTCACAAAGATTATCAAATGTATGAAGCGATTCGTCTGCTTTCTATTTTAAAAGAAGCCGAAGATACGCCTCAAGAAAAAATCGACGAAGCTGAAAAAGCGGTAGCCGATTTGCAAAACGATATGGGCGAATTATCTGAAATGGCTCAAATTAGAAACTTACACTGGTGGACTGTTGAATATGGTTTGATTGGAACGGTTGAAAACCCAAAAATATACGGTGCTGGATTGCTTTCTTCAATTGGTGAAAGCGCCCACTGTATGACCGACAATGTGAAGAAAATACCTTATGATATTTCTGCTGCCAATCAGAACTTTGATATTACGCAATTACAACCACAACTTTATGTAACGCCAACTTTCTCTCATTTGAGTTTGATTTTGGAGGAATTTGCCAATAAAATGGCTCTACGAACTGGAGGTCTTTCTGGAATTCAAAAACTGATACAATCGAATGCTTTAGGAACAATCGAATTAAGTACGGGTTTACAAATCTCTGGAGTTTTCACAAATGTAATTGAAGAGGAAGGAAAACCCGTTTACATTCAGACTACAGGAAAAACGGCTCTTTCTTATCGCGAAAAAGAATTAGTCGGCCATGGAACTTTAACGCATCCTCACGGATTTGGAAGTCCGATTGGAAAACTAAAAGGTTTTAATCTGGCAATTGAAGATATGAGTCCGAAGGATTTGCAAGCTTACCGAATTGTAGAAAACGAAACGGTAAAATTGGAATTTGAAGGCAATATTATTGTTGAAGGTGAAATTATTACAGGTTCTAGAAATCTTCATGGAGAAATCATTTTAATCAGTTTTAGAAATTGCACCGTTACGCATGGAGAAACAGTTTTGTTTCAGCCTGAATGGGGCAATTATGATATGGCAATTGGTAAAAAAGTGATTTCGGCATTTTCAGGACCAGCCGATGTGAATAGTTTTGACTTAATTAATATTGTTCCGTCAACGAAAACCATAAAAGCAAAACATACTGATGAGCGTGATGAATTGGAGAATTTATACGCAACAGTTAGAGAAATCAGAACAAATAAAAGTTTTAAAAACGAATTAAAATCTGTTTTTGAAAAGCTTAAAAATAATCATTCAAACGACTGGTTGTTATCTGTTGAAATTGCAGAACTTTTGAAAGATTCAAATGAGAAACAGCTTTTACAGGAAGTACTAGTTTATTTAGATCAATTGAAAGAAAAACGTCCTGAAATTGCACATTTAATTTCTGGAGGATTGGATTTGATTTTTGATAGTTCTTTGCCACAAAGGCACTAAGACGCGAAGTTTTTTTTACTAAGTAAAACGTACCGTTTGTCATTTTGAGGAGAAATCTCCACAAGTAACTCCGCAACGAGAATCCAATCTTTGTCGAGCTTCTTGTGGAGATTTCTCCTTCGTCGAAATGACAAGATTGTGAAAGACAACCTCTGAACCTTTGCCTCTTTGAACCTTTACCTAAAGCTTCAAATCCTGAGTCAGCTCCGTTTCAGATTCAATAGTTTTCCCGTTATATTGCAGTTTCCAGCCCATTGAATTGGTCATAATTAAAATCTTAGACAATTCACTTATCAATCGGTTTTGGGCATTGGTTTTAAGTGTAGAATTTTCGATTTTTTTAGCCAGATTTGCCTTTACCGATTTATTAATTTTATTGTAATCATCTCCCGTAAACGGATTCAGTTTGCTTTGTTCTACATCATAAAACTGAATATCTGGATTGATGGTAATTTCTTCTTTCGGAATATTTAAAATCGTAATGGTTTTATTTTTCTCATCAATATCATATTTCATCTGATGCAGATCGTAAGCAACGGTAACATTTGCGTTGACCACAATAAGCGCTTTTTTCTCAAAAGAAATCATGTCCATTAAATATTTCTGCTGATTTTTATAGGTAATCACTTCAGAGAAATGTCCTTCGGTTACAACCAATTTTCCAACGTTAAGAATCTGCTGCTGAATTAAATTGGTATTGTACTGAATATCTGAATCATCTTCTTTTTTGAACTGGCAATATTTAAATCCCAGAACAATTATTAAAACGATAACTCCAACACCTATAATTCTTTTGATCAAGTTTTGCATTCCTCTAAAATATTTTAGACCAATTTACTCCTTTTTTTAGTTTTTTTTACCACGAATTACACTAATTACACTAATTTTTTGAAGCGTTTAATTTTTAATTTTTTCAAATTTTAATTTGTAAAATTGAAAAACACAGAAGAGAAATTTGTGCTAATTCGTGATCCCGATAGCTATCAGGAGTGGCAAATAAACTTAAAATGGATATCCAATAGCAATATTCAAAATTAGGTTGTCTTTTCTCCAAGAACTGTTTCCTAAATTAATATCATCAATCACCCAACGTTGCCCGTCTGGCAAAGCAGGATTTCGAAGAGGAATGGCTAGATCGGTTCTTAAAACCAAAAATGACAAATCGAAACGTAAACCAACTCCTGCCCCAACAGCAATTTCTTTCATAAAATCTTTTGAAATTTCTGCTCCAGGTTTATCAGGATCGGCATGTAAAAGCCAAATATTTCCAGCATCTACAAATACAGCACCTCTTACAATGCTAAACAATTTAGCGCGATATTCTGTATTGAATTCCAGTTTTAAATCGGCTGATTGATCTGGCGTATAATTATCATTTGTGGTTGGTGGAATAACATAACTTCCTGGTCCTAAAGTTCGTGCTCTAAATGCTCGAATACTATTGGTTCCTCCCACAACAAACTGTTTTGAAGCTGGAAGCGTATTCGAATTTCCGTAAGCAAATCCAGCTCCAACAATCAATCTGCTGGCTAATTCACTTTCTTTTCCAAGCTTTAGATAATGTCTAAAATCAGATCTGATTTTTACATATTGGCTAAACGGTACATCAAATATTGTCTTTACTTTGTTTGGATAGTCTGCTCCTGTAACCAAACCCGTAATGTTTCCTGCCAAATCCAATTCACCATTAAAATAGATCGTATTCTTTTTACGTTTTTGCATCGTGTTGGTGTACGTATAGTTATAGGTCGGACCAAAAATTAATTGTTTCTCAATCACCTTTCCTAATGCGGGATCATCTTCTATATCAGCCAAATATTCTGGTGTAACATGATTCGGACTTACATATGTAACATCAATCACATTCAGTTGATGTTCTTTACGAATGTTCTCTTTCCACATATATCCAAAAGAAGTGTTGAAAGAGTTTAAAGCATAAAGTTGTGTTCTTTTTTGGTATTCGTAACGTAGCGTTGCCTTAGTTCTAGGTACATATTCGCTATTTCCTTCAATATTAAAAGGCGTTATAAATCTTGGCCAAGTTAAACTTACTTCACCTCCGAGTTTATAAATATTCTTTCCTTTGTTTGTTCCACCAAGCTGAAAATCGGCTCCTCCAAAAACAGAAGCGGTAAACAATTCTGCTCCTCTCAAAAAATTTCGATTATTCCAATTTAAGTTTAATTCTGTACCAGTGTAACTCGCAGAATTGGTTTTACCGATAACTTCTACACGAATAAATTTTTTAGGCAAAAGCGTTAGAAAGTAATAAGAATCTAACGCATTCGGAATAGAATCAGACGGTTTAAATTCGTTCTTTACAAAACTAAATGTTCCCAGATTAACAAATCTGTTTAAAGTCAAATTATGATCTTTTCGATTGTAAACATCTCCTTTTTTAAAATAAATCGTACGATCATAAATTCTTGGTTTGAAAGTTTCTGTCGTATCAATTATCGTAAGATCTTTATATTGTGTCATGTTTCTTTTTCGATAAACCGCACTATCATTTGTTAGAGAATAATTTGGATACACAAAAATCTTATCAATTTTATAAGTGGTTAAAGCTTTTACTGGCGTATCATCTTTTATAACCAATCTAATTCTTACTTCGTGATCTCCTTTGCTGCTGTCTACTTTGGCCAAAATATAATCTGGATTAAAGTAGAAATAGCCTTTCTCTTTCAGTCTTGCATCGATTCTTTCTCTTTCTGCTTTAATAACATCCAAATCATAAGGCGCACCTACTTTAAGCAAACTTCTTCTGCTGCTTTTTGCAATAATCTTTGACATTTTTAAAGAATCGTCTGGAAATATCACGCTTTTTATAATGTATTGCTGTCTTGGCGTAACGATATACTCTGCCGTAACTCTTTTATTTCGAACAGTCGAATCGGCACTTACACGGGTTTTAAAATAGCCTCTATTTTCAGTAAAATTTCTAAGGACAGAAGCATTATAATCTAAATCTACCTGACTGAAAAGTACTGGCGGTTCTCCGACTTTATTTCTTAACCAATATCTTGTTCCTTTATCTTTTTTAGGTTCGCCAGCAAGATTATAGATTAATAATTTTGGACGCAAGCCAAAGATTTGCTTGTTTGGTTTTGGGCGCAACAAACCTTCGAGTTCCTTTTCTAATGCTTTTCGATTTTTCTTTTTCATAATCGAATCTTTTATCGTCACGGAACCTCCTGTATAAAGCAAATCGCCCTCTGGAAGGTATTTTGTATTACTGCATCCTACAACAAAAAATAAGGAAAGCAGTGCAATACACTTTATATAAAATGGGTTTATATGATTATGTTTTCTGCTCATTTCCTTCAATTGTTTTTTCGTCTTCGTTCTCCTGCAATTTTTCCTTTTCCTTCTGTTCTTTCTTTTTCTGTTTTTCTTTTTCCTTACGGACTTTATCTTCTTTTATCAATTCCTTTTCTTTTTCTGTACGATGGAAAAGTTCTCTAAATTTATTGTAACTCATCGTGATAACAAACGCGACACCAGTTTCAATTACCTGACCTTCTACAGCAACCTGATATTGGTTTTTACGATAAGCACGAATCATATAACGGCCATCTTTTGTCAATTGATAATCTAATGCAACATCGCCCGCAATGTTGGTTGTTTCTTCGTTGGCGCGTTCCTGTCCTTCTACTCCAAAACTGCTTCCAACAGTAACCTTCAAACGATCATCTAGTAATTTTTTAGAAACTTCGACATTCAAATCGGTTCTGTTTTGCATGGTTCCTGTTGTGTAATCTTCTGTCGATTCTAAGTCAAAATTCACTTCAAAACCTGTAATAAGATCTCCTGCCAGATTATTTAATTGCTGCGAAAGAATTTTACTTACACTTTGTCTAGCAAAAGATTCTGCATTTGTACCGCCACTTTCGCTAGAAAACGGATTTTCGCCCACAAATCGGTTTAATAATAAAAGTGCAAAAACCTGTTTATTCAATTCCGCTGGATCTTGCTCTAATTGTTTCAGTTTTGTTTGTGTCATTTCTACAACATCTGTAGAAACATTATAATTCCCTTCTGGAAGCACAATTCCGAAAGAGATTTCTGGTTTCAGCAATTCTCCATTCATTTTCAATAAAGTCTGAAATGGAAGTTTTTGTTTATAGGTATTTTGTACCGCTTGCGATTCTCCTTTTAATTGATTTCCTAATAAATCAATTGGTGCTGTGTTTACTTTATAAATGGCTGTAATATTTAAAGTTGCCATTGTTGGCTCACCATTCCAAGTGATAAAACTTCCTTGCTGAATATCGAACTTTCTTTTTATTCCGTTGAAATTCATCTGATAAGAACCGTCTGAGAATTCATATTTTCCGGTCAAAGTTGTTTTTCCAGATTGATCAATTCCTCCCACTAATTCTGCTTCACCTTTCAAATTCAGATAATCTCCATTCGACTTATCTATCAGCAGCGTCAATTCTGCTTCTTTATCAATCGAAATAGCAACATTCACATCCATTCCTTTCAATTCCGATTGATTCAGTTTATTCTGCATATCAACCGTTTGTTTGAGATAGGCATTATCTTCATCAACAAATTCTACAATTCCTTCTCGATCTGCAATTGACGGATCAGACTGAGGCATTACCACTGTAAACTTGGTTTCTTTGTTAATTTTAAGCGTTCCATCTACAATTGGACTATCCAAATTTCCTTTAATGTTTAGTTTTGTATCTAAAAACAAATCGCCATAAAACAAATCGTTGTCTTTTGCTTTTGAATGAATTGCTCTAAAATCATCTGCTTCTACAACCAAATTAAAATTGTATTTAACGAAATCTGGAGACTGAATGGTTCCGTTTACGTATAATTCATTGTCATTTTCGTCGAAAAGAGAGAATTTATCAAATGAAATCGTTTCATTGCTGAAAGTGATTTTTTCGTTTTTAGTTTTAAAATAAGAATTCAATTGCGTTACTCTAAAACCAGCATCATTAAAGTTCAATTCGCCATTAATTTTGGGAGCCGAAGTATTTCCAGTCAAATTAAAATTTCCAGATAAAAAGCCTTGTCCTTCGGTAATATTTCCCATACTGAAACCTTGAATGCTTTTAATGTACAGTTTGTTAATTACAACATCAAAATCAAAACTTCCAGCGTCTAATTGATAATCTCCTGTTAGTTTGAGATCATTTCCTTCATCGCTTAGCGTTACATTTGCGGCAAGCGTATTGGCAGTTTTATTGTCAACTTTTATTTCTAAATCACCAACTTTTGATCCTTTAAAAGTAAAATCATCAATTTTTAAATCTGATGTAAAAGTTGGATTGGTCATTACATTTTCAACCAAAGCATTTCCGTTTATCAAACCTTGCATTAACAATTCGTCTTTTTTGACCATATTCATAATGGTCTCAATTTTGAAGTTTACAAAATCGACTTGCAACGGTGCATTGTCTTGATTTCCTTGCGATTGTACTTTTAATTCATTTCCATTATTATTCAAATTGAATTTATTAACATATAATCTTTTTTCTCCAATTTCAATTGCATTTTCTGGATCGACATTCCATTTATCATAATTCAAAATGAAGTTTTCAGCATCCAGTTTTACTATATTTTTAGAATCTTCTGCTTTAAATTCGCCCGCAATAAAATACTGCTGTTTTTGTTTTGCATCTTGAACTTCGAGCGCATAAGTCAAAATATTATTTTGAACTTGTCCGCTTAGACTTGTAAACGGAATTTTTAAAGAACCGCTTTCAATTGTAGCAACAGAAACAGAATATTCTAAAGCATTTTCTTTTGCTTCAATATTGATTTTCCCGTCAGAAATGGTATTGTTTGCGTAAACAATTCTCGGAATCGTTCCTTTTACTTCCAACGAATCAGTCTGATTATTGTATTTTCCATTAATCGTAAAAGGCTCTAAACCTGTTAGTTTTGGCAATAATTTAAAAAGCACCGGATCATTATCTACCTTCAGCATAAATGCCAATCTTTGCTCATCTGATTCTGCATTGACTTTCGGATTTTTAAGATCTATATATTTCGATAATGATTTTTGAACTGAATTTGCTAAAGTCGTCAATTTGTATTTTCCGGTTACTTCTGCTTTTAGAAATTGAGACGAAATTTTAATTGAATTGCTGTCTTTGTCTGCGAAAGCAAAAACGCGAATCGAATCTAATACGATTGGCTCAACATCTTGCAAAATCTGAATATTGGATAAAAACACTTTTCCGTTAAGAAAATCAGGATTACTGTTGGTTATATCAGCATCGACATTTCCGCGCAGTTTCATTGGTCCTGCATGGAGATTCAATTTTTCTAAATCGGCAATATCTAAATTCAGTTTTAATTTTACAGTTGGATATTTGTCTTTTGTGTCTCCGCTTGCGGTCAAATTAAAATTCAGATTCGGATCTTTCATTCCAGATTTTACGGCAAAAGAACCATTTTCGATATTTCCTTTTAAAGCTAAATCTCTATAAGTGTATCGATTAAAAACCGCTTTCTGTACTAAACCATCAATCGCTGCATTTGCGGTTTTAGGATCTAAACCATTTCCTTTAACTTTCGCTTTAAGCGTAATTTTTCCGATCGAATCATTTTTAATTAATCGGCCTAAATCGAATTCCTGCAGAGAAACATCTGCATCGTATTTTTCTTTATTCTTAATTCGCTGATCAAAAAGAGCGTCTACTTTTGCATTTCCAAAACTGCTGTTTAAAGCCAAATTGGTTTTGAAATTCTGCACCGAACCTTTAAATTTTCCTTGCAAGCTTAGTTGCGAAGGCAATTGAATATTTTTAGGAATTGTTCCCGCAGGCACAAACATATTGATGTCTTTTGAAGTACTCGAAATCTTCTTGATATTGAGATCGTAATAGGCTTTTTGAGCATCAGGAAGTCCGGCAATTTTACCAGAAAGGGAAACTTTTGTAGAACCTATTCCACTCATTTCAAATTTCGAAATATTCAAATCTTTTACTTTTCCACTCACACGACTGTCTACGTACAGAATCGCATTTGGATTACTTTTAAACGGATTTGTTTGCTGCAAATCTGGAACGAACAGTAAAATGTCTTTAAAACCAATTTTTGATTGTTTTAAATTGGCATCAATAGCAAGATTTCCTAAATCTTTTTGAAGCGATTCTAACGATTTATATTGTGCTATAACTTTATCTTGAACGAGTGTTTGTGGCGTTTTTAAATATAGATTTTCTAAAGAAGCATTTTTTGGACCGTAAAAGAAGTCTGTTTTTAAAGCTTGAATTTGCAAACCGCTTTTTTCGTTGACAGTCAATGTTTGTATATTTCCAGAAATAGTATCATTTCCGTAATACAATTTCTCGGCTTTAAAATTGAATTTACTCAAATCTAAATGTGCGTAATCTAAACCTTTTGTTTTCGGTTTTGACTGCATATCATCAAACTTGAAAGCTATATTTTCTAAATTGGTCTCGTTTAGTTTTACTTTCCAACCTGCTTGTTTTATTGCCGTTGTATCTAAATTGGGAGTTTGAATTTGTTTATCTTTTGTACCTAATCTTAGATTTCCGCTAAGATTTTTTACTTCGAAAGTATCAAAATCTAAAAGCTGTTTGTTCAGATCGATTTGGTTTACGGCAAGATTTAAATTTCCTAAACGAATACCTGAATTTAATTTGGAATCTTTATTATCGTATAAAATATCGATTTTAGACAAAGTTATTTTATCCAATTTCAATTTAAAATCTGGACGTTTTGAAACGGTATCAACAGTTTTGACTGAAACTTCAGCTATTTTCTCCACAACATCTTGATCTAAAACTACTTTAAGTCCGTTTAAATTAATATTCGGAATATTAAAATCCATTTGATCTAAATCGAATTTCTTGAATTTAGTGTCAAAATGAGTCAGATTTACTCGAATGTCATTTTTAGAAAAATCATCCTTAAAATTAAATTTAACTTGATCGAGATTTACTTTTACAACAGAGACTTTGAAAGGTTTTGCATTTGGATCTTCAACTTTTGGTTCTTTAGACTCGAATGCTTTTAGGATGTAATCGAAATTAAAAACACCTTCTTTATTTCTTGAAATATTAGCTTTTACATTTTCTAATGAAACCGAATTGATTTCCAGTTCGCTGCTTACCAATTTAAAAAGATCAACATCAACTTCTAATCGTTTACCTGCCAGTAAAGTGTCTTTTTTTTTATCTTCAAAATAGAAACCTTCCAGCACTACATCTTTCGGAAATTTGATTAAGATTTTATCTAATGAAACTTTGGTTTTTATCTTACCCTGAAGATATGTTATCGCTTTATCCTTAACGAAATTTTGAACTGATGGAACTTGAATTAAAATAATGAGAAACAATAAAAGTGCAACTATAGAAACCACGCACCATAATAGTACACGAAGTATTTTTTTTAGAAAATGTTTCGGTTTCTTATTCATACGTCAATAAAATCTTTTAGATTAAAATTGCTTCTGAAAAAAGCAGAGTTAGACATCTTACAAAAATGTAAAATTTAAACCTTAACAATTTACACAATTATGAGGAATTATTCTAAAATTTTACTGCTAAATAAGTTTTTTTCTTGCTATAAAGGCGGTAAGGCACGAAGTCTTTTTTTTAAATTCTGTGAATTTCTTAAAACAAAATTAAAATTTAATGTGCGGTTGTTTTTTTCCTAAAGCTTCAATTTTCTGTTGCAATTTTGCCAGGAATTTTTGATGCTGTTCTGATTCTGGATTAAAACTTCTGTGACGTAGACTTTTTTGGATTTCGTCTACTTCTTTCATTGTAGAAAAACTGTCTTCTGAAATATTGCTTTCGCTAAAAAGCTTCCAAATATAATCTATCGCTATTTGGTTAGGATGAAGCATGTCTTCGGCATAAAAGCGATAATCGCGAAGTTCGTCCATCATGATTTCGTACGATGGAAAATAATTGTCAATTGTGAAGTGTGAAGTGTGATTTTTTAAAAAGCCATGCAATGCTGTAAATAAATGCGATTTACTTAATTGATTTTCTACAAAACCGTCTTTGATATGACGAACTGGAGAAATGGTAAATATGAAATTTATATTTGAATTTAAAGATTGAATTGACGCAATTGTATTTTGAATGCTTTTCTGAATTACTTCTGAAGGCAATAATTCTTTTGAGAATTCCTTTTGAGGCACTTTATGGCAATTGGCTACAATTTCATCTTTTTCAAGATTTCTATAAATCCAGGAAGTCCCAAAAGTGATGATAATATGCGTAGCTTCTTTAATTTGTTTATGCGTTTCTGCAATTGCCTTATTTAAAGATTCCAGCAATTCTTGACGATCAGAATTACTTAGATCAGAATGCACTTCGTAACTATGCCAACGTTCATTGTGAAAGAAAACATCTTTTTCTCCAAACATTTCTTGTTTAGAAATTCTATCGAATAATTTCTCAATTGAAACTGGATTAAAAATTATTCCAAACGGATTGGTTTCATTTTGAAATTTAAAATAATCGAATTTCTCCGCCATATTTTCTGCAAAACAAGATCCAATAGAAAGTACTTTTGAATTATATTCGATAGGATTTTTGCTTTTTGAAATTGGTATTTGAGTTCTAAATTGCATGATTTCTAATTTACACACGAATTTCATCAATTTTAACCAATAAAAAAACCAAATACAAAAGTATTTGGTTTCTATAATTAAAGTATGCTTTTACTTAGTAAAAAAACTCTTTTGATTCGGCAGCTGTTGTTCCGTCATCTTTGTAATTCGTAATTTTTGTCGGAAAATTATTTGCATCATATACAAGTTCGCTTTTGTATACTCTTGCCCCTTCTTCGTTTGAATAAGATGCTGTATACTTAACAACATTGTTCACAGAGCTATAAACAGAACCTTCACCTTCACTATGATCTATTAACAAATTGAATCCTGTAATGTTTTTAAATGGATTGTTTTTATTATCATATTCATATTGAGCTGTAAATACACTACCTGTTTCTGACTCTGTTTGAACACTTTTAACTAGATTTCCGTTCGCAAAAGTTAACACCTCAGAATAAACACTTTTTGTTTCTGCTCCTGTAGTACCATTTACGTTATAACGTTCTCTTTTTACTGTTCCATCTGCGTTATGTGTAAATACGATTCTACTTTTGTATTCACCATTAGGAAATGCTGTCGAAAAGCCTTCTGCATAAGTAGACTCTGTAAGTTTTCCGTTTGTATATTTATAAGTTGTGATGTCACTAATAATATCTGAACCACTTTCAGTATCATAGTTAATTTCTTTTACCACAAGATTACCATCATAAGTATAGTCAGTTCTTCCTGCTTCATCTTTCATGCTTACGATTTTGGTACCATTGTAAGTTGCTACATAAGTAGAATTTTCTGAAGGATATGCTACGCTAGAATATTTAATTGTTTTTGGCAAAATTGCACCTCCATCTTGATTGTCATCACTTGAACAAGATGTTAAAACTAGTGCTAAAGCACCAAATAAGCATAAAATTTTTTTCATTTCGATTTGGTTAAATTGATTATAAGCGCGAACTTACTAAAATTCATAACCAAACCTTTACGGGATTCCACATTCAAAGAAACACAACACAGCAATAAACACATAACCCAATGATAACCAACAACATAAAACTTAAAAATTAACGAGAAAATTTATCAAAAAAGAATGATTATAAATTAATCATTCTGCTATTCAAAAAAAAACAAATATCTAAAACATCTAGTTTAGATCAAGTTCTTTTTCATAATTGATAAATTGAGTTTTTTCTAAATAAAAAAAGCCAGAAACATTTGCATCTGGCTTTTTCTTATTTTAATTTACTAATTCAAATATTAATAAAAATATTCAGAAGTACCTAAACTATCAGATCCAGCATCTACTTCTTTAACTGGATAACCACTTTCATTATAAGTAAAAGTACTATTTGTCCATAAATCACCGTCTGATGTATCAGTCAAAATGTTGAATTTAACTCCACTTCCTTCTCCATCAACGAATGCAATTTTATCCATACCTAAAATATTTTTCATCGGGTTGTTCTTATTGTCATAAGTGTATTTATGACTTTCTGAGCTTGATTCACTTATGATCTCACTTACTTCACCATTTACAAATTTAATTGTACTAGTTGACCCTTCACTTGTTTGACTTTCACTATCTCCTGAATATGATTTAACTGTAATCGTTCCATCAGTATTATAAGTATAAACTTCTTTGTGTCCCCAATCCATATTTGGCTCTACTCTAAGAAAAGTTGTCAATTTACCATCAGCATTATAAGAATAAGTATTTACTTGATCTATTGTTCCGTCAGGATATTTAAACTCTATTTTCGTAATTAAATTCCCTGTATAAGTATAATACATGTTTGAATCACCCGTATCATCTATGGCACTTACTATTTTATTACCATCATATTTGTAGTTAATGGTGTATGTATCTCCCTCTGTATTTTTAATAACGGTTTTTCTAAGCAATACACCATCCGAAGAATCTGAAGAAGAATCATCACTTGAACAAGAAGTTAAAACTAGTGCTAAAGCACCAAATAGACATAAAATTTTTTTCATTTTGATTTGGTTAATTTGTTAATTGGCACAAACGTAACACAACAAAAAATTAAATCCTTACGGGTTTCCACATTTTAAAAAATAACACTTTTTCAAACACTTTTCAATAACCTATTAACAAACAAAATAGCCCAATAATTGCCTTATTAAAAAAAAACTAAAGACCAAAAATGCGTATAAATACTCAGGTTTTTTCTTTTATTTTATATCATTCGAAGGACTTTTAAAAAATTACATTTTTAATAACAGAAACTGACTACACAAACTAAAACAATTCCTTATTTTTGCATCTTCCATTTTTTTAAAATTCTTATATGAAATTATTATATACCTACATTATCAAGCATAAAATGCTTTTGTTTTTTGCTTTGATTATGGCTACTATCAACATTTGCTTCAGTTTATCAGATTCAGTAATTACCGGAAAACTTATGCAGGATTGCGGGGTTGGTTTGGCAAAATACAAAGGAAATGAAATCGGATTTATTAAATCATTGGCTTTCTGGCTCGGTCTTTCGCTTGGTGCTGCGATGATTTCTAGAATCACCAAAAACTTTCAGGATTATTTTACCAACGTTGTCATTCAGCGTACCGGTGCTCAAATGTATACTGACGGAATTAAGAAATCTCTCGATCTTCCGTATGCTGAATTTGAAGATCAGCGAAGCGGAGAAACGTTGAGCAAACTGACAAAAGTTAGAATTGATTCTGAAAAACTTATCACACTTTCTATTTCGCTAATCTTTCAAACTATTATAGGTTTCATTTTCGTTATTGTTTATGTTGCCCGAATAGATTTTAGAATCTCTATTATCTTTTTAATTACAGCTCCAATTATTGCTTTGGTGAGTTTGTATTTAGGAAAGAAAATTAAAATTGTTTCTCGAAAAATTGTGAATCAAACCAATGCATTGGCAGGTTCTACAACGGAAAGTTTACGAAACATTGAGTTAGTAAAAAGTCTTGGTTTAACGTATCAAGAAGAAAAGCGTCTGAACTTAAACACTTTCAAAATTCTTCAATTAGAATTAGAGAAAATTCGTTTCATCAGAAGTTTGAGTTTTATTCAAGGAACAACCGTTCACTTTTTAAGAACTTGCGTTGTTTTTGCTCTTTATTATTTCTTGTTCGGAGGAAAAATCATTGTTGGTGATTTATTGACAATGGTATTTTTTACTTTTTTCATTTTTGGTCCTTTACAAGAGTTAGGAAACTTTATTATTGCTTTGAATGAAACAAAAGTTTCTATGGAAAATTTCAGAAACTTACTGAATGCTCCAAAAGAGTTTCGTCCAAAAAGTCCTAAACATATTGGTGCAATTCAAAAACTACTTTTCCAAAATGTTAGTTTTCAGCACAAAACTGCCAAATTTAAAGCGGTTGAAAATATTAATTTCGAAATCAAACAAGGACAAACCGTTGCTTTTGTTGGTCCGTCTGGATCTGGAAAAACAACTTTAGTAAAATTATTAGTCGGATTATATACTCCTGCCGAAGGCCAAGTTTTGTATAACGACATTGATTCTACAGATGTTGATTTATTAGATTTAAGAAAACAGCTTGGTTTTGTTACTCAAGATGCTCAATTATTCTCAGGAACAATTCGAGAAAACTTATTATTTGTTAAGCCAAACGCAACCGACGAAGATTTATATGATGCCTTAAAACGCGCAAGCTGCGATAAGCTTTTAAGACGTGCCGAAGATGGTCTAAATACTACAATTGGTGAAGGCGGAATCAAAGTTTCGGGTGGAGAAAAACAACGTTTATCTATCGCGAGAGCAATTTTAAGAAATCCGAATTTATTGATTTTTGATGAAGCTACTTCTGCTTTAGATTCTATTACCGAAGAAGAAATCAACGATACAATCAGAAATATCTCAGACAAAAATAGAATCACCGTCTTAATTGCTCATAGATTGTCTACTGTAATGCACGCTGATAAGATATTTGTTTTAGAACAAGGTAAAATTATCGAACAAGGTAAACACGAAGATTTGATTGTAGAAAAAGGATTGTATTACGCTATGTGGCGCCAGCAGATTGGAGAGCGAAAATAGTTTTCTAAGCTTCTGAGGTGCTAAGTTGCTAAGGTGCTAAGTTTTTTTTATCCTTATTTGTCATTTCGACGAAGGAGACCCGAGCGATAGCGAACAGGCGAAGCAAATCTTCGCAAGCAACTCCGCAACGAAAATTCAATCTTTGTCGAGCTTCTCGTGAAGATTTCTCCTTTGTCGAAATGACAGAAAATGAGAGAAAAATCTTTTTTAATCATTTTAATCTGTGGCAAAAAATAAAACCCGATAAGTTTTAAAACTTATCGGGTTTACTTTTTAAAAACTTAGCCTCTTAGAAGCTTAGTATCTTAGAATCTACTTAACAAAATCTACAGCTTTAGTAAGTGCTTCCCCAATTCCGTCAACATTTTTACCTCCTGCTGTTGCAAAGAAAGGCTGGCCTCCGCCGCCACCTTGGATGTATTTCCCTAATTCGCGAACAACCTGTCCTGCGTTTAAGTTTTTGGCTGCTACAATTTCTTTAGAAATATAGCATGTTAACATTGGTTTTCCTTCGTGCGCTGTAGCCAAAACAATAAATAAATTGTTATACGAACCACCTAACTCGTAAGCTAAATCTTTTGCTCCTTCTGGATTTAAATCTACCTGTTTTGCTAAAAATTGAACTCCGTTGATTTCTTGTAATTCTTTAGCTAAATGAGCTTTCATATTTTTAGCTTTATCCTTCAATAGAGCTTCTAATTGTTTTTTCAATTGAGCATTTTCGTCTTGTAATGCCTGAATTGCTTTTACAGGATCTGGAGCATTTTTAAGCACTTCTTTAATTTCTCCAAAAGAAATTGCTTGAGACTCAAAATACTCTTTTGCAGCTTCACTTGTAATTGCTTCAATTCTTCTAATTCCTGCCGCAACTGCTCCTTCAGAAATAATTTTAAAGTGCCAGATGTCAGATGTGTTAGCAACGTGCGTTCCTCCACATAATTCAACAGAATCTCCGAATTTAATTGTACGAACTAAATCTCCATACTTCTCACCAAATAATGCAATTGCACCATCTTCAAGGGCTTGATCTTTTGGAATTGCTCTTTTTTCGATTAATGGCAAACTCTCACGAATCCTTGCATTTACAAAGTTTTCAACTTCTAATAATTCTTCATCTGTAACTTTAGCAAAATGAGAAAAGTCAAAACGTAATGAAGCATTTCTTACCATCGAACCTTTTTGCTCTATATGAGTTCCTAAAATCTTACGTAAACCTTGGTGTAACAAGTGTGTAGCCGAGTGATTTGAAGAAGTTTTAGCTCTTTGAATTGCATCAACAACAGCATTAAAAGTTCCTGTAAGGTTCTCCGGCAATGATTTTGCCAAATGTACCGTTTGGTTGTTTTCTTTTTTAGTGTCAATGATATAAATAATATCTCCGTTTTGCGCTTCTAAATATCCTTTATCTCCAGTTTGTCCTCCGCTTTCTCCGTAAAATGGAGTTGCATTAAAAACCAATTGGAAAATTTCTCCATCTTTTGCACTCTCAACTCTACGATATTTTGTAATCTTAACTTGTTGCGCTAATCTATCATAACCAACAAATTCCTGAACATCATCTTCAATAATTACATGCCAATCTCCAGCTGTTACTTTAGAAGCTGCACGAGATCTTTCTTTCTGTAATTGCAATTGTTCTTTAAATCCTTCCTCGTCCAATTTCAATCCTTTTTCTGAAAGAATCAAAGCCGTTAAATCGATTGGGAAACCATATGTATCATACAATTCGAAAGCTTTTTTCCCATCGATTGTATCGCCAGTATTATTTAAAATTACAGCATCTAAAAGAATCAATCCTTGATCTAATGTTTTTAGGAAAGAGTTTTCTTCTTCACGAATTACATTCGAACAAAGTGCTTTTTGCGTTCTGATTTCTGGGAAAGAATCTCCCATTTGCTCGCTTAAAGTCTCAACCAATTTATAAATAAATGGCTCTTTTGTTCCTAAGAAAGTAAATCCGTAACGAATAGCACGACGTAAAATTCTACGAATAACATAACCCGCACCAGTGTTAGAAGGCAATTGTCCGTCAGCAATAGCAAAAGCTACCGCGCGAACGTGATCTGCTACTACGCGAATTGCAATATTTATTTTTTCTTCGGCTTCATTTGAAGCTTTAACCGTATATTTTGCTCCAGTAATCGTTTCGATTTCTCTAATCAAAGGCATAAAAACATCAGTATCATAGTTTGATGTTTTTCCTTGTAAAGCCATACACAAACGCTCAAATCCCATTCCGGTATCTACGTGTTGTGCCGGAAGTTTTTCTAACGAACCATCTGCTTTACGGTTGAATTCCATGAATACATTATTCCAGATTTCAACAACTTGCGGGTGATCATTATTAACTAAACTTTTTCCAGAAACCAAAGCTTTTTCTTCTGCAGAACGTAAATCAACATGAATTTCAGAACAAGGTCCACATGGTCCTTGATCTCCCATTTCCCAGAAATTGTCTTTTTTATTTCCTAAAATAATTCGATCTTCATCAATTAAAGTCTTCCAGATATCCCAAGCTTCTTGGTCAAAAGGAACATTATCTTCTTTACTTCCTTCAAAAACAGAAACGTAAAGATTTTCTTTTGGAATCTTATAAACCTCAGTCAATAATTCCCAAGCCCAGTTGATCGCTTCTTTTTTGAAGTAATCACCAAAAGACCAGTTTCCTAACATTTCAAACATTGTGTGGTGGTAAGTATCGATACCAACCTCCTCAAGGTCATTATGTTTTCCTGAAACACGAAGACATTTTTGTGTATCGGCTATTCTTGGACTTTTTGGAGTTCCGTTTCCTAAGAAAAATTCTTTAAACTGGGCCATTCCCGAGTTATTGAACATTAAGGTTGGGTCGTCTTTAAGAACAATAGGAGCTGATGGAACAATAGTATGTCCTTTACTCTCAAAAAAATCTAAAAATTGTTTACGTACGTCTTGTGATTTCATATTTTAATTAGAAAATGTGTCTGTTTAATGTGTCAATTTGATAACGTGCTGATTACGTTTTATTTTCAATCAATAATGCGTTAATTTTTAAAATCGAAAACTAAAAACTTATGTTTTACAACAATAAAATTGCTAATTTGCGCATTATATAATTTAAGTAATTCTCCCCAAATTATCAAATTATTTTGTTCTTGTAAAAAAGCCCAAACAACTGAAACATTTTGTCAAATTGTTCGTCTAAGTTATTTTACAAGCTGCAAAAATAGCGTATTTTAAAATATGGCGAAAGTAAAATATTATTACGACTCAGAAAATCTGGCTTATACGAAAATAAAAACCAGAAAAAGAATAAAAATTGGTTACGCATTACTGTTTTTATTGGCATCAGCACTATTTGGATTTTTAGTTTTTGTACTTCTAATTAATACCCCTTATTTTGAAACCCCAAAAGATCGTTTACAAGCCCGCGAAATCGAAAATTTAAAACTGCAATATGCTATTTTGAATAAAAAATTGGATGAAATTGATGAAGCCGCAGATGCATTAGAAGAACGTGACAATAATATTTACCGCGTCTATTTTAATAAAGCTGAAATTCCAGATTCTATAAGAAAAGCTGGTTTTAAAAATTCTGACCGATATAAAATTCTTGAAGGATATAATAATTCGCAATTGGTTTTAAATACCACCAAAAGAATTGATAAACTTTCAAAACAATTAGCAATTCAGTCCAAATCTTTAGATGAAATTTTAAAATTAGCTGGAGCAAAAGAAAATTTATTATTAGCAATTCCTGCCATTCAGCCAGTACGAAATGAAAATTTAAAACGTGTCGCGTCAGGTTTTGGATACCGCATTGACCCTTTCACGAAAGTCAGAAAAATGCATAACGGAATGGATTTCACGGCCAATACAGGCGCTCCAATATACGCAACAGGAGACGGAGTCGTTGACAGAGCTGACAATACTGCTTCTGGATACGGAAATCATATTGTGATCAGGCATGGTTTTGGATATGAAAGTTTGTATGCGCATTTAAGCAAATACAACTGTCATCCTGGACAGCGAGTAAAACGCGGCGATGTTATTGGTTACGTTGGAAGCACAGGAAGATCTGAAGGCCCGCATTGTCATTACGAAGTGCATAAAGACGGAAAAGTAGTTAATCCGTTGAATTTTTATTACGGAAATATTTCAGCTGTAGAATATGTGGCAATTTCACAAATGGCAAACCAAGAAAACCAATCATTAGATTAATAGTACAAAAAATACTATTTTTGATGTAAAATAGAAAAAAACAAACCATGCATATTGAACTTTCTAAAGACAAAAGATATTACAGTATTGGCGAAGTAGCCAAAGCTTTTAATGTCAATGCTTCTTTGATACGATTTTGGGACAGCGAATTTGACATTCTAAAACCTAAAAAAAATGCCAAAGGAAACAGAATGTTCACACCAGAAGATATTACCAACCTTCAATTGATTTATCACTTAGTAAAAGAAAGAGGATTTACTTTAGAAGGTGCCAAAACACACTTAAAAGAAGGTCAGAAGAAGACGTTAGATAAATTCGAAATAATACGTAAATTAGAATTGATAAAAACGCAACTAAACGACATCAAAAACGAATTGTAATTAAAAATTGAAATAAACTTAAATCAAAACAAATATGAAAAAGTGGTTGATCCCTGTTGGAATTATTGTAGCTTTTATTGCTATTATCGCATTTTGGTCGATTGGAATTAAAAATACTGCTTTACAAAAAAGTCAAGCTGTTAACAAAGAGTGGGGAAATGTTCAAACCGCTTACCAAAGACGTAATGATCTTATCGGAAATTTAGTAAACACTGTTAAAGGTGCTGCAGACTTTGAAAAAGGAACTTTAACTGCTGTAATCGAAGCTCGTGCAAAAGCTACATCTGTAACAATTGATCCAAGCAACGTAACTCCAGAACAATTGGCACAATTTAACCAAGCGCAAAGCGGTGTATCTTCTTCTTTATCAAGATTATTAGTTTCTGTTGAGCAATATCCAACATTAAAAGCAAACGAAAACTTCTTAAAATTACAAGACGAATTGGCTAGCACTGAAAATCAGATTTTAACAGCTAGAACTCGTTTCAATGAATCTGTACAAGATTACAACGGATATGTTTTAAAGATTCCAAACAACTGGTTCTTGAGCGAATACAAAGAGAAACCATACTTTGAAGCTTCTACTGGAGCAGACAAACCTGTTGAAGTAAAATTCTAAAAAAAAATTAAACTCTAAAATCATTTTTATGTCAAAAGTAGAAGATTTTTTAACCAAAGAAGAAGAGCAAGAAATTGTTGAAGCTATTCGTATGGCCGAAAATAATACTTCTGGCGAAATTAGAGTTCATATAGAAAAAACAACTTCTAAAGCTCATTACGATAGAGCTTTAGAAGTTTTTCATCAATTAAGAATGAATGAAACAAAATTGCAGAATGGTGTTCTACTCTATTTTGCAGTTGAAGATAAAAACTTTGTTATCTGTGGAGATAAAGGAATTAACGATGTGGTCGCAAATGATTTTTGGGATTGTACCAAAGATGTTATGACTAATCATTTTAAATCTGGCAATTTTAAACAAGGAATTGTTGATGGCATTTTGAATGCTGGAGAACAGCTTAAAAAATATTTCCCTTCTCAGGAAGACGATACAAACGAATTATCTAACGAAATCTCAAAAGGATAAATAATGAAAAATTCCCAAATTAAAATCTCAAATTCTAATAGAATTTTTCAGATTACTCTTTTGCTTATCACATTATTTATCAGCAATGCTATTTTTGCTCAATTTGATATTCCCAAAAAGCCTGATTTCCAAACTTCTGTTTACGATTATGCAAATGTTTTAAGCGCTTCTGAAAAAACACAATTAGAGGAAAAATTAGTTCGTTACTCCGATTCTACCTCTACTCAAATTGTTGTTATTACTATCGAAAGCCTAAAAGGTGAAGATATTGGCATTCTTACTCCTAAATGGGCTCAAGAATGGGGAATCGGACAAGCTAAAGAAGATAATGGGGTTTTAATTTTATTGGCTAAAGCCGAAAGAAGAATCTGGATTTCTCCTGGTTATGGACTTGAAGACCGACTTACGGCCGGTATTGGTGGAGAAATAACAAGAAATATTATCATTCCAGAATTTAAAAAAGGAAGTTATTACAACGGTCTTGACAAAGGAGCCGATGCGCTTTTTGATGTTTTTAAAGGAAAATACAAAGGCGAACGCAAACAGAACAAAGGACAAGACTTTCCTTTTCTGCCTTTTATTGTAATTGTTGTAATTGTTTTGATCTTACTCTCCCGAAATAAAAGAGGCGGTGGCGGAAATTCAGGCAACAACGGTGGCGGTGGCCCTAGTTTACTTGATGCTATTATTCTAAGTAATCTTGGAAGAAGCGGAGGTGGATTTGGAGGATTCGGAGGCGGATCATCTGGAGGCGGTTTTGGCGGCGGCGGTGGCTTCGGTGGAGGCTTTGGAGGCGGAGGATTCTCTGGAGGTGGTTCTGGAGGAAGCTGGTAATTTATTCTGGTTCTAATTTTCATTGTTTGAGGTTTCAGGTTTAGGTTTCAATCTTAAAAAATCATACATTTACATTTTACAATTTATTAATAGATGTTATCACATAAAGCAAAATACGCCCTTAAGGCCTTACTTTATTTAGCAGAACAAGACGAAAATCACATTTCTAGAACTGTAGAAATTGCTGATGGAGCGAATATTCCTAAAAAGTTCCTAGAACAGATTTTACTGGATCTAAAACGCGGTCGTTTTGTAAGCAGTAAGCAAGGAAAATTTGGCGGATATTATCTGATAAAATCTAAAAACGACATTACTTTGGCAGAAATTCACCGATTATTTGACGGTGCAATTGCACTTTTGCCATGCGCTTCTTTAAATTTTTACGAACCATGTTCTGATTGTAAAACCGAGTCTGAATGCAGTCTGCGTCACGGTCTAATGCTTATTAGAGACAAAACTTTGAAGGCCATGGAAGGCATTACAATCGCTTCTCTTGTAAAAAAATAAAAAAATATTTTCTAAAGTCTAGTAAATCGATAGAATTAATTATATATATTTGCCAAAAATAATTAACTAATCATTTACAAAATTTTAACTCATGAAAGTACATTCTAGTAAATCAGGTGGACAAAATCTTTTGAAAAAAAACTATAATTATAAATTCACAACTGTGAATACTGGTTCATTTATGATGTGTATGTGTTGGTAAAAAAAATTTAATTTTAAATTCTACTAATCACATATACTTAATATAAAAATGAAAACATCTATAAAAAATATACTTACAATACTTGCAGTTTTAACGTTCTCAATCTCATTCGCACAAAAAATAGACGGGGTTGTAACAACAGATCAAAATATTGCTTTAGAAGCAGCGAACGTGGTTATTAAAGGAACAACTTTTAGTGCAATTACAGACTCTGAAGGAAGATTTTCGATAGAATCACAAGGAAAATTACCGCTTACCCTTTTGGTTCAATACATTGGCTACAACACTGCCGAACTTGAAATCACGGCTATCCCAGCTTCACCTCTATTGGTTACTTTACGTGAAGAAAACAAACTTGTAGAAGTTGTAGTTTCTTCAAGAAGAAGAATAGAAAAAGTACAAGATGTGCCAATTGCTGTTTCGGTAGTTACAGGAAAACAAGCGGAAGCAGCTGGAGCATTTAACGTAAATCGTATTAAAGAATTAGTTCCTTCTGTTCAGTTGTATTCTTCTAACCCAAGAAATACAGGAATCAATATTAGAAGCTTAGGTTCTCCTTTCGGATTAACAAACGACGGTATCGATCCTGGAGTTGGTTTTTATGTTGATGGTGTTTATTATGCACGTCCAGCAGCGACTACTTTAGATTTTATTGATGTAGAACAAATCGAGGTTTTACGTGGTCCGCAAGGTTCTTTATTCGGAAAAAATACAACTTCTGGAGCTTTTAACATTACTTCTCGCAAACCAAGTTTTACTACTGGTGCCGATTTTGAACTTAGCTACGGAAATTATGCCTTTTTACAAGCTAAAGCTTCTGTTACAGGAGCATTAGGAAAAAAAGTGGCAGGTCGTTTATCTTTTTCTGGAACACAACGAGATGGTTTAATCGATAACATTGCTACAGGAAGACCTACAAATACTTTAAACAATCAAGGTTTTAGAGGACAATTATTATGGACTCCTACTGAAAATACAAACGTTACTTTTGCAGGTGACCTTACCACACAGCGTCCTGACGGATATGCGCAGGTTGTTGCTGGTGTTGCCCCTACTAAAAGGGCTGCATACCGTCAGTTTGATGCTATTATCGCCGATTTAAATTATCAATTGCCAAGTTTAAATGCTTTTGATCGTAAAATTGATCATGATACTCCTTGGCGTTCTGGACAAGATTTGGGAGGAGTTTCATTAAATGTCGATACAAAAATTGGAGGTGGAACACTTACTTCTACAACAGCATGGCGTTTCTGGAATTGGGATCCATCAAATGATAGAGATTTTACAGGATTACAGGTTTTAGCTAAATCTCAAAACCCAACAAGACAAACACAAATTACACAAGAGGTTCGTTATGCTGGACAAATAACTTCAAAAATAAGCGGTGTTGGTGGAGTATTCTTTATTGATCAAACTTCTCAAACAGATGGTACAGAAGAATCTGGAAATGCGCAATGGAGATTCTCACAAAGCTCAACTAGCCCACTATGGAAAACACCAGGTCTTTTTGAAGGTTACGGAATTCATACCGATGCAAGAATTAGAGCTTCGAGCGCAGCAGTATTTGGTCAGCTTGATTGGTCAGTTACAGAAAGATTTCACATTTTACCAGGTTTGAGATATAATTTTGACAAAAAAGACGCGAGTTATTCTCGTAAAACTTACGGAGGTCTTCAAACAACAGATCCTGCCTTATTGGCTTTGAAAAAATCAGTTTACTCAGATCAAGCATTTGATTCAGATACAGATAACACAGATTTTTCTGGAAACTTAACGCTTACTTACAAAGCATCAGACAAAATCAATGCTTATGCAACATTTGCTAAAAGTTACAAACCAGTTGGAGTTAACGTAGCTGGGCTTCCAACAAACTCAGCAGGACAGCCAATGACTGAACTTGCGGTAGTTAAACCAGAAAAAGTATATCATTACGAAGTTGGAGTAAAAACATCTCCGTTTAAAAACTCTATTTTAAATTTAACGCTATTTAATACTGACATCAAAGATTTCCAAACTAACGTTCAGGCAGCTGAATTAGGTGTAAACCGCGGTTATCTTGCAAATGCTGATAAAGTACGTGTAAGAGGTGCAGAATTGGATGCGAGCTTTGTTATCAATTCACACATAACGATAAATGGTGCTGCTACTTATACTGATGGTAAATATGTAAAATTTACAAATGCACCGCTTCCGTTAGAAGAAACAGGACTTACTGTTGATGGAGTTCAGGTGGCTTATAAAGATGTTTCTGGAACTGATTTACCAGGTGCTTCAAGATGGGCTGGTTCTCTTGGAGGTGAGCTTTCTGATCATGCAAAATTCTTTGGTAATGCTGGAAAAATTTTCTTCGCTGCTGATAGTTATGCTCGTTCTGAATTTTCTTCAAGCCCTTCGGCTTCAAAATATTTAGTAGTTCAAGGTTATGCAATCTTTAATGCTCGTTTAGGTTTCCGTGCTTCGCAAGGTTTATCTATTCAAATTTGGGGAAGAAACCTTTTCAATAAAGATTACTATGAGCAATTATTGCCTGCAAGTGGTAACACTGGACAATATGCTGGAGTTCTTGGTGATCAAAGAACTTACGGAGTTACTTTTAAGTATTCACTGTAAGCGGTTAGGTTAGTTAGTTTTAGTATTAAAAACGAGATGTATTTTAGAATGTGTCTCGTTTTTATTTTCACAAAAAATTACATAAAACAGATTTTAAAATAATTAGGAATGAGATCATTTGTATAAATTCGCAGCCTGAATTTATCGCAATTGAAAGGATCTTTTAAACTATTTTTCACTTTACTCTTTATTAGCCAACTAATTACAGGGCAAAATAAAAGAAATATCGACCAGCAAACTCTAACCTGGATTCGTTATTATAATATTTTTCCCTTGTCTGAAAAGTGGGCGCTTCATTCTGAGTTTGATAATAGAAGTTTTGTAAATCCTATTCATGAAAACCTTTTTGTCATTAGATCTCAAGCTAGGTATCGGGCCAATAAAATGATTGAAGTTGGAGCTGGATTTGCTTTTTTCAATGTAAATACCCAAAATCCGTATGTTGATCCTGATTATTCTGTTCCTGAATATAGAGGGCAACAAGATGTAACTCTGATTAATGATCTTGCTAAAATCACTTTTCACAACCGTTTTCAGTTAGAAGAACGCTTCATTCAAAAAGCAGATAAAACAGGATTACTGGACGAATTTTCATATGCTTTCCGATTTAGATATCGTTTACAATCTATGTTTACCCTTTGGGAAAAAGAAGGCAGAAGCGTAAAAGGAACTATTTCAGACGAAGTTCTTTTTAATTTCGGAAAAGACAATCGTAAAAATACATTTGATCAAAACCGTTTTTATGTTGCTTTGCGTTATCACTTCAATCCAAATCTTGGTGTAGAATTGGGTTATTTAAAGAACTTTCAAAGACGCGCAAGCGGTGTAGATTTCTATGATCGTGATATTTTCAGACTTACGGTTTATCATCGAATTAATCGAAAAAAGTTATGAGTTATGAGTTATGAGTTATACAAAAAATGCCTGTCAAATTGAATTTGACAGGCATTTTTTGTAACCTTTAAACCTTTGTAAATCTGAGCCTTTGTCCCTCAAGAATTACGCTCCTCTCTGCTTTCTCCCTTTTTTGCTTTCTGCAAAATTACCGATTTTATAGGCAAGAGAAAACATTACATATCTTTTTAAAACCGTGTTTTCTTCATCGCGAATAGACGTTGGCGAAATGGTTCTTGTTGCGCTTTGATTTTGGTTTAAAACGTCGTAAACTTTCACTTTTGCATATAATTTTTTATCCAAAAATCCGTAAGACAAACTGGTGTTCCATAAAAAGAAATCCTTTTTGAAATCGTCTGAAATATTTGAATTATAAGTATACCCAAAATCATTTCCGAAAATTAAATTTGCTGGCCAGTAAGAAGTTGTTTGCATATTAATTCTATGAATTACGTTTGAAGTCGCATCCCTCGAATAATTTTCATATCTCGTTTCGTTATACGATAAACTGTAAGACGGCGAAATTGAAAGCACTTCTCCATAATCGTAAGAAGCATAAACGCTAGGTGTAATTACAACCGATTTTGCATTGTACATAACTGCATTTGTAAATCCTTTATCAAAATTATAATTACCGCTTAAACGCAAACCGTATCTAATGGTGTGTGCATCTTTTTTAATCTGCTGATTCCAGTTTCCTCCAACCGAAGCAGAATAAGTTCCTGAAATATTTACATAAGTTGTATTTCTTTTTCCGCTGTCATCATAAATAGAAGTCGAAACTATATCATTATTATAGTAATCTCCTTTAAGAAATAAACTATAGCCAGAACGCGTTCTAAAATCAAAATTTTTAAAATCGATACCAGCAGTATTTTTCTCAATCGGATTTAAATTTGGATTACCAATTACACTATTTAACGGATTATTTAAATCTGCAACCGGCATTAATTGTGTTGCCGATGGAAGCGCATTAGAATAATCATACTTAAACGTTAAGTTTTTAGAACGATTAAATTTATATCGAAACTGTGCTGTTCCATACGGAAGCATATATCTTTTATTCAAATCAGTCGCTTGATTTAAATAGAAAGAATGATTATCAAACTCAACAATTGATGTTCTAGAATTTACATTAAGTGTAAATTTTCTTTTCTGCCAACTAATCCCCACTTTTGGCGTAATCGAATTTTGTTTTGATGTTGTATAATTCGTTAGCGATGAGTTTAAATCTGAATATTCTTGTGAAGCATCATCAAAATTATATGTTTTCTGATCGTTCATTGAACTCTGCCAGTCAAAATCGGTTCCAAAACGCAATCGAAGCGAATCTGTGATAGGTTCTGTATATTCTAAATCAAGCGAGTACGCATCACTTTTTGAAGTATTTTTTGCATTCTGATTTCTTTCATCATTTGGTTTTGCATCTTGATAAAAAATGGTTTCAGAAATATTAATTCCGTTCGAATCATTTTTAGTGTTGCTATTGCTAAAAACCACACTTAAATTTCTCGATTCCTTTTTAAAAGTTTTGTTGAAGTTAATGCTATTCGCAAAACTCGTATTCGAACTTTCTGTATGAGATGTTGCCGTACTTTCGTTCAACGCCTCTCCATTTTGGTTTTCTGAAGAAGTAGAAGAACTAGAATTACTGTTTGATTGAGACACATTCAGTTTAGGTGCAACAACAATTTGCATAGTAGGATTAATTTTGTATTCTAACTCAAAATTAGCCTTGTTTCCAGTATTTTCATTTCTTGTTTTAGAATCTGCTTCAGTTAAAATATTTCCTGTAGGCAATAAACTAAGCTGATTGGATTTGCTATCGTTTTTAGTCACCGCATTTGTAAAGTTATAACTGCTCATAAACTCCAAATCTTTTGACCAATCGTCAGAATAATTAATTCCAGCCAAAGTCGACTGCGTAATTCCTTTTCCTCCACTGCTTGCGCCCTGACCTCCTTTTGCATTTCTTCCGCCTCCCATATTATCAAAAACTTCATCCATAGAAAATCCAGTCGAATTGATATTATTTGAAGAGGCTAAAACGCTGATTTTTTGCTTGTTTTTAAAGAAGTTCATCATCAAACTGCTTTCGTAGCGTTCGTCTGAGCCGTATCCGCCAAGTACTTTACCAAAATATCCCTTGTTTTTCTTTTCGTCAATGGTAATATTTATACTCGAATAATCTGAAGTCGATTCTTGTTTGGCCAATTCTTCTTTTTTGGTTTTAAAATCAGAAACTTGAACTTTTTTAATAATATCAGCAGGAAGATTTTTAATGGCAATGGCACCATCTTTATCAAAAAATGCTTTTCCGTTGACTAAAACCTGATTGACTTCTCGCCCATTTACCGTAATTTTTCCAGTATTATCTACGTCAAATCCGGGCAATTGTTTCAGTAAGGTCTCCACATTTGCATCTGGACGCACTTTGTAAGAGCCGGCATTAAATTCTAAAGTATCTTTTTTAATCGTAATTGGTGGGGCTTCGCTCTTAATTATTACTTCATTTAAAACATTTGCATTTTCAAGCATGTACAATTTACCAAAGTCTTTACTTTCTGTAAGTCCTTTTTGTTCTTCAAAATACGTTTGGTATCCAGTATAATTTACCTTTAAAAAAACCGGTTTATCATACTTTTTCGTATTGATAATAAAATTTCCGTTTTTATCTGTTGTAGCATATTCTATAATTGTAGAATCTTTTACAGTTGTAAAATAAACGGTTGCAAGTTCAAGCGGAAGTTGCGAGTTAATATCAACTACAGTTCCTTTGATAACAATATTGTTTTGGGCATTTGCCGAATAAACAAAAGCTAAAAACAATAGAAATGAATAAATCTTGGTCATAAAATTGGGTTAGTTAGATCTGTAAGACTTACAAAAACGCAAAAGGTTTAATTGTATTTTTTACATTTATTCAAATATAATGCCAATAAAAAATTGATCTTTTAAGTAAATAGAAATAAATCATAAAAAAATCCCCTATTTTCAAGGGGATTTTTTTTATTTTTCTCTAATGTAGATATCGATCGGAACTCCTGCGAAATCCCATTTTTCACGAATTTTGTTTTCAAGATATCGCTTATAAGGCTCTTTAACGTACTGTGGCAAGTTAGCAAAAAACACAAATTGCGGTGTTTGAGTTGGCAATTGCATGCAGTATTTAATTTTTACATATTTACCTTTTGTTGCTGGCGGCGGATATGCTTCAATTACTTTCAACATATATTCGTTGAATTTTGAAGTTGGAATTCTTTGTTTTCTATTTTCGAAAACTTGAACCGTAGCTTCCAATGCTTTTAATAAACGCTGTTTTGTTAAAGCAGAAACGAATAAAATTGGCACATCTGTAAAAGGCATCAATTCTTTTTTGATTTTCTCCTCGTAGTCACGAGTCGACATCGTATCTTTTTCTACTAAGTCCCACTTGTTTACTAAGATTACAACTCCTTTACGGTTTTTCTCAGCCAACCAGAAAATACTTTGATCTTGACCTTCAAATCCGCGGGTTGCATCGATAACCAAGATACAAATATCTGCATGTTCGATCGCACGTACCGAACGCATTACAGAATAAAACTCTAAATCTTCTTTTACTTTTGCTTTACGGCGAATTCCCGCAGTATCAACCAAATTAAATTCGAAACCAAAACGGTCAAATTTAGTATCAATAGCATCACGAGTTGTTCCTGCAATATCTGTAACAATATAACGATCTTTACCAATTAAGGCATTGATAAAACTAGATTTTCCAGCATTCGGACGTCCTACAACTGCAAAACGAGGCAATTCTACTTCTGGCGTAACTGGCTCTGGTTTTTCTGGAAAAGCTTCAATTAAAGCATCTAATAAATCTCCAGTTCCACTTCCTGAAATACTTGCAAATGTGAAATAATCTCCTAAACCAAGATTATAAAACTCAATTGCATCTTTCTCACGCATTGCGTTATCAACCTTATTTACAGCCAATAAAACTGGTTTTGTTACTTTACGAAGTAATTTTGCAACAGTTTCATCCATTGGTGTAATTCCTTCTTCAACATCAACCACAAAGATAATAACATCGGCTTCGTCGATAGCAAGTTCTACCTGTTTACGAATTTCACCTTCGAAAACGTCATCAGACCCTCGAACGTATCCACCTGTATCAATGACAGAAAACTCTTTTCCGTTCCACTCGCTTTTACCATAGTTTCTATCACGGGTAACCCCAGATACTGAATCTACAATAGCTTCTCTTCTTTGTATCAGCCTATTAAACAGGGTCGATTTCCCTACGTTAGGTCTTCCTACTATCGCAACAATGTTATTATTCATTTTTTTTGAATTTTAGGCTTTAGACTTAGATTTCAGATTTTTAGCTTCCTAAAAACCCAATCACTAAAAACCGTAAATGCCTTATTTAAATTTTTTGCAAAGGTAGTTAAAAAAAGTTGCTGAGACGCTAAGTTTCTAAGTACCTAAGTTTTTATTGTTTTTTGTATAATTTTCAGGAGCTTAATCCAGCTGTCCACTATATCTTTTGTGGCGAACCCCGCCACAAAAGGATGCCGTTACCATCTGGGCTAGGGCACCTATTTTCAAAAGAACTTTCGTATAACGATTAAACAAATCAACGATTAACCGATTAAACAAAAATTACTGATTGTAGCCAAATCGTTTCAGCATATTGGCATTGCTTCTCCAGTTTTTGTTCACTTTTACATAAAGCTCAATATGAATTTGTTTTCCGAAGAATTTCTCTAAATCAGCACGGGCATCGGTTCCTACTTTTTTCAAAGCTGCACCTTTATGTCCAATAATGATTCCTTTTTGCGTATCGCGTTCTACCATAATTACCGAACGGATTCTGATAATATTATCGGTTTCATGAAATTCTTCTGTTACAATTTCTACTGCGTATGGAATTTCTTTAGCGTAATTCAATAAGATTTTCTCACGGATTGTTTCGTTAACAAAGAAACGTTCTGGTTTATCTGTTAATTGATCTTTTGGATAATAAGGTGGTGATTCTGGCAATAATTCGATAATTCTTCCGAAAACTTCCGGAACGTTGAAATTCTGCAAAGCCGAAATCGGGAAAATTTCTGCATTTGGCACTTTCTCTTTCCAGAAAGTAACTTGCTGCTCTAATTGCTCTTGGTTTGAATTATCAATTTTATTTAAAAGTAATAAAACCGGAATCTTAGCATGAATGATTTTCTTGAAGAAGTCTTCATCTTTAAGATCTTGCTCGCCTATTTCGACCATGTAGATTAAAATGTCAGCATCTTCAAAAGCCGATTTTACAAAGTTCATCATCGATTCCTGCATTTCGTACGCTGGTTTGATGATTCCAGGAGTATCAGACAAAACTAACTGAAAGTCTTCTCCGTTTACAATTCCTAAAATTCTATGACGTGTAGTTTGTGCTTTTGATGTAATGATCGACAATCGTTCTCCAACGAAAGCGTTCATCAATGTTGATTTTCCAACATTTGGATTTCCGATAATATTTACGAAACCTGCTTTATGTGACATTTTTTGCTTTATTTATTTTGCAAAGGTAGTCATATCAACTCAATACAGAAAATAAAACATTTTTTAAAGTTTTCGTTGGATTTCTCAAAAATCGCCGTATCTTTGCACCCGAAACATCGCGGGATAGAGCAGTAGGCAGCTCGTCGGGCTCATAACCCGAAGGTCACAGGTTCGAGTCCTGTTCCCGCTACTAAGAAAAACACCACTTATTACAAGTGGTGTTTTTTTTGTTTATAGCATTTTGTAATTATGGATGAATTTGTTGTCTATATTCTTTATTCTGAAAAATTCAAGAAAACTTATACTGGATTTACTTCCAATTTAATTGAAAGATTTAAATCTCATAATTTTCTTGAAACGAAAGGTTATACTCCAAAATATAGACCTTGGGCAGTAATTTATGTTGAGTTTTTTAATTCAAAATCTGAAGCTATGAAAAGAGAAAAATATCTAAAAACTGGAATCGGGAGAGAATTTATTAAAAATCTCATTTCTAAAATTTAGCTCGTCGGGCTCATATCCGCCGCGGCGGACACAGGTTCGAGTCCTGTTCCCGCTACTAAGACAAAAGCTTCTTAGGAATCTGGAGCTTTTTTTGTTTTAAGTTAAAAATGTAAAAAAATCGGGAGACTTCTCCACGTTTGCAATTTCTTAGGCAAAAAAAAATTGCGCAAAGTCAGAGACATTTGCGCAGCTTTTCAGATGAACACTTCGGAGAGCGGGGGGGAAAAATAATAAAGATAAAAGTAGATAAACCATTACCAACAATTAATTTTTCAACTTTTTTCACAAATGCCGAAAGTTTATAACTAGCTGTATAGTTCATTTAATTATTTGTTTTTAAAAACAAATCCGATATTAATGAATCGCCAAATTCTTTATAGATTAAGTAATATTCAACTTCCTTTATTACTAAAATGTAACATTCTATTGTGGCATTTTTACTAGTTTGTTTCAGTGGAAATTCATTAAGAAAAAACTTCAATTCCTTGTAATCATATTTTATATATTTTCCAAGTATGGCAAATATTCCAAAGATTTTAAATTTATATGTTGTTATAACTAAGCCAAATTCATTTATTTCAATTTCCTTAATAGTTCTATTAAATATGGATCCTGCTCGAAAATAAGCGAAAAAGAAAAACAATAATATTACAATTACCCCTGCTATACCAAATTTCGCGTCACTATACGAGTTACTATTTGAACCTAAAAATATAGCGTAAGCGGTAAAAATGGCTATTGGAACAGAGCAAATAGTTCTTATAAAAAAGTATAATTGTGTTTTTTCGATCCATTTATCAAAATTATTATTAATTCTATATACCATATTTTTTTATTTTTTATTTTTTTGTTCTACTAAATTTTTATAATCATAAATAGTATAAGTATTAACAAACAACCCGAAAGCTCTAATACTCGTTGGATTTGTAAAAATATCATTAAGAGCCCCCCGCTCCGCAAAGTGTTCTTCATTAGCGCTGCGCAAATGTCTCTGACTTTGCGCTTTTTATACAACAGTCCATTAAACCGTTCACTTGTAAAAGTTTCCGACTTTATTATAAAATTACGAATAAAGATTATCTCGAAAAATAGATTTTAAATTCAAAACATCTACAATCGGGTTATCTGCTTTTTCAATGCTTAACAATCCTTTACCATTTATATAATTGCTTGCACTAGAATAAACATATTCTGATGCTCGATTCACATAACCTGCTCTTACGGGATTTAAATGTATATAATCCAATTTAGACCACATAAATTTATTACTGTAAATTTCTTCTGCGTGATTTCCGTACTGCCAAAATTGATAAAGTTTATTTCTAGTGTGTTTTTCTGCAGCAAGTTTAAATCTTTCCAGCATCCAATCTCTTCTGCTTTCTGGACTATTTTGTATTTTGTCTAGGATAGTTTTTGCTGTAAACTTTTTAAAATCTCTTATTAAATCTGAAAGACTGCACAATCATATGAATGTGATTACTCATTATGACATAACCATATAAAATCATTCCTTTATTTTTAATGCAGTAATCTAAGCATTCAATTATAACTTCTCTATAACTCTGACGTGTAAAAACATCAATCCAATCTACAATTGTCGGTGTGATAAAATGCGGCAGTTTTTGATCTCTAATTACATAACCTTCTTTCATTTTTTCTTTTTAAACAAAAATATAGGATTTAACTTATTATTTAATGCTGTGTAAAAAAAAGTCAGGAGTTTTTTTCACGTTTACAATTTCTAAGGCAAAAAAAAATTGCGCAAAGTCAGAGACATTTGCGCAGCTTTTCAGATGAACACTTCGGGGAGCGGGGTATATATATAACTGATGTACATGAAGGGAACTTTTACGCAAAGTTATTTACACGAAATAAAATGCTTGTACAGAAAATAACTATTTATCATTTAAATAAAATTTTTTATGTAGGAATGGAGATACATCAAGATGGAAGTTCAAAGAAAATAGATCGAATTTATAGCTTGGAATCTACACCAGAAATTAAAAAAATATTAGACAAAAGATTGGATTTAATGCCAGATATTCTAAATATTATTTAGCATACCACTGTTTAAGTTTATTCTACAATCCTTAGAGCAAAATATAAATTTCCTTTTGGAAATACTTTTATTTAACCCTAAAAACGGATGTAAAAAAGTGTATGTAATTTTGTCCTCAATTTTGCTTACTAAATGTGTTCGTGTTAATTTGAAGCATTCTGGTAAAATAAACGTTTTTTAAAACCCAAAAAAAAGACGACCATTTTTGGTCGTCTTTTCTTCTAAACAGTCAAGATTGGAAATTCTTCTTCAATTCATTACGTTGTTAATTTATAAAAACAACTAATCTGTAACACTACCTACATAATTTTCTCTTCAAAATGGTCAATATACTATTTATTTTTGCATTCCATTCTTTTAACAATAGTAAAATGAATAACATTTCAATTGTTGAAATCTCACCTAATAAAATAAAAAAACCTTTTGTTCCATGCGTCGAATTTAAAACTAATTCACTTAAATAAACCACTAAAGATATTCCCCATATGTTATCCAGTATAGTTCTAGGGACATAAAAATTTTGAAATTTATAATAATTCAAGATTAAAATCAAAAATCGAATTAGTAAAATAGAAAAAACTACATAATCAAAAGGAACTGACCTAATAAATACAATCGTTAAAATAAAAATGAACCATATAATATAATTGATTAAACTATAGTATTTATCATATAAGGAAATTAATCTCGTTTGGTATGATAAAATAGCATTTAAAATAATTGTACAAAATAATAAAATATCATAAAATTCTAATTGTGTTCTAAATGCAACAATTGGGATTAAAATGATAATTGGGCTAAATCTTAATATTAGTTTTCTCATCTTATTTTTTAGTAGGTATTAATTTTCGATCAACATTGATTCCTTTATTACTTCTCTCTATTTCAGTTTGTTTTGCATCAGTACCAAAGTTTAATATTGGAGTGCCAAAAAGACCTTCTCCTCTACTTATTTCACCATTCTTTAAGCCCCCTGCATCTAAAGCTTTAGTAACAACATTTGTACAATTTGAAAGTGGTGTCCATGTTTTTGTAGTTTCTTCTTTTGCAGCTGCATTCATCTTTTCATCTTGTTCTGCGGATGTCTTAATTCTATACCCTTCCGTATATCGTTGTTTAATTGAACCTTCTTTATCAGTTTCTGAATTTGTTTTATCCGTTTTGTCTTTTTCTGGGGCATTTGAATTAACATCATACTCTTGTTTAAAAGTATTATAAGCTGAATCGGCAAACTCATTTAGACTTTTAAATGTCGATATTGTATATTGATCATTATAGGGTTTATCTGGACTTGTTCCCGAATCATCCTTATCTTTAGAGTAATATGTCCAACCATTCTTGTCATCACCAATCAATATGGCTTGATGTCCTGTCTGGTGCCCAGATTGTGGTTTGCTTAATAAAACGATAATATCATCTGGCGCCATACCATCAGAATCAATAAAGCGAATGGGATTATTAAAAGCATAATTATATGGACTAAATCTTCGCATTTTTTCCGCTAATGGATCAACGTTCATCCACCTACCAAGCGCAGGATCATAATTACGAGCACCAAAGTCGTAAACCACAAGCCCCAGCTCGTCTTGAAGCTCCTTTCCGTTGTACTTATAATTATTCGCTGTTAGCGGATAATCATTATATCCTTTATGCTTTAATCCAAAAGGGTAATAATTATTTTCTTCAATAATTTCAAGAACTTGCGTTGTCGGGTTTTTAGCGTAGCTTACGCGAACATTCCCCAGATGATCTTTGTATTGGAAAACATATGAAAGTCCTCCAGATACATTCTTTACATAACCTTCTGCTGTTGGAAAAAACTCCAAAACATTGTTTTTGTACTGGTACCCGCCTAAATAATCTGTCACAGTGCTAACCGTGCCTTCAGTTACAGTTTTTCCTATTTTTTGCCCAGATGCACTGTAAAAGTACTCAATGGCCCCCGTTGTTCCAAATGTTATTTTCTTTGGCAGATTTAAATGGTTATAACTGATTTCTGTAATGTTTTTATTTTTATCACTAATCATGTTTCCATTATCATCATATCCATAATCATCACCAATTTTATTGATATCATTAAATCCGCTGCTGTTGTTGGAATTATCTGCAACTTTAGACAATTGGTTTGAATTAGCCGGATAAGTATACACTAGATTGTCTATATCAAGATTACCGAGTTGAGGATCATAATCTCCTTTACGGCTCAGCGTTTTAATATTTCCGTTTTTGTCGTATGAAAGGTTTTCATCATAGGCGCTAGTGGTTACCCCATTCTTTTCATAAATAGCATTAGTCAGACGATTTAACTTGTCATACTTGTACCCATAGGCTCTTTCGTGTAAATCGGAAGCCGTTTTCCAGAATGTCTCTGAGATGTTTCCATTATAGAGTGGTTTTACATCCGAAATATCAGTTTGCGATGTCTCGTAATTAATTTTGAAAGCAAATAAATCTGCTGGATCGGTATCCTGCTGCAGATTGGCTATTTTATTAATTTCTTTGAGCCAACCTCTGATATTATACTGAAAGTCTACTTTTTGCAATGGGTTTCCAATGCTATTTCCTACTTTCTTACTTGTAAGCTGCCCTAAAGCATCGTAAGTATTCGCAGCTAAAAGCTGTACTGCGCCACCGTTTATCTGATGCGTATGGGTAAGCAAACGTTCTTGTGGCGAATAAGTAAACTCTTCTTTTACCGTAATTTCAGTACTGCCAGAAGTTCTTTTATGTTTCGTAATTGTATAAAGTGTTTTTCCTGTAAAATCAATTTTACTATCATTTGAGGTATATCCTCCCATATGATTCTGAAGATAGTTTCTTATTGGTCTTGCTTTTTTATCATAAAATATGGTGCTTGTTTCTCCTGCTGTTGAAGACGCTGTTGTTATAGCTCTTGTCCAGCTTCCTGAAGCCATACCTTTAACATTTGTCAGAACAGTCTGTCCTTCTACTGCAGATGGAAGCGTTTGTGCATTAGGAAACTCATAGCTATCATAATAATTAGCTGTTAAAAGTTTAAAACTTGCTGGCGCCACATTATTGCTGTAATGCGCTTCAATTGCGTCAATTGTTCCCGAACTCTGTCTGCTTTCATTGATAACAGTAGCAATATTTTGACTTGCCTGCATGGTGCTTCGTGAGGCTGATGTTGCGGTTCCGCTGCTCCAGCCCGTGTAAACAGGTCTTCCAAAAACATCATATTTTGTGATGATCCAACCTACTGTTTTTTCATCTTTAAATGGTGAATATGCAGGTCCTGTGGCAACTGGTCTGTTTAATTTGTCATAGACAATAAATTCCCACTGCTTTCCTGGAAGCTTTTTCTCTACCAGACGATTTTGATCATCATACTTATATTGGTAGCATAAACCGCTTAAAACAGTAAAATCTATATCTCCCTCCACTTTTGGTGGAATTACATAGGTAAGATTGCCATAGATATCATAAACATAATAGGTATCATGGGCAACTTCTGCATCGTATGTTCGTTTAAGCACAATCTGTCCTTCTTTGTTTTTAAATTCTTCTGTTCCAACATTAGCCTTTGGTGCTGTATTTTCATCATAAGTAACGGTCTTTATTAACTCACCAGCCTGATACATTCCCCCATCAGAAAAAGCGATTCCGTAAAGCCCAGCGCTCGCATCCCAAGAAGTTGTCGCTTTATACAATTTCACTTCATCTTTGCTATTTGTCTGATAGCTGAATTTAATTTCCTGTCCAGAATCCATAGTCCATGCCGTTCCTGGAGCCGCTTGTTTTAAAACTCTGTTTAAAGGAGAATTTTCAAACTTTTTATCTGAAAAAGGATTAGAAGTATTTTCGTAGTACTCTGTTGCATAAAAGTTAATGGCGCCAGTAGTTTCAGCGTCTTTATCATAAGCCATATTATCCGAAGAACTTTCATAAGGCAGATATTCCTTTGTCTGTCTTCCAAAATCGTCATAACCCATAGCTGTTATAAGATCTTTTGATGAAGAAGACTGTCTGCTGGCAATTTTCTGCATTGGTCTTCCTAAACCGTCAAAATAGGTTATGCTGCTTTGAACCTGATCTCCAGTAGGGAAATCTACTGCAGTGGTCAAAGCTTGTTTATAGATTTTAGTGATAACGTAATTCTGATCTGACGATGGTGTTGTTATAGCCGAACAATCTGAATAGGTTCCAGTAATAAGCGGACAGTTATCTGAATTGTTTAACACGTAATGCCCATTTGGAATTGCACACTGTTTCAAAAAATGAGCAGGATCTCCCAAACCGTCTAAATCGTCATCCAAATACCATATCGTATTAGGGTTAATTGCGGCATCATTGTCATTGCAATCTGTGCTATTGTCTACATATCCTGGTCGGGAAACACTTGCAGCCGATGTATTCCAGCGATATCCAAAACCATCTCCATCGGCATCTCTATATACATCGTGAGCAGGAACATTGGTTATGTAAAAATCTGTATCTATGAGATCTCCTCCATATATTGAATAACCAGCAGGTTTCACACTGTAATAAACACTTACAGAGCTATTCCCGTATCCGTCTCCATCTAAATCCTGATAAAAATACTGAGGTGCAATATTGGTAATATTCACGGTTGTATCATCATAATCTGATGAATTTCTTACATATCCCGTTGGTTGCGTACATTGAACCAATTTAGTTGCGGCAGTTCCAAAGGTATCTCCATCGGCATCACGGTACCAAATCGTGTTCGGATTAATGGTAGCATCTGAATCATTGCAATCTGTATTATTGGTAACATAACCAGTCGGTTTCACACTGTAATAAACGCTTACTGAAGCATTACCAAATGTATCGCCATCGGCATCTCTATAAAAAGTAGTGGGTGCAATATTGGTAATATTTACTGTTGTATCATCATAATCTGATGAATTTCGCACATATCCCATTGGCTGCGTACATTGAACCAATTTAGTCGCTGAGGTTCCAAAAGTGTCTCCGTCGGCATCACGATACCAAATTGTATTCGGATTAATTGAAACATCCGAATCATTGCAATCGGTGCTGTTTCTAACGTATCCTGTTGGCTGCGTACATTGAACCAATTTAGTTGCTGAGGTTCCAAAAGTATCCCCATCTGCATCGCGATACCAAATTGTATTGGGATTGATTGAAGCATCAGAATCATTACAATCGCTATTGTTTCTCACATATCCTGCTGGTTGAGCACATTGAGTTAAAGTTGTTGCAGCTGTTCCAAAAGTATCTCCATCGGCATCACGATACCAGATTGTATTCGGATTAATGGTAGCATCCGAATCATTGCAATCTGTATTGTTGGTTACATATCCTGTCGGTTTAACGCTATAATAGAGACTTATCGAAGCATTTCCGAAAGTGTCGCCATCAGCATCTTTGTAAAAAGTTGTGGGTGCAATATTAGTAATATTCACTGTCGTATCATCATAATCTGATGAGTTTTTCACATACCCCGTTGGCTGCGTGCATTGAACCAATTTAGTTGCAGCTGTTCCAAAAGTATCTCCATCAGCATCACGGTACCAGATCGTATTGGGATTAATGGTAGCATCCAAATCATTGCAATCTGTATTATTGGTTACATAACCCGTTGGTTTTACACTGTAATAGACGCTTACTGATGCGTTACCGAAAGTGTCGCCATCGGCGTCTCTGTAAAAAGTAGAGGGTGCAATATTCGTAATGTTTACTGTCGTATCATCATAATCCGATGAGTTTCTTACATATCCCGTTGGTTGTGTACATTGAACCAATTTAGTTGCCGCGGTTCCAAAAGTGTCGCCGTCAGCATCACGATACCAGATCGTGTTAGGATTAATGGTAGCATCTGAATCATTACAATCTGTACTATTTCTCACATATCCCGCTGGCTGGGCACATTGCACTAATTTAGTTGCTGCAGTTCCAAAGGTATCTCCATCGGCATCACGATACCAGATCGTATTCGGATTGATTGAGGCATCCGAATCATTACAATCTGTATTGTTGGTTACATATCCTGTCGGTTTAACGCTATAATATAGGTTTATTGAAGCATTCCCGAAAGTGTCGCCATCTGCATCTCTGTAAAAAGTAGAAGGCGCAATATTAGTAATATTCACTGTCATATCATCATAGTCTGATGAGTTTCTAACATATCCTGCAGGTTGCGTACATTGGACCAATTTAGTTGCTGGGGTTCCAAAAGTGTCTCCGTCAGCATCACGATACCAGATCGTGTTAGGATTAATGGTGGCATCTGAATCATTGCAATCTGTATTATTTGCGACATAACCCGTTGGTTTCACACTGTAATACACACTTATCGAAGCATTTCCGAAAGTGTCGCCATCAGCATCTTTGTAAAAAGTGGAAGGCGCAATATTGGTAATATTCACTGTCGTATCATCATAATCTGATGAGTTTCTTACATATCCGGCAGGCTGTGCACACTGTACCAATTTAGTTGCTGCAGTACCAAAAGTATCTCCATCGGCATCGCGATACCAGATTGTGTTAGGATTAATCGTAGCATCTGAATCATTGCAATCAGTGTTATTGGTAACATAACCAGTCGGTTTCACACTATAATAGACGCTTACTGAAGCATTACCGAAAGTGTCGCCATCTGCATCTCTGTAAAAAGTAGAGGGTGCAATATTGGTAATATTAGCCGTTGTATCGTCATAATCTGATGAGTTTCTCACATATCCTGTTGGTTGGGTACATTGAACCAATTTAGTTGCTGCAGTTCCAAAAGTATCTCCATCAGCATCGCGATACCAAATCGTGTTAGGATTAATCGTAGCATCCGAATCATTACAATCTGTACTATTTTTTACATAACCTGCTGGCTGAGTGCATTGGACTAATTTAGTTGCTGCAGTTCCAAAAGTATCTCCATCGGCATCGCGATACCAGATCGTATTAGGATTAATAGTAGCATCTGAATCATTGCAATCGGTATTATTGGTTACATAGCCTGTCGGTTTCACGCTATAATAAACACTTATCGAAGCATTTCCGAAAGTGTCTCCGTCAGCATCTCTGTAAAAAGTAGAAGGTGCAATATTGGTAATGTTTGCTGTCGTATCATCATAATCTGACGAGTTTCTCACATATCCTGTTGGCTGGACGCATTGGACCAATTTAGTTGATGCAGTTCCAAATGTATCTCCATCAGCATCGCGGTACCAGATTGTATTCGGGTTAATGGTAGCATCCAAATCATTGCAATCGGTAGTGTTTGTTACGTAGCCTGCCGGCTTAACACTGTAATAAACCTTTACATTTAGATCTCCAAAACCGTCTCCATCGTAATCATGATAAAAATACTGAGGCGGTATATTAGTGATATTGCGGTTAGTATCGTCCAGATCTGAATTATTACTCGAATAGCCTCCTGGCTGAAAGCAGCCTGTGGTAGTAGTTCCATTCTTCGCACCGAAACCGTCTCCATCTGCATCACGGTACCAAATCTTATCTGAAGTTGTTATATAAGGATTTGTATCATCACAATCCTGCTGGTTGGAAACATATCCATTAGGTTTCGTATTACTAAAAACATAGACATTAGGATCGCCATATCCATCTCCGTCAGCATCTCTGTTCCATTGATATCCTTTAGGAGGATCACCTCCTCCTGGATCTTCACCTCCTCCTCCTGGATCAATAACAATTAATGGTGCAACCTGAATTTTTAAATCGGTTTTTACAGGCTGTTGAATTGTGTCTTGCGAATACCCTAAATAAACAAATATTTGCAGCAACAGCACAAGTACTATTTTTTTTCTCATTTTAAGCTAGTTAATTTTTGTAATGGTATTGGTTTTCTGAAACTATATTTCCCTGTCCGTCCTTAACTGTTTTCAAACGGTTAAATTCATCATACGAATAAGTCGTTGCATTTCCTTTGGGATCTGTAATCGTACTAATTCCTATTAGCGGCAAATAAGTGTAAGTTGTTACCATTGCATTTGGCAGAGCATTTCTTAAACTGTTCAGGTCGGTGAGCAGAGCCCCTTCCGTTCCTGTATCTGACTTTGTCTGAAGGTTTGAAACAAGGCCGGACACATCGCTGTAGACTGCATTTTCAATCTTAGCTATTGGCTGTGTCTTGCCATAACCCCATATTATAACCGTCGAAGCTCCTCCTTCTACTGTATATTGCACAATATTCCCCCGATCATCATATTTGTCAAAAGTTATTTTTCTATCCTGTGCACCAACCCCTTCAATCTCCGTTAGAGTGTTAGGGAATTTAGCAGCGTATACAGATTTTGGCAAGAGCAAATTGCTTGTAGAAGTGCTTTTATCGTAAACTGTAAGCTGTTCAGAAATTTTTGCATCTCCTTTGTAGGTCTGAGTATCCAGAGGGATCCCAATTATGTTGGCGTCGCTTAAATCAGTAACAAATGGTTTGCCTGTCATTTCGCTATCCTTTGAATAAAAATATTTGGTTTCTATTTTTTCCTGATTTGAGCCTTTTGAACTTTGAGAAGATAGTTGAACATGATTTGTCCCTCGGTAATTATAAGTTGTAGAATTACGAACAGGATTTAATCCATCAAGATCATAAGTTATATCTTCGCTTGATTTCAGATAATGCCAAAATCCAATATTTTTATACGAAACAATACTCAGGTTATCAATATTTTCAAGATTTGAAATTGTTTTTGGAAGCTGCGCTCCATAGCAAGGATGCGTAATATATAATGTAACATTATTATTACCAGGGGCTATACAGTCATTTTCACTCTTTACTCCTCCACTTAAATTTTTTATAAGACTACCTGCCCTTTCATGTTTATGCTCTGTTATACATCTTCTATATTGGCTTCTCTTTGATAAATCTGCTTGCGTACATATATAATTAACAGGAGCAGAAGCAATTTTTTCATAATTTTTTCTACTGTAAAAAGATCTTACTTCTTTTCTAAACTCTGTTCTTTCCTCATATGTATTAACAGTTTCTTTAACAGTTTTTAAATTCTTATTAAAATAACTAATCTTCTTTAGAAGACCATGATCCCAGCCTACATTGCTGAATGGAGCATTGCTGGTACTATATTCGCCAATCACAAAACCATCTGGAGCATCGCGATGTATAATAAATTCATGTTCTTCTCCTCCATTCTGAAAATTATAGCCATAAGAAACCGTTACATATTTGTAATAAATACTTGAACCACCATTATCGAATAAAGAGGTAAGACTACTAGAAGATAAATTGACAAACGTCTTACTAGTCACAACTCCAAAAATTCCCGCCCCTGGCGACTCCATAATCCGGTCAACTCTAAATTTGTCGATATAATAAGGATTTTGCCCTTTATCTCCAGACGATTTATTTAGCTCATCTCTATTTGCGTAATTAAATATTTTAACGACAGGCTCCGTTTTGTTGACAGAATAATCTCTCGTCTGCCCGACCCTTACTCCTCCCGTTATTATATTGGCGGGTACATCGGCAGGTTCAGTTGGATAATAATTAAAATTTATTGTAGAAGAAGTGCATCTGCTTGGTACAGTTAGTGAAATCTTATATTCGTGATTTTCTTCTCCACTAAAAACAAGACTTTTTGCTTCAGCCGCCGTATTTGGCTTGATAGTATATGAACCTCCGCTGCTTACGGTGAAACCATTATCCGATCTTTTTAAAGTTACATACTGATTTGCAGTAAGATCATACACTCCAACATATGCTTGACTTTTACCGTCATTATCAAGCTCTGATGGACAGTAGAAACTAACTCCAGCTACCAAAGGAATATTCTGTCTCACTGGATTAACAAAATTTAATTGTTTTGAAACATTACGTAGCGTATCATTAGTAACAACATTCAAACTTTTATAAGTTCTAGGAGGATAGACCTTTTTTGTGCCATAATAAGTGTTGGATTCATAATCAAACATGGTATAGCCTTTGGTCGGATAAGTAATTTTTGTTAGAAGCCCTTTTTTAGCATCAGTAGCACTAGGTTCCCTTTCTGCTCCATTATACTGTGCATTTTCCAGTTCATAACCTGTAATCCCTTTAGGAACGATATTAGTATTGGTTTTTCCATTAAAATATCCCCAATGGTCTTGGCTGTGCGATAATCTTTCTGGAAAACTGTCTCTGCTCCCATACTCAAATTGGTAATTTTGATTAGTATCTTTAAATTGGATTTTATCCAAAAAAACCCTTTTGTTACTTGTTGTGGTATAAGTAAAATCAATATTTTCAACTTCATTTCCCAATTTATTCTTAACTGTAATTTTATCAATTTTCTTGTTTCCAGTAGTTACATCAGCACTTGATTCATTACGTGAAGTAAAAACAACTTCTCCGTATTCTGGATTATTGCTTTTAATGGATTTAATAGACTTCCCATTCACGGCAATGGTATGATCAAAAATCGCACTAAGAGCTGGGGAATCACTTTCAAGATTACCAGCTTCATCAAACTGAATTCGAGGAGAAAGCATTCTAAATGTCTGTGATTGTGAGGCAACATAACTTGTTGAAACATTGTCATACAGAAATTGTACAACATCTCCTTTTGGATGAACAATTTTAGTTAGATACCATGAAGATACTACTGTGTTTGGGATAGAATGCCCTGATCCAAGTATTCGCTGTGTTGTACTTTCCAAATCATTAAAATAATATTTTACACCATCAGGAGAAACAATTAAAAAATTAAATCCATCAGGAGAAACTGTACAATAGACTTGAAAATCCTGAGCTGGCATTAATACGATACCGCCTTCATTGTCAAAGACAAATTTCCCAGAATATTTTCCGAAATTAAAACTGAAAAGATCTGCTTCTGTATCCACATCATTTTCACCAATATATTGATAAAATTCTAAAGCCTGTGGCGAATAACGTCCCATATCTTCTGTCAATGACATTGGAATAGGATATTCGCCCCTCTCTTCATCGGGCTTATCCCTAACGACTCTGGTAATGACTCCTCCAAAACTTAAATTCCAGCTTTGTCCTACATTTGAAGATATTTCGTCTACTTTAATGCCGTTAGAGCTATAAAACATGTTAATTGGCACTTCTAAATTTGCTGTTTTATAGGTATAAATTGGGATATTTATATTTTGCGATCCTGTAAACAGACCAATTGGCGTATTACCATAAGTTCCTAATCCGTAAGCAGTTGGTGAAGGCGGTATAATATTAGGAACAAACTTAGATGGATCGTTTTCTGTCTGTCCTAAAGCTATTGTTGAAATAAGCAGAAAAAGAAGAACTTTTATACTCTTTAAATTATTTATCTTGTTATACATTTTAATGCACCTTTTTAATTATTTTAACTGATTCTGTTTTTACATCGGTTTGAATTTTTACAATATAAATTCCTTCTGCATAACCAGTTAAATTTATAGGAACCGTTCTACTAGTTATCTCAAAATACTGTAAAACTCTGCCCAGAATATCTATTACCGATGCGGTTCCTTTGTTAAAATCATAACCGATAATAACGTTTGTATAGATATTGGCAGGATTAGGAATTGCTTCAATGCTAGATTTCACTTTTTCTACCTTAGCTTTATCTTTAAGTTTTACAACCCAAAAATCATTGGATCCTATATTGGAATTTTTATCTTTTGAAGAGCCTGAATTGGAAGTTCCGGCCATAAGGTATCCGCCATCTCTGGTTTCAATTAGTTTTCTGAGTATGTCTTCGCCTCCGCTTCCAACACTCTTATTCCAGATTTCCTCGCCTTCGTCATTGATTTTTATAGCGATGTAATCGTTTATGCCATCTTTTTCTTTAGCAACCAATCCAACAGCTTTTGACACTAGACTACCTCCATTAGATTTTGGACGCGAGTTGCGTGCATGGCCACCTATTAAATAAGTTTTATTATCATTTTCAACCAATGAAGTTAAAATATCTACCTTACCAAAATCATAGGTCTTACTCCAGACTACTGTTCCTTCTCTATCTATTCTAAGAATCCAATAATCTGTACCATTTCCAACGATTCCTCCTTCAGCAGTCAATGCATTAGTACTGTTTGAGTTTCCTCCCACAATATAACCTTCATCTTTAGTTTGATGAATTACATAAGGCTGATCATCTCCATCACCACCATAGGTCTTCTGCCATTGAATGGCACCAACATCGTTTATTTTCAAAATCCAATAATCGCCAACTCCTTTATTTTGTTCCGTTTTATCGCCTGAAACAGGAGAATTGGAATATCCGGCAAGAATATATCCGTTATCTGAAGTCTGTTCCATACTTCGTAAAACATCAGAGTATTGGCCACCATAAGTTTTCTGCCATTGAATGACGCCTTCCTTATCTAATTTGACAATCCAATAGTCCATGCTTCCTCTACACTTTTCCGATTTAGAATAAATATCTGTGGCGAAAGAATCTTCATTAAGTTTTGAATCTGAAATTGAATTTGGATTTGAACTTGAAGAACCTCCCAAAATATAGCCCCCATCTTTAGTTTGAAAAGCGCACACAAGCTCGTCCTGTCCGCTTCCTCCTATAGTCCTTTGCCATTGCTCATCTCCAGCAGCATTTAATTTGATAACCCAAAAATCTGATAGACCTTTACAATTATCTTTCTTTTGAAAACTTTTCGAAGAATTGGAAGTACCAGCAAGAATAAATCCGCCATCTCTAGTATTTTTAATGCTCTGAAGAAAGTCAAAGCCAGAACCGCCAAAGCTTTTCTGCCAGTCAAGTTCTCCGTTTTCTTTCATCTTCCAGATCCAGAAATCTAAATCTCCATGATTGTCATCTGTTTTATTTCCCGTCTTATCGGATAAGGAACTTCCCGCTAAAATAAATCCATAATCAGCAGTCGGCTGCGCATCAAAAAGGTAGTCAGCGTGCGTGCCTCCGTAAGACTTCTCCCAAAGAATATCTTGGGAATAACCTACAAAAGAAATGGAAAAAAGAAGTAGTAGGTAAAATTTCTGCATACGCATATTTTATAAATTTGAAGTTGTTTACTATAATTCGGGCGAAAATAATTCAACGAAACGACAAATCTTTACGGCTTTCCGTAAACAATTAACTTTTGTTTAACTTTACTTTTAAAGTTTTTTTGAATAAGCAAATATTATTGGAAAAATCAACCGGCAAATTTTATAAATCAATAAAAAGTATGATAAATTTACTATAATGTACAAGCAAGAATTGCCAATTTGATTCAAGAAGATCGAAATGATTTAGTTTCCTATTGCAAAGGTTTTATAAAAATCACACACTATTGTGAAGATAACAAATACAAAGAAACGATGATCTAAATGATTATTATTTTAGAAAAAAATGAAACTGAATTTTAATTAGAATACAAAAGGATCAAGAAACGATTTTATAGAAATCATTTGAAAACAGGTTAGATATTTGAATGTTTCCCGCTACTAAGACAAAGCTTCAGAGAATTCTGGAGCTTTTTTTTATAATGTCTGATTCAGATTATTGAATTAGATATCTTAATAACAAAGTTTCCTTTTTACTTTGGTTATTATAAAATCTCCATTATCATATAATAAAAACTTTATAATATATTCTTCATAACCATAATTTGTTGAAAAATATACTTTAAAAGAATAATTTACAATGTCCAAAATTCGCACATAAAATAATGGTGAATTCTCTGAATTATGTTTGAACGTCAAATTATCGTTTATACTCTTAATATCATCTAAGATTTTTCTAGAAATCTTTAATATTTTTTCTTCGTTTTCAATAAACCTATCAATTAAATTTATTAAATATGAATTGAAATCATAACCTTCAATAATGTATTTTTTAGAAATTATTTTTTCATTAAAAGAAAATTGATAATTGAATTTACGGAAGTCATTACCTGCAGAAAATTCGGCCTTAGTTTCCCATATCCTTTCATCTGTAGTTTGTCTAAAAATTAATGTTCGATTATTTTTAGTTTTTATTTCCATAAAATAGTTCTTCTATATTTTTTCTGTTAATTAATATTACACATTGACGAGTTTTCAAATATATGGATATGTAAATAAAAAAAGCAGAAAAAGAATTAAACTACATTTTTCAATTTGCTTTTTTTTGTTCAAACATTTCTGCAAAATCAAGGAGACTTATATAGCTTTTACAACGAGTATATCTCAGCGTTAAATAAACCAACAAACTCTGTAAAAAACACTAATTAAGTGGAAATCATATTCTACAATGATTAATTATATAAACTCAAGGCGAAATTCTGTAAATAAAAACATTGTTGCACCATGTATTTTTGAATTAAGAAAATATGTTTTTATAAAGCCAATAAATAATAAAAATCATGAAATCATCTATAACTACCTCTACAAATTTTAACTCGATTACTATTCAATCTAATGCAAATCTGATAGATGCTGAATTTTATTCTGAAAAACAAACTTCAGCTTCGTTAGACTTGTACGATAAGCATGATGACGAACCAGATTTTGACTGTGAATTTCTGCACGGCATTAGCTATAGCGAAGAAAATGAAAACACTATTGATGCAGAAGCCGATGAAGATTTTGCAGATCTATATAATGATAATCAATGGGATGTAGACATCTACGATCCGTATTCGGAGTCAACCTATTTTTAATCCTAAAAATTATCAGTTCGAGGATATTTCTGTTCTCACTATTAAAACAAAAGCTTCAGATTTCTCTGAAGCTTTTTTTGTTATGTATAATAAAATTTTTCCAGCGACCTCCTCCTTTACCTAAATTAAAACATCTTATAATTCTTTCATCGTTTTAGTTAATCATTTCTTAATCTGTTAAGAAAATAATTTGCATTAGTATAAATTCGTCCTGTTAATTCGTATGAAATAAGCTATACTTTAAAAAATAATAAATACCATATTATCTCAAAAACAACTTAACACCAAAAACGTGATTTATACCACACTTTTAAACATTGCGGTTTTTCAGGGAATAGTTTTAGGCTTAATTATTTTAAAGTCTTCTATATTCAACAGTAATTCAAATAAATATCTTGCAGGTCTTTTATTTACACTTTCGATCATTTTACTGAATCATGTTTTTGAGGTTGAAGATGCATTTACTTCTTATCCTTTCTTACGCTTTATTGATCATATTGAATGGACGTTTCTAATACCAGCTTTTCTGTTTCTGTTTATTATAAACCGAATTGATGATAGTGTAAAAAACAGGCAAAAATCTTATTTGTGTTTTATTCCCTTTGCGTATACCGCTATCCTTCATATTATATGCGATCTTGATCGTATTGCGGGAATTTACACTATTCCCGAATCAGCCACTGGCTTACTCAAAATACTTGGTTTAATTCATCTTGTTTTAGCTATTACATTCATTCCGTTTCTGTTGTGCTACTCTTATTTTATGCTAAAACATTTAAAAGATCCACAGGAGAAAAATTGGATTTTTATCCTTTTAACAATTGTATCTTCATCGCTATTCGCTTTTCTTATTATTGCTCTAGCCAACTTGTTTATTCCGTTTGACCTTTCTGCAACGATGAGTATTTTGGCTTTTTGTGCCACATTCATAATTCATTGGACCGCTTATGTTGGCATTTACAAATACAAACTGGCCAAAGACCACAAAGCTGTTTACCATTTTTTGAATAGAGATTTAGCCATTTCTCCCGTCAATCTTCAGATTGTAGAAAATGACACTCAAGAAGAATATAGTGAATCTATCACGGCAGATAATCTTTACTTTCAAAAACTAGAGTTGTTTTGCAAAGAGCAGCATATATATACTGACAGTACATTAAACAGAGAAAAAGTTGCTGAAAAATTAGGCATAAGTCCAGGATATCTTTCTCTAATTGTAAACACAATAACAGAAGATAACTTTGCCAATTACATTAATAGCTATCGGGTTGAGGCCGTAAAAGAAATGATTTCTAATTCTGAATACGAAAACTATAATTTGCTATCAATGGGTTTAGAATCTGGCTTTACTTCTAAAACCACTTTTTACAAAGCTTTTAAAAAAGTTACTGGCCAAACACCAAATGAGTACAAAAACACCAATAAATAAGTACCGATTTGTACAATTTTAAGCTTTTGAAACCTTTTCTAACTTCCCTTATCTGAATTTTGCCTTCGAATAATTCAAAACAATTTTTATGAAAAAAATTTTATTATTAGCTGTCTTTACAGTTTTAGCATTTGTAAATGTAAATGCCCAAAAAATTCAATTTGGTGCAAAAGCAGGTTTAAACTTTTCAACTGTAAGTGGAGATGATACCAACGGTATAGACTATGTAACATCGTTTAATTTTGGTGTATTATCAGAAATTCCTATTTCAGAAAAATTCTCTTTTCAACCCGAAATAATGTATTCTGGTCAGGGATATAGCTTTGGTGACGATACAGTTGCCCTAAACTACCTAAACATTCCTTTAATGGGAAAATATTATATAACAAAGGGATTGAGTATTGAAGCTGGACCACAAGTAGGATTTTTACTTTCTGCCAAAAATGAAAGCACTAATGTAAAAGATTCATTCAATACAGTCGATTTTGGTGTTAATTTTGGTGTAGGATATAAATTAGACAATGGACTTAATTTTGGCGTAAGATATAATCTCGGATTAACAGATATTAATAATGTAGAAGGTTCTTCTAGCAAAAATAAAAACGCGGCATTTCAAGTATCTGTTGGTTATTTCTTTTTCTAAAAACTATTATAGCTAATAAAAAGCACCACTTATTTTGAGTGGTGTTTTTTTCTCTTAATACGCCTCTAATATGTTTCTAACCCTATGCCTTTCTAAGAAATATGTTTTCATAAATAATTACCAATTTATCCGATTTTGAGTTTTTTGAAACCATTCCTAATTTTCCTTACGTGCTTTTTAGAATTTCTCTTAATTAACCTCATTTTCTGATTTATAAAAATCAAACCTTCTCAAAAATATTTTTAAACTGATACAATATTCTTTCTATTAAACGCAAATCTTCAGTTACAATCTCTGCACTGCCTTTCATTTCTTGCTGAAAAACAATATGTTTGTGGTACGAAGTTTCTAAACCTTTTGACAATCCAACATCCAAAAGTAGATTCCCTTCTTTATCTGGAACAAGTGAAATATTTTTAATCTCACCTTTTAAAACTCCAAATTCTTTATCAGGAAAATTTGCAAGACGAATATTAACCTTCTGCCCTACTTTTATTTTACCTGAATTTAATGCTGGAGCTTTCACTTTCCCTATAAAACTATTTTTAGAATTGGGAATAATTGAAAAAACATTATCACCCACATTAATAGTTTGATTTTCTGTCCAGACTTGTAAGAATGTAACTGTACCGCTAATAGAGGATTTTAAAGCATAAGCCAACTCCCAATCTTTTATAACTTTTTTTAATTGATAAAACGACTGTGATACACTGCGCCCAAGGTTAACTTCTTCTTTTGTTCCGTTTATCAGAGAATTTTGATTTGATTTTGTATTATCTATTAGTGAGGATTTTAGCTGCGAAATAGAAGAAAGAAGATTTCTGTAATTTTTTTGCGCTTGAAGAAAACTTAATTTTTTAGTTTCCATTTCCTGAGCAGAAATTATTCCCTTGTTAAATAAGGTTTCAAATCGCATAATTTCATTTTTTTGAAGTTCTAGTTCATCTTCATTTATTACTTTTTGTTCCTGAAGAATTTCGAGTCTTTCTTTTATTTGAATTTTTTCTGAGAGTTGCGCTCTATTTTCTACTTCAAAAGGATGCAGATTTTTGTTTAAATCTTGGGCTTGGTAATCTTTCTGAAAAACAGCATAAGCGCTTTCTATTTCTCCAAATTGTTTATTTTTAAGTCGTTCAAAAGGAAAAACTTTTCTGGGGTCGTTAATTTTATAATTGTCTACAATACTTTTCAGAAGAAAAACATCTCGATAATTAGCCGTGTTTTCTATAATTGCAAGCGTATTATTTTTAGAAACATGTACTTTGTTTTTTACTAAAATTGCCTCAATTCTTCCAGAAGATTTTGATACTATTTTTTCTGGCGGAATATTGGTTGTAATTACGATTTCAGTATGGACTACATCAGGATATCTTACAAACCAAGAGACAAAAAATAACATTATAATTATGGCAAAAATCAAAACTGTTCCCCATCGGATCATCCAACAAGGCACTTTAGTGAGAATATCTTGAACTTCTTCACTTCTTAATTCTAATGTAATGCTATCTTCTGTCATACTAGTTTCCTAACTGCAATTGATTTTTAACCAATTCAAAATAATTTCCTTTTTGTTCTACCAATGCAGAATGATTTCCAATTTCTATAATTTTTCCTTTATCAAGCACCACAATTTGATCAGCATTCATAACCGTACTTAAACGGTGTGCAATTACAATAACGGTTTTGTTTTTAAAGAAAATATCGAGTTTCTTCATTATTGTTTTTTCATTATTGGCATCTAGTGCCGATGTTGCTTCATCAAAAAACAATATTTCTGGATCTTTATATACTGCTCTAGCGATGAGCAGTCTTTGCTTCTGGCCTGTACTCATTCCTGTTCCTTCTGCTCCGATTTTTGTATTATAATTCAGAGGAAGTTCATTTATATATTCTTTTATATTAGCGACATCTGCCGCATATACCAACTTTTCTTTATTTATTGTATCGATGCCTATGGCAATATTATTAGCAATAGTATCACTAAAAATAAACCCTTCCTGCATCACTGCTCCAATATTGTCCCTCCAGGCTCTTTGTGAAATATTCTTTAATTGCGAGCTTCCTATAATAATTTCACCTTTTTCAGGTTCATAAAACTTTAAAAGCAGTTTCATTAATGTTGTTTTTCCGCTGCCGCTCGTACCTACAATTGCAGTTACTTTGTTGGCAGGAATAGTCAAATTTAAATTATCTAGAACTGGTGTATCAGATCCCAGATAGCGATATGATAAATTTTTTATCTCAATATCAGAATTATAAGGAACATCGCTACTTTGGTTACTTTCCTGCTGGGTTTCATCTTCTTTTGAGTGGATTTCAGACAATCTGGCTAGCGATATTTTTGCATCCTGAATCTCTCTTACGAACTCGATTAATTGCGTTATAGGTCCGTTTAAACTTCCTACAATTGAACTGATAGCCAACATCATACCAAGAGTAATAGAGCCGTCAATTACTAATTTAGCAGAAAGAAATATGATGAATATATTTTTTAATTCGTTAATAACTGACGAGCCTATAGTTTGAGCCTGCTCTACAATCAAACCTTTTATTGATACTCTAAAGAGCCTTGCTTGCACATATTCCCACCCCCAGCGTTTCTGTTTTTCGGCATTATGAAGTTTGATTTCTTGCATTCCATTAATGAGCTCCATTACTTTGCTTTGCTCCTGTGCAACTTCTGAGAAACGCTTATAATCTAATACCTCTCTTTTTTTCAAAAACAATGTTATCCATCCAAAATAAAATAGGCTCCCAATAAAAAATACTAAGAATATTTTCAAATTAAAATATGCGAGAACACCACCTAAAACAAACATATTGATTACTGAGAATAATACGCTTAATGAAGATGTTGTAAGAATTTTTTCAATTCTACGATGATCATTGATACGCTGCATGATATCTCCTGTCATTCTCACATCAAAAAAAGAAATAGGCAAACTCATCAACTTAATAAAAAAATCTGATATTAATGAAATGTTTATCCTTGTTGAAAGATGTAGTAATATCCAGCTCCTAATAAGTTCTAAACCTGTTTTGCCTGCAAAAAGAAATAGTTGAGCAAAAAGAATTAAATAAATAAAATGGATGTTTTGATTCTGAATTCCGATATCAACAATACTTTGTGTGAGAAAAGGAAAAATAAGTTGTAATAAACTGTTGACCAAAAGACCAATACTTAGCTGAATAAGAAATGATTTATATCGAAGAACATATTGAGACAATAGTCCAAAACCTAATGTTTTACCCTCTTCTTTATCAAAATCAGACTCAAAAAATTTTGGTGTGGCTTCTATTAGCAATGCAATCCCCTCTTTGGTATGTACATTTGAATTGTTTCCAATCCAGAATTTCAATAAGTCTCCTTTATTGTATTTTATTAATCCAAATGCAGGATCCGAAATATAGTAAGTCTCTTTTTTGATTTTATAAAGTACAACATAATGATTCTTATTCCAATGTAAAATACAAGGCAAAGGCGCTTCTTCCAATCTTTCTAAACTAAACTTTACCCCTAAAGTTCTAAACCCTATTTTTTCGGCTGCATCGCTTAAAAAAAGTAAATTACTTCCCTCACGAGTTGTTTCGCTTGCATCACGAAGCCCCTGAATACTAACTGTTTTTCCATAATATTTTGCTATTATTTTTAAACATGTTGGTCCGCAATCTTTGTTATCTGTCTGTTTATAAAATGGAAAAAGATTACGCATTATTTAATTTCAAAATCATCAAACTTAAACACCTGATTATCAATAGTTTTTACTTCAATATAATATTTCCCTACTGGTAAACTAAATTCAACCTTGTTCCCTTTTGGCTTAACTAGTAATACGGCAATGGGAATTAATACAACCGCGCTTTTAGTTTTTCTATATTCCTCGTCGCTATAAACCTCTAATAGCAACTCCCCTTTCCTATAATTACTAAACTCTCTATTTTTTACAAAACCAGTTTTGAAAACTTTATCCGGATAAACATTGGTCAATTTTGCTTCTAGGTTATTTATCAGAAAATAATCTGCACTTGAGTGCATTAGAGTATCTTTCTCAAAAACTGCTCTGGGAATTAAAACAAGATCTTCTTCTGTTTTATCTACTATTGTTTCTTGATTAATTGTAACCGGATTTATTTGAGAGAAATCTTTAAAATAGTTCGCCATAAGACGGTTCTTCCCTTCTTTTTCAATATGACCATGACCAGCATAAACAAATATTTTTGCTTTTGGATCCTTTTCAAGTATCTTCATTATATTACGCGCTTGGCCAATTTCTCTATCTATATTCCTATCATAACTTTCATGTCCTACAATAGTAAATCCCATGCTATTTGCCTTTCTTATAAAATGTCCAAAATAAGGTTCTTTAGTGTAGAGTCCGTTTTTAGAATTAGGAATTACTTTTTCGTCAGGGGTTTCGGTAAATGCCTCCATTGATAAATAAGTGAATCCATTTTGCTTTAAGACATCCAAAAGCTGCATTGCAAATAATCTATGTTTTGGATAAAAATGGTCTTCATTGAGCATTATAACCTGATTGTCCTTTGCCAATTCAGAAATCAATGTAAAAACAGAAGCATCTTTTTTGACACCTTCTGATGATAATCCATACTGCAGTGTTTTCTCAAAATGGTCCTTTTTACTCTCATAGTCATGAATCAATTCCTTGTATTCATTATTATCTGACATAAACGAATTAAAGGTCATGATAAAGGCATCTTTCCACATATTTTTTTCAGGGTCTTTAATTGGAGCTTTTTTTAACTTATCTCTTCCCTGAAGAAAATTTCTATTTCCGTTTATATAATAATTAAAGATATTTAAAGAAGTGATGCGCTTTAAATTGCTAGAATCCAAATAAACTTTTTTTAATACTTCGCTATTCATTATCGATATACTATCCTTGCTGTTAAAAGATTTTGTAACACAAATTATTTTTTTTGCTCCCTTCTGTTTCTCTCCTATCGCAATTCCATTCTCCCTATCTTCTTTTATTATTCGCTCATGCAATAATGTATCTATCGGGTGCTGCACGCTTTCAAAAAAGTAGTAAATATTAATTTTATCGGTCTTAGCGCTAACTATTAAATTACCGACATCAATACCTTTAACACCAACCAATTCACTTTTAAGTTTACCTATTCTAATCTTAGAAAGATCTTGATAAGTAGTATTTTTAGAAAAATCAATAGAAATATCAATAGAATCATTATAAAATAAATCTCCTGAATTTCTATATCCAACTATATAATTATGTTTAATGATATTGCTATTGATTCCTTTACAAGAAAACTGAATCGAAATACAAAATATTAATATAGATGTACTTAAAATTAATTTTACTTTTTTTTGCATGATTTTTAAACGCAGATCGCATTAAGTATGGACTTAAATTATTTTGGAAATATTTTTCCTAGCTCCATTTGTTAGAATAAGGGCTATAAGAGCAGTTTTGAGAACTGGTGTAGTATTTATCTTGAGTCGTTTTTAAAGGAACGCTACCATCTGGACAGATATATCTGAATTCACAATCCTTACAAACATTTATTTTATCTCTGCTGATCTCCCAAAAATCTATTATTTCATTGTTTTGAACTATTTTGTTTAAATCATGCGTATTAAGATTGCCAAAGATTGATTCATCAGTTATATATCGCTTTATGTTTCCAAAAGAATCTATGAAAAGTGTTCTATTGTAGGCAAAGTTATATTTCAATGATTCATTAAAATTAGATAGCTCCATGGTAAAATCATCATGATTTCTAATTTTCATGGCTAAAACCTCTTCTAGAGATTTTTGTTCATAAATAAACTTACTATTATTAGGAATTTCTTTAGCATCATAAAAAACAACTTCCACTATTCTTGGGAATTTATTTTGAAGCTTTATCAATTCAGTTTCTAATCCAACAGCATATTTTAAATATAAAACTACAGACTTGATTCTTGATTTATCAATAAATTTAAGAGTTTCAATGATCTCTTGTAAATTAAAAACCTCGTTGATCATTCTTAAATTAGATACACCCAAACCATCAATTTTCATTTCTAAGAAATTTTTCAAGATTGATTTATCTAGATTTGAATCTAAAGTTAAAGTATCAATACTATAAGGGCGTTCAAAATTTGTGCTTATTGCTGGATATTGACTTATGTCATTATTGACAATAATTAGTTCGTTTGAAAGAAAAAACCGAATATACTTTTTTAAAATAGGCTTATCATTATTAAAGTCGCTAAATAAAGAATATATTTCTTTGCCAGAATATTCATCGAGCAGATCGACAATCTGATTTGGCACCGTATAATAGTTTTTTCTTTGGAAATCAATTATTATTCCTCTATTGATACCTTTAACTGCAAAGCAGTTTGAAAACAACTTAAATTTTTTATTTATCATCGGATGTTTTTAAATAAATTGGTTTATCAGGGTCCCCGCAAATAGTTCTTGAAGTTTGATAAAACTTTGATTCAACATATTTATAGTAGCTTCTTTTATTCATCGTTAAGACAAGATTTTCTTTAGCAGCTTCAGCAATTACAGGTAAATTTATCTTTCGTTTATTCTTCATCATTTAGTAATATTAAATTTTCAGCAACTATCTTGTAGAGTGGAAAATTACACGGGAACGCTGTCATTCCAAATTGTCCAGAGGGATTAACTTCTAAAAAATAATAGTCTCCATTTTTCTGTGATTTAATTAAATCGATAGATCCGGTATTGATTTTTAGATTTTTCATAAGATTATCTATCTTATGCTCAATATGATCTGGAAGCTGATAAGGAACAAATCTATTTGGATTACTAAAGTCAAATGCTCTAAAATCTAATTGGGTTTGTGGATTGCTTTGCGAAAATATGGCCATCGAATAGCACTTACCTAAAATATAGAAGACCCTTAATTCAATTTCTTTTTCAATATACTCTTGAAAAAGAGAAGGACTAAAAGTTTTATTTAAATTCTTTACATTTTCAACTTCTTTAGTACTTAGTGATATTGAACCATTTGACAGCTGGGCATGCATAGCTTCGTGTATGGGCTTTGTTATGATAAAATTATTGTTTTCTTCTAAAAATGATTTTAGATTATTCCTCTCTGTGGTTATTATCGTTTTAGGTATATTTAAACCAGCCCTTTTAGCTTGATTTAAAACCTCCAACTTAGAACTCCATGAGCTTCTTTTAAACAGCCATTTTTTATGCTCTAAAAGATTAAAAATCAAATCCCGTAAGCCTTTAAATTCATTATATAAAAAATCTGTCAAATCTCTTGAAAGGCTAAGTTTTTTTTCATAACTATCTAAAAAACCAAATTTTCTGCACCAAACTACCGAAATATCCTTTAAAAAGACTTTTTGCATTGAATTTTCAAAATAAGAATTTTCAGCACAATCAATATTATAAGAAAAAGATGTTTTTCCTTCCATTACTTCTTCATCGTTAATCCTAATAAAAGGTGCATTTAGAAAATTCAACCATTCGACAACGCTGTCAGTATCCCTATCACCTGGCTTACTTAATATTAATATCATAATCTATATATTATAAAGCATATTTAGGCATATATGCTATGCCTAAATATGTGAATTGAAAAATAATACTAATTACTATCTGGTTCCATACCATCAAATTCGTTCCAGTCAGCTGAAACTTTACAGAATGTGTATGCTTCTCTAGCAGTACCACCATTTATATTTTTTACTTCTACTTTTTCGCACTCGAAATCTTCTAATTTTTTCATAATACAAGGTTTTTAAAAAGTTGTTAATTAATTATGGAGATTTATAGTTCTCCCTTCCTCAGTATAGTTTTTTGGGTTACCGTTTACTGGAAATCAATCCCTGCAATATGGCCATATGCATTAAGAAAATTAATTAGTTAACTGGTGACGTCTTGACCTGCTATTCTTTTTAAATTTCTTGAAGCCAAAACTAGAGAAACAAGATAGTCAGCACAAACTTTGCAAAACGGAATTCGGGAATTTCGGCGCTGAATTCATGAATTCCTTATTAAAAATCACGTAACTCCTTCTAAACAAACACAGTATTTTTTTACTTTTTTAGCTTTATTTAAAGAAAAAATAAGACTGAATATTCTATTTTTGAAGAAAATCAAAACTAAAATGACCCGCTTTAGACACCTATATATTCTATTATTATTCATATTGAGCCCTACTTTATTATTTTGCCAATCTGCAAAAGAAAATTTAGAGGGTCTTTCTTTTGAAAATCTGAAAGAAAACTTTTTTAATAATGAAAAAAATAGGGTAAAACAGCTATCATATGCAAATGCATATTTAATTAAAGCTAAACAAGAAAACATACCAGTAGAAAAAGCGAGAGGCTACATTTTACTTTCAATGTTGCACGAAGATAACAAAGCATTAGTTTACATTGATAGCTCTATCACGCTTTCAAAAAATTTAAATGATCCAAATTATCCCGCTTATGCTTATTCACAAAAAGGTTTCTTTTATAAAAAACAGCATGACTATAAAAAAGCAATAGATAACTTTTTAATTGCTGAGAATATTGCAAAAAAAAATAATCCCGATTTATATTATGACACCAAATTTTCTATTGCTGTATTAAGATCTGAAGAATTAGGAGAAGTAAAAGAAGCCCTTAATTTATATAAAAACTGTTTAGATTATTATAGTGATAAAAATGTAAGAGATCCTAAATATTCTTATTCCTATCAATTACTGCTTTTTGGTCTAGCCGATGCTTATAAAACTTTAAATATATCCGATTCTGCAACCTATTATAATAAATTAGGGTATTTTGAATCAAAGGCAACAAAAAACAAACACATAAACGCACTCTTTATTTTAAATGAAGGTGCTAATAAAGTATTTAAAGGAAATTTTAAAGAAGCTTTGGACAGTATAAATAAAGCTCTTCCTTTAGTAAAATATAGTGAAGACAAAGGAAACTTATTGGCTGCTTATTATTATACTGCTAAATCTTATGAAGGCTTGCAAAACAAAAAAGAAGCAGTTAAAAACTTCATTAAGGTCGATTCAATGTATATTATCAACAAAAGAATTACACCCGAATTTGCCAACGGATACCCCTATTTAATTTCATATTTTAAAAAGAATGGAGATAAAGTCAATCAATTAAAGTATTTAACAAAATACATGGAAATTGATAGTCTGTTGCAACATAATTATAAAGAGCTAACTAAAAAATTACAAAAAGAATACGATACTCCCTATCTCATTCAGGAAAAAGAAAATCTAATCCAATCACTAAAAAAAGACAAGACAATTTCTTACTGGGGAATTCTTCTTTTGATTTTAATAATCATTATAACATCTGGACTGGCAATTTATCAATATAAATTAAAAAAGAGATTTCACATTCGTTTTGAAAGTATTATACAGAACTTATCAGAAGCAAATGAAGTAAAAGTCACAGAAGAAAATAAAGATTCTGAAATACAAAAATCAAAGACAGAGAACATCGGGATCAATGAAGAAATAGTAAAACAGATTTTAAAAAAATTACTGAATTTTGAAAAAAACAAAGGTTTCTTAGATGCCAACGTTACCATTCAGAGTTTATCTGATATGATGGAAACAAACAATAAATATCTATCTAAAATTGTGAATGTTTATAAAGAGAAAAACTTTGTTCAATACATTAATGATTTAAGAATTGAATATGCTTTAAAAACCTTAAAAGAAAAAAACAAGCTCAGAAAATATACTATACAAGCCCTTGCCTTAGAATTTGGATTTAATAATGCGGAATCATTTTCTTCTGCTTTTAATAAAAAAACGGGAATTAAACCAACTTTTTACATCCGTCAACTAGAAGACCTAAAAAACATACAAAACTAAAATACAGCAAATTATAGCACTAAAAATATCGAAATTCATGAATTTCTACAAATAGCATAAGAAATTACTTAATTTCAAATATACCTGATATATATATTTGTAAAAAATAACTATTTATGAAAACTAAAAATTCAAAAAAGGAAATCAATAAATTTGATCTAGAGAAATTTAGTGTAGCAAAACTAAAAAATATGCGCGCTATTAAAGGAGGAGGAACTCCAGTTGATGATGATCCTAAAACTGTAACCGACACAATTGACGGAGGAGATAGGAAAGCTTAATTGCTATAAAACCATTTTATGAAATTTCAATATACACTATTACTATTTTTTACATTGATAATAGGCAGGTCTCAAGAAAAACAGCATGCTTTTAAAAACTTATCAGATTCTCAAATACAAACTTGGTATCGAAAAGATTACAAAGAAGATAGTATTCCAGGAATTTCAATTGACAAATGGTATAAGCAAAATAAAAAAAAATCTAAAACCGCTATTATCGTAGCGGTTTTAGATACCCAAGTTGATTCGAACCATGAGGACCTCAAAAACCAATTTTGGGTAAACTCTAAAGAAATTCCAAATAATAATATCGATGATGATAATAATGGATACATTGATGATATTCATGGCTGGAATTTTACATCAAACAAAAAAGAAGACTATATTGTTTGGGGCAACTTCGAATATGTTAGATTAATCAGAGAGTATGATCAAACTTTTAAGAATAAAAAAGAAAATGAAATCTCAGCAAAAGATTTAACCAACTACAAAGAATACCAAAGAGCGTTAAAACTATTTGAATCTGAAAATACTGGTTACGGAAGATGGCTTAGTTCATTAGAACATAGTATCAAGATGTTTCCAATAGTTAAAGACACTTTAAAATACTACTTTCCTAAAGAAGACTACACATATTCGCAACTTGACAGTTTGTACAAAAAGTATAAGATTAATGACAAGACTTATAGACAAATGCGTGAATCTGATGATAAGGACTTAGGGGCATTAATTTATTACATGATGGTCAACATCAGAAATAAAGAAAACACACTTGAACTTCTTAACGACAGTAAGACCGGAATAGATTCGATCCTAAACAAAAATCTAAACAAGAATTTTAATGACAGGGCCTTATTAGGTGATAACCCAAATATTTTAGAAAAAGGTTATGGGAGCGGTAATATTAGCATATCTAAAGAAGGTTTTAAAAATTTACAAGGTCATGGCACCAAAGTAATTGGTATTATTGGTGCAAATAGAAAAAATGATATCGGTATAAAAGGTTTTTCAGATAACATAAAAATTATGTCACTTAATATTTCCTACTCTGGAGACGAAAATGACAAAGATATTGCAATGGCTATTTATTATGCTGTTGATAATGGCGCCAAAGTAATTAATATGTCTTTTGGTAAAGAATTTTCTTTACATCAACAATGGGTTTCAGACGCTTTAAAATATGCTGAAAATCATAATGTTCTTGTAGTTCATGGATCTGGAAACGAAAAATCTGATAACGATACGGTACCATACTACCCTAGTGACAATAATTATGACGGCACTCCTGAAATATGCAATAATTTTATAAATGTTGGATCAACTTCAAGAAGATTAGACAACACATTTGTTTCTGCTTTTTCGAACTATGGAAAACAAAATGTTGATTTATTTGCTCCTGGCGAAGAAATTTACACTACAACAAAAAATGATAGTTATGGTACTGATTCAGGAACATCATTAGCCGCACCAATGGTTTCGGGAACTGCTGCACTAATTTGGTCCTATTATCCAAAACTTACCGCTGTAGAAGTAAAACAAATTATTATAGATTCAGGATCACAGTACAATATTGAGGTAAATGTACCGGGGACAAAAGATAAAAAAGTTTTATTTTCTCAATTATCAAAATCAGGAAAAGTTTTAAATGTTTATAATGCGATGAAACTTGCTGAAAAAGTCAGTAAAAAGAAATAATGTATCCTTATAAAATCAATTGTTTTTCAGAATATGTATTGAGAACGCCTTTATTTCCTGTATCGGCATATCTTAATTTAATTCAAAATTATAGATCCGAAGAAGCTATTCTAATATATAATAATCCTCTCGTAAAAGAAGCAATTAATTTAGCTTCTCCTGAGCTAAAAAAACAATTAGATCGATGGGCTTCAGATATATCTTCAATATCTACTGAAAAAAAATCGGCTTTAGAATTAACTTTCTTAAAGTATTTGGCAAGAATGTCTACCCGTTGCACTCCTTTTGGATTATTTGCAGGGTGTTCTGTTGGCAATTTTAATTCTCAGACTGCTGTAATACTAGAGTCTCCTGAAAAACACACACGTTTTACACAACTTGATATGCAATATTGGATTTCACTCCTTCAAGATATTGCAAAAAGAAAAGAAATAGCTTTACAGCTTAGATATTATCCAAACTCTTCAATTTATAAAATAGGTGATTTTTTTAGATATATTGAATACAAATATATCAATACGAGACGTGAACATAGTATTTCCGCTTTGCGTAAATCATTTCTTTTAGAACAAATTCTGCTTAAAGCAAAAAGTGGAATTACGATTAGCGAAATGATTAATTTTCTCGCAGATGATGAATCGGAAAAAGAAGATGCAGAAAACTTTATTTTTCTATTGATCTCTTATCAATTTCTTGTAAGTGAACTTGATGGCGCTGTAACAGTGAATAATGAGTGGAAAAGAGTCTTGTCGATATTAAAAAAGTTTTCTAAAACTAATCTAGAAACTGAGGCACTTGAAAACCTTCAATCCTGTTTATCTGATTTAGACAAAACGCTTGTTCCTTCTAGTGAAGTTTATAATAAAATTATACATATTGTTGAAAATCTTGGAACTGACTTTGAAGAAAAACATCTCTTTCAAACAGATCTCAATACAACAACCTCCGATAATTCTCTAGACATTCATATCCAAAAAAAGACATTACAAGCTATTTATTTTTTAAATGGCATACAGCCCAAAACAAATCTTGAAAATCTTGAAAACTTCAAAAAGGCTTTTATTAGAAGATATGAACATGCTGAAATGCCTTTGACAACAGTATTGGATACCGAAATCGGAATTGGATATGTACAAGATCGTGAGATGAATGATACACACGAAATACTAGACTCCTTTTCTTTTAAAGGTAAAACTTCAAAAGAGAAAAAAGAGATTTGGACCGAATTTGATTTTATTCTTCAAAAAAAACTTCATGATTCTTATATAAAAAATGAAAAAATAATCCCACTTAGAGAAAATGATTTTCCTTATTTTGACAATAATTTAAAAAATACACCCGTTACATTTTCTGTAATAATTGAAGTTTCTGACGATAAAGAAATTGCTATAACTTCTTCTGGAAATATAAGCGCTTCTAAATTATTGGGACGTTTTTGTAATGGCAATAAAGATATTTATAATTTGGTAAAAGAAATTATCAGAAAAGAGGACACTTATTACAATGACAAAATCTTAGCAGAAATTGTACACATTCCCGAATCCCGAACAGGAAACATTTTAAAACGACCTTCATTAAGAAAACACGAAATTAGCTATCTTTCGCAATCTGGTGTCTCTCTTGAAAACAATCTCGATTTGGATGATTTATATATCTCTGTAAAAGGCGATAGAGTAATTTTACGCTCAAAAAAATTCAATAAAGAAATTTTACCTTGCTTATCAAACGCACATAATTTCTCAAAGAATGCGCTTCCTATTTATCATTTCCTTTGCGATATGGAACTGCAAAATATAAAACCTATATTTCGTTTCAATTGGGGAGTTTTAGAAAACCACTATAGCTTTTTTCCAAGGGTGATTTACAAAAACATTATTCTTTCTAAAGCAAAATGGAAAATTAAAAATGAAGAAATTAAATTTCTGGATAATTTTGAATCTAGTAAACTTGAAGAAGAATTTACAAATTGGAGGAATCTAAAAAACATACCTAGGTTTGTAAATTGGACCAATTTTGACAATACTCTTTTGTTTGATTTTGAATCTCCTATCTGTATTTCTTTATTTTTAAAATCTGTTAAAAACAAAGAAACTTTCTTCCTAGAAGAATTTTTATTTGCAGAAGAATCTATTGTGAAAAATAACAACAGAGATTCTTTTTCTAACCAGATTATCATATCTTATTATAGAGAAAAAGTATAGCAATGAAAAGAGATTTCTGCCTAGGAAGTGAATGGTTATATTATAAAATTTACACAGGAGTCAAAACTTCTGATTTTATATTATTAGAACAGCTCGAACCTATTATATCAAATCTGCTAAAAAAGAAAATTATCTCAAAATGGTTCTTTATTCGATATAAAGACAATGACGAGCATCTTCGTGTAAGATTTTTATTACCCTCCAACAATCATCTACCAAAAGTAATTAAGGCCTTCTATCCTGTTTTTGAAAAATTAATGGAAGAAAACTTAATTTGGAAAATTCAAACAGATACATATAAAAGAGAATTGGAAAGATATGGAGAAAATACAATAGAAGATTCTGAGTTTTTATTTTGGAAAGACAGCGAGATGATTCTTCGCTATATTTCGCTAAAAAGAGAATTTCAAAAAAAAGAAATCCCACTTTTCTTTAGCTTTTGTGCAATCGATTCTTTTCTAAATTCATTTTCTTTCACAAATTTTGAAAAATATACACTAATGAATAATTTACAAAATTCGTTTAAGGAAGAATTTAGCATTGATAAAGATTCGAAAAAGCAATTAGATAAGGAATATCGACGACTTTTCAATGATATAAAATTGTTCTTAAATCAAAATGTCAAAAACGACAATCTTGAGTTTTTTGAAATAATCAATGAAAAACAAAATCAAATATCAGACAGAATTGCCGAAATCAAAATTAGAATTCAATTTTCAATATCAGATTTTGTTGCAAGTCATATCCATATGATGATTAATAGGCAATACAATTCTAAGCAAAGAATGTACGAACTTATTATTTACGATCATTTGTGTAGATATTACAAAACTCTTAATTATAAAATTTAAAAATTACCATTAAAAAACCTTGTCCGTCAAATTTAATAATTCAAATTAACAATATTTAAAATCAGGAACTTTGTTATTTAAATTTTAGAGAGACGAGAAGCCTTTTCATTCTCATCTCCAATTCTCCACTACAAATCTTCGAATTCTGACTAGAATTTTCAATATTTTGCATCTTAATTCCTCTTTTTGGTCATTAAAATAATATTTTCTTAATAACTGGCTTTCTATTTAGCAGATGTTTTTCATAAATTTGCAGCTTTAAAATTCGTAGGTTTTATTCCTCGTATTTCTAGGTTTGATAGCATATTCGTTTAAGCCGACTAAAACTATTTAGAACATACTTTAATTATATTATAACCGCAAATCAGTACAATGCAAAACAAACACAACTCCCAAATCTTATTTATTGCCCTATTAACTTTATTTTTTTCTGTTAATTTATTTTCTCAAAAAAGTGTCTACGCCGGAATCGAAATTGGACGTAGAGCTATAAAAGTTTCTGTTATTGATGTAAATAACATTAGAAAAGCCGATTATAAAATACTTTCTTTCTGGACTGAAAGAATCCCTTTTGCCGACCATATTACTGCTAATGGCGAGCTTACTGCAGAAGATATTAGTAAAACTAGCGTTACGGTTACCACGCAATTGCAAAAGATTAAAGCTGAAAACAAAATTCTTGAAGAAAACATCTTTGTTGTAGCAGCTCCTGTTTTTGCTTCTGCACGTAACTTAGACGTTCTAAAAAACAAAATTGCCCTTTTAACCGGTAAACAATTAGAAGTATTAGATGTAAACGAAGAAGCAAAAACGCTTGTTAAAGGTGCTATACCTCCTGTTGATTTTGCTAATGCTTTCCTTCTTGATATTGGTGCTCAAACTACTAAAGGCGGTTACATTGACGAACTTAAAGACGGTAAATTAGAATTTGTTCCATTAGAACTTAGTTTTGGAACAATGACTCTTACTGATGCCGTAGAAAAAACAGTGGTAAACAAAAGTCAAGTAAACGATATGTCTACCTACCAAGAAAAATCTTTTGATTATAATGTTATTCTACGTAAAAAGACAAAAGAATTATTTGATGCAAATCCTCCTTTAGCTAAAAAAGATAAATTATATTTATCTGGTGGTGCTGTTTGGGCGTTTTCAACTCTTTTTTATGACGAAACCGTTAATAAAGACCATTATGTTGCTTTAACGCTTCAAGATGTTATCGATTATGATGCTATTCTTAAAAACAATTTCGGTAAGTTTACTAACCTTGCCAAAACAAACAAAGAAGCTGCGAGAGTTTTAAGCACTTATGACCAAAAATACTTGATTTCGGCAAACAACATTCTTGTGACTTGTCTTGAAAGTATTCCAGACTATGCAACAAAGAAAATTTACTTTGTAAAAGAAGGACAAGTGATTTGGTTGATCTCTTACATTGCAGATCGTTCAAAAAAGATCAATACTAATTTCTAAGTATTTTTTTTCAAAATATCATAAAGCTTCAGAGAAATCTGGAGCTTTTTTTATTCCTTTTCATTTCAGTCTAAAAACAAGTTGATCTTTTTAATTTCTAGCCTTTTAAAATGGTTGCAACTTATAATTTGCAACCATCTTTAGCATTCAAAAAAGCTGAGTTTTTCTTTTAAATTCTAATTTTAAAATCAGGAAAAAATCTTACGTGAAATAAATCTATCTGATTATGAAAAATTTAACCGCTTTTTTTATCGTCGTACTTTTAGCATTAACAGCCTGCAAAAAAGAACAATCAAAAGATAATTCAGAAAATGCAAATGCAACGTCTACTGATTCTATAACTGCTATTGCAAAAGAAGCCTGGATATACGGATATCCAATATTTTATAATTACAAAGCGATTTACTCCAGTGCAATCAACAAAGAAGCTAAAGAATATTCAGGATTTAACAAATTCAAAAGCGTAGCTGCAAGCGCAACTCCCGCAGATACTTTAATCATAACCATAAATAATGATACTCCGTACTCAATGGCACCAATTAATGTTTCAGACGAACCTGTTATTCTTGAAGTGCCAAAAATAGAAAACGACCGATATTATGTAATGCAGTTGGTAGATCTCTACACCTTCAATTTTGAATATGTAGGATCGCGAGCAACTGGCAATAATGCAGGTAAATATCTTATTGCAGGACCAGATTGGAAAGGAGAAACTCCTAAAGGCATTGATAAGGTTTTACATTCTGAAACCAATTTAATATATCTTGTAGGCCGCACTCAGTTACACGATCCAGCCGATGTATCAAATCTTAAAAAAATACAGGCGCAGTATAAATTAATTCCGTTGCATGAATATACAAAACAGCCTGCTCCTCCTGTAAAAAAATACAATTTACCTTTGCCAGTCTGGAAAGAAAGCGATTATGGTTCGCTTCAATTTATCAGTGCACTAAATGCTTTATTACAATATGCAAACGAAGACAGCAGCGAAAAAGAACTGAGAAAGCGTTTTGCCAAAATTGGAATTGTGCCAGGACAACCTTTTGACAGTTCAAAATATTCGCCAGAAACGATAAAAGCAATTGAAAAAGCAATTGCCGAAGCCAAAGAAGAACTGAACTCTAAAATAGATAATGTCAAAGATGCCGGAAGTCTTTTTGGTACACGTGCAGAACTTAAAAATAACTTTCTAAATCGTGCAATTGCTGCAGCTGCCGGAATTTACGGAAACACTAAAGAGGAAGCTGTTTATACCGGAAGCAACGTTGATAAAAACAATCAGCAGCTTTTAGGAAACAATAAATATGTATTAAAATTTACTAAAGATCAGTTGCCTGAAGCCAAATACTTTTGGAGCATCACGATGTACAATCTTCCTAAACGTTTTCTGATTCCAAACCCAATTAACAGATATTCTATCGGCAATAAAACCAAAGGTTTAAAGTATGAATCTAATGGAGATTTAGTTATTTATCTGCAAAGCACTTCTCCTGGAAAAGATAAAGAAAGCAACTGGCTTCCAACACCTAAAGATGAAAAATTCATATTTGTGATGAGAATTTACGGTCCGCAGCCAAAAGTTATTAATAACATTTGGAAAATGCCTCTTCCAGAAATTGTAAAATGAAAATCATTGCTCCAGAAATAAAATCATAACCATTTTTCTAATTTTAATTTCAAATAATATGAAAAATTACAAATTATTATCAGGTCTATTTTTAGTTGCTATATCGTTACTGACTTCTTCCTGCAAACAGAATAACGGCAAATCAGAAACAGATTCTTCTGCATTAAAAGATTCAACTGCTGTGACTTCTGATTCAGTCGCACAAAAAAATAGTGTTCCAGTTACTGCTGCAAATTTTAACCGCGCAGAAACAGATCTTTACTTTACGACTTCGGTTAAAGATGCTGGTGGTATTGGTAATATACATCATTATAGAACTTTAATGCCAATTGACAAACAAGCTGTAATTCGTGCTAACCGAGATGTACTGTATTCTTCTGGAGTTTATGATCTCGATGCTGGACCAATAACTGTTACACTGCCAGATCCTGGAAAACGTTTTATGTCTATGCAGACTATCGACGAAGATCAATATTCTGAAACGTATTACGCTCCCGGAACTTTTACCTTTACAAAGGAAAAAATCGGGACACGTTATTTGATGTTAGGAATAAGAACTTTTATTGATCCTAACGATCCGAATGATTTACCGAAAGTTACAGCATTGCAAGATGCAATTAAAATTAGCCAAAAAGATAAAGGAACTTTTTCGGTTCCAAATTGGGACCTTGTGAGTCAAAAGAAAGTTAGAGATTCTTTAATTGGCGTTTCTAAAAAATTAACTGATACAAAAGGAATGTTTGGCTTAAAAGGTAAAATTGATGAAACACGCCATTTATTAGGAAGCGCAACAGGATGGGGCGGAAATCCAGAAAAAGATGCACTTTATCTTTCTGTTTATCCTAAAAAAAATGATGGAAAAACGGTCTATAAACTTAAAGTTAAAAATGTTCCTGTTGATGGATTTTGGTCTATAAGTGTATACAATAAAGAAGGTTACTTTGAAAAAAACGATCTCAATATGTATACCTTAAATAATATTACAGCAAAAAAAGATGCTGACGGATCGATTACTATACAGTTTGGAGGTTGTGACGGAAAAACACCAAATTGTATTCCGGTTACTGCAGGTTGGAATTACTGGGTTAGACTATATCGTCCGCACAAAGAAATACTTAATGGCTCATGGAAATTCCCTGAAGCGGTTGAAGTTAAATAAATAGTATTGTCAATAAAATTAAGGCTTCAGAGAAATCTGGAGCTTTTTTATTTAATTAATCTGTTAAAAATTTCATCATCTCAAAACTATATCGTAATATTGCAATATTAATATAATCTACTATGGGAGCAACTAAGACTGAACATTTTACAGACGCACAAAATCAAATTGCTACAATTGCTAAAGCATTAGGACATCCTGCAAGAATTGCTATAATCGAATATTTACTAAAAGTGAATGAATGTATTTGTGGCGATATTGTAAACGAACTGCCTCTTGCCCAGCCTACAGTTTCTCAGCATCTAAAAGAATTAAAAAATGCGGGAATCATTAAAGGAAATATTTCTGGAAATGCCATTTGCTATTGTATTGACGAAAAAACAATTGACATTTTAAACTCCTATTTTTTAAACATCACACAAACTATTTCAAAATCAAAATGTTGCTAAAACATTTTTTTTGACCAAGTATATCGCAATATTGCAATTAACAAATAAATAAAACAAAATGAAATTATCAGAAGTAAAACAGATTTTGCCAACATTAGATAATGTTGAATTTCAATTAGAAAACGGAACTTTTGTGCCAGAACATTTTCATGTAACAGAAGTCGGAGTAGTTACCAAAAATTTTATTGATTGCGGTGGCGTAATCAGAAATGAAAAAGCAGTAAACTTTCAGCTTTGGGATGCTAACGATTTTGAACATCGTTTAAAACCTAATAAACTATTGAACATCATTCAGCTGTCTGAAGATAAACTAAACATCGAAGACTTAGAAATTGAAGTGGAATACCAAAGCAATACAATTGGCAAATATGATTTAGAGTTTAATGGAAAAACGTTTATTCTAAAAAATAAAACAACAGCTTGTTTGGCACAAGATGCTTGCGGAATTCCTGCTGAAAAGCAAAAGATCAATCTTACTCAACTAACCAATGACACTGCTTCTTGCTGTACTCCAAATTCAGGATGCTGCTAAAAATGAGATCGCAAATCTTTAAATACAAAAAACCAATTGTAATAACCTCATCTGTTATTTTATTACAGCTTATTTTTGGTTTTGAACCCAAATTCTGCATTATAAATATCATTTGGTTACTTGTTTAATTATGAAAAAGAAAATATTAATACTTTGTACAGGAAATAGCTGTAGAAGTCAGATTGCCGAAGGCTACATGAAGCTTTTTGCTGGAAATAAAGCTGAGGTTTATAGCGCTGGTGTAGAAACTCATGGCGTTAATCCCAAAGCTATTTCGATAATGAAAGAAGACGGAATAGATATTTCAAATCATACATCAAATAATATTGATGAATATGTTCATATCGATTTTGATTTTGTGATTACGGTCTGTGATAATGCTAAAGAGCGATGTCCGTTTTTCCCAACAAAGGCAATCAAATTTCATTATAATTTTCCAGATCCAGCAAAAGCAACTGGAACGGATTCTGAAATCATGGAACAATTTAGAGCCGTTAGAGAACAGATAAAAGAGTATTGCAGAAATTTTGCTACTGAAAATCTAAATTAACATTATTTAATATTCAGTTAGGAATATCTCGTCGGTAGAAAAAAAAATAATATCGTTTTGCATTGTCTCCTGTACACCTTATTTGCGAAAATTTTACCAATCAAACGTTCCTACGGAACGTGTAATCGTGATTTAAATTTCGTTTCTACCGATGAGACGTTCCTATGGAACGTATATTTCTAATTCAAATTTCGTTTCTACCGATGAAACATTTCTACGAAATGAATTGCTCCAAAAATCTTGTGTGTATTTTTAAACATGACTTCATTAGATATAAAAACCAAAAATGCGTAAACCCAAAAAGGACTTACGCATTTTTTCTGATGAAACATTATAAAAAACGCCGTTTATCTTCTTCTTCCGCCTCCGCCACCGAAGCCACCGCCTCCCATGCTGCGAGAACCGCCTCCCATTTGTCCAGCGCTTGGTCTTGAAGATGCTCCTCCTCTATTAAAATTGGAGTTCGAAGAACTTCCTCTATTAATATTTGAAGTCCCTGCACTTGGCGATGAACTCTGACGGGTTCTTCCAGATGCATTAGTATTCCCTGCACGATTGGAGTTTCCTGCTGATGGTCGTGTGCTTGCCGAAGGACGCGAATTACCCCGATTTGTATTGTATCTATTATTGGTCGAATTGTCTCGCACTGTATTAGATCTCGATCTATTATTATTGTAATTATTAAAACTGTTTCTGTTATTAATATATACATTGTTATGTCCGCCATGATAATGCCCGCCGTGATAGCCATGATGATGGTAATAATGGTTATGACGATAAATTCCGACCGCCAATACAGTAAAAGCAGCGAAATAAGGCGGATAAAATCCGTAATAATAAGGTGGGTAATACGGCACATAAGCTGGTGAATATACATATTGTACAATTGGCACGGTTTCTACCACAACGGCTGTTACGGCTGGCGCGCTTTGTACGGGATCGTCTCCTGTATAAGCAGGGTTTGATGTTTTTGCTGCCGAGGATTTGCTTACTGGCTCGATAATATAATCTTTTCCATACAGCAGTTCATCGCCTACAATCTGCATTTTTACTTTTCCGTTTTTGTCTTTATCGACAAAAATAACAGCGACGTCCTGATTCTCTGTTTTGCTAACGGCAACTTGAAGAACAAATGTAAACGAGTTACCATCTTTCTTGGTAATTACTTTTATGAAGTCTACTTTTTTGTCTAGATTCAAATCGAGATTATTGATTCCTGTTTTCTCCAAATTCAGATTTTTTTCAAACTCCTCAATGGTTTTTGATTTCTGAAAGAGTGTCATTACAGCATACAAATCTAGATTGTCGCCTGGAAGTCCTAGTTCTTTACCATCGTTATCAGACTGACTAAAAATTAGCTGGGCAGACATGATTAATGCAACTGTCAAATATTTTGTAAATTTCTTTATCATATTAAGAGTATAAAATATTAGTAAGCGGTGTAGAAAATGATCTTTCTATACTTTCCACTCTGTACCCAGAAATCGTCTAGTGTTTTTTGGTTTTATCCAGTTCGCCAATAAAAGGAATAGCATTCTGAATTTCAGCGCGTATAGTCACTTGCAGATACAACTCAAGCTGTACAAATTTTGCTGCATTGATTCCGCCAATAGCTTTTGCCAGTTTAGAATGCGTTTTGGCAAGTAATTTTTCTGAATCTTGATTGTATTTTAAGTTTGCCGCTGTTAGCTCTGTGGCTTTAGCATCGCTTAAAGTCGAATAATTGTTTGCATAGTCTTCGAGAATTTTAATCTTTTGCTGACTTAAGGCTTTGCGCTCTGCTTCGTATTTATCATAAATAGGCTGAAATGCTGCTGCTTGTGTGTCAGACAAATCCAAATATTCTTTGACTACATCTGCCTTTGATTTTCCATAAAGATCTTGGATCAAATTAATTTCATCTACAGAAGATTGTGCAAAAGCACTTAATCCGAAAACCAACGAAAGTATAAATAGTAATTTTTTCATAATCTTAATTTTAAAGTTTAAATAATTTGCTAAAGTGATAGTTACATATTACTCCTAAATCAAATTGAAAAGTTTTAAAATGCATTTTATTCTGTCAATCCATCAGAAGCACTCATATCTCTTAAACAAACATATTTGCCATCTCTTTTTTCAAAAAGACTCATATAATTTCCAGTATTTATAGGCGTTTTTGTCGAGTCGGTTACTTTATAATATCCTACTTCTACCACCATGTTACCATCGTGAGAAACAAAAACTTCTTTGGTTTCAAATGAGATTACATTTGTATTATTTTCTAAATCTGATTTTAAAAATTCATATCTAGCATCTTTACCAATAATTGGCGGTCTGTTTTGATAAAAAGTAATGGCGTCATCTGCATAATATCCAATCTCTTTCAATTGACCAGCATTGTATGTTGCAGCATATTCATTTTCTTTTGCCTGAATTTCTTTCTTGACTTGCTTTAAGTCAATCACAACATTTTCGTCCTTTTTTGTATTGCAGGAAACCAATAAAACACAAAACCCAGAGAGAACCGCTCTTATAATTATTTTATTTTTCATAGACATTAAATTTTCAAGTTGATATAAAACTATTTCGTTTTACAAACAGATTCAAAAATTTGTTCGTAAACACAGTTCTTTTTAATATTCTTCGAATATCTTTTGAAGTTCGGCCAAGCTTCTTTTTTTCAGCAATGCTACCGACAATAAGATTCTGGATTTCTGCGGATTTAAAGCATATGAAGCAATTAATCCAAGTTCATCATCGTTGCATTCTACATTACGGCTTACAAGTCCAGTCGCTACACGTGTGCTTCGAACTACTATAATTCCTTTTTTGCTAGCTCTTGCACAAGCATCTAGAGAGGCTTTGTTCATATTTCCGTTTCCTACTCCAGCAATTACAATTCCTTTGGCACCGCGTTCTATCGAAGCATCAATTAAATCTGGTTTCATATCTGCATCGGCATAAATAATGTCTACACGAGGAAAAGAGCTAACGCCTTTTACATCAAACTCTGAGTTTTTTCCAAATTTTTGACTAGGATAATTAAAGAAATCGTTTGTTCCGTAAGAAGTAATACCGATAAGTCCTCTAAGCGGAGACATAAAAGTCTGAACGGCCGTTGTACTCACTTTTGTTAAAGATTGTGCCGAATGAATCCAATCGTTCATTACCAAAAGTACACCGCGTCCTTTTGCTTTAGGATCGCCAGCTACTGCAATCGCATTATAAAGATTTAAAGGCCCATCTGCACTAATTGCTGTTGACGGACGCATGGATCCTACAAGCACTACTGGTTTATCTGTTTTTGTAGTTAGATTTAAAAAAAAGGCCGTTTCTTCCATTGTATCGGTTCCGTGTGTAATTACAAAACCGTCTACATCATTGCTATCGGCTAACTCATTAATTCTATTGGCTACTTTCAGCATAATTTCAAATGACATGTCCTGAGATCCGACATTCGCAATTTGCTCGCCTTTTATATCGGCTACTTTCAAAGCATCTGGAATTGCATTTACCATTGCATCAATGGTAACTTGACCAGAAGTATATCCTGACTGTACTCCTGTTTGAGCAGAACCGGCAATTGTTCCGCCTGTTGCTAATATTAGAACTTTAGGCTTAGCCTGTCCGAACATGCTGATATTGAGTGATAATAACAGCAGTAAAAGTATTTTTTTGTAAAAGTTGATATTTAATTTCATCATTTTGTCGTTTAAGGTTGAGAATTATTTTTGGCCTGTTAAAGTTGCTGGATCAAGCAATTTTTTAATTTGGTCTTCTGTCAGCAATTTCTTTTCGCGTATAAGTTCTAAAATACCTTTATTGGTTGCCAATGCTTCTTTGGCCAATTCAGTTGTTTTTTCGTAACCCAAAATCGGATTTAGAGCCGTCACAACACCAACACTTCGATCCATATAATGCGCCAAAACGTCTTTGTTTACTGTAATGCCATCGATACAGTTTTTTCTAAATAATGGCATTGCTTTAAAAAACAATCCTTGAGATTCCATCATGGCAATGGCCTGAACAGGTTCAAAAGCATTTAATTGCAATAAACCAGATTGTGCGGCAATCGTTACGGTCAAGTCATTTCCCATTACTTTAAAACACAATTGGTTCATAAGTTCTGGCATAACCGGATTTACTTTTCCTGGCATAATTGAAGATCCTGGCTGAAGTGCAGGCAAATTGATTTCGAAAAAACCAGTACGAGGACCAGAAGCCAAAATGATCAAATCGCTGCTTATTTTTGCCAAAGCTACTGCCATGCTTTTAAGTGTAGAAGAATACATTACAAACCCTTGTTGACTAGTCGTAGCAGCAATAAGATCTTTACTCATTACAATTGGTTTTCCTGTAATTTTTGCCAAATGCGCTGCTACTTTTTCAGCATAACCTGGAGAAGCAGTAATTCCTGTCCCGATTGCTGTAGCTCCCATATTTTGTTCGCATAAATAAACCTCCGCCTTTTTTAAAGCGCTAATTTCTGCGTCAAGCTGATTCCCGAAAGCATGAAATTCCTGACCTACAGTCATTGGTACAGCATCTTGCCCTTCGGTTCTTCCCATTTTTAGAATGTCTTTAAATTCATCGCCTTTTTTATGGAAAGCTTTAGCCAAAAGATCTGCCTCTTGAAGCAGTTTATCGTTATGAAGAAGTAATGCCACTTTTATGGCTGTTGGGTACACATCGTTTGTTGATTGTCCCATATTAAGATCATCATGAGGTTCAATGTATTGATATTCTCCTTTTTTATGACCGCTTAATTCCAATGCAATATTGGCTAAAACTTCGTTTACATTCATATTCGCAGAAGTACCAGCACCGCCTTGATACAAATCGACCAAAAATTGATCATGATATTTGCCATCAATTACAGCTTGGCAAGCTTTTTCTATAGCAGCAAGTCTATCTTTTTTAAGTCGGCCTACATCTGCATTGGCACGTGCTGCAGCTAATTTAACCATTGCAAAAGCTTTTACATAGTCAGGATAAGATTGCGTAGTCAAGCTACTTATCTGAAAATTTTCTAATGCACGGGCTGTTTGTACTCCGTAGTACGCGTTTGCAGGAATCTGTTTTTCTCCCAGAAGATCCTTTTCAGTTCGAGTCTGAGCATTAAGAGCAATTACAGACAATCCGAACAATAGCAGATATTGTACAGTTTTACACATATTTTTCTTTTTTAAGTGATTAATAAACACAAAGCTTTCTATTGATTTTTTCTATAAAATGCTTCAGAGAAATTATATTTAAAAGAAAACTGTATTTTGTTTATGGAAGTGCTCCATCCGTCGTTGTAATTTTCGCGGTTACCCCACTGAAATTCAGCTCCAACCATACAGTTTTTTACAGGAGTATACAAGATATTTGCGAGAGCGTATTGTCCCTTTTTAAAGGCGCTGTCTGTTTGTCCGTCTGAGTTGTCAATATCAATCATCGAATATCCTATTGCAGTACTAAACTTATCACTCCAATTATGATCTAAAAAAGCGACAACACCAACCACAGGAAGCGCAACACCTTTTACAGGAGTTACAGGATTACTTAGATTATTTTTAATACCTATATCGACAGGAGCATCATTCATGTAGTTCTGTACTCCTTCTCCATACATAACTTGCCCTCTAAAAACATCATTTTTACTAAAGTTAATATTGGTACTTAAGTTAAGTCCCCAGCCTACTGCATCTCCTGATAAATTATACTGATCGTTGTTTTGATCTTTCCATTCAATTTTTCTTACGATACCTGCTAGCTCAATATAACCCCATTTAGTTCCAAGATGGTATTCTGCTGAAAGGTCTGGCAACGGAAATCTTGCTTTTACGCCTTGCAATTCTACACGATTGGCATAATCTCCCTGATCGGCACTTGCTCCAGGTCTTTCTAATGCAATGGTTAAACGAGTATCGCCTTGAATTGGCATATATCGAATTTGAATGTTTCTAAAAAACACCATTCCAGTTGGCCCCCAATATTCTAGTGAATTCGGAAATACGCCAATATCCATAAAGGGGCTCCAAGTTTGTCCAGCTCCAAATTTTCCTAACTCGGCATAAGCATGACGCAAACGAAAAGTAGTCTGTCCAGCATCTACACCAGTACCAAACAACTCGAATTCAAAATGTGTTTTCAATTCTCCAAGTCCAGTATTAAAATAATTTTTAAAGCCAAGTCTAGTCTGGCGTACAGAAGCATAGTAATTGCCGTCTGGACCATATTCATTTTTATACGAAGGCAGTTTAGTTGGCCTTACCACATCATACCAATCTGATTGAATTTGATTAAAATTATAACCAACATCGGTCATAATGAAACCATAGATTTCCATGCTTTTAGATCCTTCTTCTTGAGCTTGAGCTAAAGCGGAAATGAGAAAACAAATTATAATGGCTCGATGCCTGATCGTGACCATTTGTAAAAACCTTTTTTTCATAATGATTATAGTTTGTTTATTGTGGGATGCTTTACTACTATTCATTTGTTTTTTACAATCTGGGCTTAAAAATAAAAGTGACTTTATTTTAAAAATCTGTATTTCTCAGAACTGGCTTTTAGCTTCAAAAATCTTTTCAATATTCTTTAAATTTTTCTTTTTTGGGCAGACAAAAAAATCAAGAACTTGATAATGTCGTCTTCTTTTTTGTTAAAAAAGCAAAAAAAGACGCTACACTAACTGATTATCAGACAAATATAATCAATACTAGTGCATGATTAGAGTTATTAACGGTTACATTTAACGGTTAAAAAATCAGATTAATAATATTAATATGTTAAATATTCACATATTTTTATAAATTTGTAACTACATCATATTTAACACTTTACCCGCCCAGTGACTTTTTTTTCGACGTTAATAATTTCAAATAATTTATTATGGAGTCAATAAAAAAAATCTCCCCGGATACCATTTACAATGAACTGGAAAATGTTTTAAAGTTTAATTCTTTCAAGAATTCAATGCTGTTAAGCAATTTTCTGCGATATATAGTCACAGAAACCATAGACCAAAGACAGCAGTTTATTAAAGAATATTCGATAGCTGTAAATGCTTTAAGCAGACCTTCTCATTTCAATCCTCACGACGACGCAATGGTTCGTATTCATGCAGGGCGATTAAGGAAACTTCTCAATGAATATTATTCTTCTGACGGAAAAGATAATTCGGTGATTATTCATGTCCCCAAAGGCGGTTACGTTCCCGAATTTATTCATAATAACAAAATGAGGCACATTGATTTCCCTATTAACACAAGTAAATCAAATCTGGTCATCACAGTATTTCCATTTAAATCGACTTCTCAAAGGCCCGATTTAGAAGCTTTCTCTCAAATTCTTTCCGAAGAAGTAAGTGCAGAACTTTCACGTTTTCAAGACATTTCTGTAATAGGCCATTTTGCATCTAGTGTAATTTCAAAAATTAATGAAAATATTCTAGAAGCCGCCAGTTTAGTAGGAGCCGATTTCATTATAACAGGACATATTCAAATTATTGATAATAAAATGCAGATCAGAGTCAATCTTGTAAACTCATCATCTGGTAAATTTATATTGACTAAATTGTTTACGCCTGCCACAATCGATGACGGTATTAGAATACAAAATGAAATCGTGAAAGATATCGTTTCGAGCATGGGCGGTTATTATGGCATTATCTTTAAAGAAATGGTAAAAACAGCACCTTCTAAAATATCAAACAATTCGGGTATTTTAAAAGCAATCTGCAGTTATCACGAATATCAATGCTCCTATTCTATAGAAAATTATGCAAATGCATTATCCAATTTAAATGATGCCGTAGAATTAGATCCAAACCATGCTATAGCTTGGGCAATGTTGGGCGAAATGCAATTGGCTGCTATTGCTCTCGGAATAGACAACTGCAAGAAAACAATCGAAAAAAGCAGTCACTGCATTACAAAAGCATTGAAAATAGATCCCAACTGCCAACAGGCTTGGTATTCGCTAGCACTTTTAAGCTGTTTTAAAAAAGATCAAGATAACTGTCTTTCTGCCGCAGAGCAATGCATAAAAATAAACCCTAATTCTTCTGGCATTATCTCAGGAATAGGCTGCATGTTAATTTTTGCAGGCTATTTTGAGAAAGGCTTTAATTTAGTAGAAAATGCAATTCGAATAAATACTTCGCATCCGTGGTGGATTAATATTGGATATTGCTACTATTACATTCATAAAAAAGAATATCAAAAGTCCTTATACTGGGCAGACAATATGGATTTTAACGAAACCATTTGGGATTCTTTGCTAAAAGCGGTTTCCTTATCCCTGCTAAATGAAGATGCAAAAGCTAAAATACAGCTAAACAACCTTCTAAAACTACAACCCCAAACTCCAACAGAAATCAAAGAAATATTTTGCAGTTTTATGTTTTCTGATGAGGTTGTTTTTAGAATGGTAAACAGCTTAAAAAGAATTGGATTAAAAGAAGATATTTGATTATTTATAAAATATAGAAAACTACGCAAGTCCTAATAAAAAAGGCTTTGCGTAGTTTTTTGTTTTTAACTCTAAGTTAAAAATGTAATTTAGTTGATTGCTTAATGTAGCTCATAACAAAAGAACTCTGGACTTTACTGATATTTGGAATATCTGAAAGCTTTCTAATAAAATCATTAAACGATTCTGGATCTTTTACCACAACTTTCAAAACATAATCAAAAATTCCGCCTGTAACATATCCTTCTACAACCTCATCGAGTGCTGCGACTTGCCTCGAAAATTCTTCTACAAGATCTAAACGTTGGCTGTTTAGAGAAAGATTTATAATAACAGTAAAATTTAATCCAACTTTTTTAGGATCAATTATAGCGACATAATCTTTAATATACCCCTCGTTTTCAAGTTTTTTAATTCGGTCGTAAACAGAAGTTCTAGACATATTGAGTCTTTCTGTCAAATCGGTTATATCAAATCTTGCGTTCTCTTGAAGAATTCGAAGTAACTCTATCTCTTGTTTGCTTAATTCTTGCATCGGATTTTTTCCAGTTAAAGTGTAAAAAATAATTCATTTTAGGACAAAATACATAAATATACGCATTTTAAAATATTAAATACATATTTAAATTAAAAATAACGACCATTATTCTTCATTTTATACTTTTGACTGTACAAAACATATTTTCAAGAATAAAAATGAACAAATATATTATCATCGTCGCTTTGGGCGCATTAAGTTTCGGAATGCTGTCTTCTTTTGCCAAAATCGCTTACGGAGAAGGTTATTCTCCTGCCGAAATCACTTTGACACAAGCACTTGCGGGAACTTTAATTTTATGGTCTATCGTCATTTTCAGAAAATTAAAATACGGCACTAAACTAACATTAAATTGGAAATTGCTTTTAGCAGGAACTACAATGGGCTCTTCGGCTTATACTTACTATTTATCTGTGGCTTATATTCCGGCATCATTAGCAATTGTTTTATTAATGCAAATTACCTGGCTAAGTATCTTGGTCGATTGGATATTTTTCAAGAAAAAACCAAATACGGTAGAAGTCGGTTCGGCACTTTTTATCATTTTAGGAACTATTCTGGCAGGAAACCTTTTAGACTTAAGCAATGCCAATATATCATTTACAGGAATAGCTTTGAGTTTATTATCGGCTTTGCTTTATACACTTTATATCGTTTTTACGAGCAAAATTGGCAAAGAAACTCCCATGTTCGAAAAAAGTGCTTTAATGACCAGTGGTTCTGCCATGATTATATTTTTAATTAACTGTGAAGCCATTACTACAAGCACACATTTAGATTTTGGATTGCTGCAATGGGGAACATTTTTAGCCATTTTTGGAACTGTAATTCCGCCTATCTGTTTTACAGTCGGGATGCCTAAAATTGGCGCCGGCTTAAGTTCTGTTTTACTAACTTTAGAATTACCTGCAGCTGTTTTTTGCGCTCATATTATTTTGGGAGAAAAAGTCACTTTTCTGCAAATTATCGGAATTGCGATAATGCTTGGCTCAATCGTGTATCTTAACATATCGAAAGCTAAAAAGGAAAAAGTGATTCAAAACGAAACCGCAATATGTTAATCCATATAAACGAAAATAATCTTTACGCCGAATATCACAATAATTTTGAAAATCGTCCGACTATTGTTTTCCTTCATGATTCTTTAGGTTGTGTAGAATTATGGAGAGATTTTCCAAGAAGAATTGCGACCGTTTGCCGGTGCAACATTTTAATTTATGACAGATTAGGCTACGGAAAATCAGATCCTATGCAGACTTATCTTCGTCCTGTAAATTATCTGGAACAAGAAGCTAACGTCTTAAACTTATTACTCGAAAATCTAAATATTGAAAATGCCATTTTATTTGGCCACAGCGATGGAGGTTCGATCGCATTAATTGCCGTAAGTAAATATCCAAACCGAATTAAAATGGTTATTTGTGAAGCGGCTCATGTTTTTGTTGAAGAAATTACCCTAAACGGTATTCGCGAAGCTGCTCAAGCGTATCAAAATACAAACTTGCCTCAAAGGCTCCAAAAATATCACGGAAACAAAACCGAAACTATTTTTAAAGCTTGGACTGAAACTTGGTTGCGAAATGATTTTAGAAACTGGAATATTGAACATTTCCTTCCCAAAATCAAATCTCCGCTACTATTTATCCAAGGTGAAAAAGATGAATATGGAACTTTAGATCAAGTCGAAAAAACAATAAATGCTACATCTGGAAAAGCTGAAAAGTATATAATACCAAATACAGGACATACACCGCACAAAGAAACTCCAGAAATTGCAATAGAAAAAGTAGTCGCGTTTATTACAGCTTATAACTAAGCTACTTTCTTTGCTACACGTTTTTTCTTCTCCAGTAATTTAAGATGATTTTCGGCACACAGAATTTTCTCGGTCGTGCCGTTTTTTTGTATTTCGATGAGGTAATGAAAATCTCTTTCTTTTGAAGTCGATTTTATAATCAATCCCTTTTTAAAATCCATTTTCCTTTCGATAATGGTTCCCTTATAAGATATCCCACTCAATGCTGTGTAGGAAACATCTTGTCCTTTTACAAATTTCATTGTTTTAGCCGTTTGTTCCTAATAATTGCTAATACTTCTAAATCTGAAAAACTAATATTAAGGGGGAAAATCAGTTTTTCTACTTTGGGCGAATGTAAAAAGTTTTGACAACTTACAACCCCGTATTTATACCTGTTTTGAAGTTTAAAGATAGTTAAAATTTGAATGTAAAAATAACCTTTCAAAAAAAAGTTGATACAATTTAGAACAGTTTCTTTCGCCTCTTTTTTAGCATGAATTCCTAGTTTTGAAAGAATGAATTTTCGTTTCAAAAAACAACTAAAAAAAGAGCAAAATGGTACAGGAAAGAGTAATGGAGAAATTGGCGATTTTAGCAGATGCAGCCAAATATGATGTTTCTTGCTCATCGGGACAAAGTACACGAAAAAACAAAAACAAAGGATTGGGCGACACAGGAGGCGGAATCTGCCATGCCTTTACAGAAGACGGACGCTGTGTTTCGCTTTTAAAAATCCTACTTACCAACCATTGCATTTTTGACTGCGCCTATTGTGTAAGCCGTAAAAGCAATGATATTAAACGAGCTGCTTTTACCGTTCAGGAAGTTGTTGATTTGACAATTGGTTTTTATCGAAGAAATTACATTGAAGGGTTATTTTTGAGTTCTGGCATCTTCGACAATGCCGATTATACTATGGAACGTCTGGTTAGAATTGTCAAAAAACTTAGATTGGAGGAAAATTTTAATGGTTATATCCATTTAAAAGCAATTCCAGGTGCCAGCGAAGAATTGCTAAAAGAAGCTGGATTATATGCCGACCGTTTGAGCGTAAATGTTGAAATGCCAACAGAACAGAGTCTTAAACTATTGGCTCCAGATAAAAGTCATAAAGACGTGATTAAGCCAATGGAATATCTTAAAAACGAAATTATCGATTATCAGGAAGAGAAAAAATCCAATTACAAAACACCGCTTTTTGCTCCAGCTGGACAAAGCACGCAAATGGTAATTGGCGCAACAAAAGAAAATGACTTGGAAATTCTCGGAATGGCCAATTATTTTTACGAACAAATGAAAATGCGCCGTGTCTATTATTCTGGTTATGTGCCAATAAGCCACGATAACTGACTTCCTGCCATTGGAACTCCTGTGCCTATGATTCGCGAAAACCGATTGTATCAAGCAGATTGGCTAATTCGCTACTACGGATTTAATGTCAATGAAATTGTTGGTTTTGACCAGCCAAATCTTGACTTAGATATTGATCCTAAATTGGGTTGGGCATTGCGAAATCTGCATCAGTTTCCAGTAGATATCAATACGGCAGATTTAGAATTAATTCAGCGCATTCCGGGCATCGGATTTTTGAACGCGAAAAAGATTGTTGCTGCAAGAAATTTCAAAAAATTACAGCCAGAAGATTTAAAGAAATTAGGAATTGCTTACAGCCGATCGAAGTTTTTCTTGGCTTTTTCTTCGCCTTTCTATATGCAAAAAGACCTAACTTCTGTTCAAATAAAAAGTCAGATTTTGAATTTGCAAAACAGTAAATACAAGAATAATTTTTCGAACCAGCTTTCTTTATTTTAATTCAAATGACACAAATAGTTTATGATGGAAGTTATGAAGGCTGGCTCACCGCGGTTTTTGAAATTTACGAGTACAAACTTAAAGACATTGTTTTTGCCAAAGAAGAAATTTCAAATACCCTTCTTTTTTCCAATTCCCATTTTGTAACAACAAATGGAGAAAAAGCAAATCGAGTTTTAAATGGCTTGCACCAGCGTCTTTCGCATCACGGTTTCAACAATATTTATTTTGCCTTTTTATCTGAATTGGAAAAGATAGAAGAAATCTTGTTTCGATTTGTCGAATATGCTTTTGCAAGTCCAATTAATATAGAAGGAGATTTAAGCCGAATCGAAGTTTCGAATGTAAAAAAAGCAGCGCATTTAACGGGAAAAGAAAGTCATAGAATGAAAGCTTTTGTTCGGTTTAAACTAACAAAAGACAATTTATACTACGCCATTGTAGATCCAGATTGCGATGTTTTACCACTTATTGAACAGCATTTTAAAAATCGATATTCAGATCAACGCTGGCTAATTTACGACTCCAAGCGCAAATACGGAATTTACTACGATCTAGAGAATGTCTCTACTGTCGAAATGCAGTTTGAATGGAATGCTTCTTCGAGTTTTTTAGCCGAAATAAATGATGAAAACGAGGAGTTTTTTCAGAATTTATGGCGCAACTATTTTTGTAGTGTCAATATAGAATCGCGTAAAAACACGAAACTTCATATCAAACACATGCCAAAACGATATTGGAAAAATTTGACAGAGAAAATTCCAAACCTCAACAAAAGGTAATTTTACTTGCTTTTCTTAAGTGCATCCAGCAACTCTACCATATCTACCACAGCATAAGTAGAACAATAGTCAGATACGGCATAAGGCAAGATTAAACTATTGTTATGAATAATTGCCCCGCAAGAATACACTACATTTGGCACATAACCTTCTCGTTCATCTTCTAAAGGAGAAAGCAACGGTTCTGTAAGTCTTCCTATTTCTTTTGAAGGATCATCAATATCAAATAGCGAAGCTCCAATACAATAACGTCGCATAGTACCAACTCCATGCGTAATAACAAGCCAACCTTCTTCGGTCCATAATGGCGAACCGCAATTTCCTATTTGAGTAAGTTCCCAAGTAAATTTAGGCTTTTGCAAGAGAACAGGTGTGTTCCATTGTGTTACTCGATCAGAATACATAATATAATTGTTCACACCATCAATTCTCGCCAGCATGGCATATTTGCCTTTTATTTTTCGAGGAAATAGAGCCAGATTTTTGTTTTGTGCACCTTCTCCATGAAGCGGCATAACTCTAAAACTATAAAAATCTTCAGTAGAAATTAACTTCGGCAAAATTGTATGTCCGTTATAAGCTGTATATGTTGCCATAACTCTAACAGAGCCATTATCATCAGTAAAACGAACAAAACGCGCATCCTCAATTCCGCGACTTTCAGAATCAGAAATTGGAAAAATGACACGCTCTGTAATATCAGAATCGTGTTTGAACTGCAAATCGTAAAAAGAATTTGCCAACCACAAAATTTCTTCCAGTGCAACTTTTCTTTCTTCACGAATTAAAGGATCTTTTAAAGCCTCAATCAACATATTTTTAAGAACAGCAAATTCAAATTCTTCAGGAAGATCCTGCATAATCTGAGCAATGTATTTATCAGTTGTATGCATCTCATACAGCTTGGTCAAAAATCGTTCTTTATTAAACAATGTTTTATGCTCAATTTCTGCTTGATCAATATGATTTCCTATTTTCATAATATGCAGATTATTGTCACGATCTAAAATTGCTCTTCTAAAAACAATCGACGAAATATGACCTTCACCAGTTGCCCGAAATGAAATAATAACGCGTTTTTCTCCAACTTCAAGTCCTGTCTGGTCAAAATCTTCAACAATAGAAGGATTAAAAATCGCAGCCGATTCTATCGCATATTCCATAGTGCAATAAGAACCAATCAGCATTTTTCGGTCTAGAGACATCGCTTCATAATCAATTTGCATTGCTTCGATTATTGGTCGTATTCTTTCGCAATGTCTAAAAAATACTGCCGAAATATTTCGGTGTCTTCTAGCAAATTCACGAAGCGTCTGCTCCAAAGTCTGCAAAACTTGTTTTTCGTCTAGCATCATTATCCGAAGTACCATTTGCTGGGTTCTTTCTTGCCCATTCATAAAATATCGGGCAACAACTCTTTTGGAATCTGGTAATAATTTTATATTTTTTCGAACAACGGATACTCGCATAATTAGTTTTTTTAAGGCAACAACTCTTAGGAATTATTTATTACACAACAAGTTACTAAAATTTGTTAAAGAAAAAAACTTAATTTTTTATTAAAACTTCGAATTAGCCTATAATTTCAGGTTTGTTCACACGGCTTTGATCAAAAGTTTTTTTCATAATTTCGTCTCAGACCACTAACACAAAACAATGAAGAATAAAGTTAAATTTTTGAGGGAAGAAAAAAACATGACTCAAAATGAACTTGCCGAAAAATCTGGCCTTTCTCTACGAACGATTCAGAGAATTGAAGCAGGAAGTATTCTTAAAGGTTTTACATTAAAAACTATTGCCGAAGCTTTAGAAACCGATCTTGAAAACCTCATTTTTAAAAAGGAAAATATTCAAATCGAAAGAGCTAAACTTATTAATCTTTCTGTTTTATCTGGACTTATAATTCCGTTTGGAAGCGTTATTTTTCCTTTAATATTATCTTATAAAACCAAAGATGCTACAAACAAAGAATTAGGAAAACAAAGTCTTCAAATTGTTTTAAGCCTTTTACTTTCCGTTTTAATGATTGCAAGTCCGTTTATTCAAAAGTCTTTTGTTCTAAAATTTCCGCTTTTCATTATTCCTTTAATTGCAATTCTTAGTCTAAAACTTCTTATTGTTATTTTAAACGGAATTAGTTTAAACCAAAAACAAGATTTAGCTATAAAACTGAAAAACAACTTCTTATAATTAAAGTCATAAAAATGACGTAAAACTGTCGTATTGTTTTTGCACGAAAATCGGAATCTAAACCCGAATCTTGCAGGAAAAAATGACCATGAAATTATTTAAGAAAATTGCCGTTGTATTTCTCGCCAGTATCGTTTTATTCTTATTTGGAGGATATTTATATTTCCGACACAAATTCAGTCCGCCTGAGAATTATTTGAAGGTTTCTGGAATTGCCGAAAACATTCCAGTTAAATGGATTTCTAGCAATGAAAACCCCCATTCTGCTTTGCTTTTGCCAATAAAAATTGACGGAATCAATCAAACCTTTTTTATGCAGTTTGATTCGGGTTCGTCGACAACGGTTTTCTACAAAAAATCATTAGAGTCGATTGCTAAAAAGTTTCAAAATCAGCTAAAAATTGATACTAAAAACAATGAAATTTCAAGTTCTTTTTCAATCGGAAATATGAAAATTGTTTCCAATACTTTTGAAGTTTTGAATTATGGAGAAGAAATCAGTTTTGACAATCCAAATGCTGAAAATAGTATTGGAACAATTGGAACCGATTTATTAGAAAAACGAGTTACGGTTTTAGATTTCAAAAACAATCAATGTTCATTTATAGAGAAAATTCAAGAAAATGATTTTTCTGATTTTGAATTCAAAAAACGCAAAATTTTAATCCCTTCAATTATAGAAAATGAAAATCTAAAACTATTATACGATTCTGGAACAAGCGGTTACGAACTGATAACTACAAAAGAAATTTGGCAGCAATACAGACTTAAAAACAGCGCAGTAAAAACCGAAAAAGGGAATTCTTGGGGAAATACATTGCATGTTTATTCTGCTTCCGCGAAAAAGAAAATACAATTTGATAAATTGACTTTGAACCTTTCTGAAGTTACATATATAGAAGGCACTTCAGACCTTCAAAAATTCTTAATGAAGCGTTCTGGAATGCAGGGAATGATTGGCAACAAACTTTTCCTCAATCACAAACTTATTTTGGATTGTAAAAACGAAAAATTTAGATTAGAATAAAAGTAAAATTTTGCAATACTAAACTGTTTTAAGAATTGATTTTAATGATGTTTTTAACATTCTCAATAAAACTTTCGGTGTCTTTAATTTCTTGTTTTATCAGCTGGTGATGTTCAGCCAAATTGTGCTGTTCCATCATATCCTTTTTCAGATATTTAATCATCGATTCTAGACTTCTCACATCGTTTTGATCTTGTCTTTTTAATTCGCGTTGTTTGCTTTCCAGATATTTTAAAGTCTCTTTTAACTTTTGAACGTTTAATTTCCCCAACCTATTATTTTTAATAATTTATAAAAAAACAATAGCCAAAAATGCGGTAAGATTCAATATGCTCCAAAAACCAATACCATTCGAATTTACCTCATTCTTAGCCATTGTTACCGATATCTACGTGCAAATTGATTTTTTGGATTTCAGTTTTTTCAGTTTTTTTAAATAATTCTTTTCTAACAAAATAAATACCTATTTTTCAACACTTTAATCAATAAAATAGAAGAGAGAAAATTTTTATTTTTTGTAATGAAGACAAATTGTTTATCAAAAACACAACTTTCAGAGCATCAAAAAGTTACCTAAAATCAGTTAAAATTGTGAATATCTATTTAAAGTTTTAACTGTTTATTTTGCAGTATAATCTATCTTTGACATCCTTAAAAATTAAATAAAGAGATGAGCGCAATTTGGTACGAATGCAAAGTAAAATATAGAAAAACAGATGAAACTGGAGGACAAAAAGTTTTAACCGAGCCTTATTTGGTTGATGCTTTGTCTTATACGGAAGCTGAAAAAAGAATGACTGAAGAAATGGCTGCGTACACTAGTGAAGAATTTAAAATCACAGCTATTAAAGTGGCAAATTATGCCGAAATTCATCCTTTTGAAAATGCAGACAGATGGTTTAAATCTAAAATCACTTTAATTGCTTACGATGAAGAAAGTGGAAAAGAAAGAAAAACGAGCATGTATATGCTGGTTCAAGCAAATGATGTTCGCGAAGCTTATGACAACACACTTCATATAATGAAAAATACAATGGGAGAATATTCTATTCCTGCTATTTCAGAAACGGCAATTATGGATGTTTTTCCTTATTTCAGCGGTGAAGAGGGCGAAACAGAAATGTTGGAAAGATTTAATACTTTAAAAGCTTCTAAACCAGAAAAAACAGAAGCAGAAATGATTGACCATATGGAATTTGAAACTGCTGTCGAGGAATAATATCCTAAAAAATATAAAAACGAAAAGCTTCAGAATAATCTGAAGCTTTTTTTTATTTTGGCCAATTTTAATAAAGCATTTTTGCCAATGGTGTTACTGCCGAAGCTGATTTGGGCAATAAAGCTGTTAAGGCATCAAATTGTGTCGGACTAATATTTTTTTTCATTTTGGATATAAAAGACTCTCTAGTGGTAGTCATTTTAGAAGTATAACTTGCTTTGTCTGTAGCCATTGTAGGCAAAATATTCTTCTTTTTATTTAGAGTTTCATTTACCAATGAATTTACAACCGGTTTTTGAGCATCGGTTAATTTCAATTTTGGAGAAAGTACTCCCATAACCTGATTCGCGATACTAGCAGCATCAAAAGCGGGTACTGCCGTTGTCGATGCTTTACTGGCCGCTTTTGTAACGTCTCCTATGCTTTGTGCATTTGCAAGTGAAATTGTCCCTAAAAAGACAACTAAAATCAATAATTTCTTTTTCATGGTATTTGCTTTTAAAGTTATTTGCTTGATACTAAAGGTAATAAAAATGTTAGTCCAATTCACATTTTAAAACCTTAAACACTTAAATATCTGAACTTTAAACCATTTAATCCCGAAATATTTCAGATATTCAAAAATCAAAATAAGTCCTATCTTAGCTACAAAATCATCCGTTGATTTAAAACCACTTGCAACATAAAAATCAAACAACCCTAAAAGCCAAAATCTACATGACCAAAAAAAACCTGATTCTATTCGGATTTATAATTCTAAAATTCATTCTGCAATATGTCTTAATCAGTCCCGAATATGATTTGCAGCGCGACGAATATCTACATCTGGATCAAGCAAACCATCTAGCTTGGGGCTATTTATCAGTTCCTCCGGTTACGTCTTGGTTTTCGTATACTATTCTTTTGCTTGGAAATTCGGTTTTCTGGGTAAAGTTCTTCCCTGCTCTATTTGGTGCTTTAACGCTTTTAATTGTCTGGAAAACTATTGAACTTCTCAAAGGCAATCTTTACGCTTTAATACTTGGAGCTTTGTGCGTTTTGCTTTCATGCCTACTGCGTTTAAACATGCTCTATCAGCCAAACTCGCTCGATATTTTATGTTGGACCGCACTTTATTATGCTTTAATTCAATATCTGACTTCAGAAAATACAAAATGGCTTTATTTTGGCAGCGTAGTTTTCGCTTTTGGTTTCTTGAATAAGTACAATATCGTGTTTTTATTACTCGGATTAGTTCCTGCTATTTTGCTTTCTAAACAAAGAAAAATACTAGCAAAAAAAGAATTTTATTTTGCTCTAATTTTAGGATTGGTTTTAATTCTACCCAATTTGTATTGGCAATACAGCAATCATTTTCCAATTGTGCATCACATGAAAGAATTGGCGAAAACGCAATTGGTAAATGTAGATTTAGGTGATTTTCTAAAAGAACAAATTCTATTTTTTGTTGGCGGATTATTTGTGATTTTAGCTGGACTTTATTCGGTTTTATTCTATCAGCCTTTCAGAAAATATCAGCTCTTTTTTGCATCATTTGTTTTCACACTTTTAATTTTTATTTACTTCAAAGCAAAAGCCTATTACGTGATTGGATTGTATCCTATTTATCTTGCTTTTGGAGCCGCTTATATTTCAGAAATGATAAATAACGGATGGAAACGTTTTTTAAAACCTATTTTCATTCTGATTCCGCTATTGCTTTTTATTCCCATTTATCATGTTGCTTTTCCAAATAAAAGTCCAGAATATATGGTTGCACATTCAGAACCGTACAAAAAACTGGGACTGCTTCGTTGGGAAGACGGAAAAGATCATCATCTTCCTCAGGATTTTGCCGATATGCTAGGTTGGAAAGAATTGGCTAGAAAAACAGATTCGCTTTATGCCTTGCTCCCAAATCAAAAAGAAACTATTGTACTTTGCGATAATTACGGACAAGCCGGAGCGATTAATTATTATTCTAAAAAAGGAATTAAAGCTGTTTCTTTCAATGCCGATTATCTAAATTGGTTTGATCTTAGCATTAAGTATAAAAATCTTATTCGTGTTAAAGATTTTGAAGAAAACGAGAAAGAAATGAAAGAAACAAGTCCGTATTTTGAGTCTGCTGTTATTGGCGGTCAAGTCACAAATCAATACGCTAGAGGATATGGCGCTACAATTTTTGTTTTCAGGAATTCAAAAGTCGATATCAATAAGAGATTAGAGCAAGAAATCAACGAAGAGAAAAACAAGATTATAAATGATTAATTTCAAGGATTTATCTTATTTGCAAACCGGAAATACTAAACAGCAAGCTGCATTTACTGTTTTAACCCAATATAGAGTTCTAGAAAATCTTGCTGCATTTGATCCTATTTTGGTTGGTACGATTCCGATAAATATTGATATCGAAAACAGTGATTTGGATATTATCTGTTACTGGAAAAACAAATCTAATTTTATTGATAAGGTAAAAAAACTGTTTGAAAAAGAAGATCGTTTTACCATTCAAGAAGATCTCATTAATAATCAAGAATCTGTTATTGCAAATTTCTTTATTGATGCTTTTGAAATCGAAATCTTTGGACAAAATATACCAACCGAACATCAAAATGGCTATAAACATATGGTAATCGAGCACCAAATTTTAAGCTCAAAAGACGAAAACTTCAGATTGGAGATCATAAAACTAAAAGAAAGTGGCATAAAAACCGAACCTGCATTTGGCTTGCTATTAGGCTTAGAAGGAAACATTTACAAAGAATTATTGAAATATAAAGTATGAGAAAAAACGTTGTTTTTAAAAATTATAAAAAATAAAGTACTAAAATTATTTGCATAACCGTATTTAGTGTGTATCTTTGCACCCGAAACATCGCGGGATAGAGCAGTAGGCAGCTCGTCGGGCTCATAACCCGAAGGTCACAGGTTCGAGTCCTGTTCCCGCTACTAATTGGGACAAAGAAGAAATTTTCTTCTTTGTCCCTTTTTTATTTAACCCTATCAGCCTGTTAATACTGTAAATGAGATGCACTACTTCGTTTACCCTTGCGGTTCGAAACCCATTTTCTGAGATCGTAAAATTCTCAGGAAAAATCGAACCTAATAAATCTCTAGATTCAATCCAGTTGCCGTTTTCATAATATTCGTTAAGCTTCATCAGGTTGTCTACTCCCGCTTTTAAAAGCTCTTGAATATCTTTATTTTCATCATCGATACCAGATAATTTTAATTCAAGCCTCCTTACCATCTCTCCGTAATCCGACTTCATATCTCGGTAGTCCGAGGCGTCTATCTGTTTTGTTGCAAGAAGATCTCTTGCATTTGAGATTCTGGTCTGATAATCCTTGATCTGGCTTAATATTTTAGTTTTCTCTTCCAAGACATCTTTAATCTGTTCTTTATAACAGTCGCCTATGACATTGGCATAGATGTTTTTGATTTCAGGAATTGGCACATATTTTTTAAGGTTTTGTATAAATATCTCATTCGCTGTTTCCGAATTAATCCTGTATCTGCAACCTGCACTGCAATGATAATACGGGTAATACTTATGTCGTCCTTTAGATATGCTTCCAGTCAATATTTTCCCGCAGTCGGGACAGATGAAAAAACCTCTCAGCGGAAAAGGCTTGGCTGAAAGAGCTTTTGGAAGATATTTGCGCGATCTTCCGTCAAGCACATCCTGAACTTTATAGAAAAGCATTTCCGAAATTAAAGCTTCGTGCTGTCCTCTCACTAAAGTGCGTTCCTCATCCTTATATTTAGGAACTTCGATCTTACCGCAGTAAAGAGGATTGCGGATCGCTCTCCAGAAATGGTTTTTGCCTGCTTTAAGCCCTTTTTCTTTTGCCATGTGAAGCACCTGTTCCGTATTGAAAATTCCTTTGGAAAGTTCTTCAAAAGCCCATTTTAAGATAGAGGCTTCTGGCTGGTCGAATGCAATGTATTTTATTCCGTCTTCTTTTACTCGGTTAATATAACCGATAGGAGCAATTCCCATATACCTTCCCTCTTTTCTAGCTCTTCTCATTCCGTGAAAGGTATTAAGGGCTCTACGGTCATTCTCCACCTCGGGAGCAGCCAGATAAAAAGCCAGCATCATTTTGTTCTCGGGTATTGAAAGATCCAAAGGCTGTTCTATAGCCTGAGGCTCAACTCCCAGTTTTCTGAGCATACTGATCATCTGATAGGCATCCCCTGCATTTCTGCTGAACCTGTCCCATTTGGTAAACAGCAGAAGATCGGTTTTATTCTTATGCTTCTTTAGATCCGCAAGCAGTTTCTTCCACTTCGGACGGTTGAATGTCTTTGCCGAATGGTCTTCATAAATAATATGTCTTATTTCAACTGCATTTATATCGCAGTACTTGCGAAGCATTTCTTCCTGATTTCTCTGTGAGTAGCCCCTGTCTGCCTGCTCATCGGTACTCACTCTCACGTATAGGTCTGCTATTTTTCTCATCTTTTTTCTTTAAATAGTTTGAAACTGCCATGTTTGCCAGTTTTCTTAAAAATTCTAAAATCATTACCGCCTGTTCCAGCGTTACTTCCACTCCTTCATCTTTCAGCATTTTTCTGGTCTTTTCCGCCGTCATTTTTCCTCTTTCTTCTCTTCCATCCTTCTCCATTTGAAATTCCTCTTCATTAAAAAAAGACCGAATCTCGGTCTTTTTTGTTCCACAATCACTGTCCGCTCTAAAGTTAAAAAACTTTTTTCATTTTATCCTGATCAAAATATGGTGGGGATAATACAAATATAAAACCTAATCCACTGAGGATCATAAGCAAAATTTACCTATCATCACTCAATCCAATTTTTGATTCGAACAAAGATAAAATGCTTTTCCCTCAATGTCATGGACATAATATGTTCATGAAAACGGTACTTAAACCATTGATAAGCCCAATATTCATTCATCTTCTTTCTTTTCATTGAGCATTCTGTATATTTCATCTAGAACCTCTATTTCTGCGCTTGGAATAAGCTGAAGGGCAAGTTCCAGAACGGAACCCATGTATATTTCTCTGTTATCAATTTCATCCGAATAAATGATATTCAAACACATGCGGATCAGATTCACTCCCAGACTCGTCATATCTGAATATCCATAAAATCTTATCTCCCGCACTGATTCCCCGTCTTTGTCCTGAACAGGTTTGAGCAGTTTAAAATGATAGGATGCAAAATCTTTAAATTCTTCCAGTGTTTTTATTTTATCAGTTTCCATAATTCTAAATATTAAAACTTTATGCTGGCTATTCTGTTTCTTCTTTATTTTCTGAAAACAGATCCGTAATCTCATTTAAAAATTCAAGTTCGTCAACTGGAAATAACTGCAAAGCAATTCCCAGTATAAGCCCAATATCAATGTATTGGTTTTGAATTGTAGGCGGAACTTCTGCGCTGTCCTGATCTAAAGCGATAATGCACAGCTTCATAAGGTTTCTGACAACAGAACCGAGTTCGCAATAGCCATAAACCCTGATTTCTGCATTATACATCCCTCTTTTATCCTTTGCTTTTTTCAGGGTATTAAGCAGTTTTCCGCTTAACACCCTGATGTCTTCCAGTTTTTTGATTTCATCGGTTTCCATGATTTCCGCTTTTATGCTGATAATGTCACATCCTGAAGAATTCCCTCAAGCCTATCCAGTTCCTTCTGAATCATGGCTTCTGCTTCTTTCATAAAATCACGGCATCTGTCTTCCATCAGCCCATAGTACAGATAATCAAAACTGTTCCTTCTGCTGAATCGAAGCGTGTTTGGATTCTTTTTCAAAAGCTTGAACATATTTTTTTCATCCCTGCTGTTTCGGGGAAAGTATTCAGAAGTCAAGCTGGTGAAGTATTCGCAAAGCTCAAATAAGTAGCCCAGTGAGAAGTGATTAGGCGTATATCCAAGAAATACCCTTATAAGAGAAAGACAGGTCTGTTCCACTATCTGATGAAGGGAGCACATTCTGACTTCATAGGAAAAATACTGATCGTTATTATAAATGAGATCCCAAATTGATGCCGTAACATTTCTTCTGTCTCCTGCGTATGCTGAAGTGCTTTTCACATATCTCTTTTCTGGATTCTTAGCCCAGATTATAGGCGATCTGTGTGCGTCTCTATGGATTCTCTGTGCATTCTTAAAAATGTTCCAGAAGAAATACTGCTGGTCTCCATATAGTTTTATAATATTTCTTACTCTGTGAAGCAGAATGGTTACCGTTATCTCGCCTCTTGACCTGCTCTTTATTTTATCGGTGATGTCATTGCCTATGTTATCTTCGAACTCTTCGGCTACGACAAGCAGATAAAGATGGATATGCTTTTCTTTCTGAACAGATTTCTGGAAAGGCTCATTAAAAGTATAACTGCTTTTCTTTTCTGCAAAACAGTAGATGCCTATTGGATCGATGTTCTGTGAAATAACTCGATAAATCAAGTCGGATGCGGTGTTTTGAATTGCTTTCATAATTTTACTCATTTTAGTTAATACTTGTCTGAAAAATTGTATTTTTGCTAAACACACTGGCAAGTAAGCGATTACCTGTATGGTACGCTATCAAAATGTCCCGTACCGTACATGAGAAAATATGTATCATACATAAATGTGGCTTTTTTATTCTTAATTATTACCTTTGAGCTATGAGCACACTAACAAAACCAAACCACATGGGGCGCAAGATCAGCCGTATCCGTGAACTGAAAGACATGAAGCAGGAAGCATTGGCACAGGCTATGGGTACAAACCAGCAGGCTGTTTCTATTCTAGAAAACAGTGAAACAATTGACGATGAAAAATTAAAAGAAGTGGCAAAAGCTTTAGATGTAAGTGTGGAGGCAATTAAAAACTTTTCTGATGAAGGTGTGATTAATTATTTCAACAATATATACGATAACGACATTACTGGTGGTATTGTTAATGCACCGTATTCTAATCACTGTTCGTTTAATCCATTAGATAAACTAATAGAAGCTCATGAACAGCAGATCAAACTATATGAACGTTTGGTTCAAGCCGAAAAAGACAAAGTCGAATATTTGGAAAAACTTCTAAAAGCCAAATAAGCTTTTATAAAAGATATATTAATTCGCACAAAAAGAGACTTTAGAGTCTCTTTTTTGTTTAACAAAATTCCAATTAAATATTCCGTCGCATTATTTAATTCTTTCTGCGATAAATTCTTCTGCAATTATATATGGTTGTCTAAGATTAAAATCATTAGGACTAACATCTTCATTGCCAAAAATTAGAATTTTAGCATTTGGTTTATCTGCATACCCTTTTTTTTCACCAACGAGTTCACTTTTTATTTGAAAGCCCATATTATGCTTTTCACAAACTTTCAGTATGGAATTACCTAAAGACTTAGGCGTCATGATTGTTCTCTTTGCATAATTTTGGTAGAATTCCTCATTATTCCAAAAGTATTCATTGACGGTAATCCAATTTCCAGTTTCTTTCTCCAGAGCATTACTGATATCTCCAATAAACTCATTGACATTCGCTGGCCTGCCTATGATTTCACATTCAATTTCGTTTTCATGAAAGATTAATAATAAAGGATGATGGTGCAAAATTTTCATTTTAACGTAAGGCAAAGTTAAGCTCCAAAAAAAACCGTCGAATTTTTCAGTATTTCTGCATGATAATTTCCATTGTTCATATTCAATAGGTATATCATAACTGTTCTGATTAATTGAAAGTATCATTTCCAAAGAACTTGTTGAAGTTTCAAATCTATAAGATTCAAGCTTCAAATCGCAATCATTATAAAACTTTTTATTGTTAGTTTTTTTAAGCAGTTCTTCTATCATATAATGTTTTTAATAATTATCCGTTTTATTTAGGCATCAAATTCTGCATAATAAATAATTCTTTCAACCTTTTTCGTATCTGATTTGAATTCTTCAAGTTTTAATAAATCTTCGTAAAAATCTTTTAAAACAAAAATTTCTAAAAAATAGTCAAATCCTGGACATTTTTCTTCGGCCACTTCAATTGATTTCATTTCCATTTCTTCAACTGTCAATTTTAAAACTAAAGCTTCAGAATCTGGCTGAAATTTTCCATCTATTCTTTTAGCATAAATTGAATAAATAGATTCCTCAGTATCCATATAATCCATACAGTTTATAATCGCTTGGCTTAATGTCATATCTCACATTTTTTTGTTTATTTCATTTCGATAAATATTGGCTATTTTTTTAATTAAAGAACCTCCACAATTTAGGATATGATGTCGGCAGATCTTCCTCTTTCCAATCCACACCTTTCGTTGGCGGTGCCCCAAAATCATAGTCTAAACCTTTTAGATATGCCACATCTCTTGGAAAGGTTGCATCTTCTTCAATTTTACCTGTTTTTATTTTATATGCTTTTGTTGAAACATAAAGCAACCCTTCAAAATAGAACTCCTCGTCTCGGCTAATTGTTTCTGACAAAAAATCTGGATTTTTAGTGGTTCCATTATAAATTTCTTCACCTTTTCCAATTAGCCAACAGCGAAAATATAAATAACTGTCATCAGAAACATATCCTTCTATAATTTTTTGAGCTCCCATTATTTTAAAATCATCTGCTTGAATAATTAGCTGTCTAAGAATTATTTCAAATTCAATAATTTGCTCAGGACTGTACGCTGATAGTTTTTCAACAATTATTTTTTCCTGTTCTAATTTGTCATTCTTGGAATTTGCAATTGAATAATCAATTATTTTCCAGAATTCGGTTTCATCCATTTTATTTCCTTTTATAAATTCACTAACTATCTTTTTACTTTTTTCTTCTGATTCGTTTTTGTTTTTTAACTGACATGAAATTATTGCCAACACTAAAAATAATATGAATTTAAACTTTTTCATTTTCTACTATTAACTACTGTTTTTTTTTTAACTTTTGGTTTACTCAGCTACATTTCTCCAAAGCTAATTTCAATGCTTCCCCAATTGATTGGAAATCATCACTATCTTCAATAACGATTTTTTCTTTGTCTAAGAAATGATATCCTTTTCGCTGACCAGAAGTTCCTCCATTAATTGTCGGGTAGAATGTAATCTGATTATTTTGGCGGCTAATAGATACATAAACTGAATCTTTCATCTGAGCTTTTATAGATTTTAATCCCGTAATTTTTTTGTACGCTTCATAATTTCCTACTCTTTCCTTGTTCGTAAATTTCTTTATTGTTCTGGATAAATCGAGATGTCTAAGAATTGTTTTACCTATCTCAAAATCTGAAATATTGATTTCTGAGATTGTAATTTCCGTCGATCTTGTAGAATATGAGTTAACTATTTTATAATAAGTTTCAAAGAAAATTCTATCAGGATATTTTATTACACTAATACTTTGTACGACTGGCTTTTTACTGCCAAAAATAGTTTTAAGAAAATTCATTTCTTTTTTCCTTTACAATAATCATCAATTTTATCTCTAGCATAATCTGCACCAAGTTCCAATGCTCTATTCCAATTTTCACAAGCTGCTCTTTTATCCTTTAAATTAAGTTTTGTATTTCCAAGATTAAAATATGCCTGCTGTTTATTTTCAAGTGATGAATCATCAAGCTGCAGTACTTTTTCATAATCTGCAATCGCACCTTGATAGTCTCCGTTTTCATCTTTTAATCCGCCTCTATTAATTAAAGCGCTTCCAAATTTTGGAGCAATCTCTATAGCTTTGTCATAATCTTTAAGAGCAGATTTCCAAGTGTAAAGTTCATTCTTTACGATTGCCCTTGAATAATAAGCATTTGGATCTTTTGAATCAATTGCAATTACCAATGACCAATTAAATATTGAGCCGCTTAAATCTCCATTGTTATAACAGTCAATACCTTTATCAAAATAGTACTCCGCTTTCGAATTATCCAAGTCTGGAAAATTTGGGTTTCGTGGATCAAATAATCCTCCATAAGCATCAAGAGTCGAATCAAATTCATATCCTCTTTTGTACATATCCAAACTCCAATACATTAAATTGTCTGCAGTCATTGGTATTTCATTTGTTTCTCCGTTTACTTCCCAAAGAGATCCATATTTCTTAACTTCATGCAATACATATGGATAATGGGAGTTTAAGAATTCGGATAATCGGATTAGATTTTCCTTATCGTCAGAAATAAAAGTAAAATCCATTTTAGTTAAGCAATTGTCCTTCAATCCGCTGTTAGACATATTTTTAAATACGTCTTCAGCGGATACCATCTCTTTGCCAAATCCTTTTACAAAATCATCCCAAGTGATAAATTTATTTACCATTTTACTTTGCCCTTGGGCTGCTAACGTTTTTAAAAATATTAATAAAATCAGAATTTGATTTTTCATTTTAGGTATTTGTTTCTTTAATTTTGAAATAGCACTTTTCACAAACAATTTTAAATTTGCCTTCTTCCCAGCATTTTTCTGACAAACCACCTTCTTTGATTCTCAATTTCTCACATTCGTTACACCAAGCCACAAAATCATCATCTTCATATTCGAATTCCATATCTTCAAATGTTTCAAATGATTCTTCGAATCCGTTTCTGCTTCCTTCTTTTAAATGCTGACATATAAATGCCCTTCTTCTTCTATCATGATTTTCACAATCAACATATTTGGTCTTTTCTCTTTCAGCTAAACCATTATCTATCAGTTCAGTTAATACAATGTGAATTTTTAAGTGATCAACAACAGGTCTATACACTCCAATACCGCCCATTAAATTACAGCAGATAGAAGATAATTCCCATTAATTAGATTCTCATATTTATTTGCAATTCCAAAACCTCTAATTTTTTCAATATCAACAACTACGTTTTTAGATGTATTTTCATTGTCCCACGACCATTTCCAAGTTTTAGATGCTGTGGAATAAGTGCCAACTTGATAATATCTGAAATTAATAGTTTTATCAGGCTTAGATAGTGTTATAATACCACTCGGCTGGTCATAGTTCCAACTTGTAAAAGAATTAATATCATACGCTTTATTTAAATCATCTTGCATTTTTTGTAATTCGCGAAAACAATCTGTTAAGAAATCTTCATATGCCATATCTAATGTTTTTATAGTAATCCTAGCTGTAAATGTATCAGCAAATCACAAACTCTGATTAAAATGCTAAGTGTTATTTTTGTACGAATATAAAAACAATTTCTTCTCTTCAAAGTGAAAAAAGCAAATAAAAAAAAGCAAAGTACGGTACTGAACACAGCCAGAGTAGTGCGCATAACATTTTTCTTCGTTCCTCAAAAAAATGCCATTCGAGACTTTTAACAGATCTGATAAATTAATGGAATCTGTAGGTAAAATAAAGAACTTTACAAAAGATTATTGAAAATTGAACAAGACAAAGTTGAATATTTAGAAAAATTACTAAAAGCCAAGTAAGCTTTTATAAAAGATATATTAATTCGCACAAAAACAGACTTTACAGTCTCTTTTTTTATTTCATGCTAAAAGTTTATTAGCTAATTGTAAAGCAAGTTAATTCTAACTTTACCAATCCCTATTTGCAATAAGCTCTTCGACATCTGCCTTGAAACCGTATGATTTGCAAATAAAATCGAAATCCATCGCTATTGCTTCTCTAGCCCCTGTTTCAAGTTCGCTCCCGTTTCTATAGAAATCATCTTGCAGGTTATTAATTTTCTCAGTAGCAGTATGAGACAATTCATATAATTGATCAAGATTCTTAGGCTTGCTTTTCTCAATATTGAAACAAAATTCCAATAAGACATCTCTGACCTTGTCAACAGATTGTGAAGGGAAATAAGAATCGTTGTACATTTCTTCTAAAATCCTATAATTTCTAATCTTCTCATTTTTCAGATCATTTTGTTTAACAGCAATAACTTCCCCATCTGAAGAATGATTTTTATTTAGACAGCTTGTAAAAACCAAAGAGACTAATAAAATTATAATGTTTTTCATATTTTAAAAAACTAAAAGATTGAGCTAAATGTTTCGACTAATTGAAAATAAGGTTTCATAAGTTAATTGATCTAACTCCATAGATCATTTACAACAGCAATATGTAATCATTTTTACCATTTCAAATTTTCATAGTCAAAATCATCATCATTTATTTCAAGTTCAGATATTTCACAGTTTAGCTTCTTAGCGTCTGTTTCTAAAAACGTTAGATAACTTTTATATTCCTCTGTATAAAACACACCTCTTTTTAGTAATTCAGGCAGCTTTCTGAAAGCTCGCTTTCCACCTCCTAAAAGGAAGAAATCAAGATTAATGCTTCTCATAAATTGATATATATAATCATTACCTCCATAAAGCCCATCTTCTATAAAACCAATTAAATTCTTAGCTCCAATTTCATCATAGTCCTTCATTGCTTTTTCGAGCCAAAATTCAATTAAAAGAATTTGTGAAATATCAAGTTTATTAGTTTCACTATATCTCATGTTAAATTTCAATGAAGCAAGTGAAAATAAAAAATGAACCCAAGATATTTGAGCACCATAATGATTTTGTTGAGTAAATGAAAAATGGCTGTTGTCTCGTTTTAATCTATCTCCGTCCTTTGCCTTACGGATTTCATAAGAAAACCCACTAATTAAATCATCTCTATTCTTAAATCCTTTTTTGTTTAATTTGTTTTCATCATTCCAAAACTTGCTGATAATTTCATAAAAATTATTTAAATCTTCAGATGTCCCCCAAATTTCAACTCCTAAGCCTCCTCTTGTTGGAATTATATATATCATTATTCTGTTCTCTTTAAAATTGTTGTTTATAGACTCGGATTTTGCGTTGGCAAATTTTTAATAGTTCCACTATATGTCTGCCTACTGATGCAAAACTGATTTGGTCAACTAGGTTTCTTGTTTATCGTCTCAAGGATATATTTTCGTGAACCCATTTTGCTTCTTCCTCTGCTGTTACATTATTCAATGTGCTATTTATTCTACTAAATGTTGCATGAGGAAAGTCGTATGGTTTACTGTCGTCAAAATATGGTCCTACAACTCCTAAAAACCAACCGTCTTTTGCTGCCCAATGCGGCTCATTAACTCTGCATTTGAAAACTTCATAATGGACAAAATTATTTTGTCCGTCGAAGTCATAAGTCACTCGTTTCAAGTGTTCTATTTCATCAGGACAAGCATTAAGCTCCGTTGGAAATTCCAACCAATTTGCAAGATTACTTTCTGCACCTTTTACAATCGTATAATATTCGTTCGGAAAAATATCGGTCTTATTTTGGTCTCTTAAAAGTTGGTATGATGATTCTCTTGTCAAAAGATTTTGAGCAAACGGCAAAACATCTTTTTCTATTAGGTTTTGGCCGCTTTCAAGTTTGTCGTAAAGTTCTTTTACTCTTTCAAATCGTTCTGCGTTTAGTTTACTATTTTGTCGTTTTACCGTTACAAGTCTGTAAAGACCAAAAATTATAATTACTAAAACTATCAGTCCTAATATTATTAAAAACGTTTTCATTTTGTCCGTTAATTATGTTTTATTATTTACGTTAACCATCTTTATGTCACTAACAGCTTCGTATTGGCGATTTACATCGAATGTTTATCTCTTAAAGACGTTCACGAGATATAAACTAGCGTCTAACCACAATACTACATAAAAAAAACAGATAAACTATACGGTTTCCCATAAAATCAAAATTGTTTTCTATGGCATCAAAATTATGGTCTACAGTGAAGTACTCAAGACAGTTTTTAAGTATCCTAAATTCTACTCCCAGTAAAAGAAAAAAAAGCAAAGCAAAATATTGGACACAGCCAGAGAAGTGCGCATAACATTTTTCTTCGTTCCTCAAAAAATGCCCTTCGGGACTTATAGCACTTCACCTGTCTGAAAGTCCAATTCAAGACTGCTTTCTTTTTTTCCTTTTTCTTTTTTTTAGCATTTGTCCATTTGTAACAGCCTACAGCTATCATGACCATATTTTGCGCATGATACATATAAATATTTTCGCTAAATTAGAAGCCTGCTTTTAAAAATCTCCAAAGATTGCCACGTTCCTGCAATCAGCAAGATGAACGGTTGTTTAACAACCGCCTATCTTGCCACCTATTGCCTCGGAACTCGGCGGTGGAGAAACTTAAAAGAAAAGAGTTTGATAACAATGAAAATGAAAGATGATGAAAAGAGAAAATTCAAACAGAACACGAATCGTGGGACTGCGATTCACTCCTTTGGAGTATGCCGAACTGGAAAAAAGATTCAGAGCAAGCACCTGCCGAAAATTAAGTGACCACATCAGAAGCCACTTATTCAACAAACCAATTGTAGCCACCTACAGAAACCAGTCTTTAGACGAACTGATGGAAGAGACAGCCGTACTTACTTCCGAATTACGGGCAATCGGCAATAATATCAATCAGATTGCCAGAAAGATAAACACGCTCAAAACTGTTCCCGATTTTAAAGGGCATCTTTATCTATTCGAAATCCAGAGAAAAAGACTTTTTGATAAAATGGAAGAGGTCTCAGGCCACACCCAGAAAATAGCAGAAAAATGGTTGCAGTGATAAAAACAAGCTCGTCCATAAAAGCCATTCTGAATTACAACGAAAATAAAGTTGAGATCGGAAAAGCGGAATGCATCAGTGCGGTTAATTATCCGCTGGAACTGAAAAAACTGAGTTTCACTTCAAAATTAAACCGCTTTCTAAAACTGGCAGAACTCAATACCAATGCGAAGCGAAACACGGTGCATATCTCGCTAAACTTTGATCCTTCAGAGAATCATTCGAAAGAAAAACTGGCTGAAATAGCAGACACCTATATGGAAAAACTGGGATTCGGCAGACAACCTTATCTGGTGTATCAGCATCATGATGCGGGTCATCCGCATTGCCATATAGTGACAAACAACATTCAGAGAGACGGAAAAAGAATCGATCTGCATTTATTAGGTATTAGAAAATCAGAACCTGCCCGAAAAGAAATTGAAGAAATGTTCGGGCTTGTAAAAGCCGAAGGAAGAAAACAGAAAGAACAGTTTTCGTTAAATCCGATAGATGTAGGCAAAGTCCAGTATGGAAAAGCAGAGTCCAAAAAGGCGATCAATACAGTTTTAAACAAGGTTTTACTTGATTACAAGTACTCAAGTCTGCCTGAACTCAACGCGATTTTAAACCTCTATAATGTTCATGCTGACAGGGGAAGCGAGGAATCAAGAGTTTTTAAAAACAATGGACTGCTTTACAAGATACTTGACCAGAATTCAAAACCGATAGGTGTGCCGATAAAAGCCAGCGAATTCTACAGCAGACCTACCTTAAAATTTCTGGAGGAAAAATTCAGAGTCAATGAAGCAAAGAAACAATACTGCAAAAGCCGTATCAGAAATTCTTTGAGACAGGCTTTTTCTGATGAAAGAATGATTTCTGTCGAGAGATTATCCGAAAGGCTCAAAGATGAAGCCATTCATACTGTTTTAAGAAAAAGCAGTGAGGGAAAACTTTATGGAATTACTTTTATAGACTTTAAGACACAGTCGGTTGTCAATGGAAGCAGTCTAGGAAAAGAATTCAGCGCAAAAGGGATTCAGGAAAGCTGTGCAATGAACATTCTTGAACTTGAAAGGAAATACCAAAACTCCAATTCAACTGCTTCAGAAAAGCTTCAAAATCTCGAATCGCAAGAGTATGTAAAAGAAAATCTGGCAGATATACTGCTTCGCGGGGAAAAGATAAATGACTATGTTTCGAAACAGTTTAAACAAAAGAAGAAAAGAAGATTTTATAAAGGGATTTAAAATAGTTAGGTTGCATTTTTTTACCCTAAACTTTGTCTCCGATTTTTGTTAACACATCCAAAAAAAGCCAGAAAAGGGAAATTTGCATAACGGATATTGAAATTAGCTTAAAATTTATTGAGTATAAAGTATAGATCATCAAAAAAAGAACTTGTAAATAAAATTAAGAAATATAAAAACGAATTAATCTCTAATGAACTGAATTGTAATTAAAGTCTTTACACTTTAATTACAATTCAATTATACTTGGTATAAATTTCTTAATTATATTCCATTCATCTTTATAGTGTTTATTACTAGTCTCTTTTCCATTTGCGCTAAAACTTTCAAATGTTAACCTAGCAATTTCAGATGATATTTTTTTAGGTAATACTTTATATTCTACATTTTCAAATTTTTGATAAATAACTTTATAACCTTGTAAATGTAGTTGCTCCCTATTTGAAATATTTTCAGTTTTGTGAGCTTTAAAAATTATTTCTTTACCCTTATTAAATTTCAAACCAATTACTGCATCATCCTCTATAAGTTTTAAATATTGAATTTTGGCATTTGGATTTTTACCATTTGAATATTTATAATCAATTCTTTTTTCCAATAATGTTCTAACATAAACTTTATTAATATGACCATTGTCATAACACTGTAATAAATATCCGTCAATATATTTTTTACTAATTGGTAAGGAATGCAAACAAAATTCTTCTGGATCTTTTTGCATCTTATATATTCCATTTTCAAAAAGATTAAAATATCTCAAAATTTCATCTTCAATATTCTCATTTTCTTTTATTGAGAAATGATCTTTTTCAGTTTCAACAATTTCATCCTCTATTAAATCAATGAACGATTTATGTTGATACGTTCTTGTAGGGCTTTCAAATAGTTCAAGGGTATGAACTTCTTCATCACTTTGAGATTCATCGTATTCAATTTCTTCTTCTGAAATAACAAATGTTTTTACTTCATCCTTCTTTGTGTTTTTATTTATGAAATCAATCATTTTTTCTATTTCGTTAGTTGGATTTCTTTTGTACGCAGAATATAAAATCCTATAAACTTTCCATCCAACTCTTTCTAAGAATTCTTGTCTTTCAATATCATAAGAAACATCTTCAGGCAAAGAGTGAAAAGGATCACCATCGCATTCTATTGCTACCCTTTTTCCATTATTATGAACCACTAAATCAAGTTTAAAATTCACATATGATTGCTTACTTGTTTTATGATTATAATAAGTCTCAGCTTCTTTCACCTTATACTGAGGCTCAATATAACCAAATCCTCTTTGTATTAATGCATTCGCAATATCATATTCAAACCAGCTATCAAAGATATTCGGCACATTATGTAAATTCCGAATTTCACTGCTATAATCCAATTTTAACTCTTCTATTGATTTCACTTCTTCATAGAAAAAGTTTAAAATTTTATTTCTAAAATCATGTAAATTTAAATCTTTTGCCTTAACAGAATGGAATAAAATCATTTGTTCTTTAGCTCTGCTTAATGCAACATTGATTTTCTTAAATTCATCTTGATCAGAAATTATAGCTCGTGGCTTTGAATTTTCATTTTTATTTAATTTTTCAAAATCAATAGCTACACCTAGTGAAACAAGCATTACATCTCTTTCATCTCCTTGAAATTTAGGAGAATCTTCGATAATTAATTTATGTTTATCGATTTTGTCTTTTCCAAATTCGTTAGCTAAATCCTCTTTTATATCTTTTAACTTCTCAGTATGTTTTGCCAGACCTAAACTAACAACACCAATTGTTTTATTTGAATACTTTTCATCGTTTAAAATATTTCGTAGATAAGATTTTATCTGCTCTATTTCTTTGTTGACAATTTTTTCTTCTGTAAAAGCACCTTCAATAAAAATAGCCACTTTCGGTTGAAGTCTATCTCCATTAATCTGCTTTAAAGGTCTAAGTGAATTATTATAAAAATTCAACTTTGAAAATTCAATTAACTCTGGAACGCATCTGAAATGCTCTTTCAATTCGAGATTAGAATTCCCAGCAATCATTTTTGAAAGCGTAAATAAGCTATTATCACTTTTTATGTGAACAATATTTGAATCCAAAAAATGCAAATATTTGTTTTTTATTGCTTCAAAATCATTTCCATCCGCTCCCGTTAAACTACTAGGAGAGGTCTGTTTATCATCACCAACAATTATCATGTTTTCAGTATAATAACCAAGCAGTAAGCTATTAAAATCTAACTGACTTGCTTCATCAACTATGATACAGTCAAAGATTTCTGGTTCGTTACCAACAGAATTTAAAACATCATTAAATTTCATAACCCAACAAGAAAGTTTTTTGCTTATTTGAACACTATTTTTTCTTGTTAAAATTTGATATTGAGTTTGATTTCTTATTTTTCTATTACTTTGATTTAAATTATATTTATACTGTTCTAGCAAATTAATAAAATCATTGATCTCATTTTCGTCGAATTTTTTTCTAAAATTGTCTTTTGCTAAATCAAAAAGTATATCGCATTTAGTACTGTAAATTTTTTTATTAATAAAAGAAAGATCCTCTTTAGTCTTTTGAATATCAATAAATTCGTTTAATATTAAATATGCATTTGCATTAGCAAATTCAAAATTTTCTTTAGTAATAAAATTTAATGACGTTTGATTTATTTTTTCAAAAGTTAAAGGTAAAACTACTTTTAATTGCTCTTTAGATTCTTTAAAAATTTTCTCGTTACTCAATTGATTTTTAATATCTTCTAATTTTGAAAAAAGTCGATCAAAAGATTCAATATCAACAATTCTTTCGAGTGGTAATAAACTTTTAAAATCGTCTCGGATTTTTGATTTTAGAATAATTGAACTGATTTCGGCTAATTCCCTAGAAATATTTTTGAACTTAAACTCCAATACTTTTAATTCATTAAAATCCTCCTGATATTCAATTGCTTTCTCTGTTAATTCTTCTATTGCAAATTTGTCAATATTCACAAATTTTGTGAATTCGACGATATTTGTAAACTGAATTATTTTAAGTAATTCCCCATTTCGTTTAACTTGTGAGATTGTTTCTTTTAAAATTTCTGATTTTGATTCAATATCAGCTTTGTCATCGTAATCAAAAAAATAACCATTACTTTTTAATAAATCGAAGTTTTTATTAATAAGGCAAATAGCTTGAAAAAAAAGTTTAAGTTTCGACATACCCTGCTTGGTATTTGTCTTTATCCCATTGATTGTTATATCTTCTAAATAAGCTACTTTTTTAAATTTAGAATCTAATCGTTTAAAAAAACCTACTTTTTCTTCACTAATGAATGAATAATAAGTTTCGATATCTAAGAGATATTTCGTTTCGTTATTTACAATATTAGAAAAGGTAATATTTGTCGTAATACTTTCTAGCTGGGGAATAGGCTTTATCTTTTTTAATAAAACATCTAAATCATTTTGTTTTTTTAAAACAACTTCAGAATTTGAAAAAGTACTCAAAACTTGCACAATTTTTTCTAAATCAATGCTTAAAAATTTATCTTTTAATTCATCATCTACTTTTAGTTTGCTAGTCAATCGTTCAATATTTTTCTGCATTTCTATAAATTCAGAAAAATCATAGGTCTTTAATTTTTTATAAATATCATTAAGATCAAAATCAATGATTTGGCTGTAATTAGTATTTACATTTTGATACTTAATATAATTATCAATTGTTTTTTTTAAACTATTAAAGTCATTTAAATGCTCAAGTGATAAATTATCTTTTATCCAATTCCAATCATTTGAATTTTTGCTTTCAATTTTTTCAACTATTTGATAAGCTTTTAAATTTGAAAAAGATTCATTAATAGTTATTTCATTATATTCTTTTTCTAAAGCGTTTATTATTTTAGATTTCAAACTTACGTAATCCTCTTTTAGCTTATTTAAATCTTTTATCTTAGATTCAATGTTTGTATGAAAATTATCTGTTAGAATACTTGAAATTTTGCTAATACTATTTTCTAATGAAAATCTGTTTTTATTTGTTTCTAATTGAATTTTCGTAAAAATTAAATCATCAAACGTTTCTGGGATTTTATCTAAAAGTGATTCTAGAGCTTTATCAGTTTGGGCAGTTACTAAGACTCTTTTACCTTGAGCTAGTAGTGAACATAAAATATTTACAATCGTATGAGATTTACCAGTCCCAGGAGGACCTGTAACAACTGTTAATCTATTTTTTAAATAATTTTCATAAATTTGTTTTTGTTCATTATTATACGGTAAAGGAAAAAACACCGAAAAATCCTCCTCAGCATTAAGTGAATTTGCTTTGTCTTTGTGATTTTCAAAAAGCTCATCAATAAAGTAATTTGATTTTGGATATGAATTAGTATGTTTAATTTCAGGATTTCTAATTAATAAATTTAAAAGGTCTGAATCATTTTCATTCTTTAAATTATAATCAATTATTGAATCGGTTAATTTTTCAAAAAATCGTGGTCTTTTAACTTTAAAATTTATTGCGGGTGAAAATGAAATTTTAAAAAAATCTTCTTTGTAAAAATCACTTTCTGGCTTTAAAATGGAATTTTGAAATTCCGAATTATCAGAAATTTTCTGTATTGAATTTGAAATTAATTTTTTCAAATCATCCTCATAGATAAAATCATAACCAAATTCGAGAATTTTAGATTCAAAACTATCAACGATATTACTTAAAATATCTTTCTCAATAGGGGTATTATTTAAGAAAAAAAAATCAGAATATGGACTTTCTAACTCAGAAAATTTAATTCTTATTTCATTATTTGAATTAATATCTAAACTTAAGGGAAAATGAAATAGATGCTGGTTAACTTTAGAAATATTTTTATTGTGATTATTTTTTGAGAATTGAATAAGAGCTAAACTTAAAACAATTTCTAAATTTGAATCATTCTTAATATCGTTATAAGCTCTATAAAATTTAGAATAGATGGCTTTATTTTTTTCAAATACTTTTATTTTATCGATTTCAATCTTCCCCTTTATACTATTTTGGAAAAGAATAAGTTCTTGATCTTCCTTGTTAATACTTGAAAAATTATTTTTAGCTTCATCAAATTCTATGGTTTGTATAAACTCATCTGGTATTTTTATATTTGGCTTTTTGGGCTTTGCTAGCGAAAATATAATCGTTTGCCTTTCAAAATTTGTTGAAAAGATATTTACTAAATTAGAGTTGCAAATTTCTGATTTAGTTAATTCATTTATTTCATCTATCCAAACAAAATTTGATGATAAACTTTTAGATAATACGTCTTTAACTCCTCTTTCTAGAAGTTTTTTATATTCTTTTAAAAAAGTAATGTATTGATTTATAACACTCATTAATCTAAAAATTTTATAATTTCAAATGTACAATTTCTTTTCCCTATTAATGAATTTACATAATAACTTATAAAATCTCTTTGCTCGAATCAGATAATATGTCAACTGATGATAGTGAAACTATTTCTTTGGACAGATCTTTTTTATTTTTCAATCCTAGATTTTTAAGCTTTGTAGCTTGTATAACCAAATTATCATTACCTGTGCTGAGTTGTTTGAATGCATCGTTATAATTTTCTTGGGCTCTATCAATTGATTTTCCCACAGATTCTAAATTTGACACAAATCCTACAAATTTATCATATAATTTTGCGCCTCTTTCTGCTATTTCAACAGCATTCTGATTCTGATATTCTCTTTTCCAAAGATCAACAATTAGTTTCAGTGAAGTAATTAAATATTAATATTTAGTACTTAATTTCTTTTACGGAAAACCATAATGCAAGTATTTTAAATATTACAGTTCGCTCAAAAATATCAATTATTAAATATCTATTAATAAGTAGTTATACCTGTTTATATGAAATTTAATTTTAAATAACCTTATTTAATACTATGGCACTCTTAATCATGTTGAGGGTTTTAATATAAATAACAAATCTAGATTAAAATGATAATTATAATTTATGACTATTTAATATATTAGCAATATAATTCTTACCGAGCACAGTAATTGAATTAATAAGAATTTCATTCAAACAAAGTTATTTCAAACTTATTTAAGAAATCTTAGATAGTGGTTGAAATGAAAATGTAGTAACCAACTTTAATATTATTAAATCTACGAACATAGTATGGATAAGGATAAAGCAATTACACTACTTAGAAAATCTCTCAATAATAATCATGCTCAATTTAGAGATGGTCAGTGGGAAGCTATACAAAAATTAATTTTTAATAAAGAAAAATTACTTGTTATACAGCGTACGGGCTGGGGAAAAAGCTCCGTTTATTTTATAACCACTAGAATATTGAGAGATCAAGGAAAAGGCCCAACTATTATCATATCTCCTTTATTGGCATTAATGCGTAATCAAATTGAATCTGCAGAACGTTTAGATATAAAGGCTGTATCAATAAATTCAACTAATATTGAGGATTGGAAAGATATTAAAAACTCAGTTCTCAGGAATGAAGTTGACTGCCTTCTTATTTCGCCAGAAAGATTGTCTAACGAGAGATTTATTGATGAAGTCCTCTATCCAATTGCCGACAAAATAGGGCTGTTTGTAGTTGATGAGGCTCATTGCATTTCAGATTGGGGTCATGATTTCCGTCCTGATTACAGACGAATTGTGGGAATCTTAAAAGTAATGCCTCAAGGAATGCCTGTTTTAGGGACTACAGCAACTGCTAATGATAGAGTAATAGATGATATCAAAGAACAAATTGGCGGTATTAGCATAATAAGAGGTTTGCTAACTAGAGAAAGTTTAAATCTTCAAAATATTAAACTAAATGATCAAGCATCCAGATTGGCTTGGCTTAAAGAAAATATTCCTAAATTAGAAGGTAGCGGTATTATTTATGTTTTAACTAAACGTGATGCTCGAACAGTTACAGATTGGTTAAATGAATGTGGAATTGATTCAGCATCATATTATTCTGATGTTCAAAATGATAATTTTGACGACTCGAACACATACAGAGAGTATTTAGAAGATGCTTTGTATAATAACGATTTAAAAGTACTAGTAGCGACCACAGCTTTAGGAATGGGTTATGACAAGCCAGATCTTAGTTTTGTAATTCATTTTCAAGCGCCTGACTCCATTATTAGCTATTATCAACAAGTGGGGCGTGCAGGTAGAGCGATAAAAAGTGCTCATGGAATTTTATTATCTGGACAAGAAGATGCAGAAATTCATGAATATTTTAGAGAACATGCTTTCCCTCCTGAGAAAACAGTTGCAGATATACTGAAAGCACTGGAAGACCATGATGGATTATCTATTCCAAAAATACAAGAAGTACTAAATATAAAACTTGGGCAGATTAATCAAACAATTAAATATTTAAGTGTTGAAGAACCTTCGCCAATTATTAAAGATGGTGCACAATTGAAACGATCCGCTGTTAATTACCAAATGGATACTGAAAAAATTGAACGATTAACAAACCAGCGTTTATTGGAATGGAATATAGTTCATGATTATTTAAGTACGAAAAAGTGTTTAATGTCTTTTTTACAGAAAGAATTAGATGACCCAAATATTGAAGATTGTGGTAAATGCGCAAATTGCTTAGGAAAAGCAATATTACCCATTTCCGTAGCTCACAATAATGTCATTGAAGCATCTATATATTTGAAGCAATCAGAATTTGATATTTTACCGAGAAAACAAATAGTCCCAAATGCATTACCCGAATATAATTTAAAAGGCAATTTAAAGAAAGACTTACAGGCGGAAACAGGAAAAGTTCTATCTCGTTGGGGAGACGCTGGCTGGGGCAAAATAGTTTCTGATGATAAACATTCTGGGCATTTTAGGGATGAACTTGTAGATGCTATGTATGAAATGATAGTGGATCGATGGCAACCAGATCCTTTTCCAGAATGGTTAACCTGCATACCTTCTTTAAGACATCCGGAACTAGTATCTAATTTTGCTGAAAGATTATCTAAAAAATTAGGAATTCCTTTCTTACCAATCATTAAAAAAATCAAAGATTCTCAACCTCAAAAAGAACAGGAAAATAGTTTTCATCAATGTAATAATTTAGATGGAGTATTTGAAATTAATGGTATAGTTGAAAATAAACCCGTATTTTTGTTAGACGATGCTGTAGATTCAAGATGGACATTCACTATAGCTACAACATTATTAAAACAATCTGGTTCAGGTTTAGTTTATCCAATAGCATTAACATCAACATCAGTAAGTGAATAGTATGATTTCAGAAAGAACAAAAGCCATATTACTATTAACATCATATTTTTCAAAAGATTTAGATAATATTTATAAACCATTATCTTTATTGGAATGGAACAGAATGGCTCGATGGCTATTGTCAAATGATTTAAAACCAGAAGATCTTTTAACTATTGAATTAAATTCAATTTTAAAGAATTGGGCAGATAAGACTATTGAAAAAAATAGGATAATATCATTGTTAGATAGAAAAATGGCACTTGCCATTAAGTTAGAAAAATGGTCTAAAGCAGGAATTTGGATAATTAATAGAAGTGATGAATTTTATCCTGAAAATTTAAAATTAAAACTCAAAGATCGTGTTCCTCCGATACTTTTTGGAATTGGTAATATGGAATTACTAAACAAAAATTATGTTGGAATTGTCGGTTCAAGAAATATATCAATACAAGATATAGATACTACTAAAGTAATTGTAAAGCAAATTGTTGATCAAGGATATGGAATAGTTTCTGGAAGTGCAAGAGGTGTTGATGAGCACTCTATGGTTGATGCCTTAGCTTTAAATGGATATTCAATAGGTATCGTTGCCGACAGTCTATTAAAAAAATCTTCTGCAAAAATATATCGTGAAAGTATCATTAATAATAGGCTAGTATTGATATCTCCATATAACCCCGAAGCTGGTTTCAATGTAGGAAATGCAATGGGAAGAAATAAATTAATTTATGTGCTTTCCAATGCTACTATCGTAATTAAATCAGATACTAAAGGGGGAACTTGGGAAGGTTCTAAAGAAAATATTTTAAATAAATGGGTGCCGTTATGGGTCGTTAATTGTAATAATAAGAATCAAAATAAAGGCAATGAAGAAGTTTTTAAACTAGGTGCAAAATGGTTACCAGAAGATTTAAAAATCAATATACAGGACTTGTTTGTTAATCCTTACAAAGAGCCAATTAATTTAAAACAAGGAGATTTATTTAGAGAAAGTATTGACAGCGATAATAAAGATTTACAAAACACAAAAGATATAAAAACTACAGATCATATCTTAAAGAATGAAGTAAATCAAATTAATTTGAATATAGAAGATGCCTCACTTTTTGATTTATTTATTTATAAATTAAATATTAAATTTGAGACAAATGAAATAATTAAAGATGAAATATTGAAGCTTTTTGTTTTAACCTCTAAACAAGTAGATGAATGGTTAAAAATGGGTGTCGAGCAAAAATTATTATTAAAAAAAACAAATCCGCTTAGATATATAGTAAATAGCAAATCAAGAATGAAAATAGAAATTTAAAGTCTTTCGTTTTATTTGACTAGAGTTAATTAATTTCTATTCTGTAAAAAACTTTAAAAATATGAAGGCCTTATAAGTTATTCCCATTCAAACTCCTTTAAGGATCTTCTGTTTTCAATAAAGTTTTAGTAGTATGTCCAGCTTAGATTTTTCCTGTTTTTTTTATTAAAATATCTAATTTTTAAATAAAACAACAACTATTTATTTGGTTCATTATTACAATAGAGATAATCAGCTATGATTTGGAGTATTTTCAGTATTTTAGTGTATATGCCAATTAATCATTTTAAAATTAACATATATGAACACAAGAGAACAAGCAATCAAATTATCTACAAAAGTTAGTGAACTAATTGATCCTAACAAGGGGGAACTCACTTTGACTTTTTTTGATAACACTCAAATTAAAATAAGATTGCTAAACCAAATGTCAAATTGGACGCCTCAAGAGTTTACGTGTATTTTGAAAACATTTACCAATGATATAAGTAAGACAACTTTATACGATATATACAACTTAAAAGACGTTAACTAAAGACTAATTAAGATGCACATGTTAAAATTCTATTGTAATCTTCAATTAGTTGGTTAGATATTTGAATGCTTCCCGCTACTAATAAAAAACACCACTTATTACAAGTGGTGTTTTTTTGTTTATAGCATTTTGTAATTATGGATGAATTTGTTGTCTACATTCTTTATTCTGAAAAATTCAAGAAAACTTATACTGGGTTTACTTCCAATTTAATTGAAAGATTTAAATCTCATAATTTTATTGAAACGAAAGGTTATACTCCAAAATATAGACCTTGGGCAGTAATTTATGTTGAGTTTTTTAATTCAAAATCTGAGGCAATGAAAAGAGAAAAATATCTACAACCAATATTCCAATTTTTTTTCTGAGTAGTAAGGCCCATAAAAAATTTGAACTTCTCTTTTTCCTGCTTTCGGAATCAAAAATGAGACTTTTATTTTTCCAGTTCGATTATCAATCAAGGTTAAGATTTTTACATATTTCTCAAGTATTATCCCTTCTTTTTGAGCCATTTTTATTATTTTCCTTGACTTTCTAATTGTTCTTTTAGTAGGTGAACAACCAAAAACTGCTTTATATTTTCTTGGTTGAATAGAGTCCAAAACCTTTTTATTGAGAACAGGTTCTATAAAATTTTCGTAATCGTTAAAGCTTACCCCAATTTCTCTATTATCATTTTCGTAAGAATAGATATGATCATTATCAAAAAGAAAATCTTCATAAATTCCATATTTTCTTTCTAAGAAATTATATCCCTCAACTATTAAAATTGTCGAACCTGTTGTGTCAATTCGCTTTTGTGTTTGGTACTCTTCTCTTTTTGAAATTAACAATTTGAAACACTTGATTTGTTCTGGTTCTAACTCGTTTTTTATTGAGTCTAAAGTTTTAATTGCAACTTCATTCCAACTGCTTTTCTTTTGTGCAAAAGATAGAATAGAAATTAGTAACATTAATATTGGCATGCTTTTTCTCATATTACTATGCTTTTATCTGATTCTTTGTAAGAAATACTCCCCCCTGCTAGCGCGAGCGTCCTGCTCATGCTAAAATTTTTTTTATAACCAAACTTAGGCTCACGAGCATGAAGCTCGCACCAGCAGGGAGCCACAAATTGCAAATCTGCGTATATTGGAGTTATCGGATTTTTATTTCATCCGTTTTGCTTCTATCTTTTTTCCATTCTGTAATAAAAACAAATTTGAAATTTCTCCTTTTTCGTTCTTTTCAAACTGAATTTGCGCATCTACTACTTTGTAGAAAAATAACATTTCACTTTCTACAAATATTCGGAACGCATCTTGTCCTGTCAATTGTGAAAATAGTTGGTCTTTATCTAATGAAATTTTGATTTCAAAATCTTTTTCAACTTCATAAGTCCCCACAAACTTTTGAAGTTCTTCAGTTGTAATACTAATTTCTTTTCTGATTTTTTGCGCAGGCAATGGTTTATTATATAAAATATTTCTAATTGCTTTTGAAGGAATTGAAACATTGCTGTGATTTTGAAGTATTATTATTGTTTTATCATTTGTAAGATGTCTATCGATAAAAGTTACATAACCTGGCCAACCCCCATCATGGTTTGCAATTTTTCCAAAATCAGCATTTTCTTCAATTCCCCAACCAAAACCATAATTCCTTTTAGCTCCGTCTTTCAAAGTTGTTAATTCAAAAACTGCTTTCATTCCCTCTTTTGTGAGTAATTTATTGGTATATAATGCTCGATCCCAAATCAGTAAATCGTTTACAGTTGAATTGACTGTTCCGTCTCCAACAATACCATCAAGCCAAATAACCATTTTAGTTTCTTTCAATTCGTCTGGTAAAACATATTTTTTCAAACTATCTGAGTAAACATAACCAAAAGCATAATTGTCAATTTTCTTTGGCGATAATCTACGATTGTAAACAAAGGTATTTTTCATTTTCAACGGTTGGAAAATAGCTGTTTTTAGATAGTCAGCGTATGTCATACCTGATGCTTTCTCAATTATTGATGCCAATAGTGCATAGCCCGTATTGCTATATTCCCATTTAGTGTTTGCCTCAAATAATATTTTTGGCTGATGTTTACTAAATATATCAATTATGTCTTTGTTCGTGGCAATTTTAGATTTATCAAATAGACTATCCATAAGCTGCATATAGTCTGGCAGACCTCCAGTATGGTTCAATAAATTTCTTACAGTTACACCTTTATAAAAAGAAAGTTCGGGTAAGTATTTTTTGATGTCATCGTCCAAATTCAACTTCCCTTTTTCTTTAAGTATCATTATCCCCATAGCTGTGAACTGCTTTGAACAAGATGCCAATTCAAAAATCGAATTTTCGTTCAATTTTTCTTTTGTTGTTTCGTTTGCAAGTCCAAAACTATGCTTATAAATAACTTTCCCTTTTTCTGCAATTAGAAAATTTCCATTGATTTTCTCTTTTGAATAAAGTGAATTGAGCAAACTGTCAATTTTTTGAATTCTGTCTTGTCCAAATGTAAGATGTGCAATTAAAAGAAGTCCAATTGTAATTGTTAATTTCATTTTTTATTTTTTTGTTAATTAATGTAGGTGAGATGTCTCGCAAAAATAGCCACCAACTTATTTACATGTGTGACAAAACCACACATAGCCATCCAAATTTGGATAGCTATGTGTGATAAATTTCATACATTATTTATCTCTCAAATATATATTTTTTTCGCTACAAACTGTTAAAAGGACACTAAATTTGATTGAGGCTTTTTAACACTTAATATGAGTGGTTATATAAGCAAAAAGAATAGAAAAAATTAAGAAGCACATGCTAAAATATTGTGATAATCCAAGATGATCTGGTTAGCTATTTGAATGCTTCCTTGTACTAAATAAAAAAGCTTCAGATTTCTCTGAAGCTTTTTTATTTTTTGAAACTTTTTCTGAAGCTTTATATTGTTTTGTTCACAGGTGGGATGCTGGCGTTAGTGACAAACAGAAGAAAGGATGCCTCAATTACAATTTTTTATTTCAAGTTTATAATCCAATGTATTGATTTGTTGAATAAAATATTTTATCGAATTTTCTTTATCCATTCCACTAAAACAGTATTCTACAAATCCTTTCACAAAATCTTCGCCTATAGCTTGCGAAATTATCAATTTCGGATTAGTAGTTGCTTCTTCCATTAATGTACAGAATACCGTTGATTCTTCATCTGTCATTTTTTTGTCAAAATAAATTTCATAATTGAATGTAGTACTCATAAAATTGCGGTTAATTTTATTATTAAAGCAATACCAAATTACGATTTTATTTCCAGTTCTGTTTCGGTATGCATCACACATGCCCATTTGTTGTTTTCTTTAACCCAAGTAGAAGTGCAGACACACTTTATAGGCGCTTTTTGACTTTGATCTACTATCTCAAAATCGAGACGATATCCAATTACAGCAGTATTTTCGGCAATTAGTTTTTCTTTTACATCATAGATGTTCAGCACTTTTATTTTATTGGTCTGCCCAGAGTCGAACATATTTTTGAACTCAGTCTCACTGATGCTCTGAATACCATTTTTTCCGGCAACTATGCAAGGAAAAAATGTCAAATTTCTTACTGTTTCATAATCATTATTTTCAACTCCGTTCCAGTATTTTTTTTCCAATTCTATAATTTGACCTTCCATATCATCTTGTTATTAATTAGACATTTCACAAATTTCACATTAATATTGAAATAAAGTCGCTTTTTTAACATAGATTTAATTTAAGCTTTTTAATCATAAATCAGGCTTTGGACCTTTTGAAATTATAGATCTCATCACTCCAGGAAACCATCTTTGCAGCCAAACAGCAAGTTTGCCATGACCTGTGAAAATGTAATTTCTCTTTCGTTTTAAAATAGCTTGTACCATTACTTTTGCAGCTTTATCGGTAGGCCACATTAAACTTGACGGCCGTAAATCTTGCTGTTCAGGATGCCAGACTCCGTCATTGTCAATTCGTGCAATTTCCGAAACCACAAATCCGGGATGCACTGTGGTACAAGTAACGCCCGTTCCCATTAATTCAACCTGCAAAGTCTGTCCAATAGAGTTTACAGCAGCTTTCGAAGCTCCGTATGCACCAACATTAGGATTAGGAAGATAAGCACTTACACTTCCAACTAAACCAATTCGTCCTTTGCTTTTCTTTAAATGTGGCAGTGCATATTTTACCGTTAAGGCCAAACCTGTAACATTGCCTTGCAATTGTCTGTTCCAATCTTTAGCCGTTAAGTTTTCGATGCTACCAAAAACACCAAAACCAGCATTGGCTATAGCTACATCCAAACGCCCCCATTCTTTAATGATTTGCTGGACTCCATTTTCAATAGAGGTTTCTTCCATTATGTCACACGGAATTACTAATGCTTGTCCGCCAGAATCTCTAATTGTGTCGGCAACTTTATCCAATAATTCTTTACGCCTTGACGAAAGAACAACTTTATATCCTAATCTGCTCCATTCAAAAGCCATTGATTTTCCAATGCCAGATGAAGCGCCTGTTATCCATATTACTTCTTCTTTCGCTTTTGTCATTTTACAATGTTTACCCTAAAGATATAACTTATTCATTACAAACCACATAATAACAAAAAACAAGACTTTCTCACTCTTACGCTCACAAATAGTGTCTAACTTTTTTGGGACAGTCCAGAGACGCTTACGCAGCTTTTCAGTTGGATGCATTGTAAAACATAAGCTTCTAAATTTTTGCAAAAATATTAGTGTAATATTTTTTACCATTAGGACTTATCCTCATCGAAATGCCAAAATAATTAAAATCTCCCTCAATAATTTTTTTATGTTCTGGACTATTTAACCATCCATTTAAAACACCTTCTGGAGACTGATAATTGTATCCAACATTTTCGCCTACATTTTTTGCCCCCAATACTCTTCTTATATTTTCAGATCGACTTACAAAATCATTATGGCTTACCAAATTGCTTTCGATCATATTATTATCATGTTCTTCAGCCTTGAAAGAAAGATAATCTTTTACTTGTATAGAATCCAATCCTCTTGACATCCTATAATCATTTATTAATTTCATCGTTTCCAATTCTACAGCACTATAAGTATAGTTCGCCATAATTTCATCTTTATAATTCGTTTGCATCCCTTCAGAGGAATCAGCAGAACAAGCATTTATAATCAAGACAAATGCTATCAATAATCCTTTTTGCAATGTTTTTTTCATTTTTGCCTCATATTGCTTATGTTGCAAAACAGAAGCTTTGTTTTTAAGTCTATTATTTGATGGTGCAAATTTCAGGTTATAAAAAGCAACAGAACCCCTGTAAAAGACTAAAAAACAACACAATAAGACTTAAAACACGCAACAAGTCAACTACAAATGAAGCAATTATAAAATTCTCACTACAAACTTGATCTTAAAATAAAACCACAAAATAGTATTCAAAAATGAACTTACTTTATAGTTTACATACCAAAAACCTTTTGTAATAATTTCATCAAAACATTCCTGTAAAAACTAGAGATTTTTTAGGAGTTCTATATTTAAAAAAAACGCAAAGTCGCAGACATTTGCACTGCTTTTCGGTTGAACACTTGAAAACATAAGTTTTAATCCTCAATAGAAACTTTTCTCATTTTATAATCATACTTTTTTCTATTAGACAAATTTATAAGTACGTAAATGAAAAATAACGAACGTATTTATCCAGTCAAATACATCTGTTAAAAATTAGGAAGACAATTATTCCCCTATTTGAACTCTAAATTTTGACAGAATGAGAGAGAGATTATTCTTTCAAAAACAAAATTATTCAATATTTAGAAAAAATATTTTTCCTTAAAGAGTTAAACATTTTACCCACATAATCTCACAACAACTTTTTATTAATCAAACAAATACAAATACACTAACTCGACTAACACACCAATATTGATTGCCTAAAATGCTTTTTCATCAAAAAAAAATTAAAAATTTTTCTCAAAATCCTTTGTACATCTCAAAAATAGTTGCACTTTTGCACCCGCAATAACAAAGCAGGTCCGTTCGTCTATCGGTTAGGACGCCAGGTTTTCATCCTGGTAAGGGGGGTTCGATTCCCCCACGGACTACTTAATAAGCCAAAAGCTCTAGAGAAATCTGGAGCTTTTTTTGTTTATATTTACTTCGTTAAATGTTCGAGTTTTTAAAAAGACTATTGAGACGCACAAAACCTACAAATTAGCAATAAATAGAAATGCAAAAACAGCAAACACAATAACAAAGCAAACAAGAAGTTATGAATGAAGTAATTTCAGATTATAAGAAACAATCAAAAAAAATCAACCCAAATCTTAAAATGAAACACAAATTAACAGCCCTTTTATTTGTATTCGTCTTTGCAAATATATCTGCACAAGCACCCGCCAGTAAAACCAATTATACCAACAGCAAATTACCTGCAGAAGAAGCTGTTACTAACAAGTCTCTAAAACAGCTAAAAAAAATCTCTTTAGACGATACTTCTATTTTAATTTACGACTACGACGGTTCTCTTTTTTCATGGGATCTGGAAGTTGAAAGTATTGTTTGGACCGTAAAAGCTTCGGATGCTAATTCTGAAATGTGTGCCAATAAAATAACGATACAAGACGGAGTTGTATATATTCCGTTTGTTAATGGCGAAATTTATGCTGTAGATAACGGAACGGGCGCTATTTTTTGGAAATCAAGATTAGGCAACATCAAAGATCAGATTGTTCTAAAAGATCAAACTCCAATTATTGCTAACGGAAAATTATTTATAACGGCTCAAAATCAAAATCAGAGCAGTAATTTATACGCTTTAGACTTAAAAGATGGAAGCTTGGCTTGGAACTACAAATTAGATACGCCAAACAACGACATAGAGCCATTATTTTTCGACAATAAGATTTTCACCCAAAGCGGAAACAATGTGTATTGTTTTGAAGCCAATACAGGCAAATTGCTAAACCAAAAAAGTTTTGACGAAACTATGACTGGAAAACCAGTTACTGACGGAGAAAGTGTTTTTATAGCTGGCGACAAAAATTGGCTCTACGCATTAAAACCAAACAGCTTGGATGTTTTATGGCAATTTAAAATAGACGAAAACCAAAACAACGTTAAAGAACGCATAGTTTGCCACGACAAAAAACTATATTTTGCAGCACAAGGCCCAGAAGTTTCCTCTATTTATGCTGTTGATTCTAAAACAGGAACTCAGCTTTGGAAAACAAATTTTAAGGGTGACAATGTTGAATATATAGTTAAAGAAGTTGATAATCTTTGGGGATACACGCAAAAAAAGAAACTTTTTGAATTAGACTTATCAAACGGCGAAATGGCTTTTGAAGAAAAGCTAACTACGCTGCCTATTTCAAACATTGAATTTCCAAATGATGACAACTTGCTTTATTACTATTGCGACGCAGGATTAATTCAGTTCGATTTAAAAGAAAAAGACGAAAATGTATATTATATGCGCACCTCAATTACAGACAATCCTTATAGCGCTTATTTAAAGATAATTCGATAATAAAAAAAGAAGCTTTTTCAAATGAAAAAGCTTCTTTTTTTATTTGATTGCAACAAATAAAAAAGACCATTATAAATGGTCTTTTTACTATCTTATTTTTGAGAAAAATTATGCTCTAAACAAAGCATATTTATTGTAGCTATACAAAACTTTATCATAAGGAACATAAAGCGAAACTATCTTCTCTGTTGACTCGTCAAATTGGATTCCGTTGTGTTTTCTAAACAAATAAATTTCTTTCAAACAATTAGAAAGGCTTTGGTGGATTTCGCTTGTAAATGTTGGCAATTTTTTATCTCCTACCAAAAGATCAATCTGGTAGTTTGAACTGCTTTTTGACAAGTTGTTACCAATAATTCTAATTGTAAAAGTTGTTGGTTTTCCGTATTGTTCTCCCTGATATTGTAGCGTCATGATTTCTTTTTATTAAATGATTAGTACTACCGCCTATTACTTGGCTTTTGATTCTCTAGATACTTTTATTAAAGTTATAAAAATTTAAGACAAACATAAAAAATCCTTTCTAAATTATATGTTATTTTTTTAAGAAACCTTAAAGTCTAAAAAAACGAAAACCGTAAGGAATTACGGTTTTAACAATTAACTAAATGTAAAATTCATTCATAAGCATCGATTGGTTTTGGTAAACTATTGTAATTTATTTTCTTGGTTTATTTCTAATAAAAATGGATTTCCGTTCTCATCCATCATTGTCATATTCAACACATCTAATAGTGCTATTTTTTTTGAAACTTCGCCTGTAAACTTATTGTACGAAAGATTCAATTCTTTCAGATTGGCAAGCTTTTCAATTTCTATCGGAATCGCTCCTGTAAAATCATTATCAAACAAACTGAAATTCTGCAGCGCATTCAAATTCATAATTTCATTGGTCAAACTTCCTGAAAGCTTATTATTATTCAAAAGCAACACTTTTAATCCAGAAATTTTATAAATCGAAACAGGCAGTTTTCCGTTAATTTCGTTATTAAAAACTGCTAAAATTTCCAACTTATTCAACTTTCCAATTTCTGACGGAAGCTCTCCTGAAATAGCATTCATAAAAAGCTCCAAGTCTTTCAATTTTGCTAATTGACAAATTGAAGCCGGAATTACGCCAGACAATTTATTATTAGCAATATTGAGCAATTCTAATTCTTTCAAATTAAAAACCGAAGGAGACAAACTCCCTTCAATTTTATTCTTCTCCAGATTTAGCGATTCTAAATTTACAAGATCGTAAAAAGCTTCGGGCAATTCGCCTTGCAGATTATTATCTGCTAAATTAAGTGCCACTACTTTTCCATTTTGAGTTTTAACCCCATACCAAGTAGAAACCGGCAGATTTAAATCCCACTTTGTTTTCCACTCCAAACCATTTGTTGCGTGATATAATTTTATAAGCGCTTCTTTTTCTTTATCCGAAATGGTATCTGCCAAAACACTTAGCGAAAAAGCAAACACTAAAGAAAATGTAATTAAAATTTTCATAACAGATTTGGGATTTGTTACAATCGTAAAATTATATAATTCATAGCTATAATACGCTAAATATCGATAAACTGTTAATAAAAAAATAATTAGTAAGATTTAAACTACTTTATAATATTTCATAAAATCTGCGTTTATTTTAACTACATTTGACTAACTAATTCTAAAAACCTCATATTATGCAAATTAACTTCGTTGCCTTATTTATTGCAGCAATTGTAACACTAGTAACTGGTTTTATCTGGTACAGCCCAAAAGTATTCGGAACTATCTGGATGAAGGAAAACAATCTTACCCAAGAGGAATTAAGAAAAGGAAATATGCTTAAAATCTTCGGATTGACTTACCTCTTTTCTTTAATGATTACAATGACTTTAATGTCGCTAACCATCCATCAATCTGGCGCAATCGGAATGGTTGGCGGACCACCATTAATGGATAGTGCAAAACCTTCATTTGCAGCTTTTATGGCAGATTACGGAATGGCTTACAGAACTTTCAAACATGGCGCTCTTCATGGTTTTATGTCTGGATTGTTTTTTGCGTTTCCGCTAATTGGAATTAATGGTTTATTCGAAAGAAAATCTTGGAAATATATTTTTATTCACGCTGGATACTGGATGCTTACCTTAACTCTTATGGGAGGAATTATCTGCGGATTTGCTTAAATAAAAAATACTCAAACCCGTTTGGAAAGATAACTCAAACGGGTTTTTCTCAAATAATAGCTCAAACTCCGTTAGTTATTGCAAATATTATCTAATTTTGAAGAAATTAGCTCACTCTTTTGAATACAACATATTCTTTCCAAATTTATAAAAGCGCATCGTTATTGCCTTTAGAATGGAACTCGCTAGCAGCAAACAACATTTTTTTGACACGAGAATATCTCGAAGTTCTGGAAAATTCTTCTCCAGTAAATATGACTTGTCATTTTATTGGACTTTTTGAAGAAGAAAAATTAATCGGAATTGTTTTAACGCAGTTTTTATTTGCAGAAAAACTCGAGTCTTTTGGCGAACGCGACAAATGCTTAAAAACCTCTGTTCGTAATTTTGCTTTAAAGAATTTTGCTTCGCACGTTTTATTTGTCGGAAACAACATGCTTACTGGCCAGAATGCTTTTATTTTTGATAAAACAATCAAAGAATCGAAAGCAATTAAAACACTTCATAAAGCGATTAATCAGCTTAAAAAGGAGTTAAAAGAAAGCGGAAAAAAAGTTCATATTACAAGCATAAAAGATTTTACAGCAAAAGAAATCGAACCGCTTCAAGCTGAATTCAAAAATAATTATACGTTTTCTACACAGCCGAATATGATTTTCGAAATCAACAAAAACTGGAAAACAGAACAAGATTATATTGATGCTTTATCTAAAAAATATCGTGATCAGTACAAACGCGCTCGAAAAAAATCGGAAGGAATTGTAAAACAGCAAATGTCTCTTTCTGACATTAAACAATACGAAGATGTAATTTACGATTTGTATTTTCATGTTGCAAAAAATGCTCCTTTCAATACTTTTTTTCTGGCTCGAAATCATTTTAGTTTTTTTAAAGAAATTATGGGAGAAAACTTTCTTCTTTATGGTTATTTCATAGACAAAAAGCTAATCGGTTTCAACACTTTAATCAAAAACGGCGATGTAATGGATACGTATTTTTTAGGTTATGATGAAAGTGTTCAGCGTGAAAAAATGCTGTACTTAAACATGCTTTATGACATGATTGCTTATTCTATCAAGAAAGGATTCAAAGAAATTGTTTTTGCTAGAACCGCACTCGAAATCAAAAGCTCTGTTGGCGCCAAACCTGTAAAGATGTATGGCTTAATTACACATAGCAATGCTTTGATTAATCATAACATTTCTAGATTTTTTAATTATCTAGAACCTAAAACCGAATGGCAGGAACGTAATCCTTTTAAATAAAATTCAATCAAAATTAAGGAACTGCAATTTTCATTTGCTTGTGCAGAATATCAATTTTTAAAGAAGTCTGCGCTCCGCAATATTCTCCATCGATTTGAAAATTAACAGGATAATCTGTTTTTATTTCTGCTTTATCGGTCGAAATAATCACAATGTCATCAGAATCAATTGGCATATTTCCAGTTATAATTTTTCCAATTAAAAGCAAATCAAGACTTTTCAAAATCACCAATTCAAACTTCCCATCATTCATAGCTCCATTTGGATTAATAATGACTCCGGTTCCATATTTCTGCGAATTAGCAATTACAATCATTCTTGCAACATGCTGAACTGTTTTATTGTTTGCTGAAATTGTTGCGACAAATGGTTCTTCTGATTCTTTCAGCGTTGTAAAAGCTTGCAATGCATAACCCCAAAATCCTCGAACATCACTCTGTTCATAATTTTTAACCAGATTTGCATTTAACCCAAGATCGCTCAAATGGATACTTTTTTTACCGTTGATGCAAATCATATCCATTTCGATATAATGATGCAAAAACGCTATTTTAAGGTTCTCTTCTATTCCATTAGGAAGATTTAAGTCAACAGAAAGTCCATTTGCCGAACCTGCAGGCAAAATCCCGATTATAACATCTTGCTCTTCCATTGCTTCGGCAACCATTTTTATAGTTCCATCGCCTCCAGCAACAATAATTCGCTCTGGCCGAGATTCATCGTATAAAGATTGTATTGTTTTTAAATCGTTATTTCCAGTTGTTTCATACACTTTCAGATCAAAATGATTTATTACGGCAAAGGTTTCTACAGCATCAATCAAATCCGATTTATCCAAGTCTCCAGAAATAGGATTTACAACAAACAGTATATTCTTTTTCAAAATTTTATTTTTAAAACCAATTAAATTGAGTAATTTACAGTTACATAAATATACGTAATTAATGAAACCAATTCTACAATTATATCGTGGTTATGCAAATGAGCAAGAGTTAATTGTAATGGGACACGTTTTAAAGAGAGAGCATAAATACAATTTTGAAAAAAGAAAATTAAAAAATGCTACCTCTGTCCTTAAATTATTCAGAATAAAAACCATTAAAAATTTTGATGTTTATCTTCACTATAATAATGAAATAATTCATACCAAAACATTAGATGATGGTTTTTTTAATTTTTGCATTCCGCTAGAAAAAGAAACTCATTTTGGATGGATGCCTTATGAGGTAAGCTTGAAATATAAAGACGAGACCGTTGCATGCAAAGGCACTTTCATAAGACCTCACAAAGGAAAACTCGGAATTATATCTGATATTGATGATACTTTTCTGATTTCGCACACAAATAACTTTTTTCGAAAACTTTATAATTTATTATTTAGAAATGTAAATGACCGCAAAGTTTTTAAAGATGTCGTAGCTCATTATCAAGCTTTAAGTTCTGCTGGAAGAGACAATCTAGAAGAAGTAAATGCCTTTTTCTTCATCTCTAGCAGCGAATGGAATTTATATCGATTTATTGCCAAATTCACTAAAATAAATCATTTGCCAAAAGCAGTTTTTCTTTTAAAAGATATTAAAAGAGGAATCACCGATTTCTTTATGAGCGGAAGAGGAAATCATGATCATAAATTCGAAAAAATCAAACATGTAGTAGAATTCTATCCTACTCTAAAATATGTTTTAATGGGCGATGATTCTCAGCACGATCCAATGCTTTATGAAAGAATCTGTAAAATATTTCCCGTTACAGTTATTGCCGTTTATATTAGACAGACTGGTAAAACTCAGAAAAATGAAGTAAAAAAAATCCTTAAAAATTTAGAGAGTCTGAATGTTTCTGTTTGTTATTTTAAAGAAAGCAGCAAAGCAATTGAACACTCTAGATCTATTGGAATTATTAAGTAGTTTGTTTCAAGTTTCAAGTTTCAAGTTTCAAGTTTTGAACAGAATGACTGTTTTAACGCCAAGTTTTTTTGATCTGTAAGCTTTTATAAAAACGTAAAGTTCGCAAAGCTGTCTATCGATAAAGCTTTGCGAACTTTGTACATTGTAAATGCAAACTATAAAAACTTAGCGTGCTTTGCGTTAAAAATTACTCGTCAAAAAAAACTTGAAACCTGCAATTTAAAACAAAAAAAACTATGCATTAAAACTATCAATCTCTTCCGAAACAACTTCCCAGTCAATTAACAATTGTTCTAAATCTTGTTTCTTTTTATTGTAAGCTGTAAAAAACGAAGCATCTTCGATATGTTTATCATAATTAGTTTCTAGCATTTTATCGTCATGCTGAATTTGTTTTTCTAATTGCTGAATCTGGCTTTCAATTTTACTTAACCTGTTCTGAAGTGCTTTCCCTTTTTTCTGATCTTCATAAGATACTTTTGCAACTTCTTTTTCTTTTGGAGCTTCTTTTTTTATAACATCTTTTTTCTCCACCTCACGCATATTTTCAAGATTGCGCTGCTCTAAGAAGAAGTTGATGTCACCAAGATATTCTTTAATTTTTTGATCTTTAAATTCGTAAACGATGTTAGACATTCCTTGAAGAAAATCCCTATCGTGAGAAACCAACAATAAAGTTCCACCGAATTTTTGAAGCGCCGCTTTCAAAACGTTTTTAGATTTAATATCTAAGTGGTTTGTAGGCTCATCCATTAGCAACACATTGATTGGTTGCAACAACAACTTGCAAAGTGCCAAACGGTTACGTTCGCCTCCAGAAAGCACTTTTACTTTTTTCTCAACATCATCTCCACGGAAAAGGAAAGAACCTAACATATCACGCACTTTCATACGGTTTGTATCTGTTGCCGCATCTTCCATTGTTTGAAGCAAAGTAATTTCTCCATCTAAATATTCAGCTTGATTTTGAGCAAAATATCCTAATTGTACATTATGTCCTAATTTAATGTTTCCTTGGTACTCAAACTCGTTTACAAGCGCTTTGATGAAAGTCGATTTTCCTTGTCCGTTTTGTCCAACAAAAGCGATTTTACTTCCTCTTTCAACTAATAAACTGATATCTTTTAAAATCGTTTTGTCTCCGTATGCTTTTGTCACATGTTCAGCTTCAATAACTACTTTTCCAGGTTCTTTAGAAACAGGAAAAGAAATATTCATAACTGAATTATCATCTTCGTCAACTTCGATTCTTTCTACTTTATCTAATTTTTTAATCAGCGATTGCGCCATTGAAGCTTTTGAAGCTTTTGCACGGAATTTCTCGATTAATTTTTCTGTCTCTTCAATTTTTTTCTGCTGATTTTTTTGAGTTGCCAATTGCTTCTCACGAATTTCGTGACGTAACTCTAAATATTGAGAATATGGCTTATTAAAATCGTATGCTTTTCCTAAAGAGATTTCGATTGTTCTATTGGTAACATTGTCCAAGAACATTTTATCGTGCGATACGATTACCACAACTCCAGGATAATTGCGAAGGAAATTCTCTAACCAGATGATACTTTCGATATCCAAGTGGTTGGTTGGCTCATCCAGAAGCAATACATCGTTCGACTGTAACAATAATTTAGCTAATTCTATACGCATTCTCCATCCTCCAGAAAATGTTTCAGTTTGGTTATTAAAAACCTCTCTTTTAAAACCAAGACCTAAAAGAATTTTCTCTGTATCACCAACATAATTGTATCCTCCAAGAAGATCGAAACGATGTGTGTAATCAGACAAATCTTCTATAATCTGACCATATTCTTCACTTTCATAATCGGTTCTTGTAACCAATTGATGATTGATTTCTTCAAGCTTTTTCTCTACAATTTTAATTTCTGTAAAAGCTTCATATGCTTCTTCTAAAACGGTTCTTCCTTGTTCAAAATCAATATCCTGACGAAGAAATCCCATTTTAATATCTTTCTCTTGAGAAATAACTCCTGAGTCTGGTTTAAAATCTCCTGCCAACATTTTTAGCATTGTAGATTTACCTGCTCCGTTTTTACCAACAAGACCTACACGGTCGCCAGCGCCTAAACGAAAAGTAACTTCTTCAAATAAATAGGTTCCTCCAAAAGAAACAGAAAGATTGTGTATATTAAGCATAATGTATTGCTGTAAGTAAAGGCTAAAAAACCTTTTATATTCATTAAATAAATAAACTGTAAACAAGCGAATTATCCTGCTACAATTTTGAAAGTGCAAAAGTATAACTTTTAATTGAAGTTTTTATACTGAAAAACAATAGCTTTTGGAAAATTCAAAAACTAAAAACCTCGTATAAATTTGAGATTTTAAGAAAAAGAAAATAGCGCAGATGAATATTATATTTCAACATCAAACCAAGACAGGCTATAAGTTTTCATCCTAATTAAATAGCTTAAAGCCAGAAAATACCTTATATTTGCTTTAAATAAATTCTCCCAATCAAACTGTATCCAAATACAATTGAGATGAATTAAAGACCATAAAATTTACTTAAAATGTTCAAAAGAGGTTCCAAGCTAAATAGTATCATTACAGGAAGTTGTCCAAAATGCCAAAAAGAAAGTATGTATGAAGACAAAAACCCACTTCATTTAAGTAAGGTTCTCAAAATGAATGAAAATTGTAGCCATTGTGGATTCAAATATCAAATTGAACCTTCGTTTTTTTATGGTGCAATGTACGTTAGCTATGCACTAAATGTTGCTGTCGGAATCGCTGCTTTTATTGTTTCATTTGTTTTTTTTGAAGCAACAATAGAACAGTCGTTTATTGCAATTATCCTAACATTAGTGGTTTTATTCCCTTTTGTATTACGCCTTTCGAGAAACTTATACATTAATATGTTTGTTTCTTATGATCCTAAGGCCGGTCAGGAATAAGAGATTTCAAATATCTTTTATGGAAACGTTTTATATCGGCTTCTTTATCTATTGGAGTTCCCGATTCAATATTATCATATAACATTTTTGCTAAGGCAGGCCCAAGCATGACACCACGGGTTCCTAGTCCGTTAAGAATGTGAATAGAACTGTACGCTTCGTGAGTTCCTACTAATGGTCTCCTATCTGCAACTGTAGGACGTACTCCTGCAAAGTGTTTTACAATTTCAAAATCGCACGTTATAATTTCCTTAATACGATCTAGAAGTTCTTGTTTTCCTTCTTCGGTAGGAAGATCTGTTTTATCGTGCCAATTGTAAGTAGCTCCAACTTTAAACAAATTGCCACCTACTGGTAAAATAAAAACACTGGTATTAACAATTAAATCTAATTTCAAATCAGGTGCTTTTATTAAAAACAACTCCCCTTTTGTTCCATCCAAAGGAAGATAATTAAAATAAGGGTTTTTATGCAACCCAAAACCTTCTGCAAATATGATATTGCGTGCTTTAATATTTTTATATTGAATTCCTAAATCAAGAATCTCTAAAAAAGAACTATGAAAAGATTCTTCCAGAAGTAAATTATTCTCTTTTAAATATGCTCTGTAACTTTCTAATAACTGTCCTGTTTTGACATAACCTGTATGCAGAACTTCTCCATAATCGAAAGGAGAATCAATACCTTGATATTTCTTAGTAATTATTTTGGTTGACAAAAAAGGAGCTAAGTTTATTTTATCAGAAGCCGCAAACCAATTATTTTGCTCTTCAATAGAAAAAAACTTTCTTAGAATTGGCATCTTAAAGTTAAATTTCTCTTGTAATTTATCTTCCACGACATCATAAAACTCATTCATCAGGACCAAATGATCCTTCGCATTCCAAACCTCACTGAAACGTTTTAAAATTACTGGATTATATAAACCTCCAGCAATCCTAGAAGAATTCTGAGACTTGTCATCAATAACTAAAATAGATTTATTGTTTTTAAGCGCAACTTCAGCGAAAGAAATTCCAGCCAAACCAGATCCGACAATTAAATAATCAAGCATTGTGCAGTATATAGATAAAATAAAAAAACTCTTACTACAAAGGTAGCAAGAGTTTTTCTTATTATTTAGATTAGGACCTTAGTAATTCCACATATCTTCTTCAAAATTACGAATCTTCTCTTTTACTCTTTCAGATTCTAGCAATTGGCTTTGTGCATTATCTTTAATGTAATCTTTAATCTCACGATCACCATATACATTTTCCTCTTTATAGATAACAGAATTAAAATATCTAGAATTTAAGATCTGATCAAACGAAATTGGCATTGCCGAATTTTTATCATTAAAAGCTTTTCCTTCATGCAATACTTCCCGCGCATTGGGGAAGAAAACCCAAAACAGCTCGATATAATCTTTCTCATCACTATTCATTGTGTAAACATCAGGAGTCACAGGACAAATTCCGAGCAGACGATATTTTAAATCACTTTGCCTTTTATCAAAATACCAAAATCCTTTAATCTTATACATACTAACGTCTGCAGCTGTCAAGTCTTGTTTCAAAATATATTCAGCAGGAACAGTTCTTGTTGGTCCAACAGTTTGATCAACATAAGTGACTTTTTTATTTTTTCCTGTTCCAGTAACAACCTTTTTCTTGACCACACGCGTTCTAAAGTCATCAGGATACTGATTAATAAGCTCTCGCCCAGCATCGGTAGTATCAACACGCGATAGTGCGCCTTGAATATCTTTTAAAGACTTTTTTGTATTAAAATAGCTGTCGGCATAAACTTCTGTTATCTTTCCGCTTCTGATTCCTCTCGTCAAAATATCATACAGTGAACGTCGTTCAGGACCAATATTAGCCGTATCCACGGGAAAATATAACGGGAAATTGATTTTTTCATTCAAATCAATAATTTCCCAAACCATTTTTCCCATTAAAACATCTCTATCGTCAACATAACCGTATGCTAGAGGTTTGTCGTTATCAGATATCATTTGAGCTGGTGTCTTAATTCCTATCTGATCGGCAGTTTTGGCATTAAGTAAATTAGACTGAGCGTTAGAAGATAGGCTTCCAAGAACAGCAACAATAGCAACTAATAAATTTCTTACTTTCATCATGATAATTTTTACAAGACATTAAACGAAATTTTATTATAAATATTGTTATTTTTCCTACATAAATAAAAAATAATGCATTCCAATATCACTTCGGAGCATTAATTGATTATAGACATAAAAAAAACTCTTACTACAAAGGTAGTAAGAGTTTTTTAATTATCATGCTATGTATCAACTTAGTAGTTCCACATATCTTGTTCGAAGTTGCGAATTTTCTCTTTCACTCTTTCAGATTCTAATAACTGATTTTGTGCGTTATCCTTCATGTAATCGCTAATAGCTCTATCTCCATAAAGGTTTTCTTCTTTGTAAATAACAGCATTAAAACGTCTAGAATTTAAAATCTGATCAAATGAGATCGGAAGAGCTGAATTGTTGTCATTAAAAGCTTTTGCTTCATGCAGAGCTTCTCTTGCATTTGGGAAGAATACCCAAAACAATTCAATATAATCCTTTTCGTCACTATTCATTGTATAAACATCTGGAGTTACTGGGCAAATTCCTAGTAAACGATATTTTAACTCACTTTGACGTTTATCAAAATACCAATATCCTTTAATTTTATACTGAGTAACATCTGCAGCAGTAAGATCTTGTTTTAAGATATATTCAGCAGGAACTGTTCTTGTTGGTCCAACTGTCTCTTCAACATAAGAAACTGATTTATTTTTACCTTTACCAGAAACAACTTTTTTCTTCACAACTCGTGATTTATAGTCATCTGGGTATTGGTTAATTAACTCTCTACCTGCATCCGTTGTATCAATACGAGATAATGATCCTTCGATGTCTTTCATAGATTTTTTAGTGTTGAAATAACTGTCAGTATATACTTCAGTAACTTTTCCACTTTTAATAGCTTTAGTTAAAACGTCATAAAGAGAACGTCTATTAGGACCAATATTAGCTGTATCTACCGGAAAATACATTGGAAAATTAATCTTCTCATTTAAGTCAATGATTTCCCATGTTGTTTTTCCCATCAAAACATCTCTATCATCTACATAGCCATAAGCCAAAGGCTTATCATTATCAGATATTAATTGAGCAGGAGTTTTAAGTCCAATTTGAGCAGGAGTTTTAGCGTTTAGCAAATTAGATTGCGCATTAGAAGCAAAACCTCCAGCGATACAAAAAATAGCTATTAAAAAATTTCTTACTTTCATCGTGGTATCGTTATAAGATATTGAATGTAGTTTACACTACCTTTATTATTGTATTTCGTAAATTACAGGAGCAGTTCTTGGCAATAAATAACTACCAGCTCCAACAAGTTTAGTTTTAATTTCAGAAATAGTAACTTGGTCTCCTTTACCTGCTCTTGAAAGTACTTGTTTACATTGTGCATTCATTTTGTTTCCTGTAACAACAACTGTAGGTTGTCCAGCAATTTTCATATTGAATCCAACAACATCTAACTCAACTTCAAAATCAAAATCAAGAAGTTTAGCTCCAATAGTAGCAACTTCAAGGTTAGATCTAGGTCCTTTTACAACACCCATTTCACCTCTAATTGTTCCTGTTGGACCAGGAATACCTTTAATTCTGAATGTTTTCTTATCAGTTACTTTATCACCGTTTGGTAAAGTACCTGTTACAGAAATTGTAGCTTCAGTACCTTGGCCTGGGCTCATGTTATATTTTCCTGGTTTTCCAGCAGAAGATAAACCTGGAGCACTAGCAACAACTTTATTATCAGCAACACCAGCAAAAGACACAGAGATAGGGTTAACAACACCTCTATACACTACGTTCATTTTGTCTGCAGAAATTGTAGCAGAGTTTGGTCTTGGAACTACAACGTAAGTGCCTTTAAATGGTAGATTGATTTTTTTACCATCTTCAATAAAATTGAATTGACCACCAATGTTTTGTTCTCCAACACTTCCTGCTGTTAAGTTAATTTTTGCTTGTCCAGTAGCTGGATCTAATACTGCTCCTGAAACGCTTTCTGGTTTAGTATTTTCATCATAACGACCTAAAACAACTTTACCAGTAACTTTTTCACCTTGGAAATAAGCATTTTTATCTAAAACCACAATTGCTTGATAGTTGCTGTAAGAAGCAGCCTGAACAGCAGCTTTTCCTAAAGCACTGTTGTAAACATCAGTTTCAGCTTTTTGAACATCATTCTGCCATGCAGAAAGTTTTGCAGCTGAAGCAATTGCAGGGAATCCTTTAAAGTGATAAGCTAAGTATTTTTCTTTTATACCTTCTTTATTTTTTACATCAGAAACATCAAATTTCTTCTCAACTTCTGCTATAATGTTAGCATATTTTTTATCTGAACCTAAAGCAGCTTTTAAATCTGCTTTATACTTTTGGATTGCAGCAATAATTGCATCTCCTTTTTTAGTATAACCATCTCCTGTAAACCAGTCATCGATGTTATCACCTCTATCCATAGCTTCGTATGGTAGTTTTCCAGTTTCTTTATCAATTTCATATCCTTTTATAGATTGAGCTTTTAAAGTTCCTAGATATGCATAAAAATCTTTTGAGATAGTTTCAACTTTATGAGCAGTTGCAGCTGCTACTGCAAATTCTCCTTTAGCTTCTGCTGCTTTTTGATCTAAAGCTTGCAATAAAGCAGTATTGTTTGTGATTGATGTAACATTAGAAGCTTCAAATTTTTCGTTAAATAAACCAAAACCTGAAATAACTTCTTTTGATACGTTCATTGCTAACATTGCGATGAAAACCAGATACATCAGGTTGATCATCTTCTGTCTAGGGGTTAATTTTCCTCCTGCCATTTTTTTCTAATTAGTCCTTAATTAATAAATATAATATCTAGTTAAAAACTAATTATCCTTTGTTACTCATTGCAGAAAGCATACCACCGTAAACACTGTTTAAAGAAGCAATGTTTGCAGTCATAGAAGCCATTTGTTCTTTTAATTTAGAAGCGTTTTCAGCGATTTCTTTGTTAGCCTCAGCATTTCTAGAAGCGCTTTCTAATTGTACTTTATATAAACTGTTTAATGATTCCATTTGAGCAGCAGCTAAAGATAACTCTTCACCGTATTTTTTAGTAGAAGCGATAGAATCAACTGTTGGAGCAATTCCTTTAGCAGCAGATTCGAAATTTTTGATGCTGTTTCCTAAACTTGACATTAATTCACCGTCAATTTTAGCCTCTTTTAATAATGAATCTAATTTTTGAGATAATAATCCTTGAGCATCAGTTGGAGTTTCAGCTTTAGCCTTTTTTTCTCTAGCTTGTCCATTAGCTAATTCAGGGTAAACTAGAGTCCAATCTAGTTCTTCTTCAACTGGTTCGAAAGCAGAAAGCGCGAAAATTAACGCCTCAGTAAGTAATCCTACTGAAAGCATAACTGTACCTGTTAATGGTCCAATCTCGAAGTGAGTAATTTTGAATAACGCTCCAACGATTACCACTGCCGCTCCCATACCATAAGCGAAATTCATTGCTTTTTTACTTAATAATGCCATAATACTTTTTTTTTAGGTTTAAAATAGATTTGTTGGATATTGATAAAATTATAAAATTACTTTTTTCTGTTTCCGGTAACTTGCGTTCCCATATAATCTTGTACAGTTCTAAATCCGATATAACTTCTAGCAGAATCTGCATATTCGTGATCACGAGTACTTACTTGTAGGAAATAAGCAACGTCTTTCCAAGAGCCTCCACGAACAACTTTTCTTTGGTTTTTACCATCGATTACGTTTGGATTCATTGTAGAAACATATTCGTAAGCGTTTGGATTGTAAGCTGAATCCGTCCACTCAGAAACGTTTCCTGCCATGTTGTACAAGCCATAACCATTTACATCGTAAGATTTAGCTTCAACAGTGTAAAGAGCTTCGTCAGCAGCATAATCTCCTCTACTTGGCTTAAAGTTTGCTAAGAAACAACCTCTATCACTCTTAGTATAAGGACCTCCCCAAGGGTAAGTTGCAGACTCCAGACCTCCTCTAGCAGCATATTCCCATTCTGCCTCAGTTGGCAATCTGAAAGCATTTACTAAGTCACGTCCTTTTTTCTTAGATTTAATGTAGCTATTTTTATTTAAAGTTCTCCAAGCACAGAATGCTTTAGCTTGTTTCCAAGTCACACCAACTACAGGATAATCTCCGTAAGCCTTGTGCCAGAAATAGTCATTATGCATTGGCTCATTATATGAATAAGCAAAATCTTTAATCCAAACTGCAGTATCAGGATAAACATTTACCTGTTCAGTTTTTACGAAGTCGCTTCTTTTTCCAACTTTAGCTTTTGCAGCAGCCTGAATATCCATCCAAGAATAACGGAATTTCAATTTATTTACGTCAATTGTTCTTAAACCATTATATGATTCTTCAATTGGTAAATACATAGAGTCCATTACTTCAGCATAATATTCATCTGGATATGCTTTTGTATCTTTAATTAACTTAACTTTTCTGTTTAATTTTCTTCCAGCATACGGATCGTCTTTTGTACCAACACTATAATAGTTGTCATACATATATTTATCATAAGCTGTCATTTTTTCTGGATCAGAATCATTAAAAGCATAATCAGCAATACTTCCGCCTTTTTTACCTTTTCCATCAGTAGCTTTCTGACCTGTTTCGTCTGCTAAGATTGCCAAACGAACTCTCATTGTTGAGTCTTTTACCCACTCCACAAATTGACGGTACTCACTATTTGTAATCTCTGTTTCATCCATGTAAAATGAACGAACAGTTACTGTTTTAGTTGGAGCATCTTCTACGTTAGCTAAATCAGCATCTGATTTACCCATAATAAAAGATCCACCCGGAACTAATGTCATTCCATAAGGCTTCTCGGGATGCCATTTCCCTCCTGTAACACCAACTAATTCACCTTTGTCACCTGACTTACCACAGCCGATTACTAGTGTTAACATTGCTGCAAATGCAATAAACTTCTTCATATAAATTTGGGATTATCTATTCATTATTAAAAGTCCGTAAACGTATTTATTATTTATCTAAAAAACAATACTACTTGCGAATTTATTTTACCGTTCAAAAATAATGTTAAATAAAATAAAAAAAAAATATTTTATCGACAAACTGTACCAAAAAATCGATGTAAAACGTTAATTTTTATGTATTATAAATATTTTCTTACTAATTTATTTTAACCTTTTTAAAGAGGTTTTAAAAATTTAAGATTTCACTTAAATTTTCGGCCTATAAAGCATTTTTTCGTTGCGCTTTCCACCATCTTTCTGGCAATTCTTGATTGCAAGCCGACAAATATTCATCATAAGAACAGGGTAATAACGTATTTCTTTTCAATTTATTGCTCCCATTTGATTCAAATGGAATTTCTATCCACCAACGTTCTGTTTTATCACTTTTATAGAATATCAATTCTTCATCATCTAACGGAACTATATACTTTAAATAATTTGCTCGGCTTCCAAACGGATACTCTTTTGAGCGATAGTGATACCCTTCAATAAAATACCATACAATCTGAGAAATAATAACCGACTCGGCTAGTGTGCTATTATGATTAAATATTCCAAAAGAAGAAACTTTATCACTTATACCAGCATATCTAGCCAAAGCACAAATTTCTTTTCCATTAAATCCGTTTGGCTCAAAAGTAACCATATTTGCTGACGCAGAAGATTTTACAGAATTCAAATCTATACTAACCAAATCTGCATCTCTGAAAACTGGCTCAGCTAGAGTGATTTTATTTGAGATTTCACCCAATCGATAAGCATCAAAAAATAACTTTTCAATCAAATCGATTTCTTCTTGTGAATTATAATAAGTCTGATACCCTATATTACAGTAGTTAAAAAGGTTATTTGGCTCATCAATAATAATTTTTGTCAAATAAGAATTGGCTGAAACTGACTCATTCTCCTTACCGAAATCAAACTTATTATCAACTGCAACCAAATTTACCATTTGCTCTAAATCGTCGTAAGCACGATACAAAGCATAGGTCAAATCTTGAGAACCTCCCAGGACTATAGGAATGACTTTATTCTTAATTAATGTAGCTGTAACCTTCTTTAATGCATAGTAAGTATCCTCTACAGAATCGCCTGCAAGTATATCGCCTAGATCCGCAATTGAAGCATCCCAATTACCAGGAAACATACCATATAGCTTTTTACGTACAGCCGAAAGATTAACCTCGTTAATCATATTGATATTTGTACGGTCTTCTAAAACACCAATTATAGCAATATTAATCTGCTCAATATCAGGGAACTGATCTTGGGTATGAAAGACAACTTTGCTTCCAAGCTCTTGTGAAGACAGCGCTCCGACGAATTTTATAATTCCGTCATTAACTGGTTCTAGAAAATCAAATTCCATTTATATACTTATTTCTTTTTAGCAGCTGTTTTTTTAGCTGGAGCTTTTTTAGCCGTTGTTGTTTTAGCTGCAGTTTTCTTTGCAGGTGTTTTTTTCGCTGGTGTTTTAGCAGCAATCATTTCTTGAACTTGAGCCAATGTTAATTTTGTTGCGTCAACATCTTTACTTAATTCAATTTTGATTTTTCCTTTCAGAATCACAGAACGTCCCCAACGGGCTTTCTCTACTACAATTCCCTCCTCTTCCCAGTTATGAATAACTTTATCAATGTTTTTCTGAAGTTTGTCTTCAATCAACTCTTCAACATCAGCTTGAGAAAGATTATCAAAATTATACTTCTTGCTCACATTTACAAAAAGTCCGTTCCATTTAATGAATGGTCCAAAACGTCCCACACCTTTTTGAACACCTTCGCCCTTATAAACAGCAATCGGTGCATCTGCAAGTGCTTTCTCGTCAATTAGCTCTTGAGCTCTTTCTTTAGAAACATTAAGCGGATCTTCTCCTCTTGGCAATGAAATAAAAACGCTTCCGTGACGAACATAAGGACCATAACGACCATTATTCACTTCAACTTCTTCTCCTTTATATTCACCTAAACTTTTTGGAAGCAAGAACAAGTTCAAAGCTTCTTCAAGTGTAATGTTTCCTATATTTTGGTCCGCCATTAAACTAGCAAACTTTTTATCTTCATCATCTGCTTCTCCAATTTGTGCCATTGGCCCAAATTTTCCTAAACGAACAGAAACTTGTCTTCCGTCTGCATCTTTTCCTAAGATTCTTTCACCACTTTCGCGTTCAGCATTTGCCTCAACTTCTTTAACATTCGGGTGAAATTGATTGTAGAAATCCTGCATCATTTTTGCCCAGTCAATATTTCCTTCGGCAATTTCGTCAAAGTCTTGCTCAACTTTAGCAGTAAAATTATAATCTAAGATGTTTCCGAAATTCTTTACTAAGAAATCAGTAACAATAGTTCCTATATCTGTTGGAACCAGTTTTCCTTTATCAGAACCTGTGTTTTCTTTCAACACTTTTTCTCCTACTTTACTGTTTTGCAAAGTAAGCTGTGTATAATTACGCTCTACACCTTCAAGAGTTCCTTTTTCAACATAATTTCTATTAATAATTGTAGAAATTGTCGGTGCATAAGTTGAAGGACGACCAATTCCAAGTTCCTCTAATTTTTTAACCAGAGATGCCTCAGTGTAACGTGCAGGTGGTCTTGAATATCGTTCTGTAGCTGTAATATAGTTATTTGCTAGTTTCTCATTTACTTTTAAAGCTGGAAGCATTCCTTCTTGCTCTTCCTCATCATCATCATGACCTTCTAAGTACACTTTTAAGAAACCTTCAAAAAGCAATACTTCTCCAGAAGCTGTAAAAATCTCGCTGTGGTTATCTGCTTCAATTTTTACGTTTGTTCTTTCCAACTGTGCATCGCTCATTTGCGAAGCCAAAGTTCTTTTCCAGATCAAATCGTATAAACGAGCTTGGTCGCGATCGATATTTACGGTATGACGAGACATATCTGTCGGACGAATTGCTTCGTGCGCTTCTTGAGCTCCTTTGCTTTTATTTGCAAAAGTTCTCGGTTTAGAAAATTCTTTTCCGTACGATTTTATGATTTCTGCTTGTGCAGCATCCATTGCTTCTTTAGAAAGGTTTACCGAGTCGGTTCTCATATAAGTAATAAGTCCGGCTTCGTATAAACGCTGCGCTAATTGCATGGTGATTCCAACTGGCAAGTATAATTTTCTTGCTGCTTCCTGTTGTAACGTAGAAGTTGTAAAAGGTGCTGTTGGAGATTTTTTGGTAGGTTTAGTTTCTAAATCTGCTACCTTATATTTAGAACCGATGTTTTGATTTAAGAAATCTTCGGCCTCTTTTTTAGTATTGAAGTTTTTTGGAAGTTTTGCTTTGAAAGCTTTTCCTGCTTCGTTTACAAATTCTGCAACAATAGAATAAGTTGCAACTGCATTGAAACTTTGTATTTCGCGTTCTCTTTCTACAATCAAACGTACAGAAACTGACTGTACACGACCAGCTGAAAGTCCGCCTTTAATTTTTCTCCATAAAACCGGAGATAATTCGTAACCCACTAAACGGTCTAAAACACGACGTGCTTGTTGTGCGTTTACTAAATTATAGTCAATTTCTCTTGGATTATCGATTGCCTTGAGAATCGCAGATTTTGTAATCTCATGAAAAACAATACGTTTGGTTTTTTTAGTATCCAGTTTTAATTCTTCCGCCAAGTGCCATGAAATAGCCTCTCCCTCGCGGTCCTCATCGGATGCTAACCAAACCGTTTCGGCATTTTTAGAAAGTGACTTCAGCTTCGTTACCAAGGCTTTTTTATCCGGAGAAACTTCATATTTAGGTTTAAAACCATTTTCTACATCTACTCCTATTTCCTTTGATGGTAAGTCTGCTATGTGTCCATAACTTGACTCCACCTGAAAATCACTCCCAAGAAATTTCTCGATCGTTTTCGCCTTTGCAGGTGACTCCACTATTACTAAATTCTTTGCCATTGCTCTATTTTTCTGCAACAAAAGTATTTATTTTTTTTAAATATTAACCTTACGAATGCATTTTTGAGGTATTTTGATATTATGAAACTTAAAATTGCAGATTTATCTGTAATAATCTCGATAATATATATAGGTATAACTTTTAGTGATTTTTAACCAAGAAATCCCTTTATTTTAGATTGCAGATTTTAGATTTTAGATTTTTTGCAGTTGAATTTAAACTTTCGTCCAGTACATATCAATTGATAAAACAACGCATAATCTACAATCTAAAATATGCAATTTAAATTTTTTAAAACATTGTTAATTCTTTATCTGACATCTTGTCATATTCGTTTCAATTACCCTATCTTTGCACTTTGAATTTTTACAATGGAAAAGATTATTGAAGAAAGCAAACAAGGCGAAAGTCTTGTTTTGGAAAATAAACCTGAGAATACTAAAAAACTATTTATAGAGAGTTATGGCTGTGCGATGAATTTTTCGGACAGTGAAGTCGTAGCTTCCATTTTGTCTGACGGAGGTTATAACACCACTTCTGTTTTAGAAGAAGCCGATTTGGTTTTGGTAAACACTTGTTCTATTCGCGATAAAGCAGAACAAACTATTCGTAAGCGTTTAGAGAAATATAATGCAGTAAAGCGTACGAATCCGAAAATGAAAGTGGGCGTTTTGGGCTGTATGGCGGAGCGTTTGAAAAGTCAGTTTTTGGAAGAAGAGAAAATAGTTGATCTTGTGGTTGGTCCTGATGCTTATAAAGACCTTCCGAATTTATTGGCTGAAGTTGAAGAAGGACGTGACGCCATTAATGTAATTTTATCAAAAGAAGAAACATACGGAGATATTTCGCCTGTTCGTTTAATGAGCAACGGAATCACTGCTTTGGTTTCGATCACTCGTGGATGCGATAATATGTGTACGTTTTGCGTTGTGCCTTTTACACGCGGACGTGAGCGTAGCCGTGAGCCTCAAAGTATTATGAATGAAATTAAAGATCTTTGGGAAAAAGGTTTTAAAGAAATTACACTTTTAGGACAAAACGTTGACAGTTATCTTTGGTACGGTGGCGGATTGAAAAAAGATTTTGTAAACGCTTCTGAAATGCAAAAAGCAACTGCGGTCGATTTTGATCAATTGTTAGAAATGGTTGCTGTTGGTTTTCCTAAAATGCGTATTCGATTTTCGACCTCAAATCCGCAGGATATGCACGAAAGCATTTTGCATGTTATTGCGAAATATCCAAATATCTGTAAACATATTCACTTACCGGTTCAATCTGGAAGTAACCGAATTTTAAAAGAAATGAATCGTCTGCATTCTCGCGAAGAATATATGGCTTTGATTGATAAAATTAGAGCTATTGTTCCAGATGCTTCAATTTCGCAAGATATGATTGCTGGTTTCCCAACAGAAACCGAAGAAGATCATCAAGATACCATGAGTTTAATGGAATATGTAAAATATAATTTCGGTTATATGTATTCGTATTCTGAGCGTCCAGGAACTTTGGCTGGAAGAAAAATGAAAGATGATGTGGAGGAAGAAACTAAAGCTAGAAGATTACAAGAAATTGTCGATTTACAGCAAAAACATGCTTGGTTTAGAAGCGAAGAATTTGTCGGAAAAACGGTTGAAGTTTTAGTCGAGAAAGTTTCTAAGAAATCTAAAGACGAATTCTCAGGAAGAAATTCTCAAAGCATAACGGTTGTTTTCCCTAAAGAGAATTATAAAATTGGCGATTTCGTAAACGTAAAAATCACAAGCTGCACTAGCGGAACTTTGAAAGGTGAAGCGGTTGGACTTAGCAGCATGAATTAATTTTTTTGCCACAGATTAAAAGGATTAAAATGATTTTGTATTATTTTTCTTTCTTTATTTCTTTTAGATTTGTGGTAAAATAAATATTGATGCAACATTATAGAGAAAAACATACTTACAAGATTATAGGAATTTGTATGGAAGTACACCGAAATCTTGGACCAGGTCTATTAGAAGTAGTTTACAAAGACGCTTTAGAATTAGAATTTAAAGAAAATAATATCCTTTTTGAAAGAGAAAAAGAATACTCAATTGAATATAAGGGAACTATTTTACCTCATAAATTTTATGCAGATTTTATAATTAATGAAGATATTGTTTTAGAGGTAAAAGCAATAAAAGAATTTTCAAGTGAGCATATTGCTCAGATTTTAAATTACATAAAACTATCAGATTCAGAAGTAGGATTGCTTGTAAATTTTCAAACAAAATCTCTACAATACAAAAGATATATTTTATAATTTAGGTAATCTGTGTTAATCACTTTAATCTGTGGCAAAAAGAAAAAAAATATAAGCCTAGCGTTTAAGGTCAAAGCTTAAAACTTGAAACCTGAAACAAAAAAACTTGAAACAAAATCAATATGGAAACAGTTCAAGCAATAAAACAGCGATTTGAGATTATTGGTAATGATCCGAAATTAAATCGTGCCATTGAAAAAGCCATTCAGGTTGCTCCAACTGATATTTCGGTTATGGTAACTGGGGAAAGTGGTGTTGGTAAAGAAAATATTCCTAGAATTATACATTCGCTTTCGCATAGAAAGCATGGTAAATATATTGCCGTAAACTGCGGTGCAATTCCAGAAGGAACAATTGACAGTGAACTTTTTGGTCACGAAAAAGGTGCGTTTACAGGTGCGACAAGTACTCGTGAAGGTTATTTTGAAGTGGCTGACGGCGGAACAATCTTCTTAGACGAAGTTGGTGAATTACCACTAACAACTCAAGTAAGATTGCTTCGTGTTTTGGAAAATGGTGAATTTATAAAAGTAGGTTCGTCTCAGGTTCAAAAAACAAATGTTCGTATCGTTGCTGCAACAAACGTGAATTTATTTAATGCTATTGAAAAAGGTAAATTCCGTGAAGATTTGTATTACCGTTTAAGTACTGTAGAAATTACTTTACCTCCTTTAAGAGAAAGAAAGGACGATATTCATTTATTGTTCAGAAAATTTGTGGCCGATTTTGCCCATAAATACAAAATGCCTCCTTTAAAATTGGATGATGATGCAGTACAGCTTTTACAGAAATTCAGATGGAGCGGAAACATTCGTCAGCTTCGAAATGTAGCTGAACAAATTTCTGTTTTAGAAACTAATCGCGATATCAGCCTTGCTACTTTACAATCTTATTTGCCAGCCGAAGGAAGCAACCTTCCTTCTGTTATTAGCGACAGTAAAAAAGAAAGTGACTTTAGCACAGAAAGAGACATTTTGTACAAAGTGCTTTTTGATATGAGAAGCGATTTGAACGATTTGAAAAAACTAACTTTGGAGTTAATGAAAAACGGAACTTCTAAAGTGCAGGATATTAATCCAAATTTGATTCAGAAGATTTACGGAAATCAACAAAACGATAGCGAAATTGATTTTGAAGAAGAACCAAGAACTGCTGTTATGACAACTCCTGCTGTTCGCGAAGATAATTATCAAATGCAAGACGACAATTACTTATTTGCCGAAACTATCGAAGAAGAAGAAATCTTACGTTTAGAACAAAAAGAAATCGAAATGATCAAAAAATCATTAGAAAAAAACAAAGGAAAACGTAAAGCAGCAGCTGATGAATTAGGTATTTCTGAAAGAACTTTATATCGTAAAATCAAGCAATTCGATTTATAAAAATAATTAAATTTCAAAAAACAAATTCCAAATTCCAATTACTTATATTTGAACTCAATTGGAATTTTCCCAATAAACATTATGAAAAAAATATATTCTCTTTTTGCTCTTTTAAGCCTTTTTATGTTGAGTGGCTGTTCTGTTTATAATTTTACAGGAACTGGAAAAATCGATGCTAAAACTTTTCAAGTTAACTTCTTTCAGAATAATGCAGATTTAATTGAACCAGGAATCGACAGAACTTTTACCTTGACTTTGCAGGATTTGATCATGAATCAAACCAACCTAAACTTAGTTAGTAATGGCGGAGATTTGGTTTACGAAGGTGAAATTACAGATTACCGAATAACTCCAATGACTGCAACTGCAGATCAACAAGCGGCACAAAACCGTTTATCGATTCGTGTTAATGTGCGATTTATGAATAAAAGAAAAGAAACAGATGATTTTGAAAAGTCTTTTGAATTCTATTACGACTTCCCTGGACGAGACTTACCAACAGGATCTGTTTTAAATGAAGCAATCAGAGTTATTTTTGAGAGAATCACTCAAGACATCTTTAATGAGTCATTGGCAAAATGGTAGTTTTGCCTGTTTGTTTAATCGTTAAATCGTAAAACCGTTTAATCGATAAAACAGCCAAAAACAAATAAACAATTAACCGATTAAACAAAAAACAAATAATGAACGTTAGCGATTATACCTACTTAATGAACAAACCCGATGCTATTACAGAAAAGCAGGCAGACGCATTAGGAAGTGTTTTGAATGAATTTCCGTATTTTCAAAGTGCGCGTGCATTGCGATTAAAAGGACTTTACAATCAAAACAGTTTTAAGTATAATTATGCTTTAAAAGTTACGGCTGCATACACGTCTGATCGTTCTGTTCTATTTGATTTTATCACTTCTGAGGCTTTTACCTCGATTCAAAATGATTTTTACGAACAAAAACTGAGAGATCTTCTTGAAATTACTGTTTTTGACAGTGAAATAATTTCGCCAGAGCAAATTCAAAAGGCAATTGAAGTAAAAATAGATCTTGAAGAGCAACCTATGTCGGATACAATTAAAGAAGTTCCAACTCCTTCAATTGAAATACCATCAGTTGTACAACCTATAAAAGTTGAAGAAGCTGCAAAAACGGAAGAAGTTATACAAGCCGAAGAAATAAAAGCTCATGAACCAGTAATTATAGAAGAGACTAAAAAATTACCAGAAATAGATCCTTCTATTTTTCTTGCAATAAGAGAAGCTCAAACTATAACTTTTGAAAAACCTGCAATAAAACAAGAAGAGCCAAAACCTCTTCCCGAAATAGATCTTTCCATTTTTGCTACAATAAAAGAAGCGCAATCGGTTACTTATGAAAAACCAACAATTGTAGAAGAAGTAGAACAGAAAATCGAAATTGTTGAATCTAACACTTCAAATGCTGTAGAAGAAGTTGAGGCAGCTTCGCTTCCTGAACCAATTCAAACTGAAGAACCTAAAATTGATCGTATTGAAAACTCTATTTTAAGTTCTATAAAAGTTTCTGAAACGCTTTCTGCACCAGAACCAATAGAAATCGAAGAACTTAAAGAAGAACCTAAAAATGAGCGCATTGAAAACTCTATTTTAAGTTCTATAAAAGAAGCAGAAGCTGCAAACGCTGAACAACTTACAGAGGTTAATCCTATTATAGAAGAAACCATCGTAGAAGAACCTGCTACAAATTCGACTGAAGAAGAAGACGATGACAGCGTTATCGAAGAGATGATCATTCCAGAATTCAAAATGAATACTGTTGAGCGTTCTATTCTTTCTTCTATTAAAGAAGCTGAAACAAAAGCACCCGAAGAACCAAAAGAAATAATTCAAGAAAGTGTCAAAGCTGAAGATAAAGAAGAAGAGATTCGTGAGGAAAATGAGGAACAGCCTCAAGAAATAATTGAAGAAGAAGAACCGAATGAACCTGCAAAAACAGCTGCAGAACATTTAGAAATCGGAAAACCATTGGATTTTTCTTTAAGTGAAAAACATTCGTTCCAAGAATGGCTTCAATTATCTCGAACAGAACCAATTGACAGATCAAACGAAATTTCTCCAGAAGAACAAGCTAAAATTGAAGCAGCTAAAGAAGAAGAGAGACAAAAGAAGGCTGAAATTATCGATAAATTTATCGAAACCAATCCGAAAATATCTCCAATTAAACCTGGAACAAGCGCTCCAGCAGTTCAAATTGAGGCCACTATAGAGGATAATTCGTATTTAATGACCGAGACTCTGGCCAGAGTATATCTGGAACAAAAGAAATATACAAAAGCAATTCAAGCATATGAAATATTAATTTTGAAATATCCAGAAAAAATTACTTTCTTTGCAGACCGCATATCGGATATAAAGATTTTACAACAAAATAACAATAACAATAATTAAGTAATGAGCACATTTTCAATTTTTTTAGTTTTAATTACAATAGTTTGTTTTCTATTGATCGTAGTTATCATGGTACAAAACCCTAAAGGAGGCGGATTGTCTTCTACCATCAGCGGAACACAGATGTTAGGTGGAGTACAAAAAACAACTGACTTTTTAGATAAAAGTACTTGGACTTTAGCTACTGTTTTAATTGTGCTAATTTTACTTTCAAGCTTAAGCTTCTCTGGATCTTTAAGCGATACAGATTCTAAAATCATTGACAAAACTGAAGCTCCTGCTAACACGCCAGCAGCTCCAGCACAAGGAAACACTCCTGCTCCTGCAGCACCAGCTACTAAATAATTTTAGCTCAATATAAAAATCTAATGCCAGCCTGTCAAAGCTGGCATTTTTTTTAAGAAATAATGTCAGTTTTTCTAGCATGGCATAGTTTCTGAAAGTTTATAGAACAGAAAAAATCGTATAACTTATAATAATATAAAATCATGGCTTTAAACATAAAACCGCTTTCAGACCGCGTACTTATTGAGCCTGTTGCAGCTGAAACTAAAACTGCATCAGGTATTTTTATTCCTGATACTGCCAAAGAGAAACCTCAAAAAGGAACTGTAGTTGCAGTAGGAAACGGAACTAAAGATCACACAATGACTGTAAAAGTTGGTGATACTGTTCTTTACGGTAAATATGCAGGAACAGAGTTAAAACTAGAAGGCACTGATTACCTAATCATGCGCGAGGATGATATTTTAGCGATTATCTAAAAAACATTGTATTAAGTACGAAGAATTAAGAACTTCATTTAACTTGAAACAAATCAAACTTTAAACAAAAATTAAAATGGCAAAAGATATAAAATTTGATATTGAAGCACGTGACGGATTAAAACGTGGTGTTGATGCATTAGCAAATGCTGTAAAAGTAACTCTTGGACCAAAAGGTCGTAACGTAATTATCGGAAAATCATTTGGTGGACCAACTGTTACTAAAGATGGTGTTTCTGTTGCAAAAGAAATCGAATTAAAAGACGCACTAGAAAATATGGGTGCGCAAATGGTAAAAGAAGTAGCTTCTAAAACTAATGATTTAGCGGGTGACGGAACTACAACTGCTACAGTTTTAGCTCAAGCTATCGTAAAAGAAGGCTTGAAAAACGTTGCCGCTGGTGCAAATCCAATGGATTTGAAACGTGGTATCGACAAAGCGGTTGAAACTATCGTAGCTGATTTAGCAAAACAAGCTAAAGTAGTTGGAAGTGATTCTGACAAAATCAAACAAATTGCTTCTATCTCTGCAAACAATGACGAAGTTATTGGTGAATTAATCGCTACAGCTTTCGCTAAAGTTGGAAAAGAAGGTGTTATCACTGTAGAAGAAGCTAAAGGAACTGATACTTTCGTTGACGTTGTTGAAGGAATGCAGTTTGACAGAGGATACCTTTCTCCTTACTTTGTAACAAACCCAGAGAAAATGGAAGTTGAATTAGATTCTCCTTACATTTTATTATACGACAAAAAAGTATCTTCTTTAAAAGAATTACTTCCAGTATTAGAGCCAGTTGCTCAATCAGGAAAACCATTATTGATTATTGCTGAAGATGTTGACGGAGAGGCTCTTTCTACATTAGTAGTAAACAAATTAAGAGGTGCTCTTAAAATTGCTGCTGTAAAAGCTCCAGGTTTTGGAGACAGAAGAAAAGCAATGTTAGAAGATATCGCAATCTTAACTGGTGGAACTGTAATTTCTGAAGAAAGAGGTTATACTCTTGAAAATACAACTATCGAAATGTTAGGAAACGCAAAAAGAGTTTCTATCGATAAAGACAATACAACTATCGTAAGCGGTGCTGGTGAAGCTGATATCATCAAAAACAGAGTAAACCAAATTAAAGGTCAGATGGAAACTACTACATCTGATTACGATAAAGAAAAATTACAAGAGCGTTTGGCTAAATTAGCTGGAGGTGTTGCTGTTCTTTATGTTGGTGCTGCTTCTGAAGTTGAAATGAAAGAGAAAAAAGACAGAGTTGATGATGCTTTACACGCAACTCGTGCAGCTGTAGAAGAAGGAATCGTTGCTGGAGGTGGTGTAGCTTTATTGAGAGCTAAACTTGCTTTAGCTGATTTAAAAGCTGATAACGCTGATGAAGCAACTGGAATCCAAATTGTTTCTCGTGCTGTTGAAGCTCCATTAAGAACTATCGTTGAAAACGCTGGTCTTGAGGGTTCTGTTGTTGTGGCTAAAGTTTCTGAAGGTTCAGGTGATTTTGGATACAATGCAAAAACTGACGAATATGTAGATATGCTTACTGCTGGAATTATCGATCCTAAAAAAGTAACTCGTGTAGCTCTTGAAAACGCTGCATCTGTTTCTGGAATGATCTTGACTACAGAATGTGCATTAATTGATATTAAAGAAGAAAATGCCGGAGGCGGAATGCCAATGGGAGGCGGAATGCCAGGAATGATGTAATTCATTCTCTTCTTAAAAATTAAAAGCGCTGGATTTTTATCTGGCGCTTTTTTTTTGTTTGCCACTAATTGCACTAATTTCCACGAATGATTTTGCTTGTAAAAAGTTGCCACAGATTACACAGATTAAAAGGATTTCTTTATTGGATACACTAAAAAATTTTCACGCAGATTCTACAGATTCAAGCAGATTAATTTAATTTTTATAATCTATGATCTGCATAAAATAAAAATCCTTTTAATCTGTGTAATCTGTGGCTGAAAAGAAAAATAATTCGTGGAAATTAGTGCAATTAGTGGCAACCATTTTTTATTTAACATTCTCTTTTTCTTTAAAAAATCTGTTATCTCTACCTTTGCAATTCTATTTAAAATTGCACAATGAGAAAATTCACAACTCACTTTTTATCTTTTACATTTTTACTTCTTACTGCTTTTTTACAAGCTCAAAATAGCAAAGACAATTACGTAGTTTTAGTTTCGATGGATGGCTTTCGATGGGATTATGGCAAAATGTATAATCTCCCAAATCTGAAGCAAATTGAGAAAGAGGGCGTTCATGCCAAATCAATGAAACCTTCTTATCCGAGTAAAACCTTCCCAAACCATTATTCAATCGTAACGGGGCTTTATCCAGATCATCACGGAATCATCAATAATGTTTTTTATGATGCTTCTTTAAACCAATCTTTTTCCTTATCAAGCAACGCAAAAAATGATTCTCGTTTTTATGGCGGAAATCCGATTTGGAATTTAGCGGAACAGCAAGGTGTAAAAACAGCCTCTTTCTTTTGGCCAGGTTCTGATATTGACAAGAGAAACCCAAGTTATTTCAAAAATTATGATGGTAAAGTTCCGTACGGAGCTAGAATCGATACGGTTATGAAATGGCTGCAGCTTCCAGAAAAACAACGTCCGCATTTGGTTACTTTATATTTTGACGAACCAGATCATACGGGTCATAATTTTGGTCCGCATTCGCCAAAAACTGAAAAAACAGTGATCAAAATGGATTCCATTATGGGAGAAATATCTAGAAGATTAGATCAATTGCCTATTGGAAAACAAATCAATTTAATCATCGTTTCAGATCACGGAATGGCTGATATTAGCAATGATAAAAAAGTAGCCGTTTTAGATTATATAAAGCCAGAATGGTTAGGTTATAAAGACGTTATTAATCCGATTATGAGTTTACAGGCAAAACCGGGCTATCAAGATTCGATTGCTAATGCTTTAAAAAAAGTGCCTCACATTAAATTCTGGAAATCAACCGAAGTTCCTAAAAGATTACATTACGGAACGAATCCGCGTGTACACGATTTTGTTATTGAAGCCGACAAAGGATGGAGTCTTGTTGGCAAAGAAAGCACGCATATAAATGGCGGAACGCATGGTTATGACAATAACGAAAAAGATATGCATGCTATTTTTTACGCAAAAGGTCCTGCTTTTAAAGTAAACAAGAAAGTAAAAACATTTCAGAATGTTTCGGTTTATCCTTTAATTGCTCATATTTTAGGCTTGCAAGTAGGCGAAATTGACGGAAAGCTGAGTGATATTGAGGATACGCTGCGCTAAATTAAATAATGTGGCAATTTGATAATTAGATAATTTTTTGAATTGGAATAGCTCAATATATTCAGTTGCCTCCAGCTTTAGCTGGAGGTCTGCATATTTAAACATCTTGAAAGGCTTTAGCCAAACTCGCTAGTTTGGCTAAAGCCTTTTCTAATGCCCTTTTTATTCCTCCAGCTAAAGCTGGAGGCAAGCCAATAAAGCATAAATTTATCTGTTGCAAAATCGAATGTCACCCTGAGCGATTCGGATAAAAATAGCAAACCCGTCAGGTTTTAAAAACCTGTCGGGTTTAACTTTTTGAGATACTTTACGTAGACACAAAGCAGTGCGTCTCTACAGAAGAAAATCGATTTGAATTAATTCACAATTAACAATTATTAAGACACCACCTTATAAGTCGGATCTTCAATAACATTAACATTTATAACTGCATCCGCATTTTTCAGTAATTGTCTGCAATCGGCACTTAAATGCTGCAACTCTACGGTTTTATTTAACTGATTGTATTTTTTGGTCAAATTGTTCAAAGCTTCAATCGCCGACATGTCTGAAACACGACTTTCTTTAAAATCTATTATAATATGATTAGGGTCGTTTTGTATATCAAACTTCTCTAAAAAAGCACTGGTTGAACCAAAAAATAATGGTCCATAAATTTCGTAATGTTTTACTCCATTTTCATCGATATAATGTCTAGCGCGAATTCTTTTGGCACTTTCCCAAGCAAAAACCAAAGCAGAAATAATCACTCCAATTAAAACAGCCAACGCCAAATTATGTAATACAATTGTAATTACAGCAACTAGAATTCCAACAAAAATATCATGTTTTGGCATTTTATTTATAATCCTAAAACTTGCCCATTCAAAAGTGGTAATAGCAACCATCATCATCACTCCTACTAGAGCCGCCATTGGCAATTTTCCAATTACGGGAGCACCAAAAAGGATAATCATTAAAATGGTCAAAGCACCAATAATTCCAGAAAGCCTTGCTCTAGAACCAGCTCCAAGATTTACTAATGTTTGCGCTATCATTGGGCAGCCGCCCATTCCGTAGAAAAAACCATTTAAAATGTTTGAGCTTCCTTGCGCAATACATTCTCTATTACTATTTCCTCTTGTGCCTGTGATTTCGTCTACTAAATTTAGCGTCAATAAACCTTCTGTTAAACCAACAGCAGCGACAATTACAGAATAAGGAAAAATTACTTTTAAAGTTTCAAAAGAAAACGGAATATTCGGAATATGAAATGGAGGAAATCCGCCTTGAACCGAAGCGATATCTTCAACCGTTTTGGTTTCGATATTAAAAATAATTACGATTGCAAAAACAACCATAATAGCTACTAAAGATGCTGGAACCGCTTTTGTAATCTTCGGAAAAATTAAAACAATCGCAATGGTTAAAGCGACCAAACCAAGCATAATATATAAAGGAGTTCCCTGAAGCCAAGAAACCTGACCGTTAACAACCGTTTTAAACTGCTCCAATTGCGACATAAAAATCACAACTGCCAAACCGTTTACAAAACCAAACATTACGGGTTGCGGAACCAATCTAATAAATTTTCCGAGTTTAAAAAGTCCGATACAAATCTGGACAACACCGCCGAGAGCTACAGCCGCAAAAACATATTCTATTCCGTGCGATTTCATCAAGGCGATTAAAACAATCACGGTAGCTCCTGCTCCGCCAGAAATCATTCCTGGTCTTCCTCCAAAAATTGCCGTAACTAAACCTGCAATAAAAGCGGCGTACAACCCAACTAAAGGCGGAAATCCTGCTAAAATAGCAAACGACAGCGATTCTGGAATCATCGTCATTGCTACAGTTAAACCAGCTAAAATTTCGTTTTTATAATTGACTTTCTGGCTAAAATCGAAGAGTTGGAATGTTTTTTTCATGGCGCAAAATTAAAAAAATAATACGCAAAAAAAGAACAAACCTTTTGCTCAATAAAAAGCAACAGAAAGCCCTATTTAAGGAATAAACAGCTAAATTAGAATAACTGTGTGAGAAGAAAAAGAAAAAGAGAAAGTATAAAACTTATCATTTCAGTATTATTTTTGGAATTAAAATATTACACAAAATACTTACAAAAAAAACAAATACGGTAGCGTATTTACACCTGATTTAAAATGCAAAATTATTCCAATCGCACACAAGTATAACCCAAACCACTTACGTGATTCATTACACTATTACACTGCAAATCAAAACCTTCAACTCTCAATATCTTATCGCAATCTTCCAAATCAAAATTGATTTTGTAATTTGGAAATTGATTTTGCATCACTGCAATTATGTAATCTCCATCAGATTTTTTCTGAACATTGGTTTTAAAAATCTCTACTATCATCTCTGCTTCTTTTAATTCTTTTAACTTGTACATTTTACTTTCGATTAAAAAGGTTATATGAAACTCCAAATCTAAAATACCCTTGCGCATCTTCTTTCTGATCGTAAACATAACGGTTGGTTCGCTCTCCTTTTTCTGTTAGTCTCGCACTTACAACATTGTTTACGCCTCCTTTTACAAATGCAATCAGTTTAGGAGTAAAACTGTATTCATAAGTAATTCCAGATTTTAATTCTAACTGATTCAGCTCGTAAACACCTCTCAAATTTTGGTTATCTAAATTCAAGTAAAAATTTTCTGTGTTTAACTCGGTTCCTAACGAAATTCTTCCGTTTTCTAACAATTCTCTTCTAAATAATATACGCTGAGGCAAAATAAAGTCCATATCCCATTTCGATTGTTTGAATTTATGGTTTATAGAAAAAAGCGGCGTAACAGGTACAATCGATGATGGATCGAGCAATACTAGAGCCCCAGCGGTAATAGTGGTTGAAGGTGTTCTTTTTAGCACTAAAACTGCCGATGCAAAACCTTTTAACCTTTGTAATTTTTTTTCGTCTCCGTCAATTGTTGCTGTTGCGTTGTAAATGACTGGTTTCTTAAAAAGTGTCGACATGTAAGTTGCTGTCAATGCTCCTGCCCAAAAATGAAATTCCTGATTTTCTTTTGTATACGTTTGATTGGTTTGATAATTATAAATATCTCCAAAACCAAAATTTTCATATTTATAGCGAAGCGAAGTCGTTAAAACCAGTTTTTTAGATTTTGAAGCATAAAACGGAAGATTGAAAGCCGCTTTGAAACGATTGTGATCTTCAATTCTTCCTTTTTCATATTTGTTTCCAAACAATCTTGAATCGTAATTTGATGGCCCTAAAGCTTCATATTGAACATCAAAAGTTCGTGTATTTGGAAATTTATCAACCACGGCTTTAGCAAAGGTTTTTACGCCTGGCTCCTTTTCTTGAGCTATTACTTGTAAAGTGGAAAAAACAAACACAAAAGACATGATTTTAGATTTCATAAATTAGAATAAAGGATTACGGAGTATAGATAAAATTTGAATCCAAAAGTAATTGACATGTCTCTCTTTTTATAGCAATTTTATACCAGTGGCGTATGATTTATACGAATGGCGTTGGTATAAATTATTGCTTTCAAATGATTATAAACTATACGATTATAGTATTTTTGCCGTTATGACAATTACAAAAATCTATCAAAACTTCTTTTTGCGAAATCTTCTCGTAAATACACTTGTCTACTTAGTCATTCTGGCCTGTGTTTACGACGAAATAAAACTAGACGGACATAGCTGGTCGTATATTCTGAGCAAAATAGCTGTAGGTTATTTTCCGTGTATTGTTTGGATTACGATTTTCAATATTTGCATTATCAAACCTTTTCTGTTTCATAAAAAGTTTAAAATCTTCTTTACGCTTCTTGCCGTTTATTGGACTGGTTTTTACTTTTTTATGAACTGGTTTTTCCCACTTGTCGGATTAGGAAATTTTAAAACACTTCAAATTTTATCGCTTATTATAAACGGTTCTTTCTTTTATTTTCTTCATATTGTGATTACCAAAAAAATGAGTCAGGCCGATAAAGACATCATGAATTTTAAGTCTGAACTTTCGTTTTTAAAACAGCAATTGAATCCGCATTTTTTATTGAATGCAATGAATAATCTTTACGGAGAAGCCCTCGCAGAACCCGACAAAGTTCCAGATAGAATCCTGAATCTTTCAGACATGCTGCGCTATCAAATTGAAGCTTCTAAAAAAGATTTTGTTTTAATGGAAGAAGAAATCGCTTTCATAAAAAAATATATCGAATATTATACCTTTAGAAACGAAAGGCTCGCTGTAAAGCAAAACATTGAAGGGGTGCACGATCAAATCGAGATTCCGCCTTTGTTCTTTCTGCCTTTGGTAGAAAACGCAGTGAAGTTTTCTGCCGAAACTCCAGAACCGTTTATTAATCTGGATTTGAAAGTGCGATGCCAAGGCGTAATTTTTACATTGAAAAACAATTATCTCGATTCGGGTTCGCGACTTTCGAGCACCGGAATCGGAATTGAAAATCTAAAAAGACGTTTGGAAGTTTACGGCCTAAAACACAATTTGAGCTGTAAAAAAGAGAAAAATATGTTTACCGTAAAACTAACCATATGGCACTTACCTACCGCTGTCTAATAATCGATGACGAATCGCCTGCGCACAAAGCCTTGATTTCGCACATTTCTAAATTTGACGAACTGGAACATTCTGGAAGCGCTTTTAATGGTATGGAAGCCATAAAATTGCTCAACGAAAACCAATACGATATTATTTTTCTAGACATTAATATGCCTGTAATTTCGGGTGTAGAATTAATGGAACTGCAACCCAATCGCCCGATTACGATTGTAACAACGGCTTATTCAGATTTTGCGCTTTCGGCGTACCAAAACGATGCGATTGATTATTTACTAAAACCTATTTCGTTTGATAAATTCTCAAAAGCAATAGAAAAAGCCAAAACATATCATTCTGGAAATAATCTAAAAAAAGAAAACAGCGACGACGAAAAAGTCCTTTCTTACCGCTCTAACGGACAAGTAATTGAAACGCCTCTTTCTGATATTCTATACATCGAAAGTCTGGGCAATTACATGAAATTGTACAATTGCAAATTAAAATCTCCAATTGTCATTTACGGTTCGCTTGCAAGTATAAGTGCCGAAATTGATTGTGCGCATTTCCTTCAAGTTCACAGATCTTATATTGTAAATACGACTAAAATTTCTGCTGTTACCTCTAAAAACATTACTATTTCAAATGGCGATGTTATTCCTGTTGGAAGGAAATATCAGATTTTATTAAATGGTTTCTCGAAATAACCTACAACAATAAAAAAAACACACAAATTACTTATTTACAATTAAATACAAATTATTTAACAGTAAAAAACCGTATAAATACGCAATAGACTTCTTCAGAATTTTAGTAATCTTGTCATATAAAATTACTACGTTTAAAAACTTAAGATTGAATATCAATAGCAAGTAAAAATAAAGTAAATCATAAAAATCAAATACAGAAATTAATTTTAATTTTTTAATTATGGGACAAGTAGATAGAATTTTCAAGACACACTTTAGTAAACATTTTACTAATCACGAAGCAAATTTTCCACCTTCTAGACCAATTGAACTTGGTGCATATGGTGTTATGGAAAATGGATACTTCATAAGATATGGAAACATAAAAAAAGATTTCGAAATTGATTTTAATATAACCCCTGATAATGATCCATCATATGAGACATTTAAGTCTGAAGGTAGCGTAGGAATACGTTTTAACGCAAAAGGAGACATCGGAACAAATGGAATTCCATTATTAAAAGCTCAAATTGATTTTTCTTTTTCATCAGAAAAATCACTTTTTTTCTCTGCTGCTGAAGTCAAATATTTACAAATAGATAATTTAAAAATTATCGGTGATCAGATCATAGAATTGTACAAACAAGATAGATGGCTAAAAAAATATGTCCTAGTTTCATCTATTATTGATGCTGGAAATTCTATTATATTTATTAGTGGTTCGACTCAAAGTAATATACTAATTGAAGCAAAATCGGACCAAATTGCCGAAATTGATTTAACTAATGTAGATATTGAATTTGGAATTAAAAATTCTTCAAAGGTTTCATATGAATCATTAACACCTAAATGCCAAATTGGTTTTAGCTTATCTCGTGTCTACAATCCAATATTCTCTAATCCAACTTTCAAAACTACAAAAAACCAACTCGAAATACAGGATTTTCTGAATAATGATAAATCTATTGATATTGACAACCTAGTCTTTGGCAATATCCTACCTATCAGCTATCAAGATGAAATATGAAACAAAAAACACATTTTCCCCATTAACTAGAGATATTTAAAAAATGGTAAGTATACCCTTTATACACTAGAATTTGTATGTTTCTAGTTTTTTGCGAGCAATTATAAATAAAAAAGCCTCCAAATTTAGGAGGCTTTAATTTTTTAAGACCGTTCAGATAACTTTAAACCCTGTCTGTTAGACCGTTCAGATTTATTTCTACCCTGTCTTATGATTCTTATACAAAGATACTATTAGAATTGTTTTATATTAAAAGCTTTTTTATTCTTTTTTTCTATAATTACACATCAATACTATCAATATAAATTATCCTATGTATCTTGCTACTTCCACTAATCTTTTGTTTACTTGTTTAAATAAGTATGAACTTTCTCCATCAACTCTAAGTACCAATTGTGTATCAAATATATTAAAGTTTTCTTCTATCATTGCTGTTACTAATGTGATTTCGTATATTCCAATATCAACATAATGTATTTCTGTTGCTATATTTAGAAGGTTACCATCCTGATTTCTTTCTTGTAATATAAATCTATATTTTATACCTCTTTTTTCCGGGTATTGTATTAATACATGAGTAGGATATCTTAATTGGTAATAGAATATATGATTAATACATCTAACAGTTAAATCTTGAAGTGTGTTCGACTCTAATCCACGTTCTATTTGTCTGGCATCGCAATGTTTTTCAAACCATAATTCTACATCTGTATGAATTACAGCTTTATGAAATTGTCTGCCTGTTTGTGTGCAGGAATTAGGAATATACTTTGTTAATGATCCAACTACTACATTACCAGTTGAAACAGTTATTCTTTTTCTTTTAGGTTTATTCTCACTCATTTATTAATTAGTTTCTAAATACAATATTAGTTATTTTTTGAGAATTTACTGTCTTTTAATTACTTAGTTCTAATTAAATTTCCCCAGCTAGCGCGAGCGTCTTGCTCGTGAGCGCAAAGTATCTCTACAAGATTTGCACGAGCGAGATGATCGCGCCAGCAAAAACTAAGAATAAAAAAAGAGACTTTCTCACAAAAGTCTCTTTTTTCCATTTTATATTATTCTATAAATATTATTTCTCCTTCAACAACTTCTCCAAATACTCTACTTTCTCCTTCTCCGCCTGAACCAAACGCTCATAAAGTTCTACAACTTTATCTAGAGGATTAAATGAACAAGTATTATTTTGACCAAATGCACCATTACTATTTGCAAAATTAGGTTCGTTAAAAGTATTAAAGTAATTGAATACCCCTTCATCACTAAAATTCTTAATGGTTTCTACAGAAACGCCTAAAGCTTCGGCAATTTTATTTAGTCTTTCGTCGTCGATGGTTTCACTTCCTTCAAGAGTAGAAACATATTGCTGGCTCATGCCAAGTGCAATCGCTAGGGCTTCTTGTTTCATACCTCTAAACTCTCTAATTCGGCTAATGTTTCTGCCTATATGTTTTGGTTTTGTTGCTGTGCTCATAATTCAAAGATATTTAAAATTCTTTAAAGTTTTTTATTTCATTAAAACCTTTCTCCGCAAACAAAACTATAACTTTTCGTACAATCAGAAAATAGATTAAAAATTTCGTTTGTACTAAATCTAATACAATATCATAATCGCGAATCTCAATAATAATAAGCGGTTTCTGAATCTTAAAAATACATTTCCGAATTATTAGACAAGTGCTCACGTATTCAGGTTTGCGATTTTGTTAATTTTTTTCTTAAAAAAAATAACGATTCTAGTAACTTTTCCTACTTAATTCTTTAAATTCGCGACAAACCAACCCCTAAGCTATTTAAAAACCAATGTCCATTTTTAATCTTTTTAAAAGATCTACTATAAAATGTCCAAGATGCCTTGGAAAAAGATTTGTTGATTGGGATGATATCCGCCGTTTAAACCGACAATTAAAATGGGTTCCTGCACCATGCGCTTATTGCGATGCAACGGGAAGGGTCCCCAAAGAAATGCTTTCAAAAGTTTCTGTAGATTGTATGTATCTAACCATCGATTTGCCAGAATCTGTAATCGAAAAAATTAGAGAAGGCGATCCTGAAACAATCGAAAAAGGAAAGAGACGCGAACTTTTTGTAGATCATCTTATAAAATATTCAGAACACCACTACCTTACTGAAAATCTAGATGCCGAAAGTATTGCCAATTTATATTTGAAATTTGAAGCAGAAAAAGCGCCTTTTGCTGTAACCAAAGAAGAATTAATAAAATACATTCAAGGCGTAATCGAACTCAAAAAAACGGTATTACAATAACATTTTCGACACAACTACTCAAAATCTTAAACTGTTTACAAAAACAGGTAAAAACACCTATAGCCACAATTTTATTTAGTGGTAATATTGCATTGAATAATTTTTAGTTTCTAAAAAAAGCTTCTAGAGAGCTTCTTAATTTTTTGTCACTTTTTTTTTGGAACAGAAAGTGGGATTTCAAATCGCTGGTACCGATTGGAAATTTCACTTTTTTTTGTTTATCTAACTGCCTATTTTACCGCAAAGAACGCAAAGAATTACGCAAAGTTCGCTAAGTTTTTTTGAGAAGTTTTTGAAGACGCAAAGCTTTATCTACACAAAGCTTTACGAATTTTATTTCAACATAGCCCGTGGTTTCAACCACGGGGACACAAAGTATATCACAATTCATCTCTGAGCATCCCGCGGTTGAAACTGCGGGTTATATTTGAATATTAGATAGTAATTAGAATCTTTTTTAAAACGCAAAGTTCGCAAAGTTTTTCTCTCGCAGATTTAGCAGATCTAAGAGATTTTGTTTTATCTGCTTAATCTGCAAAATCTGCGGGAAAACTATGTTGCCATAAAGCTTTGCGAACTTTGCGGTTTCATTAAGTCTTTAATTAAAAATTCTTAGCGCTCTTTGCGTTAAAAAAAACATCATACATAAAGCCTAAAATCAAATTTCAGGCTGTATTTTTGCGTTCTGTAAATGCCAAGAAATTAAAGTCCAAATGACTAGAGAACATTATATTCCGTTTAATAAAGAATTTTTACTGGAACAGCAAATTTTAGCTTTTGCTGAAAATCCAGATAAGGTTAGCGATTTTAAGAAGTTGTTCGAAATTATCGAACATTATTATCATTACGAATCTTTTAACCTAAATAGAAATCTAAAACAGCATTACGCGCTCTACGATCCAGATTTAAGCGAAAAAGAACGTGAACAGTTTATCAATAAAAGCAATTTTCCTGTTTTTAAAGAAACACTTCTCAAAGTTTTAGAACGCGGCAATTACTATAGAATCGATCAGAAAGCATTAAACGAAGCTTTTGACGAATCTGATTTGATTGGACTCAATCTTTCTATCGATTTTAATGCTTTTAAAGATTTCGAACTTTACGCACGCGGACATCATAAAGCTAAAGAAAAGATCAAAAAATACTTTTTCTGGACCAAAGAAGTCGAGATTGAATATTATGATCGTGTTCTCATTTATCTGAATTATAGCGATGCAGATTATCTTAAAGAAAAGAAAGTCAAATTGGGCAAAATGCCTATTGATCCAGGTTCTATTGCTTTAAAAATCTTTAAACGCGTTCCTAAAAACGATCTCGAAACGGTTTTTCCAAATGCCATTCCGAAAATGTCTCTAAAGGATAAATTATTGCTTTGGGTTCCGGGTGTTTTTGGTGGACTTTCTCTATTAAGTGCAAAAGTGATTCCTGCTCTAATTAATATGTACGAAGCCTATCAAACGGGCGAAACAATAGATTTATTAAACAGTAAAACTTCTTTAAATCAAGGTTTAATTGCACTAGGAATTTTAGGAGCATATTGTTTTCGTCAATACAACAATTTCATCAACAAAAAAATCCGTTATTCTAAAACGCTTTCAGACAGTTTGTATTTTAAAAATGTCGGAAACAACAGCGGAGCATTTTATTCTTTACTAAATTCTTCTGAAGAAGAAGCTTTAAAAGAAACGATTCTTGCCTATACTTTTTTGCACGAAAGCGAAAAATCTTTAACAGCAGAAGAACTAGACAATCAAATAGAATCTTGGTTTAAAACCCAACTAAATACCGACTTAGATTTTGATGTAAACGATGCTTTATTAAAATTAAAAAGCATTGGTTTAGGAATAGAAACTAATGAAAAATGGAACGTGATTCCGCTCAATGAAGCGCTTGTTGCAATTGACGAATTATGGGACAATGTTTTTCAGTACAATCAGAATGTCGATTCTTTAAAAAATTAAAAATGTATATTTACAAATGTTCTTGCTGCGGAGAAGTTTTTGATGAAATGCCTTTGTGTTTCGGAAATGAATTTCCTGCTTATTATTTTGCCATTCCGCCCGAAGAAAGAGAACAAAGAATTGAATACGGAGGAAGCTGGTGTTATATCGACGAAGAACATTTTTTTCATCGTGGCAGATTAACTATTCCTATTGTAGATTATCATGAAGATTTGGTTTTTAATGTATGGACTACGATAAGCGAAGATAATTTCTGTTTGAGAATGGATTTGTGGGAAGATCCAAACCGAGTAAATCAAGAGCCTTACTTTGGCTGGATGCAGACAGATGTGCCAACTTACGGCAAAACTATTTCGCTTAAAACAATTGCAATCGAACAAGATTTAGGTTTAATTCCCGAAATAAAAATGATCGAAGAAAATCATCCTTTAACTTTAGATCAGGAAAACGGAATTACATTAGAAAAAGCCATTTCTATTGTCGATCAAATAATGAAAATACAGCACGGTAAAACCTAAAAGAAATTTCATTAGATTTACGCATCTAACCTTAAAACCACAAAAAATGAGAACATTAGATCAATGGTTTGCAGAATATGCCGTAAGTCATCAGAACCCAAAAAACAAGGCGATACATTATATTTGTGTACCTGCTATTTTCTTTTCAATCGTTGGTTTACTTATGAGTATTCCGAGTACGATAATCTCCAATACATTACAATTAAACGCTCCTATTATCGAAAATTGGGCATTTCTCGTTTTGCTTTTTGTTCTCGTTTTCTATATCAGATTATCAATTGCAATGGCTATTAAGATTGCCATTTTTTCTATTCTTTGCCTAATTGTAAATTACTACATTTCGCAACTTTTTCCGTTATGGATTTTCTCGCTTATTGTTTTCGCTTTAGCGTGGGTCGGACAATTTTACGGACATAATATTGAAGGCAAAAAACCTTCGTTTCTAAAAGATCTTCAGTTTTTATTAATTGGCCCAGCTTGGGTTGTAGAGAATTTGTTTTCGAAAAAATAAAAACAGAATGAAAGCATCAAAAACAAGTAGAACGGCGCAATATATGGCCTTCTTTAGAGCGTTGGAAACAAAACGTTATGAAAACGAAAGATTATTTTCAGATCCTTATGCCATACATTTTATAGATTCAAAATTGAGGCTTGCTGTAAACTTGTCTCCATATCCGTTTTTTAGAAAATATATTGGCGACATTATAAACAAAAAGATTCCTGGAGCTCTTTCTTCTGGAATTGCAAGAACAAAATACATTGATAATTTACTAGAAAATGCCATTTCTAAAGGAGTTGAACAAGTTATAATTTTAGGTGCCGGATTTGATACCAGAGCGGTTCGTCTTGGTTTTCTAAAATCAATTCCCGTAATAGAAATTGATCATCCGAATACTTCAAATTTTAAAGCTGAAATCTATAAAAAACGTATTGGCAAAATTCCAGAAAACGTGACTTTTCTTCAAATTGATTTTAATAAAGAAGATCTCGATCAATTGGCTACAAAACACAATCTAGATTTTTCAAAACCTACAGCGGTAATTTGGGAAGGCGTTACGAATTACTTGACTGAAGAAGCCGTGAAAAGTACTTTTTCTTTTATCTCAAAATTTGCCAACAACAGTCATATTATTTTTACTTATGTACATAAAGATATTCTTCAAAATCCTGATTCTTTTCTAGGCGGAAAAAAATTGCTAGAAGATCTCGAAAACATAGAAGAACACTGGACTTTTGGATTGCTTCCAGAAGATGTGCCGAACTTTTTAAATCAGTTTGACATTAAACTTTTAGAAGATTTAGGCGCCGATGAATATCGCGAAAGGTTTCTTCCTGATCGCTCTGAAAAAGGTTATGAATTTTATAGAACCGCAATTGGAGTAAAAGATTTAGGCCACTCTTTTGCAATCTAAAATTTTGATTGTCTAAAATTATTTGCGTTTTTATGCTAATATTTTCTTAATAAAAATCGTACAAAGACAACATTGTATAATTTAGCATTCGTTAAAATTTAAGAAATCATCAATCAAAAAACCAAAAACAAATGAAAAAAACTATTCTTTTATTACTTCTCACAATCTTTAACACTGCTTTTTCTCAAAGCGGAAAAATCTATTTAAAAGATAATAAATTTAATGTAGGCAAACCCAATACCTATATTTACGAACCTCCGCAAGGTATTCTTATAGAAGACAACGCCAAAGCAAATATTTTATCTATTACCTCTACTGATTTTTCTTCTGAAATAAGTCCGTTAAAAAAAAGTGGAAAACGTTTTGAGTTTACCACAAAAGTTTCTGATTCTGTCAGAGTGATTCTAGTAACAATAAACGATTCAAAAAAGATTGCCGATAGCAATAACGAAAAAGGCTATTCTGTTCTACTAAAAACAGAAAATGACACTGAATTAGGAAAAAGTCTAGTAGACGAAGTTTTCGTTAGAAGTAATGGAGGTTACTTTTTTAAACTAAAATCGAATTCAAAGCCAGAAGAACTAATTGCCGAATATGACGCAATATTTGCAAAATATCCGAAGCTAAGAGACGATAAAGTTTCTTTGGAGTATTTGTATACTAAAAAATCTATCGATAAAGAACAAGGAACAAAAGACCTCATTGCTTTTGCCGATAAATGTGTAAAAAGAAATACCGAAGATTATCTAACTACCGCTTATTATATTTATAATTCTAATAACGAAACCCAAGATCAAGCAATAAAATTGAAAAAGGAAATTTCAGAAAGATATCCTAAAAATAGAATTGATGCTATGGATTTTATGAGAAATTTCTATGATCAGCCTGATAAAACTGAAGCTTCTGTCTTAGAAAGCCTTAATACATTTAAAACAAAATTTAATGACACTTCAAAAAGATCTTTAAATTCTTTTTATTCTGTTTTGGCATCTTTATATCTAGACAAAGAAAATTGGGAAAAGGCCATAGCTTGTGAGCCTTATTTAGTTCTTCCAGCAGACACATACAATAATTTTGCTTGGGGTAAATCTGGAGGAGATTTAACAATGCCTGTAAAAAATATTGATTTTGCCACGAAAGTTTCTAAACGATCATTAGACATTCTTGAAGCTAAACGAAAAGAATGTTATAATGCCAATTACAATGATGATTTTAACATGTATGCAGATACTTACGCGCTTCTGCTATACAAACAAGGTAAATATGACGAAGCTTTTAAATACCAAAGCGAAGTTAAAGCTCTTAACGGATTGGACGCTGGAGGCAAAGAACGCTATCTAGCAATGCTTGACAAAGTAAAGAGTAAAGACGAAGTAAAAGCTTATATTGAAGACGAAATTGGTAAAGGCAATACATCGCCTGCATTTCTTGCTAAACTAAAAGAAATTTACATTGAAAAGAAATTACCTATGGCTGAATATGATGCTATTCAGCAAAAAACAGAATTATTAGCAAAAGAAAATAAAAACAAAGATCTTCTTGAAAAATTTGGAAGTAAAAACGCCATTGATTTTACTTTGAAAAATCTAGAAGGAAAAGAAACAAAACTTTCAGATTATAAAGGAAAAGTGGTTGTTCTTGATTTCTGGGCAACTTGGTGCGGACCATGCAAAGCTTCTTTTCCAAAAATGCAGCATTTAGTGACTAAATATAAAGATAAAGATGTCGCTTTCCTGTTTGTAAATACTTGGGAAAATGGCAAAGAGGAAGACGTACTAAAGAAAGTTACTTCGTATATAACAGATAAAAAATTCGATTTTAATGTTCTTTTCGATTCAAAAACAGAAGTTGTTACCAATTACAAAATACAGGCTATTCCAACACGAATTGTAATTGACAAAACGGGTAATATTCTTGCTTATGATAATTCTAATACTGATCTAGGAGTAATCATTGATGAACAGTTAAAATAAAATGAAACTTTAAATAAGAAAAAGGACAAAAGATATCTTTTGTCCTTTTTTTATGATTAAAATATACTTTAAATATTTTTATATTAGCAGAATAAACCCAATTATAAAATGAGAAAAATCTTCGTAATGATTGTTTCTGGAATTTTACTTTCAGCTTGCAAACAAACAGACAACAAAAACATTTCTGACAAACAAGAAATAAAGAAAGATAGTACCAAAGTTGAAGGCTCATCAGAAACAGTAAAATCAGATTTGGGATTATTGGAGCAATTTTCTAAAAACAAAAATGAAGTTATTCTCAAATTAAAATCGATTGCTAATAAAGAAGCCGCTAATGCATTGTATGAGAAATATTGTGAAGAAAATAATGTTTTGCTGGGACAGATCGAAGAAAAAGAATCAGGGGTATTAGATAAATTTTACAATGAAGAGAAAAATGCTAAAAAAGAAGTGAAACTTTTAGGCGACGAACTTTCAAAACATCAGTTAGAGTATTTTGAAATTGGAGAAGGATATGTTGAAATTGAAACGCTTCCAGATTTTTATTATAAGATCTTCAAAGATTATGTAACAAACGATTACAAAGATTATTTGTATCTGAAAAGTGAAGAAAACAAAACACTTTATTCTGCAGATGCTGGGCTTGTAATCTCTTTTAAAGAGTTGGGAGACAGAATAATTTCATGGGAAAATTTTATGACAAAATATCCTGATTCAAAATTGATTCCATCTGTAAAAGAAGAATACAAAAATTATCAAATGGATTATTTAGTTGGTCAAGATAACACACCAACTGCCGAAAGAGCGACAGATGAAAAATATATTTATCCAGAAAATATTCAAGAGTTTGACCGTTTTGTAAAAAAATATCCAAAAAGTCCAACTGCACCTTTAATAAGTTTATTTAAAGAAAACTTCAAAAATGAAAAAATCTTTGATCTGATAAGGACTGAACAAGATAAATTGTAAATCTGAATTACAAATATTTAGCAATAACCAATATGAATACAGAAAATAAAAACCAACCTATTACATTTGTTTTTTGGGTCGTAGCCATCATTTTAGGTGTAACCTTATACAAGCAATTTGATTTTAAGAATCTGAAATTTGAGAATCCGGCAATGGCAGTTATTTATGGTATTGTCTTTTTATTTTCGGTTTACTATATTTTTAAAAACTCTAAAAAGCAACCAAAGTAAATTGTAAGCTTGAAAAGATAATGCCGTATATTATGAATAAAATACTTTTTTTACTATTACTTTTTACTGCTTTTTCTTTCGCGCAGGAAACAGATAAAAAGAATAAAATAATCTGGGGATTTGTTTTTGAAGATCATTTACTGCCTGCACAAGTTGAAGTTAGTGTGAAAGGAACAGATTTGAAAACGTTTACAGATGTAGATGGCAAATTTAGTATAGAGGCAAAATTAGATGACGTTTTAGTTATTTCGCCTTTCGGAGAAAGACCGATTGAAATTACAGTAACCGAAAAAAATTGCTACACAGCTCACTTATTCAGAGACACGGGATTGTACTACTATACTAAAAAAGCTGCTAGGATGGTTAAAAAAATAAGACGCAAAGCAATGCGAAAATACAAACAAGGTTTCTATGATTGCGACGACTAATAGATAACAAAGCTTTATACAACATTTATATTTGAACCATAAAAAAAGCCTGAGAATGTATATTCTCAGGCTTTTTAAATTTTATAGTGACCCCGGAGGGGTTCGAACCCCCAACCCTCAGAGCCGAAATCTGATATTCTATCCAGTTGAACTACGAGGTCAGTTAAAAAAAAAAAAATCAATTTTTGAAATTCCAAATTCCAATCTTAAACTTGAAATTTGGAATTTATATGTTGAGTTTTCCAATTTGGAATTTGGAATTTCTTTATTGGAATTTAAAAATTACGAAAGTAATTTTTTCACAATTGTAGAAATGGTTTTTCCTTCAGCAGTTCCTCCTAATTGAGCAGATGCTAATCCCATTACTTTACCCATTGAAGCAATTCCAGAAGCTCCTGTTTCAGCAATGATTTTTGCAATTACAGCTTCTACTTCTTCTTCACTTAATTGAGCAGGTAAAAACTTCTCGATTACAGCAACTTGAGCCAATTCTGGTTCTGCCAAATCTGGACGATTTTGTTCTGTAAAGATTCTTGCGCTTTCTTTACGAGTTTTAACCAATCTTTGAAGTAATTTAATCTCTTCATCTTCAGATAAATCTTCTTTTGATCCTGAAGCTGTTGAAGCCAATAATAATTCTGATTTTACAGCTCTTAAAGCTTCTAAAGCTACTGTATCTTTTGCTTTCATGGCCGTTTTGATTTCGTCCATGATTTGTGTTTGTAAACTCATGTTTATATTTTATTTAAAATAAGCCAAAGCCTATTAATTGATATATTAATTTGGCCCTTCGACTTCGCTCAGGGTGACAATAAGATTCACTTTAAAAACCTATTTCGGAAGTCAAATTTTGAAATTCTGTGCGAAGATAAAAAAAATAACCCGAAAATTAAATCCAATTTTCGGGTTACCAAATATTATGATTCTAAAATTAATCTACGTTATCGTGCAAAAATGAATTGTTTGAACGTAATTGCAAATCGTTATTACTGTCTGTTCCAACAGAAATTCTAGAATTTGTATTGTTAGATTGAGAATTAGATAAATCTATTCCTAATCTTTTGTAAGCTGGTTCTTTTTCCAACTCATCAATTCTAGAAACATTGTTATGGAATTTATAGTTAAACTCTTTTAGTTTCTTTCTTCTTTCTTCAGCTCTTAAACGTAATGTTTCTTCAATAGTCAATTCTAAAGGAGAAACTTCAGAAGTTGTAGAAATATCAGGCTGACTAGTAAAATCTGGTCTTGGTTTCAATGTGATATTCAATTCCTCTGGAATTGTATCTTCAACTACTTTTTCAACTGGTTTAGATGCCAACAAATCATTTTCAACTTCCATATATTCTTCTAGAGAATATTTAATAATTCCGTTATCTGAAACTTCAGTTACAGGAACAAATTGAACTGGATCGTTTACTTTAATATCACGAGTTTCATTTGTCAATTCAAACAACACTCTGTTATCTTCAATAACTGGCTCTCTTTTTATAGGCTCTTGTTTGAACAAAGGAAGATCAAAAGAAAAAGTTGTTTGTTCTTCTCTTTCAAATACTCTTTGCTGCTGCACAGGTTGTTGTTGCACTGGCTGCTGCATCGTTGGTTGTTGCAATTCTCTTGCTGCTGGTGTTTCAGGAGCAGAAATTGTAAAATCAATATCTGTAATTGGCGAAACAATTTCGAAAGTCACATCCAGATTTTTGATAAACTCAGACATAACCACTAACTCTTCCTGATTGATAGCTGGAGCAACAGCCTGAACTGGAGTCGGAGCAAATGTTTCGTCATCATCAATTAAATCAAAAACTACTTTATCTTCAACTTTTGTTGTTGGAGTATCAACAGTTAAATCGAAAGATGCAAGCGGTTTATTCGTTAGATTATGAACACTTCTTTGCTCATCTTCTAATGTATGAATTATTTTCTTTGGTTCTGTATTTACAATTTCATTTTGTTGTTCTACATCAAAACCTGTAGCAATAATAGTTACAGCAATGGCTTCGCCAAGACTTTCGTCTTCACCAACTCCCATAATAATATTTGCATTGTAACCAGCTTCGTCTTGAATGTGATCGTTGATTTCTCCGATTTCGTCTAGAGTAATCTCGTTAGTTCCAGAAACGATAAGCAACAATACGTTTTTGGCACCCGTAATTTTATTATCATTCAACAATGGAGAATCCAAAGCTGAAACGATAGCATCTTTAGCTCTGTTTTCGCCTTCAGCTACAGAAGACCCCATAATAGCAGTCCCACTGTTAGCCAAAACAGTTTTCGCGTCACGTAAATCGATATTTTGAGTATAGTGGTGCGTAATTACTTCAGCAATACCTCTAGAGGCAGTTGCCAAAACTTCATCCGCTTTAGAGAATCCTGCTTTAAAACCAAGATTTCCGTATACCTCTCTTAATTTATTGTTGTTGATTACAATTAAAGAATCGACTTGCTTACGCAACTTCTCAATTCCAATAATAGCTTGCTCCTGACGTACTTTCCCTTCAAATTGAAACGGAATCGTCACGATACCAACTGTCAATATTTCTCTTTCTTTTGCTAATTGCGCAATTACCGGAGCTGCACCAGTTCCAGTTCCTCCACCCATACCAGCAGTAATAAATACCATCTTAGTACCACGGTCCAACATTTTTTCAATGTCTGAAATACTTTCGATTGCTGACTGCTGTCCAACGTCTGGATTTGCTCCTGCTCCTAGTCCTTCTGTTAGATTAACTCCTAACTGAATCTTATTCGGTACCGAACTATTTTGAAGCGCTTGCGAATCGGTATTACAAACGATAAAATCTACGCCTTTAATACCTTGTTTAAACATGTGGTTAATTGCGTTACTACCGCCTCCACCTACACCTATTACTTTTATTACATTTGATTGATTTTTTGGTAAATCAAATGAAATACTTCCAAATTCTGAGTTGCTCATCATCTTTTTGGTTTTTTAATTCTTATTAAGTACATTTTTTACTTCTTGACTTGGGGCAAGAAATAATCCTTCTCTTTTTATTATTCTGCGTTGTCTAAAAATTCTTTGATTTTGTCGACATATCGATCAAAAAATGATCTTCTTATTTTTGTTTCTGTAGATTCATTTTTAGGAGCCTTCTGTCTTACAACTTCTTCAGGCTCGTCAATAGTTTCTACTCTTTCAACGTAGTTTTCTTCAACTTCGTATCGTTGCACTGGTGGAGCGGTTCTATAAACAATTTTTGGTTGATCTTGCACCATTTCCATTCTAACAGCACTTTGCGAACTGTTTTCGATACTATTCATTACCAATCCTACTGCAGTTGCATACAATGGGCTAGAGATTTCTTCTCCTGAGTTTCCTGCCAAATGCTCGTTCGGATATCCTATTCTAGTATCCATTCCTGTAATATATTCTACCAACTGTTTGATGTGCTTTAATTGTGCACCACCACCTGTTAATACAATTCCGGCGATTAGCTTTTTACGAGGATCTTCATGTCCGTAAGCTTTAATTTCTGCGAAAACTTGTTCTACAATTTCCACAACTCTTGCATGGATAATTTTAGATAAGTTTTTAAGCGAAATTTCTTTTGGCTCTCTTCCTCTTAAACCTGGAATCGAAACGATCTCGTTGTCTTTGTTTTCACCTGGCCAAGCAGAGCCAAATTTGATTTTTAAAAGTTCAGCTTGTTTTTCGATAATTGAACAGCCTTCTTTGATATCATCTGTAATTACATTTCCTCCAAAAGGAATTACAGCTGTATGGCGAATAATACCGTCTTTGAAAATAGCCAAATCTGTTGTTCCACCACCAATATCGATAAGTGCAACACCAGCTTCTTTTTCTTCCTGACTTAAAACTGCATCAGCAGAAGCTAATGGCTCTAATGTCAAACCAGACAATTCAATTCCTGAACTCTGAATACATCTTCCAACGTTTCTGATTGAAGATGCCTGCCCAACTACAACGTGAAAACTAGATTCTAATCTTCCGCCGTACATACCAATCGGTTCTTTAATCTCAGATTGCCCGTCAATTTTAAATTCTTGCGGTAAAACGTGAATAATTTCTTCTCCTGGTAACATCGCCAGTTTGTTTACCTGATCGATTAGAAGCTGAATATCATTTTCACCAATTACTTCTTCTGGATTATTTCTGCTGATATAGTCAGTATGCTGAATACTTCTGATGTGCTGTCCGGCAATACCCACAACCACATCTTTAATTTTATAACCCGAATTATTTTCTGCTTCGAGTATCGCTTGCTGTATCGATTGTATCGTCTGCGTAATGTTGTTTACTACTCCTCTGGCAACACCCAAACTTTTGGATTTACCAATGCCCAAAATCTCCAACTTACCATATTCATTTTTTTTGCCAATCATGGCAACGATTTTGGTTGTTCCAATATCTAGACCTACTGCAATGTTATCTTTTTCCATTTTCTATTATTTAGTGCAAACTACTTGTTCCGTAAACCTAAGGTCAATTTTTTTGTATTTGTATAACGAACTATCTAAAACTGCTTTTTGAAAGAAGGCTTTATAGTTTCTAAATTTCTTATCAACATTCATCGTTCTTCCGAAATCTATGAAGTAATCATAGTTACGATTAAACATTTTTAAGCTTCCATTCGGCATAATCTCTATAGCAATGATGTTTTTTCTCAAAAACGCATCGTCATAAATTGTGCGAAATAAAGCTGCTAAATCTTCGTTATTTTTTGCATTAATTGCCCCTGAAACAAGAGGAACTCTCGCAGTGAAATTGTCTGACAAGGGCATTTTATTACCCTCATAGTCAATATAAAAAGAAGTGGCGCCATCATAAACTCTTGCTATGGGCGTCTTCTGTTTTACTACTGCTTTTAGAACTCCATCAATACTTACAAAAACATTTGACTTCTCAATCATGTCTTGTGTATCGAGGGTTTTTTCTATCTTATTCAAATCTACTTCATCTTTTCTAATACTGGAAGCGTCTCTTTTATTTTCTATCAACAATTTATTAACCGTTTCCGGCTTTACAAAAAGCGTATTTTCTCCTACAAAAACAACCATCGATTTTTTCAATTTTCGATCGCCATTTCGATGTTTCGCGAAAGAATATAGAAACAAAACCAGTCCGAAAATAAGTACTAATCTAATATTTGTCCAATTAAATATTTTCATTTAAAACCTTTTTAATTGACGGAACCATTTCTCCCAAATCACCAGCTCCAATTGTTACAATAATAGGTGCATCACTGGCTTTGATTTCACCTAATAAATCTTCTTTTGCAACAATTTTTTTGTTCGAATTTGTCATTTTACCCAAAAGCCACTCAGAAGTCACTCCTTCCATTGGAAGCTCTCTAGCAGGGTAAATATCCATCAAAAACACTTCATCAAACTGCGATAAGCTTGCCGCAAATCCATCAACAAAATCTCTTGTTCTACTAAACAAATGCGGCTGAAAAATTGCCAAAACTTTACGGCCCGGATACAATTCTCTAACTGCTTGATGAACAGCATTTATTTCTGTTGGATGATGTGCATAATCATCAATATATACTAAATTTTCGCTCTTAATCTGATACGAAAAACGTCTTCTAATTCCGTTGAATGAAGCAATGGCTTTTGCAATAGAATCGGTCGGGGTGCCGAAAGTTTTAGCCATCGCAATAGCCATCAATCCATTCATTAAATTGTGTTTTCCTGGCAATCCGAAACGTAAATCCTTCATGATTTCTGACGGCGTTTGCACATCAAAAACATAAGCCCCGTCTTCGATTCGAACGTTATAAGCCTTATATACAGCATCTTCATTTATAGCACATTGAACACCATCTAAAGGCAATTCTTTGGTTATAAAAAGATTATTTTTATCTTCAACTTTTGAAGCAAATTCTCTAAATGAAGCCTGAATGGCGTCGCTAGTTCCATAGATATCCAAATGATCTGAATCCATAGAAGTCACACAAGCAATATCTGGACGCAAATGCAAAAACGATCTGTCAAATTCGTCTGCTTCTACAACTGTTACTGTTTTTCCGCTTCCGATTAAATTAGAATTATAATTCTCAACAATTCCTCCAATAAAAGCCGTTACATCAGCACCACTTTGAAACAAAATATGCCCCAAAATACTAGATGTAGTAGTTTTTCCGTGTGTTCCTGCAACTGCAAAACAGAAAGTATCTCTACTTATAATTCCGAGAACTTCGGCACGTTTCTTAACCTCAAAATGTCTCTCAACAAAATAATTCCACTCAGAATGTGTTTTTGGAACTGCCGGTGTATAGATTACCAGTGTATTTTCAACATAATAATCTGTTGGAATCAAATTTATATTATCTTCAAAATGAATATCTATACCACTTTCAATCAATTCATTAGTTAGCATAGAAGGTGTTTTGTCGTAACCTGAAACTTGTTTTCCAATAAACTTGAAATAACGAGCCAGAGCACTCATTCCGATGCCTCCAATACCAATAAAATAAACGTTTTGTATTTGATTTAAATTCATAATTGAGTCTTAATGTCTTAAAGTCTAAAGTTTTTAAAGTCTCTTAACTATATGTCTTCAGCTTTTTAATTTTTCTATTTAATTAACTTCACAATCTCTGCTACAATATCTTGTGTCGCTCTTGGTTTTGCCAGTTTTTTAATATTATCACTTAGTTGTTTCTGTTTTCCTGAATCTTTCAGCAGCGCTTCAAAAACAATGCTAAACTGACTGTCAAGCTCAGATTCTTTCAACAAAATCGCACCTTTTTCATCTACAATTGCTTGCGCATTTTTAGTTTGGTGATCCTCAGCTACATTAGGCGACGGAATAAAAATCACTGGTTTTCCAACAATGCATAATTCTGACACTGATGAAGCACCTGCTCGTGAAATTATGACATCTGATGCTGCGTAAACAAAATCCATTCTTTCAATAAAATCAACCACTTTTACATTTGGCTGATTGTACTTTTTATATTCTTCAAAATACAATTTCCCGCATTGCCAGATTACCTGTACATCTTGCGAAAGAAAATTTTGCAATTCTTTTTCAATTAACTGATTGATTCTTCTAGCTCCTAAACTTCCTCCTAAAACCAATAACGTTTTTTTATTCGGATCTAAATTATAAAAAGCAATTGCTTCATCACGTTTGCTTTCAATGTCAATTAAATCTTGACGAACTGGGTTACCCGTTAAAACGATTTTCTCTTTTGGAAAAAAGCGTTCCAAGTTTTGATAGGCCACACAAATTGCATTTGCTTTTTTGCTTAACAATTTGTTTGTTATTCCTGGATAAGAATTCTGTTCTTGAACCACTGTTGGAATTCCTGCCGAACCTGCCGCCTGTAATAATGGACCGCTCGCAAAACCACCCGTTCCAATTACAACATTAGGTTTAAACTTTTTTATTATTCTTTTTGACTCTAATAAACTGCTTGCCAACTTTAGCGGAAACATTAAATTTTGTAATGTCAATTTTCGCTGTAAACCAGCAATCCAAAGACCTTTTATTTCGTAACCTGCCTGAGGCACTTTCTGCATTTCCATTTTATCTTTGGCACCTACAAAAAGAAATTCTGCATCAGGAAATTGTAATTTTAATTCATTTGCAATTGCAATCGCAGGATAGATATGTCCTCCTGTTCCTCCTCCGCTAAGTATGAATTTATACTTTGTCATCTTTCTAAAAATTACAACTTTTTAAAATTTATTCTTTTTTAATTTTATTTATTCAAAACCGCATTCATTGGGTTTCTTGAATTGTCTTCTATCGAATAGGCAGGCTCTTGCTCATAAATCTCTTGAGGAATCACATCATCTTCTGCCAACTCTTTATCAATTAATCGCTGTAAAGCTTCTTTTCTTTTTTCTTTTTCTAATTTCTCTTCAGCGATTTCATCTTCTTTTTTCGTTACACTAATGATAATTCCAAGTCCAAGACAAGTCATCCAAATCGAACTACCTCCACTACTTATTAATGGAAGTGTTTGTCCTGTAACCGGCAATAATTCTACTGCAACTGCCATATTAATCATGGCCTGAAATATCATCGGAAAACCGACACCGACAACAACTAATTTCCCAAACAAAGTAGGTGCTTTATGCGATGCAATCACAAATCTGAACAAAAGCAACAAATACAAAACCACTATCGAAACTCCTCCTACCAAACCATATTCTTCTACAATAATGGCATAAATAAAATCGGAAGAAGATTGTGGCAAAAAGTTTTTCTGAACACTTTTTCCAGGACCTAATCCTCCTAATCTTCCCGAAGCAATTGCAATTTTTGCTTTTTCAATCTGATAATCGTCTTCATCTGGCTTATCAGTTGTAAAGTTCGTAATACGACTTTCCCAAGTTGAAACCCTACTAAAGAATCTTGAATCTGGAAAAGCTTTTGCCACTAAAAGGAAAAATGCCAACATTGCAATTCCCGAACCAATGATAAAAGCAATATATTTTAATGGATACTTTCCAATAAATGTCAGCATTAAAACCATTGAAAAGATTAAGGCTGTTGTTGAAAAGTTCGCTGGTAAAATCAATATTAACGTAATAAACACCGGAACCCAAAGCTGAATTAACGAGGTTTGAAAAGGTTCATTTTCTTCTTTTGTTTTCGATAAATATCTTGCAACATAAATAAACAAAACAATAGATGCCAATGTTGATGTCTGGAACGTTATTCCAATAAAAGGCACCTGAATCCAACGGCTTGCATTTGCTCCCGCAATCACAGTTCCTTTTAAAAGTGTATAAATCAATAAAATCCAAACCACCGGAAGCGCAATTTTTGAAATTGCTCTAAAATAATGATATGGCACTCGATGCACCCAGTAAATGATTAAAAAACCAATACAAATATGTGCCAAGTGTTTTACCAAATAACCTAGTGTATTCCCCGTTCCATGCCCTATATAAGCTAAATTACTACTCGCACTAAAAACAGGCATAAACGAAAACAAAGCCAATAAAGCCACAAATGACCATATTACCCTATCTCCTTTTAGTTTGTTTACCAGCTCTTTCATAATTCTTTCGTTTCAGGTTATTCTTGTTTCAGGTTTCAAGTTCCTTCTAACTCGAAACATGAAACTTGAAACTCTTTTTTCTACAAGTTATGTACTGCTTGTTTAAATTGTTTTCCACGGTCTTCGTAGTTTTCGAATAAATCGAAACTTGCGCAGGCTGGAGACAATAAAACTACATCGCCTTTTTCTGTTAATCTTTGAGCCGTTTTTACAGCATCATTCATATTATTTACTTCAACCATAATATCAACAACATTTCCAAATGCATCGATAATTTTACGGTTATCGATTCCAAGGCAGATAATAGCTTTTACTTTTTCACGTACTAACGACATTAATTCGTTGTAATCGTTTCCTTTATCAACACCTCCAACAATCCATACCGTTGGTGCATTCATACTATCTAAAGCAAAGAAAGTAGCATTTACATTTGTTGCTTTTGAATCGTTGATATATTGAACGTTTTGTATTTTTAATACTTTTTCTAAACGGTGCTCAACACCTTGGAAATTAGATAGACTTTCACGAATCGTTGCATTTCTAATTTGCATCAATTTAGCTACAGAGCTTGCTGCCATGGCGTTTTTCATATTATGTTTTCCTTCTAACGCAATGTGTTCTGTATCCATTGTAAACTCTTCTTGGTTGATCTTTATTTCCATTTTGTTGTTTTTTATAGAAGCCCCTTCATCAAATTTTTTCGTCAATGAAAAAGGAATTAGTTTTGCTTTTGTTTTGTTCTTTTTTAACCATTCTGCAGTTGCTTCATCATCAGCATCGTAAATCAGATAATCGCTTTCAGTCTGGTTCATCGTTATTCGGAACTTCGAATTGATATAATTTTCATATTTATATTCGTATCGATCCAAATGATCTGGACTAATATTGGTTATAATGGCAATATCTGGCCTGTAATTTATTATTCCGTCTAACTGAAAACTGCTTAATTCAAGAACGTATGCATCATATTTGTTTTCTGCCACCTGCCAGGCAAAGCTTTTTCCGATATTTCCTCCCAATCCTACATTCAGTCCTGCATATTTCAGCAAATGGTGTGTTAGCATTGTCGTGGTGGTTTTACCATTACTTCCTGTAATCCCGATGGTCATTGCTTCTGTGTAAGGAATTGCAAATTCTATTTCTGAAATCACTTTAATTCCTGCCGCGACGAGCTTTTTTACTATCGGAGATTTATCGGGAATTCCAGGGCTTTTCATCACCACATCAGCATTTAGAATCAAATCTTCTGTATGTTGCTCTTCCTCCCAAGCAATTTTATTAATGATAAGAACTTCTTTATAACTCTCTTTTATTTTTCCAAAATCCGACACAAAAACATCGTAACCTTGTTTCTTTCCGAGGATCGCGGTTCCTACTCCGCTTTCTCCCCCACCTAAAACCACTAATCTCATTTATCTTAATTTTAGGGTAATGATTGACAATATGGCTAACATTACGGCAACAATCCAGAAACGGGTTACAATTTTACTTTCGTGATATCCCTTTTTCTGATAATGATGATGAAGCGGCGACATCAGGAAAATTCTTCGTCCTTCTCCGAAACGCTTCTTCGTATATTTAAAATAACTTACTTGAATGATTACTGAGGCACTTTCTGCTAAGAAAATTCCACAGAATAAAACAATCAATATTTCTTTACGAACTGCAATTGCCAATACCGCAATGATTCCTCCAATAGTCAAACTTCCTGTATCTCCCATAAATACAGATGCTGGAAACGAATTGTACCAAAGAAATCCGATAAGAGCTCCAACAAAAGCCGAAATAAAGACCGTCATTTCTCCCGAATTGGGTATATACATTATATTCAGATAATTGGAAAAAATGATATTACCAGAAACGAATGTGAATATCCCGAGTGCGAGGACAGATATAGCAGAGGTTCCTGCGGCGAGTCCATCAATTCCGTCTGTTAAATTTGCTCCATTTGAAACTGCTGTAATAATGAAAATAACTACCGGAATAAACACTAACCAAGCCCATTTTTCATATCCATCTCCCATAAAAGATAGGACTTCAGCATAATCAAATTCATTGTTTTTTACGAAAGGAATTGTAGTTGCCGTAGATTTTTCTTCAATACCTGCAGGTACTATAACTGTTGAATTTGAAGCTGTTTTAAAAATATCTGCTCGACCTGTATCTGTTCTTACTGTAACTGCTGGATTAAAATAAAGAACTGCTCCAACAATGATTCCTAGACCAACTTGACCAATAACTTTAAAAATACCTTTTAATCCTTGTTTATCTTTTTTGAATATCTTGATATAATCGTCAACAAAGCCAATTGTTCCCATCCATAGAGTAGTTACAATCAGCAAAACGATATAAATGTTGTGCAATCTTGCAAATAACAACACAGGAATAAGAGTAGCAAAAATGATAATTAAACCACCCATTGTTGGCGTACCTGCTTTTTCATTCTGACCAGCAAGACCAAGCTCACGTACAGTTTCTCCAACTTGTTGACGGCGTAAAAAGTTAATTACTCTTTTACCATAAATAGTCGATAAAAGCAACGAAAGCATAAATGCCAAAGCTGATCTAAATGTGATGTACTGGAAAACTCCTGTTCCAGGAATATCCAATGTCTTATCAAAATATTCAAATAAATAGTACAGCATATTTTTCTATTTTTTTAAATTCCAATTTGAAACTCCAAATCCAATGGTGGTATTTGAACTTAAAATTTTATTATTATTTGTTTAGTTGCTCTAAAATCTCTTTTACTGTTTCCATATCATCAAAATGATGGCGAACACCATTTATTTCTTGATAAGTTTCATGTCCTTTGCCTGCAATTAGGATAATATCATTTGGCTGAGCCAATTGACAAGCTGTTTTAATTGCCTGTTTTCTATCTGTAATTCGCAACATTTTTTTATAATTGTGTGGCTCAACTCCTTGCTCCATTTCATCCAAAATAACTTCTGGATCTTCATTTCTAGGGTTATCTGAGGTCAAAACTGCTTTATCACTCATATCCGAAGCAATTTTTGCCATGATAGGACGTTTTGTTTTATCGCGATTACCTCCACATCCAACAACAGTAATTAGCTGTTCATTTTTTGTTCGAATGTCATTAATGGTTTTCAAAACATTTTCAAGCGCATCTGGCGTATGAGCATAATCTACAACAGCAGTAATCTTCTCATTTGAAACAATGTATTGGAAACGTCCCGAAACACTTTCTAAATCAGACAGCAACCTCAATGCTTCTAAACTATCAATTCCTAGTTCTACAGCTGTTCCATAAATTGCTAAAACATTGTATGCATTGAAAGTACCAATCAGTTTTACCCAAACTTCATTATCGTTGATTTTTAGAAGCAAACCAGATAATTGGCTTTCTAAAATCTGTGCTCTATAATCTGCATAAGATTTTAAAGCATAAGTCCTTTTTATAGCGACAGTATTCTGTAGCATTACAGAACCGTTTTTATCATCAATATTTGACAAAACAAAAGCTGATTTTGGAAGTGAATCAAAAAAAGACTTTTTAACGTCTCTGTATTCTGCAAATGTTGGATGATAATCTAAGTGATCATGAGAAAGATTTGTAAAAATTCCTCCCACAAAATGCAAAGCTTCAGTACGTTTTTGATGAATACCATGAGAACTTACTTCCATAAAACAATGCGTCACTCCCGCTTCGACCATTTCATTTAAATAATGATTGATAGTCAAAGAATCTGGTGTTGTGTGCGTTGCTGGATACTCTATTTTATCTACTACGATTTTTACAGTTGATAATAATCCAACTTTAAAACCTGCTTTTTGAAACAATTGAAACAACAATGATGCAATTGTCGTTTTGCCATTTGTTCCTGTTACACCAACCAATTTTAGTTTTGAAGATGGATCTTCAAAATAATTAGCAGCCATAAAAGCCAGTGCGGTATTGGTATCTTTTACTTGAATATAAGTCACATCATTTGCAATAGTTGCTGGAAATGTATCGCAAATAATCGCTTTTGCCCCTAGCTGAATTGCTTTTTCGATATAATCATGTCCATCTGAAAGTGAACCACGAATTGCTACAAAAACATCATTTGCTTCTACTTTACGTGAATCAAATTCAATTTTCTGAATAGCCGCATCTGTCGAACCTTTTACAGATTCAATAGCTACTTTATATAATATGTCTTTTAATACTTTCACGATAATTCTAATACAATTGTTGCGTTCTTGCTAATACTGGTTCCCGCTTGAATCGATTGATTCTTCACTTTTCCCATTCCATTTACTTTTACTTTCAAACCTAAATTCTCCAGTAAAGCAATTGCGTCCATTCCAGGCATTCCTTTTAGATCTGGAATCTGATTCATTTTTTTATTTGACTCAGCAGTATATTTATCATAACTAGCATCCTGTTTTGGGATTCTAGAATCTAATTTTTTAATCTTATTTGTTGAAGGCGCGTCTGTAAAAATCTTTTGCGCTATTCTTTTAAAAACTGGTCCTGCAACGTCTGCTCCGTAATAATTATTCTTAGCTGTATTTGGCTTATGAACCACTACAATGCAAGAATATTTTGGATGATCTGCTGGGAAATACCCTGCAAAAGAAGAGGCGTAGTACATTCCTTCTCTTCCTGCTTTACCATAATTAACCATCGCGGTTCCAGTTTTTCCTGCCATCGAGAAATCTTTCGAATACAACTTAGAAGCCGTTCCTTTTTTTACAACATTTTCTAAAACTGCTTTTACTTTTTTTAGCGTTTCAGGCGAGCAAACCTTTGGATTGATTACTTCTGTATCAAACTTTTTAACCGTTTTGTTCCATTCCTTAATTTCAGACACAAATTGCGGTCTTACCATTACCCCGTTATTCGCAATCGAATTATAAAGAGCCAATGTTTGCATTGGTGTTACCGAAACCGAGTATCCGAAAGCCATCCACGGAAGTGAAATTCCTGACCAGCTTTTATCTCCAGGATGTGGAACAATTGGTCTACCTTCTCCTTTAAAATGCAATCCTAATGGCTTATCTAAACCAAAACTTTTAATATGATTTACAAACTTTGAAGGGTTGCTTTTATAATTATCATAAACCGCTTGAACCATTACAGTATTTGACGAAAGTTCGAATCCGCGTGCTAAAGAAACTTTTCCGTAACCACCATGATGCGAATCGCGCACAGACCTTCCATAATACTTAACAACACCATTATGACTATCATAAACTGTGCTTGTGTCAGCTACTTTATCTTCTAAAATCGCTATTAAATCAACTAATTTAAAAGTCGATCCTGGTTCGTGAGATTCTGCAATTGCGTAATTTGTTGTCTCGTAATACGATCCGTCTTCTGCTCTTCCTAAATTCGAAATTGCCTTAACATATCCCGTTTCTGTTTCCATTACCACAACGCAACCGTGATCTGCTTCGTAATCTTGCAATTGTTTCAGCAAAGCGTGATGTGCAATATCCTGAATAAAAACATCTATAGTCGAAATCACATCGTAGCCATCAATTGGATCTACTTCATTTACGTCACGAATTGGTTTCCATTGTCCTTTTGCAATTTTTTGCTTTAAAATCTTACCGTCTTTTCCGTTCAAATAATTTTTAAAAGCCCATTCAATTCCTTTTCCTACTTCTACTCCCGTTGCTGGATCAATTCGGTCGTAACCAATTGTTCTCTCTGCAATTTTACCGATTGGATGCTTTCTAACTGTTTCTTGCTCAACAATAATTCCTCCTTTAAAGGCTCCCAAATTGAATAATGGAAAACCTTTAATTTTCACATATTCTGTATAACTCAAATTGCGGGCAATCAAATAATAACGGTTTTTATTTTCGCGTGCTTTTCGCAATTCTTTCTGAAAATAACCACTTGGTTTATCTAAAACAGTTGCTAGAGAATCTGACAATTGTTTTACATATTTCTCAAAAGTTTCTGTTTTTGGCGCTTTGGCATCAAAACGAATCTCATAATTCGGGATTGATGTTGCCAATAAACTTCCGTCAGCAGAATAAATATTTCCTTTATTTGCAGGAATTACAAAGTTTCTTACCGTACGCTGTTTTGCCAGTTTTCTGTAATAATCTCCGTCAACCCATTGAATATTGGTTAATTTAACAACAATAGCAATTGCCATCACAAAGATGAAAACTGCTACGAGGTAAATTCTGTAGGATATATGTTTATCGTCTACTGCCATATTCTTTTAAAGAAACTTTTTTCTTCTTCTTTTTTAACTTCTATTTTAACTGGAGGAACTGTCGACGGAAAAATTTGTTTTTCTAACATTTTATCCGAAATAGTTGACTCCATTTTTAACTTCATCAATTCTGAACGTCGATCGACGAATTCAGATCTCAGCTCTTTTACTTCATTATTTAATTTTGCGATTTCAAAAACTTTCTGTTCATATCGCTGTGTATTGGCAATCATCAAAATGGCTAGCAGAATTATAAAAACGATAAAACGCCAATTTTTTACTGCATCTTCATGAATCAGGAATCTTGCTTTTAATATGCTAAATACACCACTTTTCATTATTTCCTACCTTAATATATATTATAGCTTTTCTGCAACTCTTAATTTGGCACTTCTTGCCCTATTATTAATCTTGATTTCTTCATTATCCGGAACAATCAATTTTCCTATTGTTTTGAATGGAACTGAAAAGTTTCCGTAAAAATCTCTCTCTGGTTCTCCTTCAAACATTCCGTTCTTTATAAATCTCTTTACCAAACGATCTTCTAAAGAATGATATGAGATTACCGAGAATCTTCCTCCTGGTTTTAAAATCTCCAATGATTGCTCGATAAATTCTTTTAGGACATCCATTTCCTGATTTACCTCTATTCGGATTGCCTGATAAATTTGAGCCAAAACTTTGTTTCGAACTTTCTCTGGCAAAAACTTTTTCAGAACTTCTTTTAATTCTTCAGTCGTTTTGATTGGATAATCTTTTCTCGCCTCTACGATTGTTCTTGCCAAAACTGGCGCGTTCTTCAACTCCCCATAATCAAAAAAAACACGACGCAAATCCTGTTCTTCATATTCGTTAACCACCCGATAAGCATTTAAATCATTTTTTTGACTCATCCGCATATCTAGTTCGGCATCAAATCTTGTAGAAAAACCTCTTTCGGGAACATCGAATTGATGCGATGAAACTCCTAAATCTGCCAAAATTCCATCTACTGCTTTTACTCCATGAAAGCGCAAAAACCTTTTTATGAACCTAAAATTCTCATTTATCAAAGTAAACCTTTCGTCTGGCAATGCATTGGCAAGCGCATCTTCGTCTTGATCAAATGCAAACAGCCTTCCGTTTGGCCCTAATCTTTTTAAAATCTCTTTTGAATGACCACCGCCTCCAAACGTAACATCTACATACACACCATCAGGTTTAATATTTAAACCATCTACTGTTGGATGAAGCAAAACCGGATTATGATATTCCATTGTCGTCGTCATTAATATTTCCCATTACTTCTTCGGCTAAATCTGCAAAATCCATATCTTCGCCGCTAATTGATTTCTCGTATAAATCTTTATCCCAAATCTCAACAATATTAACCACAGATGAAAAAACCACATCTTTAGAAATACTTGCAAACGTCACCAAATCTTTTGGCACAAGCAATCTTCCTAATGCATCAACCTCAACTACTTTAACACCAGCAGTAAACCTTCTAATGAAATCGTTGTTCTTTTTTACAAAGCGATTAAGCTTGTTAATTTTTTTCATCATCGCATCCCATTCTACCATAGGATACAGCTCTAAACACGGCTGAAAAACAGAACGCTTCAAGACAAATCCGTCTTGAAGAGAAGCCGTCAACTGCTTTTTTAAAGGAGCAGGCATCATTAGCCTTCCTTTAGCATCGACTTTACATTCATATGTTCCAACAATTGTGTTCAAAAAAACTAGTTAACATGTTATACAGCAAAAATATAAAAAATATTACCACATTTTACCACTTTATACCACTTTGTTAATAAGTTTAACCACTTCTCTACCACTTTCCATAATCAGCAATCAATCAATACCTTAACTATTAATTAACAGATTCTTAAATCCATTATTCATTCGAAAAAATAATGCGCTAATTTTCTTAAAAAATTGATTATAATGCATATTTCTTAACATTTGAATATTTTAACAAATACGCGTTTAATTGCTGATTTTTAACCATTTACAAATTCTACTCAAATTATCTAGTTAAAAAATGGCATCAAAAATTCATTTTTGTGTAATTAACCCTATATTTGTCGAAATTGAAATTGGCATTAGATTAGATGGACAAACACTATAAAAAAGAAGGCAAATACAGCTATTTTGAAGCTGGAGAAGGAACTCCGATCGTTATTCTGCATGGTTTAATGGGAGGTCTAAGTAACTTTGATGGTGTAGCACAATATTTCCCAACAAAAGGATATAAAGTTGTTATCCCAGATTTGCCAATATACACGCAAAGTATTTTAAAAACGAACGTAAAAAGTTTCGCGAAATACGTAAAAGATTTTATCACTTTTAAAGGGTTTGACAAAGTTATTCTTTTAGGAAATTCTCTTGGAGGACATATTGCTTTGTACCACACAAAACTTTATCCTGAAAAAGTTGCTGGACTTGTAATTACCGGAAGTTCTGGGCTTTACGAAAGCGCAATGGGAGATAGTTACCCAAGAAGAGGCGATTACGAATACATCAAAACAAAAGCCGAAGCTGTATTTTATGACCCAAAAATTGCAACTCCAGATTTGATTGATGAAGTGTACGCAACAGCTAACGACCGCATCAAATTAATCAAAACTTTAACCATTGCAAAGAGTGCAATTCGTCATAACATGGCGAAAGATTTGCCTAAAATGGATGTTGAAACTTGCATTATTTGGGGTAGAAATGACTCTGTAACTCCTCCAAATGTAGCAGAAGAATTTGATAAATTATTACCCAATTCAACTTTATACTGGATTGACAAATGCGGACACGCAGCAATGATGGAACACCCTCAGGAATTTAATGAAATTCTTGAAAAATGGCTTACTGAAAAGAATTTATAGCCATCAAAATTTATTTTTTTAGGAGGTTTTAAAACGAGAAGGAATATGAAAATTAATACCGCCGAATTTATTATCAGCAATTCTGATGCATCAAAATGTCCGAAGGATTTTTTGCCAGAATATGCTTTTATAGGAAGATCAAACGTAGGTAAGTCATCTTTGATCAATATGCTTACCAACAATAAAAATTTAGCCAAAACATCTGGAAGACCAGGAAAAACACAATTAATTAATCATTTTAAAATCAATAATAATTGGTTTTTGGTCGATTTGCCTGGTTATGGCTACGCTAAAGTTTCAAAGAAAACAAAATCAGTTTTTCAGCAATTTATCACTGATTATTTTGAAAACAGAGAACAATTAGTTTGCGCTTTTGTTTTAATTGATATTCGCCATGAAGCGCAAAATATTGACATCGAATTTATGTCTTATATGGGCGAAAGCGAAATCCCGTTCTGTATTATTTTTACTAAAGCAGATAAAATCAGTAGAACAAAAATAGATTCGCATATTGCAGCATATAAAAAGCAGATGTTTGCAAACAACTGGGCCGAAATGCCTCAGTACTTTGTAACCTCATCTACAGAAGCTACTGGAAAAGAAGAACTTTTGTCTTACATTGATCAAGTGAATCAGGAAGTTTTTAAAAACAACTCAGAATTTTAAACTCAAATTCTAAAGTTAAAAAAAACTTATACATATTAAAAATCCCAAACTCCAAGCTTACAATTGGAATTTGGGATTTTTTTATTGGGATTTACTCGCTACAGTTTCTTCTTTGTTTTTCTTCTAAAATTTAAAGCTTTCCATTCTTTATAAATCAAAAATTGATAAAGAATATAAAAGAGTGAATTGAAAAACCAAAAATCAAGTAAAAACGGCTCTGTAAGTATTACCGAGTCAGTGTTTCCTGATAAAAAAATACCAGCACTACTCATTAAATAAATAATTAGTCCGTTACAGAAATAGAAATAATTATGCTTATCTGCTTTTAAATTTGACACAATAAAATAGAAAGCATATAACAGCAGCGGAATAGATGTTATTGTGACTTCTGCCAAATTAAATTCCCAATAAAGCGAGGGCCTATTATAATATTGACATCCTAAAAAAAGCAGCACCGAAATAAACACTATTACTATAATCTTCTTTAATCGTTTGTTTGTAAAACTTTTATAAAAAAACAAGTTTAGCGTGATGAACTGAAAAATAAAATAGTAATGCGAAAGGAAAAAATTAGAATTAGGATAAAGAATTCCGATAATATTACAAAGTAATTCTACACAAAACAGAAGAACCAAATAAACTGTAATAATACGATATAAAACATCTCTGTTTTTGCAGGTCATGTAAAAACGTATCGCATTAGCAAGTAAAAAAAACAATCCGACAAGGCTCACAAGAAAAGGAAACAGCATATAATTTGTTTTGCTTAGACAATTTACAAAATAAAAAATCCCAAACCCAATCTTTAAGATCAGAATTTGGAATTTAATTTATCATGAGATTTAACTATTTCGTAAGTTCTAGTTTTTCTGCAAAGTAGTCACAAAAGTCCTTCATTGTGTCAGACATTTTTTCGTCATCTGTTGCACGTTTAAAAGTATCAGACATTGCCACTAAAGTCTGGTGAAAGAAAATTTTCATTTCGTCTACTGGCATATCTTTTGTCCATAAGTCAATACGCATTGTTTCTTTTGCTTTACTGTCCCAAATTGACAACATTATCGCTTTTGCCTCTTCGGCTTGAACTCCACCATCTTGCGCACTCCATGTTAATTTTTCAGGAACGCGGTTTTCATCCAATTCTATATTAAATCTAATCTCTGAGTTTATATTTGCCATTATTTTTTAGGTTTATATTTTGATTTTTCGAAGATTTCTTTTGGCTCAATCTTAAACAATTCTGCCAAAGAAACATTACTATTATTTTTCATGTAAGAACGTACCATCTGCCAGCCAATCCAAGCTCCCACTCGACCTGGAGAATCGTTATCTATTTCTAAAAAGAATTTAGAAAAAGGCGCTGGAGCGATAAATCTTGCTTTCAATTTTGGATCATCGCTGTACAACATTTCATTTTCTATAAAATAGCGCCACATATACGCTTCGTTTTCCTCGCACCATTTTATTTGCTCAGGAGTATACCCCATTTTTTCTGCATCTGTATATTCAGGAATAAGCAAATCTTTTGCATAAAGACGCTTCCCTTCAAAAACCATTTGAGCAACCAAACTCTTGTCTACAGAATTTGGAATATTTCGATAAGAAAAACTAGAAACCACGTCTGGCATAATTTGTCTTTCTTCAAAATTCTCTTTCAGGTAATTTGGAAACTCATAAAACTTATGATTTTTTCCTAAATACAATTCCAAAGCCACAACTACAAGACTGTCTGCATAAATCGATTTTGCATTATAGTCCATTTCTCCAATAACGGTGATTACCTTAGGAATTTTGGTTTTAGGAAAATAATATTTTACATGTTGAAAAAGCTCATTAAACTCTTTGCGAACAGGCTCAAAATTGCTATATTTTTTCTGAACTTCATCATAAACTTCTCTCCAAATAGGATCATTCATTTTCTGAATCCAGATATTATCATCGTTGCCAGGAAAGAAAAACGGATACTGTTTTTTTATTTTCGCCAGATCTTCCGGTTTGGTTTCAAAAAACACCTTATCAAATCGTTCTACTTTAACATCAACAGGAATTTCTTCTACTTCTTTTTCAACCTTACTTTTTTGGTTGCAAGACAAAAAAAACAAGCATAGAACCACTGCAAAGCGATAAATTTTCATTTTATTTTAATTAGATTTGTGTTATCAGAATTTTAAGCAGTTGCATACTCAAAATAATTCTGCAAATATACATCCCTGCATCTTAAAACTTAAACTATTATGGCTAAAAAAAGCACAATTCAGACAGAAAAAGTAAATACGCACATTGTAGAGTGGTTAAAAAATTACGCTGCTAATGCAAAAGTAAATGGTTTTGTAATTGGAATCTCTGGTGGTGTAGATTCTGCAGTAACTTCAACTTTATGCGCACAGACAGGACTGAATGTTTTATGTGTAGAAATGCCAATTCATCAGGCAGAAAGCCAAGTTTCAAGAGGAAGAGAGCATATTGAACAGTTAAAAAAACGTTTCCCAAATGTTTCTGATGTTAAGACCGATTTGACAGAAACTTTCGAATCATTTAAAAATGCTGTACCTACAACAGATGATGCTGCAAAAGTAAGTTTAGCTTTGGCCAACACGCGCGCACGTATCAGAATGACTTCTTTATATTATTTGGCAGGAATTCATGGTTTACTAGTTGCTGGAACAGGAAACAAAGTAGAAGATTTTGGTGTAGGTTTTTACACAAAATACGGAGATGGCGGCGTAGATTTAAGCCCGATTGCTGATTTAATGAAATCTGATGTGTACGCATTAGGAGAATTTTTAGAAATTCCGCAATCAATTTTAACAGCAGCGCCTACCGATGGGTTATTTGGAGACAATCGTACAGATGAAGACCAATTAGGAGCAAGTTATGATGAATTGGAATGGGCAATGTTAGCCGCGGAGTCAGGAAAATCGGCATCTGACTTCGAAGGGAGAGAAAAATCTGTCTTTGAAATTTATAAACGACTAAACACCAACAACAAGCATAAAATGGATCCAATTCCAGTTTGTTTGATACCAAAAACGTTAAAATAATACATTTTAACATTCTCTGCGAGTTATTACAGAATTTATTTATTAATTTTACCATTCCAAAAACATGAACAATTCTAAAAAAGGTAAAAATTATGATTAAAGTATGTCTAGCAGACAATCATCCTGTGACGCACTTTGGCGTTAAGTCTTATTTTAAAGACCACGATCAAATTTCAATTGTTGCCAATGTCGGCAATTTTTCAATGGTTAGAGATATCCTTCAAACGAAGGAAATTGACATTTTAATTCTAGATTTAGAGTTAGAAGGTCTTTCAAGTATCTTTGAAATTAAATCAATCTTGAAAAATTTCCCAAAAACAAAAATTGTTATTTTCAGTGATCTTGCTGAGCAAATGTACGCTCCAAACGCAATCAAAGCAGGAGTTTCTGGGTATGTACACAAAACAGAAAAACTTGAAACATTAGGTCATTCTATTATTAAAGTACACGAAGGAAAAATTATCATCAACGAAACAGTACGCAAAAACATGGCACTTATCGCTAAACAAAGCAAAAGTGAGCGTCTGTACAGAAAACTTTCTAACCGTGAAATCGAGGTTTTACGTTATTTAAGTGATGGTAAGAAAAATAATGAAATCTCTAAAATCTTAAATCTGAACGAAAAAACGATCAGTACTTACAAACTAAGATTATTGACTAAATTAAACGTTACAAATTTGGTTGACTTAGTTAATAAAGCTAAGACTTTAGAAATTATTTAATCAAAAATCGAAAATCTTAGCCTTTTAAGAGAATCGAAAAACTTTATAAAACTCTATCTATTTTGATTTATCATATTAGATAGAGTTTTTTCTTTTTTTAGTGATAAGGCACTACTACTCGTCCTAGTTTCTTCGAAAAGCTATTCAACAATTTAGAATAGTCAATAACCATACTCAAAGTTTCTGAATTGTCTTCTTGCGGATTGGTTAAAAGAGAATTCTTTAATTCTGCTATAATTGCAGACACCAAATACCATCGCATAGCAAATATGGTCTCAGAAACATTTTGTTCAATCGTTTCACTTTTTTGTTTCGGAAAAATATTCTGTCCTTCCCAATTATGAATGGTCAACCTTTCGTCTTCCATTAAAATATTGGTTACTTCCTGAGCAAATTCAGGTTCCAAATGCATCAAATATTTATCTAAACTAAATTTCTCATTCTGATTATAAAAATCAATAATATTAGTGTAAATATTTTTAAATAAAACATTCGACAATTCTATCTCATCTTCCTGAAGGCTTAAATATATTTTTTGGTATACTTTATACTGCCTTTTTTCAGAAACCTCTTTTACATTTCCTTCTTCATCTGCTTTCAAGAAAACATCTTCAAAATCTTCTACTATACTTCCGTATAAAAGCAGAACCTCAATGACTTTTCTTTCAAATTCATATAAGATATCTACTTTTTGAGTTTGTTGTGAAGGATAAAACCCTGGATCTCCAGGATAATCGTAACCTTCTGGCGGTCCAGTTCTTGGATCTTCTGGATCTCCTCCTGAAAACGTTCCTGTTTGTGCAGGCTGATTTCTCACTACCGCAAAAGGTTTTTGTTCCTGTTTCTGCTTTTTATTCGCTTCAGCAATATCTTTCTGAATTAGCTGCGCCAAAGTACTCGTCAGAACCTGCTCAGAAATATCCATAATTCGAGCACATTCCTGAATATATACTTCTCGCTGAATACGGTCTGGTATTTTAGAAATACTTGCAACCATATCACGAATTAGATCTGCTTTTTTAATTGGATCGTTTTTAGCTTCACCCATTAAGATCGAAGCCTTAAACTGTATAAAGTCTTTACTATTATTTTCTAAATAGGCGACTAAATCATCATGAGAATTTTTACGAGCGAAACTATCTGGATCTTCTCCATCAGGAAAAGAACAAACTCTTACGTTCATTCCTTCTTCTAGAATTAAATCGATTCCTCGAATAGAAGCGCGCAAACCGGCAGCATCTCCATCAAAAAGAACGGTGATATTTCGCGTCAGACGATTTATCAAACGAATTTGATCTGGTGTTAATGCCGTTCCAGATGAAGCTACAACATTCTCTATTCCTGCTTGACTAAACTGAATCACATCGGTATAACCTTCAACCAAATAACAATTGTTCTGTTTGGCTATAGATTGTTTGGCATGATAAATTCCGTAAAGTACTTTACTTTTATGGTAAATGTCGCTTTCTGGTGAATTCAGGTATTTTGCAGCTTTTTTATCATTGGTTAAAATACGTCCTCCAAAACCTAAAACACGTCCCGACATACTTTGAATCGGAAACATTACGCGTCCTTTAAATCGATCAAACGGACGGTCTTCTCTTGGAATTGTTAAACCTGTACTTTCTAAAAATTCTAATTTATAACCTTTCCCAAGGGCTTCTTTCGTCAAAGCATCCCAAGTTTCTGGAGAATATCCTAAATTGAATTTTTTAATAGTTTCATTGGTAAATCCTCTTTCTTTAAAATAAGATAAACCAATTGCTTTTCCTTCTTCAGAATTAATCAAAACATCCTGAAAATATTTAGCTGCAAATTCAGAAACCAAGTACATACTTTCACGAAGATCTGTATTTGCTTTTTCTGCTTCTGTCTGTTCTGTTTCTTCAATTTCGATATTGTATTTTTTAGCTAAATATCGAATGGCTTCTGGATAAGTAAACTGCGAGTGTTCCATTAAAAATTTAACAGAGTTCCCGCCTTTTCCTGTACTAAAATCTTTCCAGATTCCTTTTGCTGGCGAAACCATGAACGAAGGCGAACGCTCATCGGAGAACGGACTCAAACCTTTGAAATTACTTCCTGCGCGTTTTAAATTGACAAAATCGCCGATAACCTCCTCTACTCGAGCAGTTTCAAAAACAGAGTCAATGGTGCTTTGTGAAATCAAAGTGTATTAAATTTTAAAAGTTGAGAGCTTGCAAAAATACGCAAATCTTGTTAGAATTTTAATCATTTTAAACCAAAAAAAGCATCTCTATCGAGATGCTTTTTCACTAACTAAACTTAATTTTATTCTTAATTGAAATCGAAGCGTAATCCTAACGAAATATTATTTTGATCAACATTATTTTTTTCAAATAAAGGCTGTAAATCGTATTTCAAATACAAACTTGCTGATTTGTAACCAACGTATGTACTTAACCCATAATTAAAATCATTTACGTTGAAATTACCCTTTGTTTTTTGCTTTACATCATTTCCAACCTCATCATCAAAACATAAAATTTGTTTTGATTTCACTCTAAATCCTGCATAACCTCCTATACCAATTCTAGCACTTTTATGAGATTTAAAATAATTAACTCCATCTCGAACTTCTTTCTTAGTAAAATCAAACTCCAAATGCAATGGTACCATTACATATACATTTCTAAATCGGGATTCGTCTAAATGTACAGGGCTTGTCACTAAATCGGTTTGTGCTCCATTTTTTTCAAAATAACGATCATCTGTCGCTCGCAGATTATTATACATCAGAGACATTCCGTATTTAAAATGCAACAAATTATCGTCTTTTAAAATTCTTGTGTTCCCAGTTATCCCCCATTCATAAAAGTGAGACGGCAAATATTTAAAATCTGAATGCGCAACTTGACCATCTGTCACTAAATTATTTACTCCAAAAGCAAAAACGAATTGAGTAGTAGTTCTTTTTGATTGGCGTTTATCAACATCTTTTTGACCATGGTACACTTTCATAGAAGTAAGATTAATGATTGTTTGATCCTCTTTATCACAATCATTACAATCTCCAATTACAATTTTTGCCCCTTTGTTTTTATTTGTATTTTCTGTCTCAATTTTACCATCAACTCTATCTTGAACTAATTGGCTTAATTTATTTTCTTCGATAGCAACATTTGTTTCAATAGCAGCGGCACGAACTTTTGCTCTATTTAATTTAAGTTCTTCTCCTTTTTCTTTAGAAATTATTCCTTTTGAGACTTGATTATCTAATGAATCTACTTCTATTTTTAAAGCTTTCTTTTCATCATCTGTTATTTTTGTAATTTGATCAGCAATTGCTTTTGCCCTTACTTCAAATGAAATTTCTTTAGGATCTCGTCCTTTATTTTCTCCAGTTTCTGGAACAGTATTTTCTACCACTTCAAGTTTTACATCTTTAAACCAAATTTGGCCAGTTCCGTCTAATAAAACTCCATAAGAAATTGATGTTGCATCCTTTGGCACAAATAAAACAACTTCATATTTTGTCCAATTAGTTGAACCTTTTATAGGTCTGTTCTGCATATTATCAAAAGCAAGTACGCGAGCTGAATAATAATCGACACGCATCCAAAGTCCAGCCCATGAATTTACATTTTCTGTCTTTACATAAGCAGTCATTTTAAGCGTTTTATCCTGATATAAATTAGATTTTATTGTCTTCGTAAGACTCCCAAAACCTTTAATTTTACTTTGAACTGATTTTATTGTAAAGATATTTTGATCGGTAGATTCCGGATTTTTCTCAAAATTCATTTCATATTTTACAGGGTCATGTTGCCAATAAGTCCAGTCTAAAACCTTTTTATAACTGCCACTCTCTTGTGCTGATAATTTAGTTGCCAAAGCAACTATCATCATTGTAATTAATATAATTTTTTGCATGATTTTCGTTTTTTGATTGATGATTGATGATTCTTTATTTATTCTTCGTAATTTCTATTTGCTATAGCACTTTTTACAGCTTTCAAATTTTTATTAAATTTATCTAGCGCAGACTCTCTATAAGATTGATTTAATTCTGTTTCGGCATTTAAAAGCAAATCGTTAGGATTTACTGTAACCGCTTTTCTGTTTTTTCTAATTATTTCGTCAGTAGTTTTTGTTTCGACCTTACCATTAACTTCTGCCAATAATTGTTCTGCCGAAATGTATTTGCTTTTATTTTCAGATTGGTGATTCTTATTTTCAAAAGAATTAACTGTTGCACTATCTCCTTTTAAATCATCCTTAATTGAAGACTCTACTTTACTTGCAAGTTGTTCTGAATTCTTGTTTTGATTATGAATTTCAACAACAGCTTGAACATGTTTCATTATTCGTTTCGGATTATGGTTGTTAATATTTATAACCTCATCTTTATTTACTCCTACTACATTTAAAGTGTCTTTATTTATTTTTTGTTCTAAAACTATTGGTGTAGTCTTTTTAATTTCTACAGTTTCGGAACGATTAAAATAGATTGTGCCGACCAATAAAAACCCTACAAAACTTGCCGCGATATAAAGCCATTTTTTGCTTTTCTTAGGTTTCTTTTCTTCTGTCACACTCAACATCGCATCCAATCGATCCCAAGCTTTATTGCTTGGTTCTATTTCGCGTTGATTTAGCTTTTCACGGAAATCCTTTTCAAAATTATTCGGTTCCATTATCTTGTTTTTTTAAAATAGTAATTTGTGTTTGCAGCATTTTTCTAGCGTGCGATAATTGCGATTTTGATGTTCCTTCATTAATTCCTAACATCTTGGCAATTTCATTGTGTTTGTAACCTTCAATTGCATATAAATTGAAAACCATTTTATACCCGTCTGGCAAAGCATCAATTAAATACTGAATCTGTTCTACAGTAAAATGACTGTCAATTTCATTAAAGCTTTCTTCTACAAAAAACTCATCTTCGGCAAATTTTACTTTTTTCTGAACTCTTAAGTAGGAAATGCATTCGTTAACCATAATTCGGCGGATCCAACCTTCAAAACTTCCTTTGTGTTCAAAGTTTTTCAAATTTGCAAACACTTTCATGAAAGCCGTTATCATTACATCTTCTGCCAATTGAATGTCTTTTATATATTGACGGCACACACTTAACATTTTAGAAGAATATTTACCATAAATCTGCTGCTGTGCCTGACGATTGTTCTCGACAGCCAGCTTTATGATTTTGGTTTCTTCTTGATGCAATGGTATAATTTTCATTAATAAGCTTTTGGTTTTGGTTTTAGAAATAGACTTCTATTAGCATAGACGATTGTCGATTTGAAATGGTTGCATGAAGTATGAAAAATTTTCAAAAAAATAAATTCCAAAAACGAGATTGGCTTATTGGCTCTTATTAATGTAAACTTAAGTAAACTTCTCATATAAGACATACTAATCTCTAAGCATTCTTAAATGCATTGAGAATTTCCTTAACGTTATTAAAGCAAGTTTTTCTAATTAATACTCATTTACGTATTAAATCTATTATATTTACTTTCGAAAAATTTACCAAAAACAAACCTAAAACCAATTAAATGAAAGACAAATTTTACTCAATTCTAGTTCTTTTTATTGCCGTTTTTTGCTGTAAAAACTGCTCTACTGAATACATTAAAGGCGGAGACAACAAAGCAATCTCTAATTATGAAAAAATGCTTTTCGACAATTCAACAATCCAAGCGGAATTATATGATGAATATAAAGAGACTACGATTAAAATTGCTGGCATACCAATGAAGACTTACAAATTTAGGTATCATTTTGATTTGAATGGGAACACTTATGAAGGAGAACATACTTTTGATGTTGACCTTCCAAAATCAAACAAATTGACTGTTTACTATCTTAAAGGTGACCCAGATTTTAACCTTGCAAATCCAAAATCAGAATTAGCAAAGGAAAAAGAAAAAAACTCCTCCAATAGTAGTTTATATTGGGCTATTGGCTGGGGAATATTTAGCTTGATGGCATTATTTGGCGTTATCAATGAATTTAAGAAAAAACCAGAATCCGAAACAGAAATTGAAACAGCAGAGTAAAATTTGCTTCATTATAAACAAAAACCTCTTTTAAAATTTTTAAAAGAGGTTTTTGTTTATCTTATATTTAAAGTCAATTTTTAATTGACAATTTTTCAATTAAAAAGTTATTTCTTTCTCTCAATAACATAATTCACCATCAAAGTCAGCGCATCTTTATACTCAGAATCGTCAAAGTTTTGAAGTAATGCAAGTGCTTCTTGCTGGAATTCGACCATTTTGTTTTCGGCGTAAGCCAAACCATTATTATCTTTTACAAAAGCAATCACTTCTTTTACGCGTTTTTTGTCTTTGTTGTGGTTTTTGATGGAGTTTATCAGCCACTTTTTTTCTTGTGGAGTACAAGTATTTAAAACGTGAATTAAAGGCAAAGTCATTTTTTGCTCTTTAATATCTATTCCAGTTGGTTTTCCGATAGCTTCTTCGCTGTAATCAAATAAATCGTCTTTGATTTGAAATGCCATTCCGATCAGTTCACCGAATTTACGCATATTTTCTACCTGTACATCATCTTCAATTACGGCTTTAGCGCCAAGCGCACAACAAGCGGCAATAAGCGTTGCGGTTTTCTTTCTGATGATTTCGTAGTAAACATCTTCGGTAATATCAAGTCGACGTGCTTTTTCGATTTGAAGCAATTCTCCTTCGCTCATTTCGCGAACGGCTACAGAAATGATTCTTAACAAATCGAAATCGCCATTATCAATAGAAAGCAATAAACCCTTAGACAATAAATAATCTCCAACCAAAACGGCAATTTTGTTTTTCCAAAGTGCATTGATTGAGAAAAATCCGCGACGGCGATTACTATCGTCAACAACATCATCGTGTACTAAAGTAGCGGTGTGAATAAGCTCAATTACTGACGCTCCTCGATAGGTTCTTTCGTTTACAGTACCGCCTGAAACCATTTTTGCAGTCAGAAAAACAAACATTGGACGCATTTGTTTTCCTTTACGGTTTACGATATAATAAGTGATTCTGTTTAGTAAGGCAACCTTAGAAGTCATCGACTCATGGAACTTTTTTTCGAAAAGTTCCATCTCGTTAAAAATGGGCTGCTTTATTTGAGATGTAATATTCATTTAGACTCCAAATATACTATTTTAAATAAAAATACGTTGTGTATTTTAGGTTAGGATTTAAATAATTTATGCCTTAACCTGAAAAAAAACTCCAAAAATAGCTCTAACTAATACTGATTTGAATTCATTAACTTAAAAGAACCCAAAATTATTATTTTATGAAAACAAAGCTTTTATTAATTAGTACTTGTATTACTATGTCTTTTTTCGTCAGCTGTAATTCTGATGAAAAAACAAATGACGGATCGGGATCGACAGCGGCGATTACCAACGATGAGATTATAACCAACTCTAAAATCGATGCCTCTGTAGAGGATGTTACTAATATTGCCGAAGATCAATTTAGTTCTCAGCTCAATGTAAATTCAAAACCAAGCGGACCTATAAAAAATTATCTTCCTAGCTGTGCTACAATTACTACCGTTTTGACCAATAATACTTGGACAAAAACAGTAGATTTTGGTGTTGAAGGCTGTACTTTAAATAACGGAAATACAGTAAAAGGTAAAATGGTTGTTTCTTTTGCAAACGATTTTACTTCTTCTACACAAACAATCAGCTATACTTTTGAAGGATTTTATCATAATGGTAAAAAAATTCAGGGAAACAAAAGTATTGTCAGAACCATTAAAGAGACTAATTTGTTGGTAACACCTCACCCAGTTTCTACTGCTTCTATAGATTTAACTATTACTTTTGATGATGGAAAAGTTTATTCTAGAAAAGGAACTTTAACAAAAGAAATGACTTCTGGTTATGACACATGGTTTGATTGGGATGATAATGTCTTTATGATTACCGGAAGTGGCACTACAACTTTCCCTAACGGAGATACTTTCTCGGCAGAAATTACAACTCCATTAGAGTTTGATGCGTCTTGCAGAAAATCTTTTGCAGTAAAAGGAATTGTTTCTATAACTAAAAATGGTGCTACGGCAACTATAGATTATGGTAGCGGAGAGTGTGATACGCTTGCAAAAGTAACAAAAGACGGAGTTACTGAAGAAGTAGATTTGAAAAAATAAACATCCTTTTTGTCCAGTAGAAAAGCATTAAGAACAAGAATTGTTTTCTCGTTTTTAATGCTTTTTTTTTATCGTTTAAAACCGATCAAATATCCTTATGGGACTAATTATCATTATGAATATTTTTTTTCTACCAACGAGATATTCCTAACGGAATATTTTTCAGCAAATATTATTCTGCTTCTTTATTTGCTAATTGTCCACAAGCGGCGTCGATGTCTTTTCCTCGGCTTCTTCTCACTTTTACAACTACTCCAATATTTTCCAATGCTTTTATATAAGCCATAATCGATTCTTCTGAAGCTTGTTGGAATTCACCATCATCAATTGGATTATATTCAATTAAATTGACTTTACACGGTACATATTTACAAAACTTAACCAAAGCTTCAACTGAAGCTTTATCGTCGTTGATTCCTTTCCAAACCACATATTCGTAAGAAATTTTGCTTTTAGTTTTTCTGTACCAATATTCTAATGCTTCTCGTAGATCTTTTAAAGGAAAGTTTTTACTAAAAGGCATAATGCGTGCACGAGTTTCGTCTATCGCTGAGTGTAGAGAAACTGCTAGTTTAAACTTCACGTCATCATCTGCCATTTTTTTAATCATTTTAGGAATTCCTGAAGTCGAAACCATGATTCGTTTTGGAGACATTCCTAAACCTTCTTCAGAAGTAATCATGTCGATTGCTTTAATGACATTGTTGTAATTCATTAAAGGCTCTCCCATTCCCATAAAAACAATATTCGAAAGTGGATGATTGTAATACAAACGGCTTTCTTTGTCGATTGCTAGCACTTGATCGTAAATTTCGCCTGGCTCTAGATTTCGCATTCTCTTTAATCTTGCAGTTGCACAGAAATTGCAATCTAAACTACAGCCAACCTGACTAGAAACACAAGCAGTAGTTCTGGTTTCAGTCGGAATTAAAACAGACTCTACTACAAGTCCATCATGAAGTCTAACGGCATTTTTTACTGTTCCGTCGCTACTTTTTTGCATTGTGTCAACCTTAATATGATTGATTACAAAATTATTTTCAAGCATAGACCTTGTAGCTTTTGCTACGTTTGTCATGTCTTCAAAACTGTGAGCGCCTTTACTCCATAACCACTCGTAAACCTGATTTCCTCTGAAAGCTTTATCTCCATTTTCAACAAAAAAATCGCGAAGCTGTTCTTTTGATAAGGCTCTTATGTCTTTTTTCTCCATTTGCATGCTGCAAAGTTAATTTATTTCCAGTGTTTTCTAAAACTTAAAGCATTTTACCTCCTTTTTTTCTTGATTTCTTTTCAAAAAATAAAACAAGAAAACCAATATCGCCATTCTCAACCAAAACACGCAACAAACTAAAAAACAAATATTTACACAAAACTTCATTTCCTTAGAATGGGCATAACCATAACATTAATAAGCCTTTGCACTCTTTACTATAATAATTTAATAAAAGTTTAGCCATGATTTTTATCATTTCATGTTCTTCGCGCGCGCGATAATTTTGGTCTAAGAAATAAGGATAGCTTTTGATTCTTTAACCACTAATTGAATCTTAAAACTTCCTGATTTGAATGATTAACCTATACTTTATCAACATGAAAACAATTCAATCATTTTTACTGACAATTATTTTTACAACAATGGCATTAGAGGCAAATGCTCAAAAAAATTATAGCATAGCTGCAAACTCAACTTTTGAAGTAGCGGGAACCTCTACAGTACACGACTGGGTAATGAAATCTACAGAAGGAACAGGAAGCGCTAACTTAATTATTAAAGATTCTAAACTTGCCAGCATAAATAGTTTAAGTGTTTCCTTATTGGCTGAAAGCCTAAAAAGCTATAAAGCCAGCATGGACAAAGTAGCTTATGAGGCCATGGATACTGAAACACATAAATATATTGAATACGTATTAAAATCTGCAGAAAAAATAGATGACAACACTTGGAATCTAACAGGAATTTACACTATTGCTGGAGTGAGTAAAGAATATAAAACTCAGGTAAAAGTAACTACTAATAAAGGGAGCATCATTTTGCAAGGTTCTAATCAAATTACTTTTGGCGATTTTGAAATGACACCTCCAAAAGCTGCCTTGGGAGTTGTAAAAGCAGGAAAAGATCTAACTGTAATCTTCAATATCATTTTAAGCTAAATCTTGATGTTAAAAAACGTTCTTTTTTAACATTTTATCTCTTCGAATTAAATGTTAAAAAATAGCAATTCAATAAAATCAAGCTTCTCTTTTTGCTTAACTGATCAATTCTATAGAAAATGAAAACGTTGTAGTTATTAAATACCTATTTAATAAAATTTTAACAATGATTTTTATCATGTATAAAGCTGATTTATAGAAGGATCTTTGATACAAGTTAAAAACAACATTCTTAGTACTAAATAGAAACTGGCCGACTATTAACTTATTTTTTATAATATAAACATGACAAAAATGAAAACAAGTACATTAAAACTTTTCGCCGTTGTAACAGCATTTTTAGGAATCAGCTCTTTTGCAACAGCACAAAAATCATATGCTTTAGACAGCAAGTCAACTTTTTCTGTTGCGGGTACTTCTACGCTTCACGACTGGGAAATGAAATCAACTTCTGGAACTGGAACGACATCATTAAACATTGCCAACGGAAAACTAACCGACATTGAAGCTTTGACTGTAACTCTTTTAGCCGAAAGCGTAAAAAGTGAGAAAAAAAGTATGGATAAAGTGGCTTATGAGACTTTAAAAACAGACAAAAACAAAAACATTAAATATGTTCTTAAATCTGCTGAAAAAGTAAATGAAACAACTTGGGAATTAACCGGAACTTATACCATTGCTGGAGTTAGCAAAGCTTACAAAACTACTGTAAAAACTACTGTTACCGCAAATGGATTAAATCTTCAAGGAAGCAACAAAATCACCTTTACAGATTTCGGAATGAAATCACCGACAGCAATGCTTGGGACAATAAAAACAGGTCAAGACCTGACTATAAAATTTAATTTAAACTTTAATTTATAAACGCCATGAAGAAAATTTATATTCTATTCGTTACATTGATCAGCACATTTGCTGTTCAGGCACAAGTTAGTTTTGGAAACATGCAAAACCAAATCTCTAGAGGAAAAGATGGTATCAATGTTTTTGACGTACAAAAAGATACTAGAGAATTTAAAGGTCTTAGTATTGATCTTGGTGGTGCTTTCAACATGGATTTTCAAGCAACAAATTCATTCAACGATCAACCTGCTAACATTACCACTACGACTACTACTCCTAACGGAACTACCACTAGAACAATTTCAGGATATCGCTTAATGAATACTGAAAACAATTTTACGCTTCCTGCTGCTGACATGTATATTGGTGCTCAATTGTTTGACGGGGTAAGAGTAAATTTAGATATTTATTTAGCTTCAAGACACCATAATGATTCTTATGTAAAAGGTGGATACTTACAAATTGACAAATTAGACTTCATCAAAAAAGATTTCCTAGCTGATTTCATGAAATATGCTACAATTAAAATTGGACAAATGGAGAACAATTTTGGTGATGCTCACTTCAGAGGTTCTGATAATGGTAATACAATCCGAAATGCATTTGTTGGAAACAACATCATGTATTCTTTCACTACAGAAATGGGTATGGAGGTTTACTACAACAGAGACGGATTGGTAAGCATGTTAGGTGTTACAAATGGTAATTTAAATCAAAGTAATGAAGAAGTTTTTTATACTAGCGGACCAAACACTAATACAACGCATAGTCCTTCAATCTTAGCTAAATTAGGTTATGACAAACAACTTAATGAAGATTTAAGAGTAAGATTAACTGGTTCTCTTTATCATAATGCCAATCTTGGTAACGCAAACATATATTCTGCTAACAGATCAGGATTTGGTTATTGGGGCATATTGAATAATAATCCTTATAAAAATACCATTACTAAAACCGATGCTAACGGTGTTGTTACTACAACTACAACTGATGTTGCTACTAGTTTTAGTAAGACATCTACTCCAGAGGCAACATTCAATCCTAATTTCAAAAATTGGGCTACGACATACATGATTAACCCTTTTGTAAAATATAAAGGACTTGAATTCTTCGGAACAATCGAATTGGCTTCAGGAGGTGATAAAGCGGGTACTGACGACAAACGTACAGCTAATCAATATGCTTCAGAGCTTATTTACAGATTTGGAGGAACTGAACAATTCTATATCGGAGGAAAATACAATACCGTATCTGGAAAATTATCTAATGCTGACGCTAAAAAGGTTACCGTAGATAAATTTGAAGCAAGCGCTGGTTGGTTTATGACTAAAAACATTTTAGCTAAATTAAACTACGTTAATCAAAAATATAAAGATTACTCACAATTTACAGGAGATCCTGCTACTGGAAATCTAAACAACTTTTATGGTGGTAAATTTGAAGGTTTAGTATTCGAAGCAACCATTGCGTTCTAATATAAAAAAAATGAAAACAAGATTTTCAATATTAATTATGGGTTTAGCAATGTTCTTTTTATTAGGAAGTGCTAAACCCACTTTTTTTCCAGAAGATACGGCTGTGGTAATAAATAAAATAAAGATAGAAATCACAGGTTTATCAACTGTCGGCAAATACAATTGCTCTAATACCTTTGCTATAAAAGATACAGTCTTTGTAAATTCAATCAAAAAAAACACTTTTAATACTGACATTAAAATGTCGAATTTTGATTGCGGCAATAAAGTAATGACTAAAGATTTACAAGGAACTGTAAAGGTTAAGAAATTCCCGAATAGTACTGTTTCCATTAGTGATATAAAACCTTGTGGAAAAAATTACAAATGCAAACTAAACTTTTATATTACCGACAAAACATTAAAATACAAAGATTTCATATTATACAATAACGACGACAAAATTCAAGGAACTTTGAGTTTAAAATTCTCTGATATTGAATTAGAAGCTCCCGTAAAAATGGCGGGATTAATTAAAGTTAAAGATGATATTATTATTAATTTCAGTCTATACAAAAACTAATTTTTCGCAAAAAAAAATTAAACAGCAAGCGCACAAAAATCAAAATTTGGCACAAGAATTGTTTTGCTCTCAAAAGAAAAAATAATCTTACAAAGAGCTCAATCATTTTAAAATTTGTAATTTTATTTTTCAGCCATTTAACCTTTAAGTTTTATCAACCTAAAAAAATTGAAATTATGAAAAAACAAATTTTGACTTTAGCTGTAATTGCTTTATTAGCATTCGCTGTTCAATCATGCGAGAAAAAAGAAAACAAACCTGCAGAAGACGAATTAACTCTTGGCAACAAAGTTGATTCTCTAACAACAGATATCAAAGAAGTAAAAGATAGTGCAGTAAGCAAAGCCGAAAATGCCGCTACTAAAGCAAAAGATGCGACAGAAACTGCAGCTCAAGACGTAAAAGATGCGACTAAAAAAGCAGCAAATGATGTTGAAAATGCCGCTAAGAAAACAGCAACCGATGTAAAAGACGCTACTAAAAAAGGAGCTGAAAAAGTAGAAAATGCTGCAAAAGCTGCAAAAGACGGAACTGTAAAAACAGCTAAAGATGTAGATGCGGCTTTGAAAAAATAAACTTCATCTAAATCCTAACAGAAACCATTCGCAAAACGAATGGTTTTTTTATGCCCAATCGCAAGCAGATATTTTTGTATTTTTGTCTTCAAATTACAAGATACTACAACATGCATTTTATATCTCAAGAACTAGAAGATTACATCGAACAGCATTCTGAAAAAGAACCAGAATTACTGGCGAAACTAAATAAAGAAACCTATCAAAAAATACTTTTGCCAAGAATGCTGAGCGGTCATTTTCAAGGCCGTGTTTTAAGCATGCTTTCTAAATTGATTCGTCCTGTAAATATTCTCGAAATTGGTACTTATACCGGTTATGCCGCTTTATGCTTATGCGAAGGAATGCAAGAAAATGGTCAATTACATACAATTGATATCAAAGAAGAATTGATTGATTTTCAGCGAAAATATTTTGATATGTCTCCTTGGGGAAAACAAATTTTTCAACATTTAGGTGAAGCCGTAAACATTATTCCAGATTTAGACCTAAAATTTGATTTGGTTTTTATAGATGCTGACAAAGAAAACTACTTGAACTATTGGGAAATGATTGTTCCAAAAATGAATAAAGGCGGTATTATTTTATCGGATAATGTTTTGTGGAGCGGAAAAATTCTGGAACCAGTTCATCCAAATGATGTTAGCACAAAAGTACTTTTAGAATACAATCAACTTTTGAAAGATGATCCGAGAGTAGAGACGGTTTTATTACCAATTCGCGATGGATTGACGGTTTCGAGAATATTGTAATTTTTTGAGCCTCTAAGGTTCTGAGGTGCTAAGACACTAAGGTTTTAAACTCGATAATATATTTATTAAAGATGAATTGTAACGCAGAAATAAACTCTGAAGGTTTTTCAATCATAAATAATGTTTTTACAGAAAATGAAATTGAAAATCTAATTTCATTGATTGAAAGCAAAACTACAAATAATCAAGAAAATGCTACTTTTAGAAAGTCTCAAGATTTATTTGCAATAAGACAATTTCACAAGGAAATACCTGAAACTTTAGATTTTATTTTTAATAAAAATCTAAAAGAAATTATCGAATCTAATTTTGGTAAAGACTTTTTTATAACAAAATCAATCTATTTTGACAAACCAGAAAAATCGAATTGGTTTGTTGCTTATCATCAGGATTTAACCATTTCTGTTGATCAAAAAATTGAAGCGGAAAATTTTGAAAATTGGACTGTAAAACAAAATCAATTTGCAGTGCAACCACCTACAGAAATATTAGAAAATAATTTTACCATAAGAATTCATATTGACAAAACCACTAAAGACAATGGCGCTTTAAAGGTTATTAATAACTCTCATTCAAAAGGAATTTTAAGAATTAAAAAGCTTGATTTCGAAAAAGAAAAAGAAACAATTTGCGAGGTCGAAAAAGGTGGTATTATGATCATGAAACCCTTATTATTTCATGCATCGAACAAAACCACTAACAACGAACGCAGAAGAGTCATTCATATTGAATTCAGCAAACAACAACTTCCAAATGGTTTGGAATGGAGTGAAAAAACAATTCTGAATTAGTTTTTTTTAAAGGTGCTAAGGTTCTAAGATTCTGAGACTCTAAGTTTTTTTCTTTTAATGCTAAAAAAAGGCTCTAGATAAAAAAACCTCCAGCTAAAGCTGGAGGCAATTAATATATAAACCTTAGTATCTTAGTATCTCAGAACCTTAGCACCTTAAAAAAAATCTATCCTGGAAAATACTGTGGTTTCAGTTTTCTATAAACTAAATAAAGTAAAAATCCGAAGAGTGCCCCAAAGAAATATCCAGTAAGAATATCACCTGGATAATGTAAACCTAAATAAATTCGGCTGTAAGCAAAGATTAAAGGCCACAGAAATAAGAATCCTAAATATTTAAAGTAACGTTTTAAAATTAAATATAAAAAAGTCGCAACCGCCATCGTGTTAGCTGCATGTCCTGAGAAAAAGCTATATGATTGTCTAACTTGAACAACACGAATAATCGTATTTACTTCAGGATCATTACATGGTCGCAAACGCTGGAAAGTATGTTTGAATAAATTACAAGTCTGATCTGTAAAAGCAATCAGAATAGCAATGAAAAGCAATAAATACAGGGTTTGTTTTCCTCCTATTTTTTTATAAATAAGATAGAATAGAAATAAGAAAAATGGCGTCCAATACAACTGATTGGTTATAATAAGCCATAATTTGTCGAATGTTTCAGAGCCTAATCCATTAAGAAAGATTAAAAGTTCTTTATCTAATTCCTGTATTTTTTCAAGCATTACATTTGGCGTTTAATAGGTCCAGAAAGGTTATCAATATCTTCTTTTACTTTTTCTATTTCAGTTGCAGTATCTCCTAAAAGGTTTCCTGTATCTCCAAGTAAATTAGATTTTGCATTATTAATTTCTGCATTGATATTTCCTGTAAGATCATTCAAAGATTTCGCATCAAGACCATTTGCCTCTGCCCCTTTCTGAATTTCACTTTTAATATCATTAGTTGCATTTTTTAATTGAGCCATTGCTTTCCCCATTGTACGTGCAATTTCTGGCACTTTATCAGAACCAAAAAGCATTAGCACTATAAACAGTATGAAAACTAGTTCTCCTCCTCCTATACCAAACATAACTTTTATTTTTGTTGTCGCAAAGATATTAAACTTTTCAGGTTAGTGTTTTAAAATTAACTTAAAAAGTCCTTTAAAATGCATTTCCTGAAAAGAAAAAAGTTCATCAAGCTTTTAAACCTGATGAACTTTTCATTCTAATCTTTATTTATTTAGTCAAATTTCGACTTTGTTTCTACTTTTGGCCAAGAGTTATTGGTTACATCAATATCTGCTGTTAGCAATTGTGGGTCAATTTGAATACTCTTAATTGCTTTTGTAGTAGCGTAAACCTTCTTAGCTGTATCATTACTTTTTCTCCAGATTTGCGCTGGATATTTGTAATTATCTTTAGAACCATCTTCATAAGTAATCTCAACCAAAATAGGCATAATCATTCCGCCTGGTTTATTAAATTCTACTTCGTAGAAATATTTTGGAGATTTAATAGAAGCTTTTTCTTCAGCAGTAAAAGTCTGATCTACGTAATCTGCCAAAGGCTTGAAATCTTCTATTTTTAAAGCTTTTTTCTTAGAGCTATTTACTTCTGCATTATCTCCGGCAACCAAGTAAACAAATGGTCCTTTTTCGAATCCAAAACGTCCTTTTCTTACTTTTACATCTTTAATATCTGTAGTCGGAGTATCAGAAACATAATATTGTTTTACATCTTTAATTCCGATATCTACAAAATCTGTTGAGTAGAACCATCCTCTCCAGAACCAATCTAAATCTACTGCAGAAGCATCTTCCATTGTTCTAAAGAAATCTTCTGGAGTTGGGTGCTTAAATTTCCATCTGTTTGCATACGTTTTGAATGCATGATCGAATAATTCTCTTCCCATAACTACTTCTCTTAAAATATTAAGACCTGTAGCTGGTTTTCCGTAAGCATTATTTCCAAATTGGTGAATTGTTTCAGAGTTTGACATAATTGGCTCCAAAAACTTTTGATCACCACTCATGTAAGGAACAATATTTTTGGCTGGTCCTCTTCTTGAAGGGAAAGTTGGATCTAATTCTTGTTCTGCTAAATACTCTAAAAATGAGTTCAAACCTTCATCCATCCAAGTCCATTGACGCTCATCTGAATTTACGATCATTGGGAAAAAATTATGCCCTACTTCGTGAATAACAACACCAATCATTCCGTTTTTCACCTCTTTGCTAGTCACTCCATTTTCGTCTGGACGACCAAAATTCCAGCAAATCATCGGATATTCCATTCCTTGATCTTCTGCAGAAACAGAAACTGCTTTTGGATAAGGATAATCAAAAGTATGCGCAGAATAGCTTTTTAAAGTATGCGCAACAGTCATTGTTGAAGTTTCTCCCCAAAGCGGATTTGCTTCTTTTGGATAAACAGACTCTGCCATTACCACTTTATTATTCAATTTTACAGCCATTGCATCGTAAATGAATTTTCTAGAAGAAGCAATTCCGAAATCACGAACATTTTTAGCACTGAATTTCCAAGTTTTTTTCTTGTCAGAGAAACCTTTTTCAGCCGCTTCTGCTTCTGCCTGTGTTACAATAACAACAGGTTTGTCAAATGATTTTTGTGCTTGCTCGTATCTTTTTACTTGTTCAGCTGTAAATACTTCGCTTCTGTTCATTAATTCACCAGTTGCATCGATTACGTGATCTGCAGGCACTGTAATATTTACATCAAAGTTTCCAAAAGGAAGCGCAAACTCTCCACTTCCCCAGAATTGCATATTTTGCCATCCTTCAACATCATTGTAAACTGCCATTCTTGGATAGAATTGTGCAATTACATATAATTTATTACCGTCTTTCTCAAATAGTTCGTATCCTGAACGACCGCCTTCTTTTCTATAATTGTTGATATTGTACCACCATTTGATTGAGAAAGAAATTTTCTCACCAGGTTTTAAAGGCGAAGTCAAATTAATACGCATCATCGTTTCATTGATCGTATAAGACATCGGATTTCCTTTAACATCTTTAACTTGCTCGATATTAAAACCGCGCTCTAAATCTTTTTTCAAATATTTAGAAGAAAAGCCATCAAGTGCCAAAACCTGACTGATTTTATCGCTTTCTGCCAATGTGCTTTGCGTATTTGCTCTTGCTTGATTTTGATCTAATTGCACCCACAAATACTCCAGACTATCTGGCGAATTATTAGTGTAGGTAATTGTTTCAGACCCGCTTAATTTTGAATTTTTATCATCTAATTCAACATCAATTTTGTAATCTGCTTGCTGTTGGTAATAAGCTGGTCCTGGAGCTCCAGAAGCGGTACGAAACATGTTTGGAGTTGCCAGCAAATCGTACATTTGGCTAAACTTGTTGGTATCGTACTTACCTTCTTGTTTAGCAGGTGTGGTTGTTGCTTTCTCCTGCGCCACTAACATTGCAGGAAAAAGTAATAATAATGAAAGTTTTTTCATAAAAATTTAATGGTAATTTCTTTAGGCTGTGAAAATAGTAATTAAAACATTAATTTTACCAATACATTAATATTTTAACAATTCTTTCCTTGAAGATTCTGTAAAAAGAACACTTCTTTTGGTATCAAATGCTGAAATATGTGTAATGTTTTGCTGTTCTGAATTCCAATCTACCAAAATCGTATTTGAAATTTCAAGTGTTTTAAACTTATCTATATCCTTAATTCTAGAATAACACACCAAAACATCGTCAGCTTCAACTTCTTTAGATAAAAAAGTTATCACTTTTGATTGCCCGTTTACTTTAATTAAAAAGTGTTCTGATAAATATTTTTTTAATAATTCAACATCTGCTGGAGTCTCTTTACTTGTACCAACAAACGTCTTTTTGTGATACTTTTTCTCCATTGCATTATTCAAATCATCAATAAAAATGCGGGAAGTAATTTGCAGCATCTTCTTTTCTGCCGCATAATTTACTTGAAAAACACCTACATAAAATTTATGAAAAGCAAATGCAGAAGACAACATAAACAAAAGCCCCAGCAAAGGGAAAATTAACTTTTTTTTCATTTTTGAGTAGCCTCAGCTTTCTTAAAATCTTTATTCTTATTAATCATAAAGTCCATTAATTGAAACTTCTGATCTGGATCTACTAATTGTTTAGAACGAGGATCGTTTGAGCAGTACATTAAGAAAAGTTCAATTTCATCGTCTTTCAAATTAAGCGTCTTAATATAAAAGTCTTTTTTAAAATTGTCTTTAGCATATTCTACAAAAGCAATATCTGTAACTTCTTCGTCTTTTACTTCGTCTTTTTTACTCAAAAGTTTTTTGACATCTTTAAAAATTCGAACAAAATCAGTTCCATATTTTATAGTCTGATCCGACATCATTGCATTATTTTTCGCTGTAGACTGATTATCGTCCTCAAACTGCATATCTACATACTTCTGCGAACCACCTTGTAACGCTTTTACTTTTAATTCTTTATGAACAACAACTTCTTTAAGCTGATTGTTAACCAAATCTAATTTTACTTTCAAAAGAATCTCAGCACAATCTTTTTCAGTTAAAACTATTTTTTTTGATTGAAATGTGAGGCCAGAGAATAGTAAAGTATCTTTTGGCTGTGCAGCAATATCAAACAAACCGCCAGCACCAATAAATGTCCTAACATTTGCATTGATATTCATTACATAACCACTTTCTATGGCTAAAAAATCATTTATAACCTGACCGTGTAATGGTTTCCTAAAACCGTTTTGTCCTAATACAAATTGACAAAATAAGCAGACAACGAGTACTCCTAATTTATTTTTCATTTTCGAGAATTGTTAGATATTTTCTTGCTAGATCTGTGATTAAAAACATACTCATTGTTTTGTTTTTAGTATTCAAAGATACAGCAAATTCAGTATCATCGACACAAAATAATTGAAATCCTTTAATATCATCTACCGGAATTTTCAATCGATCTGTGTAATAATTCTCATCAAAAAGATATTCTAACTTTCTAAAAAGCATTTCTTTTTTCTCTACATTGACCTCTTTTTTTAGCATTGCAGTTCGTCCCGAAATCTTGTTCAAAAGCTTATCGATCGAAGTTGAAGTGGCGGTATAAACTTTTCGCTCGGCAGGCGTATATTTTTTTTGCCCGTAGGGAATAATCCCTAAATTTTCAGCCGTTATGTTAGCATTTTCATTAACTACTACTTCTTTTAATTCAACTTCTTTAGCAGTCATTTTTACAACTAAAGAACTAACAGTCAAATCTTCTGCAGATATTCGACGTTTAACAGGCTCTAAATTTACAGCGGAAAAAACCAAAACATCTCCTTCGCGCACTGCAATCGAGAAATTACCATCAAAATCTGAAATCGTAGCTGCTTGTGTCGCGTTATTTATAATATTTACCCCTTCAACCGGAGTCGACTGCTCCTGTACCTTTCCTACCAAAAGTTTAGCACCATTATTTTGCCCAAAACCAATCTGAACAAAAACAAAAAAAACAATAATCGATATAAACCTACTTACCCTCACCAGCAATCATTTCTTTATACTTTACAGCCAATTCTCCTAAAAGAAACTCTGTAGAAGTTTTATTTTTAGAATTCAAAATCACAGTAAACTTATCATTCTCAATAGCATAATATTCAAAACCTTTCACATAGTCTGCTGGAATTTTTAATCGATCAATAAAATGGTCCAGACTAAACATATTCTCCAAAAGTCTCATGAAAAATTCCTTTTTCTCAACCGCAACTTCTTTTTTAAGCATAGCAGTTCTTCCTGAGAAAAAATTTAATAACGGATCTGCAGAAATAGAACCTCCAGCCATAAGAGAACCTTCAGCCGTTGAATCGCTATTTGCTGTCGGATTTAATGCCGTTGCGGTCTGCAATTTGCGCTCTGCTGCAGTATATTTCTTTTGCCCCATAGGAATTATCCCTAAACTTTCAGCATTAATATTGTCATATCGTCTCACAACAACTTCTTGCAATTGATACATTACCATACTAAGGCTAACCGTAAAATTAAGGTTTGAAAAATCCTCTTGTTTCAGCAAAACTCTTTTTTCTTTAAAGCTTATCGAAGAAAAAACCAGAACATCATTTTCTTTTGCCGAAATAGAAAAAGATCCAGATGAATTTGTCATTACTGTTTCTTCTGTTTGCGCATTAATTACATAAATACCCTCTAAATCAGAGGTATTCGAAACTACTTTACCATTAAAAACAGAACGATCCTGACTTTGAGACCAACAAGCTTGGCTCGCCACGACAATTAAAAAACAAGTAATTTTTTGAAACAAAATAAAATAAATTAGAAATATTCTTAAAACGGTAAAAATATCTCATGTCCTTCCAAATTTAATATTAAGAACTTGGTAAAAATATGTTAATTAAACCATTAAAAACTTAAACAAAAACAGAGTTTTTAATATCTTTAACAAACAAAATTTGAGTTTAAAAACCATGAAAAGCATTATTATTGCAAGCACTTCTACCTTGCACGGAGGCAACTACTTAGAATATATTTTGCCTACGCTAAAAACACATTTTAAAAACTGCAAAACAATCTTATTTATTCCGTATGCGCGCCCTAGTGGAATTTCGCATGACGAATACACAAAAAAAGCAGCTGAAGCTTTTGCAACAATCAACATTGATGTTAAAGGAATTCACGAATTTGAAAATCCGCAAGACGCGGTCAAAAATGCAGAAGGAATTTTTACAGGCGGAGGCAACACTTTTTTACTAGTTACTCAACTTTACAAAAACAATATTATGCAGTTACTCTCTGAAACTGTAAAAAACGGAACTCCTTATCTTGGATCTAGTGCAGGAAGCAATATTTGCGGTTTGTCGATGCAAACCACAAACGACATGCCTATTATTTATCCGCCAAGCTTTCAAACTCTAGGATTAATTCCATTCAACTTAAATCCGCATTATTTAGATGCCGATTTACAATCTAAACACATGGGGGAAACTCGCGAAACCAGAATTAAAGAGTTTCATGCATTCAATTCTATTCCAGTCTTGGGCTTAAGAGAAGGAAGCTGGTTAGAAGTTAAAGGCGAAAAAATCACTTTAAAAGGAGATTTGTCCGCTCGTTTATTCAGACAAAACGAAATTCCGACAGAGTTAGAAACAGAAAGCGACTTAAGCAATCTGAAATAATTTTAAAACCATATAAGTCATATAAGTTCATTTAGAAGCTAAATTCAAAAACTTACTTCAACTTAAATCACTTATATGGTTTTAAAAAGAATAGAAAACAAAAAAGCCTCAAACAATGTTTGAGGCTTTTGAAGAGCGAAAGACGAGGCTCGAACTCGCGACAACCAGCTTGGAAGGCTGGAGCTCTACCAACTGAGCTACTTTCGCATTAATAGGGTGCAAACTTAAAAAAATTAATTTTTAAAACAAAATAAAAATCAAAAAATTTATTTTCACATAAGTAAAACGTATTTACTTTTAGAGCGAAAGACGAGGCTCGAACTCGCGACAACCAGCTTGGAAGGCTGGAGCTCTACCAACTGAGCTACTTTCGCATTGGTTGTGCAAATATAGAAAGAAAGTTCAGTTCAAAACAAGCTTTTGAGCAAAAAAAATTAATGAAAAACAACATTTTTTTATAACTGATTTAAAATTAAAAAGTTATAAATACAATATTTTTAAAAAAATTATGATCACAATTAAAGAAATTCCATCAAAAGAGACTTATGCTGTTCGCCAACCTGTTTTAAGAAAAGGAAAACCTATCGAAAGTTGCATGTTTGAAGGAGATGATTTAGAGACTACTCATCATTTTGGTTTATTTGATGATGAAGATTTAATAGGAATTATTTCGTTATTTGAAAAAATCAACACTATATTTGCCGCACAAAATCAAGCGCAGATTCGTGGAATGGCTGTTTTAGACACTCATCAGAAAAAAGGATTTGGAGAAGCTTTGGTAAGGCATTGCGAAACCTACTGCAATGAAAACAAAGTCGACTTGATTTGGTTTAACGCCAGAACAGCCGCTGTAGGCTTTTATCAAAAAATGAATTACCAGCCCCAAGGTGAAGCATTTGATATTAAAGATGTCGGCGAACATTATTTGATGTTTAAAAAATTATAAAATGAAAAAATTTTACTCTTTAGTAGTAATATGTCTTTTTGTGGGCTGCAAAAAAGAAAGCCCAAAACTTACACCTATTATAAAAAAAACGGTACCAGCAATTATACTTACTGATGAAAGAAAAGTTGAAATTGATACTGCAATAATTGGCACTTATAAAAGCGAAACTTTAAAACAATTTTATATTGGGTCTGAAAATCATACGATATGGGGAAATCTTAAAAAGAGAACTTTTGTTTTATCACAATTAGAAGAATCAGATAAATTGGGCTTAGAGCCAGAGGACTACAAAATATCTCAACTTAAAAAATTCGAGAGTAAAATTGCTTCACTCAGCGATAAAGACTTGGCTTCTTATGATGTTTTGCTGACTTATAATTTTGAAAAATATTTAAATCATTTATATAAAGGAAAGTTAGACCCAAAAAAAATATACACCAACTGGGATTTAGATGAAAAGGAGTTTGATGTGAATTCTGTATTAATTAAAGGATTCAACAAAAACAAACTAGACAGCATTGTTGAGAACATTCAACCTAAAACTCAAATTTACAAAGAGTTACTAAAAGCACTTGAAATCATAAATACTTTTCCAGATGACAATGTAAAAACTATTGAATCTGTCGATAAAATCGTTTTAAACGATACAAATCCCGCTTTAGTTAATATTAAAAAAAGGCTTTTGTACTGGAACGACATGTCCGGAAAAGATAGTCTTACAAAGATTTACGACAAAAAAACATTCGAATCTGTAAAAAGATTTCAAGAAAGGCACGGTTTAGCTTCAGATGGAGTTATTGGAGTTGGAACTATTCGCGCTTTAAACCATTCTAAGGAGGATAGAAAAAAACAGATAATTGCTAATTTGGAGCGCTGGAGATGGTATACATCAGAATTAGCTGAAAACTATTTTATTATAAACATTCCTGATTACAGCTTAAATGTTGTTGAAAGTAATGATACAACTTTGGTTAGAAATGTTGTAGTTGGAACTAGCAAAAGAAGAACACCAATTATTACTTCTTACCTAAAAACAGTTGTTTTCAACCCGACTTGGACCGTTCCTCCAACAATTCTAAAAGAAGATGTTGTTCCAGCAATGAAAAGAAATCGCAATTATTTGGCTAATAAAAATATTACGATTTATGATACTTCTGGAAAAGTAGTTTCTCCAATGGCTTGGAATGAAAACAAACCCAACAATTATCGTTATGTACAAAGTCCTGGTTATGATAATTCATTGGGATTAATGAAAATTTTGTTTCCAAACCATCACAGTGTTTATCTGCACGATACGAATCACCGAGGTATTTTTGGACGCAATAATCGTTCTATGAGTTCGGGATGTGTTCGCGTTGAAAATCCGCTGGAATTGGCTCAACATATATTAGATGTTGACGGAAATTGGCCTCAAGACAGAATTGACACCATTATTGCAAGTAAAACAACCATGAGTTTTAAGATTACCAAAAAGTATGCTTTGTACCAATGGTATTGGACAGCATGGAGCAAAAAAAATCAGCTCATTTTCAGAGCTGATATTTATGATTTAGATTCGGATTTATATGCGAAATTAAGAAATTAGCCTCTCTTCCATCTCGAAACTTCTTGATGGATGATAAATATATAAACACGATTTGTCTTTTATTAACTGAATAATTTCATTTGTCAATTCAACTGGAACTGCAGGACAGCCTTGGCTTCTACCTAATCTTTTATGATCTCTGATGAAAGATTCAGACACATAGTCTGCGCCGTGCATTACAACACCTCTTTCGCGAGCGTTGTCATTTACGCCATTTTCTAAACCATCTAAACGCAAAGAAGCACCATGTTTTCCTTGATAAATTTCGCCAGTCGCATAAAAGCCTAAACTGCTTTTAAATGATGAATTAAGATTTGAAAATGCTGAAGCAAATTCTTCTCCAGTATTTCTTCCGTGAGCTACAAGAGAATTAAACAAAATTGTATTACTAGTTAAATCGATCACCCACAAACGTTTAGTGTTTGATGACAAACTAAAATCAATTAGTGTTAAGATATTTTTCTTGATCACTCCTCTTTCTTTCAATAAATAAAATCCTTTTAAAGCTTCTGTGAAAGTTTTAAATTCAGGCATTTTAAAATTGTTTGAATTTAGCGAGTTATAAACGCTCTCGATTTTAGAATCTACTGTAACTTTTTCGACTTTAGCAATCGTCTTTACAGTGGCATTTTTTTTAAGATCGGCTGTGTTTTTTGAATCTTTTCCAAAAGACAATAGCAAAAACACAAATAACGGATAAATTTTGTAAATCATTGAATTTCTTTAGGTTAAACAAAAATTTGGGTATCGCAAAAATATAAAAAAATCACACCTTGCAAAATATAAGCCTGATTTTCAGGCCTTTTTTACTTAAACTTTAACATTATTAACATAAAAAACACTATTTCTGTAAGATTTTATCTTATAGTTAAATTCATAACATTTTAACCCGTTTTCTTAAAAAAATATGAACAAAAATGAAAATCTTGAAATATAAACTGTAACAAATAGAATAAAATTTAGTCTATTGCTTCTATAAAAAATACATTTGCCATTTATTTCGCATCAAAAAATTCAATGAAAAAGATTATTTTCCTCACTTTTCTATTATGCTCTATGTTGAGTTATGGCCAGAAAAAATCAATTCAGGCGCAAGTAACTTCTCATACTATTTCTATTGATGGAAAACTAGACGAACCCGCTTGGGAAAATGCACCAATTGCCACAGATTTTATCATGCTGGAACCAGACAATGGTAAAGCTATTCCGTACGAGAAACGTACCGAAGTTAAAGTCATTTATAATAATGATGCAATTTATGTTGGCGCAATGATGTATGACAACGAACCATCTAAGATTCTAAAAGAAATCTCGCAGCGTGATAATTTTGGAACAGCAGATCTTTTTGGCGTCTTTATAAATGGTTTTAATGACGGACAACAGGATTTTATGTTTTATGTTTCTGCAGCCGATGTTCAAGGTGATTGCATTATGACCGATGCAAATGGGGAAGATTATTCTTGGGATGCTGTTTGGATCAGTAAAGCTTCTTTGACAGAAAACGGTTGGATTGTTGAAATGAAAATTCCGTATTCAGCTCTACGCTTTTCTGGAGAAAACAAACAAATTTGGGGAATTAATTTCTTTAGAGAAATCAAACGCGATCGCTATAAATACACTTGGAATTTTGTCGATAGAAAGATTGGTACTTTTACGCAGCAAGCTGGAACTTTAGAAGGAATTGAAAACATAAAACCTCCTACTCGTTTGTTTTTTATGCCTTATGCTTCTTATTATTTGAATGCTTCTGACGGACAAAAAACATACGGAACAATTAAAGGGGGAATGGATATTAAATACGGTATAACAGATGCTTTTACTGTTGATGCTATTTTAATTCCAGATTTTGGACAGACAAAATATGACGATCAGATTTTAAATCTTGGCCCTTTTGAACAGCAGTTTAACGAAAATAGAGCCTTTTTTACAGAAGGAACGGACTTATTTAGCAAAGGGAATATATTTTATTCACGAAGAATTGGAGGCGCACCATCAATTGATCCTTCGCTAAATGAAAATGAAGAAATTACAGAATTGCCAGCTGCTGTAAATTTGGTGAACGCCTTAAAATTATCGGGAAGAACAAAAGACGGACTCGGAATTGGAGTTCTAAATGCAGTGACGGAAAAAACTTTTGCTACTATAAAAAATACAGAAAGTGGCGAAACAAGACAAGTAATCGTTGAACCGCTTACGAATTATAATGTATTGGTCTTGGACCAACGTTTTAGAAAAAACTCGTCGGTTACTTTTATCAATACCAATGTAACTCGAAATGGCCACGTTAGAGATGCAAATGTCACTGGTTTAGCTTGGGACTTAAACACCAAAGCAAATACCTATAGCTTGTATGGAAATGTTAAATACAGTATGATAAACGATATTCAAGACAAAAACGGGGTTTATTCTACAATTGGTTTGGCCGAAACGAGCGGAAACTACAGATATAGCATAGGCTCAGATTTTGTTACAAAAGATTACGATCCCAATGATTTGGGTATTAATTTCTACACTAATTATTATAATTTTTACGGAAATGCCAATTATAGAATCCTAAATCCGACGAAACGTTTTAATACTTTTAGGATTAATTATAACATGTATACCGAATTCAATAAAGAATCTGGAAAACTACAGGATAATAGCGTCAATGCCAATTTAAACCTTACAACTGTAAAAAACAACTATTACGGAACCGGCATTACTTTTTATCCGTTAGAAACTTACGATTATTATGAACCGCGTGCCGCGAACAGATATGTAGCAATTCCGAGAAGAATAGACACTTGGGGAAGCATTTCTACCAATTACAATCATAAGTTTGCAATAGATTTAAATGGCACTTTTAATATATTTGACCAATCTGATCGTCTTACATATGGTTTTGATATTGGTCCGAGATATCGTTTCAGCGATAAGCTTTTGCTAAACTACTTCTTTAGTTATATTAGAAAAAACAACAATAAAGGTTATATCGATCAAATTGATAGCGACAATAATGCAACAACTCCAAACGATATTATTTTTGCAAATAGAAATGTTATCACTTATTCTAATACTTTAGGAGGCAAATATGCTGTAAACAGTGCCATGACAATAAATTTAGCTGTCCGTCAATATTGGTCTTATGCCGATAATAAAGACATTCTAATTTTAGATTCAAATGGAGATCTTAATCCCTATCCGCAGTATACCAACAATAAAAATTCAAGTTTTTATTCTTGGAATGCCGATTTATCTTATTCTTGGTGGTTTGCCCCAGGTAGCCAGCTTTCTGCTTTGTACCGAAATAATGCAGCTAATTTTGAACGAGTTATTGATAAAGACTACAGACATAATGTTGCAGGATTATTAAATAATGATGCTCTAAAACATATTTTTTCTATTAGTGTAAAATATTTTATTGACTACAACGCCGTCAAAAATAAAGTCAGAAAAAGAGCTTAGGGTGAATTAATTTTAAAAAATAAAGGCTTCTGCGATTAAATTAATATTTTTTATCGAGCTTCATTTTATTAAATATAAATGTAACAATCGTTTCTTACCTATTTTTAGAAATGACTTATCTTTGTAGAAAACAAAAAGTAATGAACAAAAAAGTTATCCTTATGATTTTAGACGGTTGGGGAAAATCTCCTGACCCTAAAGTATCTGCAATAGACAATGCAAATGTTCCTTTTATAAACAGTCTTTATAAAAACTACCCAAGTGCACAACTTAGAACTGACGGATTAAATGTTGGTTTGCCAGAAGGACAAATGGGAAATAGCGAAGTTGGACACATGAATCTGGGTGCAGGAAGAATTGTATACCAAGATTTAGCCAAAATAAATTTAGCTGTAGAGCATAAAACATTAGCAAAAGAGCAAGTTTTGATTGATGCTTTTACTTACGCTAAAGACAACAATAAGAAAGTACACTTTTTAGGATTAGTTTCGGATGGTGGTGTTCACTCACATACTTCACACCTTCGCGGATTAATCGATGCTTCTCAAGAGTATGGTTTGGATCAAGTTTACATTCACGCTTTTACAGACGGCCGCGATGTTGATCCTAAATCTGGAGGAAAATACATTCACGATTTAGAAGATTATATTAAAGATACTCCTGTAAAAATTGCTTCTATCATTGGACGTTACTATGCAATGGATCGCGACAAACGTTGGGAGCGTGTAAAATTAGCTTACGATCTTGTGGTTAATGGAGTTGGAACTCCTTCTAAAAATCCTGTTGCTAGTGTTCTTGATAGTTACGCAAAAGACGTAACGGACGAATTTATCGAGCCTGTTGTTATTGTTGATGAAAACGAAAAGCCTCTTGCTACAATAGTTGAAGGTGATGTTGTAATCTTCTTTAACTTCAGAACAGATAGAGGTCGCGAACTTACTGAAGCACTTTCTCAGCAAGATTTCCACGAGCAAAACATGCACAAGCTAAACTTATATTATGTAACATTGACAAACTACGACGAAACGTACCAAAACGTAAAAGTAGTTTACAATAAAGATAATATTACCGAAACTCTTGGTGAGGTTTTAGAAAAAGCTGGTAAAAAACAAATCAGAATTGCTGAAACAGAGAAATATCCTCACGTAACTTTCTTCTTCTCTGGAGGAAGAGAAACTCCTTTTGAAGGCGAATCTAGAATATTAAGAAACTCTCCAAAAGTAGCAACTTACGATTTAAAACCAGAAATGAGCGCTTACGAACTGGCTGATGCTCTTGTTCCAGAATTGAACAAAGGTGAAGTTGATTTCGTTTGTTTAAACTTCGCAAATGGTGACATGGTTGGCCATACTGGAATTATGGAAGCTGCAATTAAAGCTTGTGAAGCGGTTGACGCTTGCGCGAAAAAAGTTATCGATGCTGCTCTTGCTAATGATTACACTACAATTGTAATTGCAGATCACGGAAACTGCGAAACAATGATCAATCCTGACGGATCTCCAAATACAGCTCACACAACAAACCCAGTGCCGATTATTTTAGTTGACAAACAACTTAAAAGTATTCAAGATGGTGTTTTAGGTGATATTGCTCCTACAATTTTAGAATTAATGGGAGTTCAACAACCAAATGCTATGACTTGTCATTCATTATTGTAGAAAATATTTTTCTTTATACAAAAGAGGCAAATTTTTAAAATTTGCCTCTTTTTTTTGATCTCTATTTTGTCATTTCGACGAAGGAGAAATCTTTGCGAGAAACTCTACAAAGATTGGCTTATCGTTGTGGGCTACTTGTAGAGATTTTTCCTTCGTCGAAATAACAAAATTTAAGAGTGTCACATTATAAAAACAAATGATACAATTGTTCCACACCATAAATAATAAGCCCAATAACACCACCAACTAAAGTTCCATTGATCCTGATATATTGAAGATCTTTTCCTATTTCTAATTCTAGTTTTTCAGAAACTTCTTTTCCGTCCCAACTTTTTACAGTTGAAGAAATTAAATCCCCAATCACTTTTTTGTTATTTAAAAGAATTGATAATAAATCATTTTTAATGAAATTATTGATCTTATCAATCATTATTGCATCTTCTTTAATTCCATTTCCAAAAGTCTGAATTAATCCTGCGATGCTATTTTTAATAGAAGAATCGTCGCCTTTGCTCAAATCATTTGTGATAGATAATTTAATTTCGTCCCAAATTCCGTTGATGTAATCTTGAACTTCTTTCTTTCCGACAAAACCCAAAATGATATCATTAATTTTAATTCTCATTTCTTCTGAATTCTTTACCTTTTCTAAGAAATTAAAAATGTATTCATCAATCTTTAAACGAACTGCGCTTTCTGGCTTTTTGGCTTCATTTAAAAAATCTTGTAAGCCATTAAAAACACCTTCGGTAATGCTTTTATCTGCCAATCCAAAACTTAGAAGCGGAGTCGAAGCTTTTACTTTTTGTCTAATTAAATCTTTATTATTAGTCAATTCAGTGCTCATAACTTCGAGAAGATTCGTCAGCATCTGATTTTTCAATTCTCCTTTTTGCAAAGGTTCTAAAGCAACAGCAACCCAATTTCCGAAATTAATTCCTTCTATTTTTTCCTTAAATTGAACCTGAATAAATCTTTTTACATCTTCATCTTTAATCGTTCGTAAGATTCCAGGAATAACATTAACTGTAACAACATTTGCTATTTTATTAGCATTTTCTTCGTGCGAAATCCAATCTGAAGCTTTCACCGCAAAATTAAATTCATCCAATTTAATTTCCATTTTTTCTCGATCCAGAAATTCCTCAGAAACGAAATTCCCAAGATTCTCCCCTATTTCATTTTTCTTGGTAGGAATAATTGCAGTATGCCAAATCGGAATTCCCATCGGATGTCGAAATAATGCCACAACAGCAAACCAATCGGCAATTCCGCCCACCATAGCCGCTTCGCTAAAAGCCTGCAGCATCGGAATTTTAAAATAAATAGCAATTAAAAACAACAGCACTGCAATACCCAAAAGTCCCAAAGCATTTCTCTTCATTTTCTTAAGAGCTTTTACTTTGGCAATATCTCGATCTATAATAGTTTCCATAATTATAAGCGTTTGTACTACTAATTTACTGCTTTTTTTTGGAGATATTAGTTTTGCCACGAATTCCTCCAATTTTCACCAATTGGTTTTACCGTAAAATCTTTGACTAAATCGTTTGTGCAAATTCGCGAAATTCGTGGCTAAAAATTTTGCGCAAAAAATGAGATAAAAATTGTATTTTTGCCAACTGAAAATGGGAAAAATATGATTATCCAGAAAACTAGAGAAGAAATCGAATTAATGCGCGAAAGTGCTTTAATCGTATCAAAAACATTAGGAATGATTGCTTCTGAAATTAAAGAGGGAGTAACCACATTATATCTTGACAAATTAGCCGAAGAATTTATTCGTGATCACGGTGCAGTTCCAAGTTTCCTTGGATTGTACGATTTCCCAAATTCACTTTGCATGAGCCCAAACGCTCAAGTTGTTCACGGTATTCCTAATAATATTCCTCTAAAAAGTGGTGATGTTATTTCGGTTGATTGTGGCGCTTTCAAAAATGGTTACCACGGAGATCATGCGTACAGTTTCGAAATTGGAGAAGTTGCGCCAGAAGTTAAAAAACTTTTACGCGTTACTAAAGAATCTCTTTACGTTGGAATTAGAGAATTTAAAGCTGGAAATCGTGTAGAAGATGTTGGAAATGCGATTCAAAAATATACTGAAGCTCACGGTTACGGAGTAGTTCGTGAATTGGTCGGACATGGTGTCGGACAAAAAATGCACGAAGAACCAGAAATGCCAAATTACGGAAAACGAGGAAGAGGAAAGCTTTTTGTTGAAGGAATGGTCGTAGCAATCGAACCAATGATTAACATGGGGACTAGAAACATTAAACAACTAAAAGACGGCTGGACAATCTTGACTGCTGACGGAAAACCTAGTGCGCATTTTGAGCACGATGTAGCTTTGGTTGACGGAAAACCTGAATTATTATCTACTTTCCAATACATCTACAAAGCTTTAGGAATCGAAAGCAACGAAGAAGACGAATTCAGACAAGTTCCTTTGGTATTATAACACAAATTTCACGAATTAACACGAAATATATTTTGTCGAAATTTCACTGAAATGAAAGAATGAAGAATTAGTGATTTGTATTTAAAAGAAGAATCCTATAAAATTATTGGGATTTGTATGGAAGTCCATAAAATTCTAGGAAAAGGACATAGTGAAAAGGTTTATGGTGATGCCTTAGAATATGAATTTAAACGAAATGAAATTCCTTATAATCGAGAATTAAGATATAATATCACTTATAAAGACATTATATTACCGAGTTACTATTTTGCAGATTTTGTGATTTTTGATGAAATTATTTTAGAACTTAAAGCAATTACATCATTAACAACAAGTGAGATAAAACAAACATTAAATTATTTGGCTGCATCAAAAAACAAACTTGGTTTATTAGTCAATTTTGGAGAAGACAGCCTTAAGTACAAAAGAATAATATTATAACCCAAATCAAAGTTCGTGAAATTTCACCACAACAATAATTTGTGTCAATTTGTGAAATTCGTGTTCAAATTTATTTAACTGTGAAAAAACTTTTTAAATTAGTTTTAAATACAATCCCGCGTCCAATATTAATTCGTTTGAGTTATGTGGCGCGTCCAATTTTAGCTTTCTCTTTAAAAGGAGATAAATTTACAGATCCAATTGACGGAAAAAGCTTTAAATCGTTTTTGCCTTACGGATACGGAAAACAACGTAACAATGTACTTTCGCCAAGTACACTTTCTTTAGAAAGACATCGTTTACTTTGGTTGTATTTGAACGATCAGACTGATTTTTTTACAGCGCCAAAAAAAGTATTGCATTTTGCCCCAGAACAAGCTTTTTATAAAAGATTCCGTAAGCAAAAAAACCTTGATTATACAACAACCGATTTACTTTCTCCTTTGGCAGATGTAAAAGCAGATATCTGCAATTTACCTTTCAAAGACAATGAATATGATGTTATTTTATGCAATCACGTTTTAGAACATATTCCTGATGACACAAAAGCAATGCAGGAATTATTCAGAGTTTTAAAGCCTGGCGGAATGGCAATTTTGCAGATTCCTCAAGATTTATCTCGTGAAGTTACATTTGCAGATGATTCTATTACAGATCAAAAAGAACGTGCTAAAATCTTCGGACAATACGATCACGTGCGTGTTTACGGACGCGATTATTTTGACAAATTAAGAAGCATTGGTTTTATTGTTATCGAAGAAGATTATACCAATAAAATTGCACCAGAATTGGTTGAAAAATACTGTTTAGCAAAGGGCGAAATTATTCCGCTTTGCTTTAAACAGGAAAACTAATTTTTCATCAAACAAGTGATATAAGTTCATTAAAAAGAGTTTTCAAATTATTGATATTTTGAAAACTCTTTCTTTTTTTGCCCAATCTTAAAATACAAGCCTAACCAAATCCCTAAACCTTGGAACCTACAAAATCCTTTCAGTTCTGTTTTGACATCAGTTTTGAAAAAAATCTGAACGCCTATATCCCAACAGCGTATATTGTCGAAAATACAAGCGAAATCAAATATCTTGACAAAAAAGCTACCAAAGGCGTGCTGGAGAGTTTTGGTATTGATTATGAAACTTTAGATCACAATTCAAAAAAGATTCTTACTATTTGCGAATCTTTAAAACCTGAATTTGTATTTAAAAAATTTAGCGCAAAAGTAAAATCAGCTAAAACAATTGCCGATTTGCAGAAAGATTCTAAAATTGATTTTGCTATTCGCCAGCATTTAAAAATTAATTTAAGTCCGTTTTACAGTTTAATTGTTCAAGAGCAATATCCGCTGTCTATTGATTTAGGACCCGAAAAAGATTTTTATCGTTCAAGAGTCAGCATCGATCCATTAGATTTTGAACCTCAAATTCAGTTCGATAAACATTCAGAAGGAATCACTTATACCCTTTCTTTAAAAGAAAACGAGACTACATTTTTGCCAATGGACAATAAAGTAGATATTCTTTCTGATGAACCTGGCTGGTTGATTGTCAATAAAAAACTAGGACAATTAAAAGAGCTAAACGGTAAAAAACTGACTCCATTTTTAAAGAAAAAATCAATCGAGATTCCTTCAAAATTGGTTGATGATTATTTTAAGAATTTCATTCCCGAAATAGCTAAAAAAATTGACATTGATGCCAATGGTTTTGAAATTGAACTTCGTGACCAAATCGCTTCTTGTACGATTCAGCCTGTTTTTGATTTCTTTAAAAACTGTTATTATCTCAATCTTTATTTTGATTATAACGGATATATTTTTGATGGAAGCAAAACTAAAAAAACACATTCATTTGTAGATTTCAGCGTTGCCAATGAACCTCGAATCATTCAGTTTAAACGAAGCGCTGATGAAAATTCATATGCAGAAAAACTATTCGAAGTTGGTTTAGAAAAAATCAAAAATGAATTATTTGGTTTAAATTCTGATGCTGAAAATTCAGATCCTTATATCAACATTCAATTGATAATTGACAATAAAGAAAAACTGAAAGATCTAGGCTTTAACATTGAAAACTTAAAACTGGAAAGCAAAGAAATTATCACTGAAAACCACAGTATTTCTGCTTCTAAAGAAACAACTGGAGATTGGTTTGATATTAAAATAATTATTACCGTTGGAAATTATAAAATCAATTTCAGCGAAATAATTCCGAATATAAAAAGCAAAGAAAGACTTTTTGCATTACCTGACGGAAACTACTTTTTGATTCCGTTAGAATGGTTTAGCAAATATGGTTCTTTGGCGAAATTGGCTAAAACAGAAAATGGAGTTCTTTTGTTACGCAAAAGCAATTTTACAGCTTTAGACGGAATTTCAGAAATTGACAATGATTTAGATCAAATTCATCAGGCCGAATTTACTGCTTCAGACTTGATAAAAGCAACTCTACGACCTTATCAAATTGAGGGCGTAAAATGGTTGTTAGGGCACTTCAATTCTAACATGGGAGCTTGTTTAGCCGACGATATGGGACTAGGAAAAACATTGCAGACTTTATCTGTTTTGGTTTCAGTACAAGAGCAATTAGGTTTTACAACCAAAACCACCAATTTTGATTTGTTTTCGAACGAAACAACTGTAGAAAGAGAACCATTAAAAGCTCTAATTGTTCTTCCTTCTTCTTTGGTTTTTAACTGGTTTAATGAAGCTGGAAAATTCACGCCTCACTTTTCGAAAATGCAATATGTTGGTAACGATAGAAAATCTTTAGCAAGCAGAATCAATTCGACCGACTTGATTTTTACAAGTTACAGCATTATTCATCGTGATATTTCAATTTTAGAAAAGTATGATTTCCGTTATCTGATTTTGGACGAAAGCCAATATATCAAAAACAAAAATTCTAAGATTTTTAAAGCTATAAATAAAATCAGTACGGGACACAAAATTGCTTTAAGTGGAACACCGATCGAAAATTCGCTCGACGATTTATGGTCACAAATGCAGTTTATCAATCCTGATATTTTGGGAACTTATGCCTTCTTCATGGAAAATTTCAAAAATCCGATTGAGAAAAAACAGAATGAAGAAGTTTTAGCAGAATTAAAAAACCTCATCCAACCTTATATTTTAAGACGAACCAAAGAACAGGTTTTAAAAGATTTACCAGAATTAACAGAGCAGATTTATTACTGCGACATGGATCCTGAACAGGAAAAATTATACGAAAAAGAAAAATCTAAAGCTCGTAATTTCTTACTCAAAACAGATGGATCTCCTGATAAAATCAGCATTATTAATACGTTGATGAAATTGCGTCAGTTAAGTAATCACCCAAAAATGGTTGATGCAGATTCTGAAATTGATTCTGGAAAATTTATTGCTGTTACTAATTATCTAGAAAACTTGGTAAAAGCAAAACAAAAGGTAATCATTTTCAGTTCGTTTGTTACCAATTTGAATTTTTATACCGATTGGTGTAAGCAAAACAAAGTTGAATTCTGCGAAATTACTGGTGAAACTCCGGCAGATAAAAGAGAACAACAGGTGAAGATGTTTCAGGAAAAAGAAAATCCGTTATTGTTCTTTATTTCATTAAAAGCAGGTGGAGTTGGTTTAAATATTACGAAAGCTTCTTACGTTTTATTCTTGGATCCTTGGTGGAATCCTTTCGCAGAAAAACAAGGCGTTGGACGTGCGCATAGAATTGGACAAATGAATAAAGTTAACGTTGTTCGATTTATTTCGAAAAACACAGTTGAGGAAAAAATCATCAAACTTCAAGAAAATAAAAAGCTATTATCAGATTCTCTTTTGGAAGAAAGTTACATCAATGATGAGATTGAAGGTAACTTAGAATACATTTTAGGCTCGTAATTGTTAAACCCAACAGATTGGCATCTTTTTCGTTGTATAAAATTGTTATATTTACAAATCTTACAACAAAATACGATGCCAAAATTTTTATATACAAGCTTTATTTTCCTTTTTATTTTCACTTTAGCGAAAGCTCAAGAAAAAGAAATTGATCCTCCTTATAATATTAAAACGGTTTCTTTTATTCAAAATGGAAGTAATGTTACGCCAATTTTCGAATTGGGTTCTGGATTTTCATTTCAATTTGATGATTTGTTTGGCAATGAAGCCAATTATTATTTTGAAATCATTCATTGCGATTACAATTGGATTCCAACAGCTATTCCAAAAACAGACTACGTTGTTGGTATGGATAATCAGAGAATTACAGACTTTTCTAATTCGTTTAATACACTTCAAGTATATACTCATTACAGGCTTACTTTTCCGAATCAGTTTACACAACAAATACGTCTTTCGGGAAATTATATGCTTCGGATTTTAAATGAAGATCGGGAACTCGTTTTCTCAAGAAAATTTATTTTATATGAAAATCATTGTACCGTTGGAGTACAAGTAAAAAGAAGCCGTAATCTGAGTAATATTGATTACAAGCAGAATCTAGAATTTACAATTTTATCAAATGATATTGCTTTTCAGACTCCATTGCAGAATGTAAAAGTGCTTTTATTGCAAAATGGAAACTTTCAAACTGAGATAAAAAACATTGTTCCTCAATACACCATTGGCAATCAGCTTATTTACAAATATGACAAAGAAACTCAATTTTGGGGAGGAAATGAGTTTTTATATTTTGAAAATAAAGACATTCGCGCAGCCAGTAATAATGTTGCTAAAATAGGCTCGAACAATGATATCTATAATTCATTTTTATACACCAATGCCGCAAGAGGAAATCAGATTTATACTAATTATGAAGATGTAAACGGAAACTTTGTAGTAAAGAACATTAATGGATCTAACAACGATATTGAAGCTGATTATGCTTGGGTTTATTTTACGCTTTCTGCTCCTGCTTTTAGAATGAATAAAGATATTTATATTACAGGAATGTTCAATAATTACAGCCTTTCTCCAGAATACAAAATGGATTACAATACTGATAAAGCAGTTTTTGAAAAAGCCATTATGATTAAGCAGGGTTTTACTAATTTTCAATATACCGTTGCAGACAAAAAAGGGGTTATTGATTTTGAAAATGCCATTGACGGAAACTTTTATCAGACTGAAAACGAGTACACCATCTTGGTTTATTACAAAGAAGCAACAGATCGTTATCAGCGTGTAATTGGAAAAGGAAATGCAAACTCTATCAATATAGTCAATTAAAACAATGTTAAGGTTTTAGGTTAAACGATTTTTTTTCGTAGCTTTGCCACTATAACACTCACATATATACGGCGTTAGTATGGTTTCTCAAATTACACGAGGCATAAAAATATCTGTTTTGACTAGTTTTGAAGGTACATACTTCAAGAACTACAAGATTCATTTTGCTTTTAGCTACGTAGTTACCATCGAAAATCATAGTAAAGATTCTGTACAATTAACTTCTCGCCACTGGGAAATTTTTGATTCTTTAAATGATTTGGAAGTGGTAGACGGTGAAGGTGTAATTGGTAAAAAACCAGTTCTAAAACCTGGCGAAAACCATACATACAGTTCTGGCTGTTTATTATCGTCTCCTTACGGCGCAATGAAAGGTCATTTTAACATGATCAATTTTACTACAACAAAAACATTCAAAGTAATTGTTCCGACTTTTAGAATGTGTGCTCCTTTTGCATTAAATTAAGATATAGTTTACATCTATAGCATTTATCGTTATCTTAATCATAAAATTGTCAATTTATTAATTTATCCTTTGTACTTTTGTGCAGCGTTAGATTATTCGTAACAAAACAAATCGTCTGACTTTAAATTGTCTAATTCACAAATTTTAAATAACATGCTTAAAGGATTTTTTCATGTACCAAAAGCGGTAAACGAGCCTGTAAAAAGCTACGCACCAAACTCACCAGAAAAAGCTGCTGTTCAGGCTGCTTATACCACAATGTGGAATTCTCAAATTGACGTTCCTTTATATATTGGAAGCGAAGAAATTAGAACTGGAAACACAAGAAACATTACAGCTCCACACGACCACAAACATGTTGTTGGAAAATACCATTTAGCTGAAAAACAACATATTGAAAAAGCAATTGCAAACGCACTTGAAGCAAGAAAAAAATGGGCAAACATGGCATGGGAACAACGTGCTGCTATTTTCTTAAAAGCTGCTGAACTTATCGCTGGACCATACAGAGCTCGCATTAACGCCGCTACAATGATTGGTCAGTCTAAAAATATTCACCAAGCAGAAATCGATTCTTCTTGCGAGTTAATCGACTTCTTACGTTACAATGTTGAGTTCATGACTCAAATTTACAACGATCAACCAAAATCAGACTCTACTGTTTGGAATCGTTTAGAATACAGACCTTTAGAAGGATTTGTTTACGCTATTACCCCATTCAACTTTACTGCTATCGCTGCAAACCTTCCTGCAAGCGCAGCTATGATGGGTAACGTTGTAGTTTGGAAACCAAGTGATAGCCAAGTATTTTCAGCAAAAGTTATCGTTGATGTTTTCAAAGAAGCTGGAGTTCCAGACGGCGTTATCAACGTAGTTTTCGGAGATGCTTTAATGATTACAGATACTGTTTTGGCTAGCCGTGATTTTGCTGGTGTTCACTTTACAGGATCAACTCACGTATTTAAAGATATTTGGTCTAAAATTGGTGCAAACATTAACAATTACAAAACGTATCCAAGAATCGTTGGTGAAACTGGAGGTAAAGATTTTATCATTGCTCACCCAAGCGCAAACGTAAAACAAGTAGCTACAGGAATTACTCGTGGAGCATTTGAATTCCAAGGACAAAAATGTTCTGCAGCTTCTAGAGCTTATATTCCACAAAGTTTATGGCCAGCTGTAAAAGAGCAATTAATAGCTGATGTAAAATCTATGAAAATGGGATCTCCAGAAGATTTCGGAAACTTCATTACAGCAGTTATTCACGAAGGTTCTTTTGATAAATTAGCTAGCTATATTGACCAAGCTAAAAAAGATGCTGACGCTGAAATTATCGTTGGAGGAAATTATGATAAATCTGTTGGATACTTTATTGAACCAACGGTTATTGTAACCACAAACCCAAAATATACTACAATGGAAACTGAGTTATTTGGACCAGTTATCACAATCTACGTTTACGAAGATGCTAAATGGGAAGAAACTCTTGAATTAGTTGACACTACTTCTGAGTACGCTTTAACAGGAGCCGTATTTAGCCAAGATCGTTATGCTATTGAAGTTGCTACAACTAAATTACAAAACGCTGCAGGTAACTTCTACATTAACGACAAACCAACTGGAGCTGTTGTAGGAATGCAACCATTTGGCGGAGCAAGAGCTTCTGGAACTAATGATAAAGCAGGTTCTGCATTGAACTTATTGCGTTGGGCTTCTCCAAGAACTATCAAAGAAACTTTTGTAACTCCAGAAGATTACAGATACCCTTTCTTAGGATAATCTGTTTTTAGAGTTTATATTATAAAAAGCGGGAATTTCAAATGAAATTCCCGCTTTTGCTTTTGTAGCAAAAAAATCGACAAAATGTCTATTATAATAAGTGATAATTTTTCAAGTTTTTCCCGTAAATATTATTTGTAATACTTTTCTTATTTAATTATAAATCAACACTTTAAAAACACAAATACCTTATTTTGATACTTTTAAAGCTTATTGTTCCGTTCAAAAAAAACTTATCCTCATAAATTTGTTTCAATATTAAACAACATTAAGAGATATTATAAAACAAACTATATAAGCATGAGAAATTTAAACAATGTTCCAAAAGTTATTATGGAATCAAAAAGTATAGGCCACCCAATTAATTATAAATGGACAAAAAAGAAAATAAATAAACTTTTAGATTGCGTCGAAGGAAATGAAGAACTTGAAAAGACTTTAATGCAGATTAATCATAAAGGTTCTATGGGGCTAACAGCAGCACTATTAGAGTGGATTTACTGGCGCTTTACGGGTTATAGTCAAGCTACGCACGACACACAAAAACGTATTGAGGCACTTTGGTGCTCTATTAATAATCTTGAGCAGACAAATCCTTTATTATTTGATACCGAATTTGAAATACCAGCAAATGGTTCGGTAGATGGAGCACTTTGGATTGCTCTAATGAATGTTAGAATAATTGATGCTAGATACAGAAAAGGTTCATTCTTTTTACAAAATGACCTTGTTGGACTGGTTCTGCTAGCATATCATATTACACCTAAAAGAAAGAATTTCAACAATTGGTTTGAACAAACTATTATCAAGTTGACTCATTCTCATCCTAATCCGTATAAAAATGATAAATTGGACGAAAGTGATGAAGCTATTTATGATTCTTCACATGAACCTTTAATTTCGAGAGAATTTTTCTTTGACCCGGAATTTCAATATAGCGTTGAAGCATCAGAAAATGCAATTCACAATTTTATTGACAATTTAGATCCAAAGGCAAATACCTTTCTTAATTTTTCAAAGAAAGCTTCCTAATTTTTAATTGAAAAAGAACCCGATTAGAAAATACTAATCGGGTTCTTTTTATTTAAGGCTTAAATTTTAAAGGAAGATGCACCACTTTTTTGGTTTCAAAAAATTCATCCTCAAATATTGTTGCCAAATCATATAAAGTAGCATTTGGAAAATCTTTTAATTCTTCTGTTAAGTCACCACCTTTTAAATACAGGATTCCATTTTTTAAAATATGCTTGTGCTGTTTTTTAATTTTATCTTTTATCCATGAAACAAAATCGGGCATATTGGTCACAGCTCGACTAACGATAAAATCGAAATCGCCTTTTACTAATTCAGCACGTTTTTGTTCTGCTTTTACGTTCTTCAACTCTAATGCATCTACAACGCCTTGAACTACTTTTATTTTTTTTGCGATAACATCAATCAAATAAAAACGCGTTTCAGGAAAAAGAATCGCTAACGGAATGCCCGGAAAACCTCCTCCTGTTCCAACGTCAAGAACAGTTGCTCCTGGCTCGAACTTCATAACTTTTGCAATTCCTAATGAGTGCAAAATGTGTTTTGTATATAATGAATCAATGTCTTTACGCGAAATAACATTGATTTTTTCATTCCAATCGTGGTATAAAAAGTCTAATTTTTGAAATTGTTCGATTTGAAGATCGGTCAAATTTGGAAAATATTTCAATATCTCATCCATTGCTCTAAATTTTTAACAAAAGTACTACTTTACGATTGAAATATTTAACTCAATTTTGCAAATTGAGAATTTATAATAATTACCTTTGAAATCTATTTAAAACAATTATGAATAACACTGCTCCAACTTTTGCACGGCAAGACAATTTAAAGTTCTTTAGAACGCTTAACTCTCGCGTTAACAATTACTTTAAAGAAAATAATATAAAAAAAACCGGAAACTGGCAGTTACATTTAAAAGCTGTTATTCTATTTGCTGTTTTTTTAACCCCGTACTTTTTAATCCTTACGCTTAACATGCCTTTTTGGGTAATGTTGCTTTTATCAATCGTAATGGGTATTGGAATGGCTGGTGTTGGAATGAATGTCATGCATGATGGTAATCATGGTTCTTATTCTACAAAAAGCTGGATTAATAAATTTATGGGCGGAACAATTTATGTTTTGGCCGGAAATGTTTATAACTGGCAAGTACAACACAATGTTCTTCATCATACTTATACTAATATCCCTGGTCACGATGAGGATCTAGATGCAGGAAGGATTATTCGTTTTACAGAACATGCAGAATGGCATCGCTTTCATCGTTTTCAACATTATTACTCTGTTTTCTTATACGGTTTATTGACATTTAATTGGGCATTAACTACCGATTTTAAGCAAATGAGAAACTACTTAAAAAGAAAATTATCTTATGGCGAGCCAAAAAGCCCGAAGATTCTTTGGACCACTTTAATCATCACCAAAATGATTTATGTTTCGATATGGATTGTTTTACCAATCTTAATCGGGATCACATGGTGGAAAGTGCTTCTTGGATTTTTCGCAATGCATTACACCGCAGGATTAATCCTGAGCGTGGTATTTCAATTGGCACACGTTGTGGATCATACTACAAATCCAACTCCTAATGAATTAGGAGAGATGGATAATACTTGGGCGGTTCACCAATTATACACAACAACTAATTTTGCGCCTAAAAATGCAATTGTAAATTGGTATACTGGAGGATTAAACCATCAAATAGAACATCATATTTTTCCAAATATCAGTCATATTCATTACGGTAAAATTGCAAAAATTGTAAAAGAAACAGCAAAAGAATGTGATTTACCATATTATGAATACAAAACAATGCGAAGTGCTGTTATTGCTCACTTTAAGCATTTACGCGATTTGGGAATGAAACCAAAATTAGCGGTTTAGCAACTAAAAAAAATCTATTAATAATTAACCTTCCTTAATAGGCGCAGCAAATTAAGGACATTCAAAAATTTTATAATGAATCATATTCTTTCGGACAGAATCAACAACTTAGCGACTTCGCAAACATTAGCAATGGCTGCTTTAGCACGTGAATTAAAAGCACAAGGAAAAGACATTATCAGTTTAAGTTTAGGTGAGCCTGATTTCAATACACCAGACTTCATTAAAGAAGCAGTAAAAAAAGCAGTAGACGAAAATTACAGCACATATTCTCCAGTAGAAGGTTATCTTGAACTAAGAGAAGCAATTTGCAGAAAATTCAAAAGAGATAATGATTTAGAGTACAAATCAACTCAAATCGTAGTTTCTACAGGAGCAAAACAATCTTTATACAATATTGCACAAGTAATGTTAAACGATGGTGACGAGGTTATTTTACCAGCACCTTACTGGGTTTCTTATTTCGAAATTGTAAAACTTTCTGGTGGAGTTCCAGTTGAAGTTCCGACTTCTGTAGAAACAGATTTCAAAATGACACCAGAACAATTAGAAGCTGCAATCACACCAAAAACAAAAATGATGTGGTTTTCTTCTCCATGCAATCCATCTGGATCTGTTTACAGCAGAGAAGAATTAACAGCTTTAGCAAAAGTTCTAGAAAAACACCCAAATATTTATGTAGTTTCAGATGAAATTTATGAGCACATCAATTTCTCAGGAACTTTCTGCAGCATCGGATCTATTCCAGGAATGTTAGAAAAAACAATCACTGTAAACGGAGTTGCAAAAGCATTCGCAATGACAGGATACAGAATTGGTTATATTGGAGCGCCAGAATTCATCGCAAAAGCGTGTACAAAAATTCAAGGACAAGTAACTTCTGGTGCAAATTCTGTGGCTCAACGCGCTACAATCACTGCAGTAGATGCTGATCCAAGCGTATTAAACCATATGGTTGAGGCTTTCCACGGTCGTAGAGATTTAGTGGTTGGATTATTAAAAGAAATTCCAGGAGTAAAAATCAACGTTCCAGAAGGTGCATTCTACGTATTCCCAGACGTTTCTTCTTTCTTCGGAAAAACATTAAAAGGACACGAAATTAAAGATGCAAACGACGTTTCGATGTATCTTTTAGCAGAAGCTAACGTTGCAACTGTAACTGGTGACGCTTTCGGAAATCCAAACTGTATTCGTTTTTCTTACGCAACAAGCAACGATATCTTAAAAGAAGCATTACGCAGAATCAAAGAAGCTTTGACTGCATAACAATATTCTAAGTTTTTATAAAAACGGCTTAAGGTTCAAAAGTTTCATCACTTTTATACTTTAAGCTGTTTTTTTTTTATGGGCGTGTCCTACGGCCGGGCTATCCGCTATATCTTTTATGGCGAACCCCGCCACAAAAGGATATCGCTCCTATCCCTCACGCAAACCGTAATACGAGAAAAAATCTGCTTCGAAAGAAAAAATCTCCTTATATCCGCAAAATCTGCTGAAGAAATAAATGTGAAATTTCATAATTCCCATTCTACAATATTATAAAACCTCGATTGTAATCCTGTAAAAGAAAGCATGTTATAATTACAAACTTTGTAACATATTAATTTCAAAAATTATATGTCATGATACATACAGATGAAACCACACAGGAAACCGTTAAAACTTTGGAAGGATTAATTTCAATTCTTGAAGATGGAAAACTAGGATATACAGATGCAGCAGAACATGTAGAAAATCCAGCCATGAAAACCGATTTCTTGGAATATGCGCGCGAAAGAGCCTTGTTTATTGTAGAATTGCAAAACCAAATCAATAAACTAGGAAAATCAACAGATACTTCTGGCGGAGGACCGCTTGGAGTCTTGCATCGTACTTGGATAGATATAAAATCAGCATTTACTGGCGGTGATACAGAATCTATCATAAATGCTTGTATTACTGGTGAAGAAGCTGCCATTAAAAAATACAAAATGGCACTCGAAGAAAATCATTTGGAACACGATCAAATTTACATTGTTTCTAAGCAATTAAATAGTATTCAAAATACTTTATCACAAATTAAAATGAGAGCAAATTAGTCGATCGATTCATGCTTTTTTTTTGAAAACTGCTCAGTCTTCGTATTGGGCGGTTTTTTTTATTAAAACAAAGGAATAATTCTTACATTTGAGCACTATTTAAGAAATCAAAAAAATCTATGACTTTAACTCTACGCTATTTTAATGCTATTGTTTTTACAGTATTATTTTCATCTTATTTAAAAGCTCAAACTACGGGTAATTTTATTAAAGCCTCAATAGGTTTTGGATCAAGCAGTTCTTATTATATCGAAAATTATGGAAGTCAGGAAGAAGTAGATGTTATGGGAGGCGGACTTTATCTCCAAGCAGAATATGTTTTAGGAATAAAATCATGGTTTAGTGTAAGACCTTACGCTGGTGCCATTTTTGAATCTGTTGATAAAGATCAAAACATACAAAATCAACCTCAATACAAAGTAACAACTAACGCTTTTTTAATGGGAGGAAAAGTTCGTTTTTGCGCTCCAATTCCGTGGGTAGCACCATTTATCGAAGGTGGAATCGGAACCTCGATAGGTAAATTCGAAACCTTTACACCAAACGTTAATTTTAATAAAAGCACTATTTTAATGCATATTCCATTTAGTATTGGATTAGCGATAGGAAGAAAAAACAGTCTTGAAATAGGTATTTCCGGCTACTTTCATCCGGCAGCAAAACAATCAACTGGAATATTCGCTGTTGGATATACTTTTCCATTAGATTAATCTAACCAGAAATAAGAAACTCATTAAGGAAATGAATGACATAAATTTGAAAGCAATTCTAAAACTAGCTTTTCCCTTAACAATTATTATATTCATACTATTGACAAAATGGTGGATTGTAGATGTTGTCGATGGATCTGATTGTATTATGTATGGATTTCCATTAATTTACAAATCTCCAGCATTTTACACTTCCTTAGCGGAACAATATTTCGTAATGGAATTTCTAATTGATTTCCTTTTTTATTTTGTTTCTGTGTTTGCAATTTTATTTTTGATAAGCAAATTCATAACTGAATTAAAATTAAAACGAAAACTGCTAATAATTATTTATGTAATTGCAGGAATATTATTTGGATTAGAAACTTTGATGGCAACAGTTTTTGAAACCAGTTTTTCAATACAACGAGATTTCGATATAGTAGTAAAACAGACTAGAGCTAAATTTTATTTCTCCAACAAAGAAAGAAAGGAATTTGATAAATTTCACCAATAAACAGAAACTTAACCATCATCATTCCATATTAAGTTAACAATTTCAAAAAAATCGCTTCATCGCTAGCAAACTCGAATAATTTATTAGACCTTTGCACACTTTTTTTCGTGAATACCACAAAAGTCTAAAGTTTTAGAAATGAAGAAGAAAATCGAAATATTAGCTCCTGCTAGAGATTTAATTGGCGGAATGGCAGCTATTAACAGCGGTGCCGATGCTGTATATATTGGTGCACCTCAATTTGGTGCACGTTCTAATGCCAACAACTCTATTGAAGATGTTGCTGCTTTAGTAAAATATGCACATTTATTTAATGTCCAGGTTTTTGTAGTAATGAATACCATTTTATACGACAACGAATTAGAAACTTGTCGCGCTATGATTTGGGAATTATACGATATTGGTGTCGATGCATTGATCATTCAGGACATGGCGATTATGGAAATGGACTTGCCTCCTATAGTACTTCACGCCAGTACACAAGCTAATAATCGTGACGCAGATAAAATTAAATTCTTAAAAGATGCTGGAATTAAGCGCGTGGTTTTAGCACGTGAATTAAATCTGCATCAAATTAAAACAATATACGACCACGCTGATGTTGAATTAGAGTTTTTCGTAACTGGAGCATTATGTGTTTCTTTCAGCGGAAACTGCTATATGAGTGTGGCTAACGGAGAAAGAAGTGCAAACCGTGGTTCTTGCGCGCAAAACTGCCGTTTACCTTATAACTTAATCGACGGAAACGGAGATACTTTAATCAGAAACAGCCACTTGCTTTCTATTAAAGATTTAGATGTTTCAGATCAAATTCCGAATTTGATTGAGGCTGGAATCGTTTCTTTCAAAATCGAAGGAAGATTAAAAGACGTTGCTTATGTTAAAAACAACGTATCTTATTTGCGTCAAAAATTAGACAGTTATCTTGAAGGAAGTGATAAATACATCAAAGCTTCTTCTGGAAAATGTACGTATACTTTTGATTCAACTTTAAGCAGGACTTTCAACCGTGGTTATACCGATTATTTCGTAAACGAAAGACACAGCTCAATTGGTTCTTGGGAAAGTCCAAAATCAAAAGGACAATATATTGGTAAATTGATCCGAACAATTGGAGATGCTTACGAAATCGAAAACGGTGAATTACTAAACAACGGTGACGGACTTTGCTTCATCAACGAAAATAACGAAGCCGATGGAATCTACGTAAACAAAGCCGAAAACGGAAAAGTTTATCCAAACGTTTTAAAAGAAATCAAAGACGGAACTTTCATCTATAGAAATAACGACGCTGCTTTCATCAAAATTGTGGAGAGAGAAGACAGTGCCATCCGTAAAATTGGAACTACTTTATTGCTTACCGAAAACGAAAACGGTTTTGAATTAATTGCAACCGACGAAGATGGAAACGTAAGTACGGTAAAATTAGAGCATCCGAAAGAACAAACGAAAACTGGCGAATCAATCGAAGAGAATATAAAAGTTCAATTGGCAAAAACAGGTTTCACACCTTACAATGCTGACGAAATTAACATTATGTTTTCACAAAACTGGTTCCTTCCTATTTCAAAAATCAACGAAATGAGAAGAAATGTTTTCGAACAATTATCAGAAATTCGTTTGGCAAATTACGTTCGTGAAGAACACCAATTAGTAAAAACGTCACATCCATATCCTGAAACTAAATTGGATTTCATGTACAACGTTTCGAACAAAACAGCACGTAAATTCTACGAACGCCACGGTGTTACCGAAATCGAAAAAGCATTCGAATTACAATGGGATCCAGGAAAATCTCGTGTAATGACAACAAAATATTGCATCAAATACGAATTAAAAAAATGTCCGATACACCAAAAAGACATTGTTGGTGTTAAGGTAAAAGAACCATTGGTTTTAAAACAGGGAGAATTAGAATACAAACTAAAATTCAACTGCAAACCCTGCGAAATGGAAATCTGGGAAAAAGATGCTGAATTTGAAATTGAAGAAGATCATTTTCATTAGGATTATTTAACCGCAAAGAGCGCAAAGGTATACGCAAGGTTCGCAAAGATTTGAAAATAATCTTTGCGAACCTTTTTTTTATCCTGCTATTTTCTCAACATTGTCATTTCGACGAAGGAGAAATCTTCGCAAGTAACTCCGTTCCAATAAGCCAATCTTTGTAGAGCTACTTGTGGAGATTTCTCATTTAACTTAAAAACAAAAACTTAGCGCTCTTTGCGTAATTCTTTGCGAACTTTGCGGTTAAAAAAAGCTTTTTCCCTACTTTTACTACTCAAACAATACACTACTCCAAAATGAAAATACTACTCCTAGGTTCAGGCGAGTTAGGCAAAGAATTTGTCATTGCCGCACAACGAATCGGACAAACCATAATTGCAGTTGACAGTTACGAAAACGCACCAGCCATGCAAGTCGCACACGGCTTTGAAGTCATCAATATGCTCGACGGCGATGCACTTGACCGAATCGTAGCCAAACACCAGCCAGATTTTATCGTTCCCGAAATAGAAGCCATTCGCACCGAACGTTTTTACGATTACGAAAAACAAGGAATCACCGTTGTTCCTTCAGCGAAAGCGGCAAACTTTACCATGAATCGTAAAGCCATTCGTGATTTAGCAGCAAAAGAACTCGGACTAAGAACAGCAAAATACCAATACGCAACTTCAGCAGAAGAACTGCAAAAAGCCGTTCAGGAAGTTGGAATTCCATGCGTGGTAAAACCTTTAATGTCATCTTCAGGAAAAGGACAATCTACAATCAAAACAGAAAGTGATATCGAAAAAGCATGGCAATATGCCGTTGCAGGTTCGCGTGGCGATGTTATCGAAGTAATTGTTGAAGCATTTGTAGATTTCCATTCAGAAATTACGCTTTTAACGATTACTCAAAATAACAATCCGACATTATTCTGCGCTCCAATTGGCCACAGACAAGAACGTGGTGATTATCAGGAAAGCTGGCAACCCGCTTTAGTTTCAGAAAAAGATTTGTACGAAGCTCAGGATATGGCCGAAAAAATTACCGAGGCACTTGGCGGTGCTGGACTTTTTGGTGTAGAGTTTTTCTTAACGAATGAAGGTGTTTATTTCTCTGAACTTTCCCCTCGTCCGCACGATACCGGAATGGTAACTTTAGCTGGAACACAGAACTTCAACGAATTTGAATTACATTTAAGAGCCATTTTGAGTCTTCCTATTTTCGAAATTACTTTAGAAAAAGCTGGAGCAAGCGCTGTAATTTTAGCATCAGAAGATTCAACGAATCCAACTTTTACCGGAATCGAAAAAGTAGCCGCTTTACCAAAAACTGATTTCAGAATTTTCGGAAAACCAACTTCTAGACCTTACCGAAGAATGGGAGTTGTTTTAAGCCACGATACACTTTCAACTCCAATTACCGAAGTAATAGAACGCGCCAAAGAAACGGCGAAATTAATCACTGTAAATTCTTAATCATGAAAAATATAATATTAGCAGCATTCCTTTTTATTGGAATTGCAGTACAAGCTCAAACTAAAAAGAAATTTGACAAACCAACAATTGTGGAAGCATCTTGCGGGGAATGCCAATTTGGAATGAAAGGTAAAAGCTGTGATTTAGCAGTTCGTATAGATGGTAAAAGCTATTTTGTTGACGGAACAACTATTCATGATCATGGAGACGCTCACGCTGAAAAAGGTTTCTGTAATGCAATAAGCAAAGCTTTAGTTACAGGAGAAATTAAAGGAGACAGATTCAAAGCAACTTCATTTACTTTAATCGACGATAAAAAATAATGGCATTAATTCTTGAAAACATTGCCAAACACGTTTCTCTGACACCAGGAGAACAGGCGCTTTTTTTATCCAAACTGGAAACAAACACTTACAAAGCTAAAACGGTTTTATTGAACGCTGGCGAAGTCTGCAAACATTCTTATTTTGTAAACTCAGGAATTTTAAGAAGTTTCAATATCAACGATAATATTGTGGAACATGTACTTTCTTTTGCTTGTGAAGGCTGGTGGATGAGTGATATGTACAGTTACTTTTCGCAAAAACCTGGACAACTTTTTATTGAAGTTTTAGAAGAAGCTGAAGTCGTTTCTTTATCTAAAGAAAATCAAGAACAATTGTATCTTGAGATTCCAAAATTGGAGCGATTTTTTAGAATTTTAATTGAGAATTCATTGGTTGCGAATCAACAGCGATTAATGGACAACTTGAGTTTACCTGCGGAAGAACGTTTCGAAAAATTCACTAAAAAATACGGAACATTAGTACACAAAGTTCCTCAAAAACAAATCGCTTCTTTCATTGGAGTAACACCAGAATTCTTCAGCAAAATGAAAGCTCGGCTTTTGAAGAAATAGTTTTTGCCACAGATTTCACAGATTAAAGTGATTTTTTTTAGCCACGACCCGAGCGATAGCGAACAGGCAAAGCAATTACACGGATTTCCTCGAATTAAATTGAATAAAAAATTTGTGGAAATTCGTGTAATTCGTGGCAACATTTTTTAATCCTTTCAATCTGTGAAATCTGTGGCTAAAAAAAACACGGCTCAAAAATGAACCGTGTATAGTGAATTAAAATTGCTCAACCTCTGTAGAATGTTCCATCGCCGTTATTGCTGATTTTCCTAACATTACTGTGTTCTGAACGGCATCAAAATAAGAAGTTCCAACAAAAGCCTGGTGTTTTACGGCTCTGAATCCGTTTTTCTGTAAAGCAAATTCGCGTTCCTGCAATTCAGAATAACCTGCCATTCCTCGTTCCTTATAAGCTCTTGACAATTCGAACATACTTGTATTTAAAGCATGGAATCCTGCTAAAGTAATGAACTGGAAGCTATATCCCATTGCTGCTAAATCTTCTCTGAACGTTTCCATTTCGGCAACAGTTAATTTTGCTGCCCAATTGAAAGAAGGAGAACAATTATACGCCAACATTTTATCTGGGAATTCTTTTTTCATTGCTTTTGCAAATTTTCTCGCATAATCTAAATCGGGATTACTTGTTTCCATCCAGATTAAATCTGCGTATGGTGCGTAGCTTAAACCTCTTGCAATTCCCTGATCGATTCCGTTTTTTACATAGAAGAAACCTTCAGCCGTTTTTTCACCTGTTAAAAACTTTCTATCTCTAGGATCGGCATCGCTTGTTAATAGATTAGCTGCATCGGCATCTGTTCGAGCTACAATTAAAGTTGAAACTCCCATAACATCTGATGCCAAACGTGCCGCAATTAATTTATTAATCGCCTCTTGCGTTGGAACTAAAACCTTCCCACCCAAGTGTCCGCATTTTTTAGCAGAACTCAGCTGATCTTCAAAATGAACTCCAGAAGCTCCAGCTTCAATCATAGATTTCATTAATTCGAAAGCATTTAGGTTTCCACCAAAACCAGCTTCAGCATCAGCTACAATTGGAACTAAATAATCTTTTCTATCTTCAATATTATTTACAGTCTGAATCTGATCAGCACGCAATAAAGCGTTATTGATCTTTTTTACCACCATCGGAACACTGTTTACTGGATAAAGCGATTGGTCAGGATACATTTCTCCAGCCAGATTTGCATCAGCAGCAACTTGCCATCCGCTTAAATAAATTGCTTCTAAACCAGCATCCACTTCCTGAATCGCTTGATTTCCAGTTAACGCTCCCAAACCCGCAACATAATCCTGACTTTTTAACTTTCTCCATAATTTCTCTGCACCCATTTTGGCAATAGAATGCTCAATTTTATAAGACCCTTGAAGCGTTACTACTTCGCTTGCAGTGTAAGGACGCTCAACTCCTTTCCATCTCGGGTTCGTAATCCAATCGTTAATCAATTCCTGAATTCTGTCTTCTGTTGTTTTCATAAATAGTATAGTTAAGTTGGTTAGTAAGTAATAGTGTTATGTGATTTCCTGCAAGGTCTTTTTTTGACCTTGTAGGTATTTGCAATCTATCAAGATACCTACAAGGTTTTGGAAACCTTGCAGGAATTGCAATCAATTCTTTTATAAATATTTATAACACGGAATCGTTAAAAAATCAACGAAATCTTGATTTACAACTAATCTTTCCAATACTTTTTCAGCTAGTGGAAATTGCTGTTTTTCGTGATTTTCTTCTCCTAATTCGGCTTTGATTTTTCTAAATTCATCTAAAGCCAATTCATGATAATAAGCCAAATCTAATTTTCGTCCATTATCCAAAATCACTTTATTTTGAAGCCATTGCCATAATTGCGATCTCGAAATTTCGGCCGTTGCGGCATCTTCCATCAAATTGTGCAATGCGGCAGCACCTTGCCCGTTCAGCCATGAAGCCAAATATAAAACGGCTACATTGATGTTTTTTCGAACACCGTTTTCGGTTATCAGCCCAATTGGCGGTTCAATCAAATCGGCTTCTGTAATTTTTCGATGTTCTCTCTTTACATGAATCTGATTTGGAGTTGGCATTCCTTTATCAAAAATTTCTTTTGCAATTGCAACTAAATCCGGATGCGCTACCCAAGTTCCGTCGTGTCCATTTTTAACTTCACGTTCTTTATCGGTTCTTACTTTTGCGAAAGCAATTGCATTGGCTTCTTCATTATTTCGAATCGGAATCTGTGCTGCCATTCCGCCAATCGCATGAATCCCTCTTTTATGACATCTTTGAATTACCAGATTTGAATAGGCATTCATAAAAGGCGAAGTCATAGTTACCTGATCACGATCTGGAACAATGAATTTTGGATTTTTTCTAAACTTTTTAATGTATGAGAAAATATAATCCCAGCGTCCGCAATTCAAACCAACGATATGCTCTTTCAATTCGTAAATAATTTCATCTAGCTGAAAACTTGCCGTTATGGTTTCAATTAAAACTGTCACTTTTATTGTTCCTTTGTTCAGTTTCAAATAATCCTCCGTAAAATCGATTACGTTATTCCACCAACGCGCTTCGAGATAATGTTCCAATTTCGGAATGTAGAAATACGGCCCAGAATTGTTTTCTAAAAGTCGTTTATGATTATGAAAAACATACAATCCAAAATCTATCAAAGACCCCGAAACTTCATTTCCTTCAACTAGAACATGTTTTTCTGGCAAATGCAGACCTCTCGGGCGTACAATTAGCGTTGCGATTTTTTCATTTAAATGATATGATTTCTGTTTCACCAAATCAGTATACGTAATTGTTTTGTTTACCGCATCAATCAAATTTACCTGTCCGTCCATCAGGTTTTGCCAGGTTGGCGAAGTGCTGTCTTCAAAATCGGCCATAAAAGTCTTAGCTCCCGAATTCAAAGCGTTGATGATCATTTTTCGATCAACAGGTCCAGTAATTTCTACTCTTCGATCCAGTAAATCTTTCGGAATTTCTCCAACTTTCCAACTGCCTTCTCTCACACTTTTGGTTTCTGGAATAAAAACCGGCATAATTCCCTGATCAAAAGTGACTTGTTTTTGTTCGCGCTGTAAAAGCAATAGTTTTCGCTGTGATTCGAATTTTCTATGCAATTCAGTTATAAAAACAATGGCTTCTTCTGTCCAGATCTTTGGATAACGAAGCTTCTTTTCGGCTAAAAATTCCATTGCCGTTTCGGTAATTTCTAATTGGTTTTTCATAGCTGTGGTTTTTAATTTCATTAGCAGCAATTGAATCGTTTATATGTTTTTCAAAAACATAAATACATAACAAACTGATAATTAATATTTTCTACACCACAATATTAGAAAAAAGTTTTTTACAAAACAAGCGAACGTTCGCTAAAAATGAAAAATAATTTTTTGGCGATTATTTTTAGAATAGCTATATTTGGTTCATGGATATCGAAAAAGACTATATAAAGCTGATCTTCGGATTAAAATTGAAGCAAGTCAGAACGCAAAAAAACTTGTCACTTTTTGGCTTGGCCAAATTGACAAATCTTTCAAAATCGTACTTAAACGAGATTGAAAAGGGAAAAAAATATCCAAAAACAGATAAAATTTTATTGCTCTGCGAACATTTGGACGTGACTTACGACCAAATGGTGTCTTTAAAACTCGACAACAACCTCGCTCCTATTGGTGAAATCTTGAAATCAGGTATTTTAAAAGAGATTCCGCTGGAACTTTTCGGCATTCAGGAAGCCGATTTAATTGATATTATTGCCAATGCTCCGGCAAAAGTCAATGCTTTTATTAGTACGATTATCGAAATTGCACAGCATTATAATTTAAGCCGCGAAAGTTTCTTTTTAGCCGCTTTGCGTTCGTATCAAGAAGCTCACAGCAATTATTTTGAAGATTTAGAAGAAAAAGTAATTTTGTTTTCGAAGTCGTTTCAAATAAATCTGGATTCTAAAATCAGCATTGAAGAACTGGAAGCGATTTTAAAAGAGGAATACGAATACAATATTAAAGAAATTGCTTTTACAGATCAGGAAGCTTTGGATGATTTGCGTTCGATTTATGTTCCGAAAAGCAGGACTTTACTGCTTTCAACTGAATTGGATGATCCACAAAAGGCTTTTATTTTAGCCAAAGAAATAGCTTATAATTATTTGAAAATTTCAGATCGTCTGCTAACTTTCAGCTGGATTAAATTTGATAATTTCGATCAGGTTCTAAATAATTTTTATGCTTCTTATTTTGCTGGTGCTTTATTATTGCCAAGAAAATTGGTTGTAAATAAAATCAATACTTTTTTAGAAAATGAAAATCCAAAACCAGAAGAATTTGTTCAATTAATCGAAAGCTTTAAAGTTTCACCAGAATCTTTTTATCAGCGACTGACCAATTTATTGCCAAAAGATTTTCAGCTAAAAAACTTATTTTTCTTAAGATTGTCACACAAAATCGGTTCAGATTTTTATCAGATCAATAAAGAATTACATATTACACATCAGCAAGAACCGCACGCCAACGAAACCAACGAACATTATTGCAGGAGATGGGTTTCGGTTAAAACGATTGACGAAGCCATCAAACAAAATAAATCTCATTTTTTTGATGCCCAGATTTCGAGCTATGCCAATAGTGGAAACGAATATTTGGTTTTTTCTTCGGCTACAAAAGATCCTTTTGCCGAGAATTTTATTCGAAGTATTTCTGTCGGAATCCTAATTAATCCGACAATGAAAAAGAAATTTAAATTCATTGATGGAAAACCTTTGGTAAAACGAATTGTAGGTGTAACTTGCGAAACTTGCGCTGTAAAAGATTGTTTGGAAAGAAGTGCTCCTCCGACTGTTTTAGAAAGAGAGAAACGCCATGAGAATACAGATGCAGTTGTGCAGCAGTTTATAAATCAATATAGTTAGAATGTCATGAAATATTTTGTTTTACTTTTTAGTTTGATTTCTATTAACTTCAGTCAAAAAACGGAAAAACTTACTGGCCGTTACAATTACTTGGTTGAAGATGACAATTCTTATATCCAAAAAGATAAAATCACTTTTAAGGATAGTATTTTTGTTTTTGATAACAAGTTTATGCCAAAAGGAAAGGTTTCTTATGGCAACAAAATAGTATTGGATAATTTCATTAATACCGATTTAGTTATAAGTATTGCTAAAGATCAAATCGAAAAAGATACGATTCCTTTTTTCATGCATGATAAAAAAAGCTCTTCTGTAAATTATCTTGATGAAGTGGTTGGGAAAGGAAAATTGATTAGAATAAAATAATTTATTCAGGTCTTTTACCACACGCTTTTGTCATTCCTCGTTCCTCGGAATGACAAAAGCGTGTGGTTACTTTGAGGTCAAAAACATTGTAATTTCTAATCTTTGTAGAGTTACTTGCGAAGATTTCTCCTTCGTCGAAATGACAGTGGTTACTTTGAGATAAAACCTTTGAACCTCTGTAACTTTGCACCTTTGAACCTTCTTATAAAAATGAAACTTCCCGCATAGCCCCGATAGAAGTGAAAATCCTTTTGTGGTGGGGTTCACCACAAAAGATTGCAACGGATAGCGGGACTAAACGTCTTTTGAAAACGAAAATATCTGCTTCAGAAAAAAACTTAGAAACTTAGCACCTTAGAGCCTAAGAATCTTTTCTTAATCTACATTAAGTGCTTTTCGTTTACATCGGCTGTATCTTTGTACTATCAAAATCAATAAAAGACAAAATCATGGAAAATATAGTATTGCACAAAGCAGAATCAAGAGGAAATGCTAATCACGGATGGTTGAACGCTTATCATAGCTTTAGTTTTGCGAGCTGGTACAATCCAGACAGAATTCAGTTTGGAGCACTTCGTGTTTTGAATGACGATACGATTGCAGCTGGAATGGGATTTGGAACTCACCCTCACGATAACATGGAAATTATTACGATTCCGTTAGAAGGTGATTTGGCTCACAAAGACAGCATGGGAAATACTGAAGTAATTAAAAACGGCGATATTCAGGTTATGAGTGCGGGAACTGGAATTCAGCATAGCGAGTTTAACCCAAATGAAGATCAACAGACTAAATTGTTGCAGATTTGGTTATTTCCAAACAAAAGAAATGTTACGCCACGTTACCAGCAAATTACTTTAAATGTTGCTGACAGACATAATAAATTAGCTCAGGTTTTATCTCCAAATGCTGATGACGAAGGAGTTTGGATTCACCAAGATGCGTGGTTCAACATGGGAAATTTTGATGCAGGAACTGCAACTGAATATAAAATCAAAAAAGAAGGAAACGGAGTTTATGCTTTCGTTTTAAAAGGAAATGTAACCATCAACGGTCAAGAATTAAATACTCGTGATGCAGTAGGAATTTCAGGAACTGATACTTTGAATATTAAAGCCAATACAGATGCTGAATTTTTATTAATGGACATTCCGATGAATTATTAATTCAAACAAAAACAATTAATACCTGTACCTTGAAACGATAATAAATCTGTAAATCAGACTATTATCGTTTCTTTTTTTGCTCAATTTTAAAAAAGAAAGACTAACTTTATAAATAAGAAAATTGGTCTGACTTTAAAATTAAATTCATCCTTAAAATTTTAAACCATGAATCCAAACAACCTCATTAAAGAATATACAAACGGAGAAGTTACGATTGTATGGCAATCTGGAAAATGTATTCATTCGACAAATTGTGTCAAAAACAATCCAGATGTCTTTCGTCCAAAAGAAAAACCTTGGATTACTCCAGAAAAATCTACAACTGAGAAAATAATTTCTACTGTTAATAAATGTCCGTCGGGAGCGTTGACATTTTATATGAATAATAAAACCTAAGCCTTTTGCATAGTTTTTTGCCACAGATTACACAGATTAAAGTGATTTTTTTTTGCCACAAATTGCACAAATTTTCACAAATTTTGATTCAATTTATTTCGTGGTAATTAGAGCAATTTGTGGCAACATGTTTTTTTTTACTCCCTGTAATCTGCGACAAAAACACATCATCTTTTTTATTTCTTAATCTAGATTAAGTGCTCTAGGACAACTGTCACCGTAACTTTGTCCTATCAAAATGAAATTAATTATTTAAAATATTTAAAAAAATAAAATTATGGCAACTACAAAATGGTCAATTGACCCAACTCACTCAGAAATTGGTTTTAAAGTTAAACACATGATGTTTACAAATGTTTCAGGAAAATTTGGAACTTATGAAGCTTCTGCAATCACAGAAGGAGATAGTTTTGATAATGCAGATTTCAGTTTTTCTGCTGATATCGCTTCAGTAGATACTGCAAATGCAGATCGTGACGGACATTTAAGAAGCGGTGATTTCTTTGACGCGGAGAATCATCCAAAATTAACTTTCAAATCTTCTTCTTTCAAAAAAATCAATGATGGTGAATTTGAATTAACTGGAGATTTAAACATTAAAGGTGTTTCTAAAACAGTAAAATTCCCAGTTGAATTTAGCGGAATCATGACTGATCCTTGGGGAAATACAAAAGTAGGTTTAAGCATAGAAGGAAAAATTAATCGTAAAGATTGGGGTTTAAACTGGAACTCAGCTCTTGAAACAGGTGGTGTTTTAGTAGGCGAAGAAGTTCGTTTGAACATTGAATTACAATTTGTAAAACAAGCCTAATTAAGCATTCTCGGATTTAATTGGTTGGTTATTGAAGCTCTGCATTTTGCAGGGCTTTTTGTTTGCCATGAATTACACGAATTTCCACGAATTATTTTTTAGCCACAGATTAAAAAGATTATTTGGATTTTTTAATCTGTGGAAATCCTTTAAATCTGTGGCAAAATTTCGGATTTGAGAAGAAAAAATTCGTGGAAATTCGTGTAATTAGTGGCAAACCTCAAAATTCATCGTACTGTGTTTCTAAATTCAGTTGGCGACATTCCTGTTTGTTTTTTGAAGAAGCGGGAGAAATAGGAATAATCTTCGTAGCCTACTTTAAAGGCAACTTCGTTTACCGCTAATTGTTTATCGATCAGCATTCTTTTTATTTCCAGAATTACACGATCTGTGATTACTTCTGTTGCTGTTTTTTGGAGAATCTCGTTGCAGATTCTGTTTAAATGTTTCAGCGTTATATTTAGCTTGTCTGCATAAAATGATGGCAATTTTTGGGTTCTGAAATATTCTTCTAAAATGGATTCAAATGCATTGATTTTGATATTGTAGGAATGCGCTTGATGCGAATAAGTTTCATTGTATTTTCGAGCGACTTCAATATGAATACAATCTAACAAATTCAACAATTTATCTAATTGATGTTTACTATTTTGACTGTTTTCCTGAATCAGTAAATCGAAATATGGAAGGATTTTTGGGATTTCATTTTCTTCAAAAACCATTTCTGGTCGATTATGAATGGAATGATAAAAATTGTAATCATTAATCTTTTTTTGTCCGAAATACAAATTATACAATTCCTGAGAAAAGATAATAACAAAACCTTCGATATCTTCAGACAAATTCCAATGATGCATTTGTCCTGGCTGTAGCACAAAAAGGCTTCCTCTTTTGATTTCGAATTGGTCAAAATCGACTTCATGTAATCCAGAACCTTTTGTAAAAAAAACCATTAAATACGAATCATGACGATGCGGTTCTTCGACAAAACTGTGATTCTTTAAATGTTCTGTAAAAGTATTGACATAAAAATCACGGTGAATATCGTTACAGCTAAAATTCTGAACACTATAAATCGGATATCGTTTCATAAAAAATGTCTTTATTGTGCTACAATAAGCGAAGATATAAAAAAGACTTTTATAAACCTCTGAATTACCTTTGTATAAACAAAAAACAACAAAGTCATGTCAAGCGCATTAACTCATATTTTAAGCAACGAATGTCCTATTTGTCATAAAGGAAAAGTTTTTACAGACAAAAATATTTTCTTTAATTTTGGTTTACCAAAAATGAATGAATACTGCAGTCATTGCAATTATAAATTCCAAAAAGAACCTGGTTATTTCTTTGGAGCAATGTATGTAAACTACGGATTAACAGTCGCTCAAGGAATTGCCACCTATTGTATTGCACAGTTTTTCTTTGAGAAAAATTTCGATTTGAGAATCATTCCCATTATTGCTGTTGTAATTACTTTATTAACTTCTTTCAATCTCCGATTTTCCAGATTAGCATGGATTTACATGTTTAAGGATTATACGAAATAAAAAAGTATTATTTTTGCCTTTCAATTGAAGCTAATTTTCAATTTCAAAAAAAATAAAAAACAAATTAGACAAATGAAAGCATACGTATTTCCAGGTCAAGGTGCACAATTCACAGGAATGGGTAAAGACCTTTATGAAAATTCGGCTTTAGCCAAAGAATTATTCGAAAAAGCTAATGAAATATTAGGTTTCAGAATTACAGATATCATGTTTGAAGGCACTGCCGAAGAACTAAAAGAAACTAAAGTTACACAGCCTGCAGTATTTTTACATTCTGTTATTTTAGCGAAAACTTTAGAAGATTTCAAACCGGAAATGGTTGCAGGACACTCTTTAGGTGAATTTTCAGCTTTGGTTGCTAATGGGACATTATCTTTTGAAGATGGACTTAAATTGGTTTCTCAACGTGCTCTTGCAATGCAAAAAGCATGCGAAATCACTCCATCTACAATGGCTGCTGTTTTAGGTTTAGCTGATAATGTTGTAGAAGAAGTTTGCGCTTCTATCGATGGTGTTGTGGTTGCTGCTAACTATAACTGCCCAGGTCAATTGGTAATTTCTGGTGAAACTACTGCTGTTGAAAAAGCTTGCGAAGCAATGAAAGCTGCTGGAGCAAAACGTGCTTTAATTTTACCTGTTGGAGGTGCTTTCCACTCTCCAATGATGGAACCAGCAAGAGAAGAATTGGCTGCTGCAATTGAAGCAACTACTTTCTCTACTCCTATTTGTCCAGTGTATCAAAACGTAACTGCAAATGCAGTTTCTGATGCTAACGAAATTAAAAAGAACTTAATCATTCAATTGACTGCTCCTGTAAAATGGACACAATCTGTACAGCAAATGATCGCTGACGGTGCGACTTTGTTTACTGAAGTTGGTCCAGGAAAAGTATTAACTGGATTGATTACTAAAATTGATAAAGAAACTGCTGTTGCTAATGCTTAATTTTTAAGTGTTCAGTCTTATTGACAGTTTTCAGTGGTTAACTGTATAAAACAATAAATCCTCATAAACTTATCAAAGTATATGAGGATTTTATTTTATAATTCCTTTGCTTCTTCATTATAATTATTTAGAATTCCAGTAATCAGGTAGTTTTGATTACTCTTTTCAAAAAATATATACCAAGTTGTTCTTGAGCTAGTTTTATAGAAAATATAATTTGAACCTAGAGAACGGAGAGAATCTGGAGTTTTGTTGTGTGGAAAGGTTGATATATTTGATTTAATATAATCTACTATTTTGTTGATATAAATTTGGGCTGACTCAACGAACCCGAAATACTCTTTTTCAAAAAGAACAAAAACTAAATTATCAAAATATTCTAGAACGCTATTTTAAAAAATTATTTTTTCCAAGGATAAGCTTTTATTCTTTTAGACATTTCAGCTTTAAACTCCTCCGGTGTTAACCCTTTTGCAAACTCAGCATCAAAATCAAAAGTTTCGAGATCTATACCTTGTCGCCTTGGTTTTTGAACTTCGTATTCTACTCTTGGTTCTTCGACCTTGTTATTCTTTTTATTTTCTTTATCCGAACTCATCATTCCTACATTTTAATCTTACAAATTTACAAAATAAATTGAATCAAAATTTATACAGCTTTCTTTTCCTTCTTTTTGTAATTTACAATAAAAACCCCAAGGATAATAAGAGCTGTAGCAATAATAAAATCAATTGTAATTATTTCATCCAAAAGCAACCAGCCCAAGAAAACCGCAATTATAGTATTGATATAGGACAAAATAGAAACTTGAACTGCTGTAACATGTTTTAAAGCATAATTATAACAGAAGAAAGCAATCACAGATCCAAAGATTGATAAATACAAAGCCGCAAAAATACTTCTTGTACTCCACGAACTAAAGTCAGGATTTGGCGAAAAAATCGAAGCCAAAACTAACTGAATGCAAGATGCGATTGTAAATTGATAAAATAAATTAAGAGTTATATTCTTCGATTTATTAGCATGCGTTTTGGTATAAATTGTCCCTGCTGCCCAAGCCAAAATTGCAAATCCCATAAACATCATTCCTGTTCTGTAATTGGCATCTAAAAACGATACAAGTCCATCTTTAAAAATAAAAACTACACCAGAAAAACCAATAATCACTCCAGTAAATCCCTTTAAACTCATTTTTTGCAATCCAAACATAATACTACTCAAGAAAATAAGAATTGGAGTCAGCGCATTTATGACCGACGCTAGTCCGCTTGGGATATTCTGCTCTGCAATTGTTGTAAAACCATTTGCAATCACAAGCATTAAAACCGAAGCTATAAGCTGTTGTTTGAAATTCTCCCAACCAATCCATTCTAATTCTTTTTTGAATAATAAAATCGTCATCATAATCAATCCCGCCAGTCCCTGACGAATTGAAGTTACAAACCAAGGCGGGATCGTTTCAACTGCTACCTTAATTCCTAAAAATGTTGTACCCCAAACAATTCCAACGGCTGCAAGGGCTATAATTAATTTATAATCTAAATTCTGTTTCATAAAATGCCCGTTAAAAAAAATCCCAAACTATATTGCTATAATTTGGGATCTTAAAAATTTATAATTTTATTTAAAAAACTATTTGTTCCTCACTTTTTGTTCCCATTTCCAAGCACTTGCCATTGCTTCGTCTAAACTTAGTTCAGCCTTCCATCCTAAGACATTATTTGCCTTATCTGTATTTGCATAAGCTTCAGTAATATCACCTTCACGACGAGGCATCATCTTGTAAGGCAGTTTTTTACCGCTGACTTTTTCAAAACTATGAATGACCTCTAGAACAGAACTTCCTTTTCCTGTTCCTAAATTGAAAGTTTCTACTTTTGCCAAGTTCTTTTTGTTTAACAAACGCTGTAAAGCAATTACGTGTGCTTTTGCTAAATCTACGACGTGAATGTAATCACGAACAGCAGTTCCGTCTGGTGTTGGATAATCATTTCCAAAAACCGATAATTCCTGACGCAATCCTACTCCAGTTTGTGTAATAAACGGAACCAAATTTTGCGGAACTCCTAATGGTAATTCTCCAATTTCAACAGATTCGTGTGCTCCTACTGGATTAAAGTAACGCAATAAAATAGCACTGATATTGGTAACTTTAGCTGTATCTGTAATAATTTCTTCTCCAATCTGTTTTGTGTTTCCGTATGGAGACATTGCTGCCTGAACCGGAGCATCTTCTGTGATCGGCATTTTTTCGGCTTGACCGTAAACCGTACAAGAAGAACTAAAAATAAAACTTGCTTCAGGTTTTTGCTGTAATTCTTGTAAAAGATAAACTAAACTGCTAATGTTATTTTCATAATACAATAAAGGCTGTTCAACACTTTCGCCAACTGCTTTTGAAGCGGCAAAATGAATGACACCAGTAACATCATTATGTTTTTTAAAAAAATCCCGAACGGCACTTTTCTCTCTTAAATCAATTTTCTCGAATAAAGGCGTTTTTCCTGTAATCGCGGTAATTCCTTTTAAAACATCTTCTGAAGAATTAGAAAGATTATCAATGATCACCACTTCGAAGCCTTCATTTTGTAATTCGACTACGGTGTGAGAACCGATAAATCCTAATCCTCCTGTTACTAATACTTTCATTTTTTTGTGGTTGTTTTATGTAGTTAATTTATAAGCTTGTCTAGCAATTAAAACCCATTTGCCTTTTTGTTTCTGCCAAACGAGCATTATTCCTATTTTAATATCTCGATCTATTCCATCGTCTTTGGTATGAGCCGATAAAACATGTCGAACTATGGCAACATCATTTTGAATAGTTATAGTTTGGTTCTGAAAATCGATCGAAACAAAATCAGATTTTCCACTTACGATTCCTTCTATAAATTCAGCTTGGTTTTGAAAATTACCATTTGAGTGGACATAATTTAATTTGTCCGAAGTTAGCGCTTTCAATTTCGCTCCATCAGCATCAATCATTGCCTGACGCAAAATTTCGACTTGACCGCTAACGGCATTCTCTTCTTTAGAATTCGTTTTTTGAGCCAAAACCGAAAACTGTAAAAGAATCATTAAAATTAAAAGACTAACTTTTCTCATCTTTATTTATTCAAAAATTCTAAAACAGAATCGGTAATAAATTTAATTTGTTCGTCGTCAAGTTCTGTGTGCATTGGCAAAGCAATTACTTCCTGTACTAATTGGTTTGTAACCGGAAATTGCTCTTCTTTATAACGAGGATCTAAATATGCTTTTTGAGAATGCAATGGAATTGGATAATAAATTGCACACGGAATTCCTTTATCTAATAAATGCTGCATTAAAGCATTTCTGTCTGCGTCTAAAATTCTTAAAACGTATTGATGAAAAACGTGATCATTCTCGTTTGCATCAAAATCTGGAGTGATAATTTTTGCATTTCCAGCAAATGCTGCATTGTATTTTGTTGCCGCCAAACGACGCGCTGCATTATACTCATCTAACAACGGTAATTTAGCATTTAAAACTCCTGCTTGAATACTATCCAAACGAGAATTCACTCCCACAACATCGTGGTGGTAACGCTCATACATTCCGTGATTTACAATTCCGCGGATGATGTGTGCTAGTTTATCATCATTTGTAAAAATTGCTCCTCCATCTCCATAACATCCAAGGTTTTTAGAAGGAAAGAATGAAGTTGCCGCAACGTGGCCAATTGTTCCTACTTTCACTTTTGATCCAGATTTAGAAATATAATCTGCACCAATTGCTTGAGCGTTATCTTCAATTACATATAAATTATGCTCTTTAGCAATTTCCATAATTGCATCCATATTAGCTGCACGTCCAAATAAATGAACCGGAACAATCGCTTTTGTTTTTGGTGTAATTGCTTTTTTAACCGCTTCGATATCGATGTTCATATTATGCAAATCAACATCAACCAAAACTGGAGTTAATTGCAACAATGCAATAACCTCAACAGTTGCAGCAAAAGTAAAATCTGCAGTAATCACTTCGTCTCCTGGTTTCAGATCTAATCCCATCATGGCAATCTGCAACGCATCTGTACCGTTAGCACAAGGAATAACGTGTTTTGCACCTAAATAATCTTCAAGATTCTTTTGAAATTGATGAACTAAAGGTCCGTTGATATAAGTATTTGTATCTAAAACTTCTTGAATTGAAGCGTCTACAGTAGATTTTATTTTTTCGTATTGACTCTTTAAGTCAACCATTTGTATTTTTTTCATTTTGAATGTATTTAAAAAAATTAAAGACACTGTTTTCGGACAGAAATCTCTAAAAGGAAGAACAAAAATAGTTATTAATAGCTTCAAACCAATGAAAATAGTCGAAAGAAATGTAATTTAGCTGCAAAAAAAATTACATGCTTTTTTTATACAATCTAGCCATATATATCGCAGGATTTTTCTTAAGAATCATATCCTTGTTTAGTCCGAAAATTAAGCTTTTTGTAGAAGGCCGAAAAAGTGTTTTTAGCACACTAAAAGAAAAAATACAACCAGAAGACAAAACGATTTGGTTTCATTCTGCTTCTTTGGGAGAGTATGAGCAAGGACTTCCTGTTATAGAAAAAATCAAAGAGAAATATCCTTCCCATAAAATTATTGTAACCTTTTTTTCACCATCTGGATACGAAGTGCGTAAAAATAATACAGTTGCTGACGTTACCATTTACCTCCCATTGGACACTAAAAGCAACGCAAAAAAATTCATCAAACTTGTTCATCCAGAAAAAGCATTCTTTATTAAATATGAATTTTGGCTTAATTATCTAAAAGAACTTGAAGACCATAAAACTCCAACTTATTTGATTTCAGGAATTTTTAGAGACAATCAAATGTTCTTTAAATGGTATGGCGGATTTTACAGAAATGCCTTAAAAGCTTTTACTTATTTCTTTGTTCAAAATGAAAAATCGAAAGAAAAAGTCGAAAGTTTAGGTTTTAAAAATGTAATTGTTTCTGGCGACACCCGTTTTGATCGTGTAAATGCTATTTTAGAAAGAGACAATCGTTTGGATTATATAGAAAACTTCAAAAACAATCAGCAGACAATTGTTATTGGAAGCTCATGGCCAAAAGATGAAGCTTTGCTAGCCGAATACATCAATCAGGCGTCAGAAAACGTAAAATTCATAATTGCTCCGCACAATATAAAGCCAGATCAGATTACAGATCTTCAATCAAAAATTACAAAGTCGACAATTTTATTTTCAGAAAAAGAAAACAAAGACCTATCCGGCTACAATGTTTTTATAATTGATATTGTCGGAATCTTAACCAAGATTTATAGTTACGGAACGATTGCATATGTAGGTGGCGGATTTGGAAATCCTGGAATACACAACATTCTTGAACCAGCAACTTTTGGAATGCCAATCGTAATTGGCCCTAATTATTCAAATTTTGCAGAAGCTATCGCCTTAGTCGAAATTGGAGGTTGCATACCAATATCAACAAGTTCGGAACTAAAAGAAATTTTTGATAGATTATTGAACGACAAAAACTTTCTAGAAGAAAAAAGCAAAATCTCTAGATCATTCATTCAAACCAACAAAGGTGCAACCGAGACTATCATAAAACTAGTTGTATAGCCTTTTGCACCAATAAAAAGTATTAAATTTAGAAAAACAAAACAATTAAGACCACTTTTTACATTTGAAAACCTAAATAAATAGTCTTAAAAAATCAGAAAAACCATTAATCAGAGAAATAAAATAGCCCATTTTTATAAAGAATATTCAACAAAAAATTATTTAGCCTATAAATTAGATAATTTAAGAAAATTTTGTAGTTTTGGCATATTCTTTGATAAATAAGATAAACGTGAGTAAGGAAAATATTTTAAAAAAAAAGTGAAAAAATATTTTACATATTAAAAAATTTATATCTTTGCCACGAATTAATAATTAACCTTTTATAATAAAGTAAGATGAAAAAAGTATTTTTAAGTTTAGCTGTTGTTGCTGTATTAACTGTTGTATCTTGTAAAAAAGCTGACGCTGCTGCTGAAGCTCCTGCTGTAGATTCTACTGCTGTTGCTGTTGATTCAGCTGCTGCTGTTGTTGATTCTGCTGCTGCAACTGTTGATTCTGCTGCTGCTAAAGTTGATTCTGCTGCTGCTAAAGTAGAAGAAGTAAAAAAATAATTAGAACCTAAGTTCTAACGATTTTAAAACCATCTTTTAGATGGTTTTTTTTGTGATTAATTTTTACATTAATTCACAAGCAACAAAAAAAAGCGTCCATAAATTATGAACGCTTTTTTTTTATTTATTCAGCCGCCTCTTCCATTTCTTCTTCAACCTCATCATCTCCAAAAATCGACTCACTCGAAGAGAAATCCAAAATTTCCGACTTAGAAGAATATGTTACAATTTCTTTTATCCCTTTCTGCAAAAGCAATTCCGTGCTGTATTTTCGACTTGTAGCAAAATGAACCTCACCTAGCATCAATTTAAAAAAATACTTTCCTCCAGAACCTTTAAACTTCAAGAATTTCGCAAGCTCTATATTCGCTTTAAACTTTTCAATATCCTCTTCACATTCAAATCGTAATTCATAACTCAAACTCGTAAAGATCACCTTCCCTTTTCGAGAAGTAAACGTAAACTTATATTCATCATTAAATCGCTTGCTAATTACAAAAGCACCCATTTATAAATTTTAGATATTAGATTGTTGATTTTTTTTCTGAGATTCTGAGATTCTGAGATTCTGAGATTCTGAGATTCTGAGATTCTAATAAATTTACTGCGTAAATTTATCTTCTGCAAGTCTGCAAATAAAAAAAGCCTCTTCAAAAGAAGAGGCTTTAGTACTCAGAGCGGGACTTGAACCCGCACGAACATTGCTGTTCACTGGATTTTAAGTCCAGCGTGTCTACCAATTTCACCATCCGAGCATTGTATGGTTTTAGAGCGAAAAACGGGGCTCGAACCCGCGACCTCGACCTTGGCAAGGTCGCGCTCTACCAACTGAGCTATTTTCGCATTTTCAAATTTATTAAGAACTGCAACACTTGTTTTGTTTCGTATTGCGAGTGCAAATTTAGGACATTTATTCAATTACACAAGCGTTTTTTCAAAAAAAAATCCACTTATTTTATAACGTTCTGATAACCTAAAGTTTAAATTTGAAAAATTTTTAAAATTTATTTCTTTACCAGCATTCTTTTAATCTCATTCAATTTCATCAGCGCTTCTACTGGTGTAATTGCATTAATATCGAGATTTAAAATTTCTTCTTTTATCTCTTCCAACAAAGGATCATCTAGATTAAAGAAACTCATCTGCATTTCTTCATTTGCAGATTTTATTCCGTTTAAAGCATCACTTGAATGATTCTTTTCTAATTTCTTTAAAAGCTTTTGCGCTTTTGAAATAACCAATTGAGGCATTCCTGCCATTTTAGCCACATGAATTCCAAAACTATGTGCGCTTCCTCCTTTAACCAGTTTTCTAACAAATAAAACAGTATCCTTAAGCTCTTTTACTGCCACATTGAAATTTTGGATTCTCGGCATCGATTCTGTCATTTCATTTAGCTCGTGGTAATGCGTTGCAAAAAGTGTTTTTGCTCTTCCTGGATGCTCGTGCAAGAATTCCGCAATTGCCCAAGCAATTGAGATTCCATCATAAGTACTTGTTCCTCTTCCAATCTCATCTAACAATACCAAACTTCTATCTGATAAGTTATTCAAAATAGAAGCTGTTTCGTTCATTTCTACCATAAAAGTAGATTCTCCCATCGAAATATTATCTGAAGCTCCTACTCTAGTAAAAATCTTATCTACGATTCCCATTCTAACACTATCAGCAGGAACAAAACTTCCCATTTGAGCTAAAAGCACAATCAAAGCCGTTTGTCTTAAAATCGCCGACTTACCCGACATGTTTGGCCCGGTAATCATAATAATCTGCTGTGTTTCTCTATCTAAGAAAACATCATTGGCAATATACGGCGTTCCAACTGGCAATTGCTTTTCAATTACAGGGTGTCTTCCATTTTTGATATCCAATTCGAATGTATCATCGATTTCAGGCTGCACATATTGATTTTCGACAGCCATTTGCGTAAACGAACACAAACAATCCAATTGCGCAACCAAATACGCGTTCATTTGAACTGGTTTGATATAAGTAGAAATCCAAGCTACCAATTGCTCAAAAAGCTCACTTTCTATTTTATAGATTTTTTCTTCAGCTCCTAAGATCTTCGTTTCGTACTCTTTTAATTCTTCGGTAATATATCGCTCTGCATTTACCAAAGTCTGCTTACGAATCCATTCTTCTGGGACTTTATCTTTATGCGTGTTTCTAACTTCGATATAATATCCGAAAACATTATTAAAAGAAATTTTCAATGACGAAATTCCAGTTCTTTCAGATTCTCTTTTTTCAATTCCTTCTAAAAATTCTTTTCCTGAAGTCGAAATCGCACGAAGTTCATCCAGTTCTTCGTTTATTCCGCTCGCAATAGCATTTCCTTTTGAAATAGCAACTGGAGCATCTTGATTTAGTGTAGTCTTAATTTTTTCACGAAGCAAATCGCAAGCATGCAAACTGTCTCCAATAACTTTTACTGCTTCCTGCGGACTTTCTAACGCAAGAGTTTTAATTGGAATAATGGCATCCAAAGATTCCTTTAAATACACGATTTCACGAGGAGAAACTTTTCCAGCAGCAATTTTAGAAATTAAACGTTCTAAATCTGAAATCTGCTTGATTTGATATTGGATATTATGAAGGATTTCAGGATTAGATTTTAAATACGCCACAACTTCATGACGGCTTTTAACTTTATTAGCATCTTTTAACGGCAATGCTAACCAACGTTTTAATAAACGCCCTCCCATTGGAGAAAGCGTTTTATCGATAACATCCAAAAGCGTAACTGCATTTGGATTATAGCTGTGATATAACTCTAAGTTTCTAATCGTAAAGCGATCCATCCAAACATAAGCATCTTCTGCTATACGCTGAATCGCTGTAATATGTTGCACACGATTATGCTGTGTTTCTGACAAATAGTACAAAATTGCTCCAGAAGCAATAATTCCTTCTTTCAATTCTTCGACACCAAATCCTTTTAAGGAATTCGTTTGGAAATGCTTTGTTAAGGTTTCTAATGCATAATCTTCTTTATAGATCCAATCTTCTAAATAAAAGCTATGAAAATCTTCTCCAAAAGCAGTTTTAAAATCGCCTTTATTATTCTTTGGCACTAAAACCTCACTCGGATTAAAGTTTTGCAATAATTTATCGATGTATTCTGCATTTCCTTGAGCCGTTAAAAACTCTCCTGTCGAAACATCTAAAAATGAAATTCCGATATTTTTATTCGCAAAATAAACAGATGCTAAAAAGTTATTCGATTTTGACTGTAAGACCTCATCGTTTAAAGAAACTCCAGGAGTTACAAGCTCCGTTACACCTCTTTTTACAATAGTTTTCGTCATTTTTGGATCTTCCAACTGATCGCAGATTGCTACACGAAGCCCAGCTTTTACCAATTTTGGCAAATAAGTATTTACAGAATGATGTGGAAACCCTGCTAATGCTGTTTCTGTATCAGATCCAGCTCCTCTTTTAGTTAAGGTTATCCCTAAAATTTTAGAAGCTCTAATGGCGTCTTCTCCAAAGGTTTCATAAAAATCTCCTACTCTGAAAAGCAGACATGCATCAGGATATTTAGCCTTGATCTCGTTGTACTGTTTCATTAAAGGTGTTTCTTTCACCACTTTTTCTTTAGCTGCCAAATTATTATATTTTAAATGAAAAAATTAAGACAGCGAATTTATGCTTTTTTAGTGGTATATCGAAAGCTTCAAAAATTAAAATAATTTAAGATATTTTTAGGTTGTGATTTAAGAATTTTATATAGCTTTGTTTATCATTTAAAAAAAAGACCCTTAAAGATGAAAAAAATAATCTTATTCGCTATGTTAGCTGTAGCTGGTATCACAGCTACTAATGCACAAACAACTAAAAAAGCTAAAGCTGAGAAAGTTGCTAAAGTTGAAGGAGCTGGAATGCTTTTCGAAACAGAAACTATTGATTACGGAACTATCGCACACAATGCTGATGGAAAACGTGAATTCGTTTTTGTTAACAATGGAACAAAACCATTAATTATCACTAACACTCAAGGATCTTGTGGATGTACTGTTCCAACTACTCCAAAAGAACCAATCGCTCCAGGAGCTAAAGGTGTTATTGGTGTAAAATATGCTACTGACAGAGTTGGTGCTTTTACAAAAACTGTAACTGTAACTTCTAACGCAGAAGGACAACCAACAAAAATCCTTACTATTAAAGGTACAGTTTTACCAGATCCAGTAAAAAGCTAATCTGAGAAACATTTAAAATAATCAAAAAGCTTCCTTATCTTTGGAAGCTTTTTTTATGACTACAATTTAAAAACAATGAGAAAACTCGAAAACAGCGAACTAGACCGTAAATCAATTGAAGATTTTAAAAAATCGGAGAAAACCCCTTTAATATTAGTTTTAGACGATATTCGAAGTCTGCATAATATTGGTTCTGTTTTTAGAACTGCTGATGCGTTTTTGATTGAAAAAATAATTCTTTGCGGCATTACAGCAACTCCTCCAAATAAAGAAATTCATAAAACTGCTCTTGGCGCGACTGAAACTGTTGCTTGGGAACATCACGAAAGTGTTCTGGAAGTTATTGAAAACTTAAAGAAAGAAAATGTATTAACAATGGCTATCGAACAAGTTGAAAGTGCTGTCTTTCTTCAAGATTTTAAAATTGAAAAAGATCAGAAATACGCCTTAGTTTTCGGAAATGAAGTTTATGGCGTTTCTCAAGAAGCTGTTGCAATTTGTGATGGCTGTATTGAGATTCCACAATTAGGAACAAAACACTCTCTAAATATTTCTGTAAGCGCCGGAATTGTGGTTTGGGATTTGTTTCAAAAAATGAACTGGCCTTAATAAAATCCTTCTCTGTTTTTATTAAAAAAATGTGATTTTAAAATATTTTTAAGCCTTAAATTGTTAGAAATGTAAATATATTTTTTTATTATTATAAAAGTGATACTTTTATAAAATGAAAAATAATTACTCTCTAAAAATATCTTTTTTATTCATTTTACTGCTGTCCAATTTTATTGGTTCTGCACAACAATATACTTCCATTCCTGACTCTAATTTTGAACAAGCTTTAATCGATTTAAATATTGATAGTGGAGCTATTGACGGTCAAGTCCTGACTGCAAACATTATAAATTTAAAAACATTAGAGCTTCGAGGAAAAAATATTCTAGATTTAACAGGAATTGAATACTTTACAAATTTAGAAAGCTTGGACTTGGGGGTAATTAACAATGATCCTAATAGGAACAACAAAATCAGTTCTTTAAATATTACCAAAAATACAAAACTCAAGTACTTAAGTTGCTATTACAATAATCTAACAAGTCTTGATGTATCAAAAAACATCAATCTGACCGAATTGCATATCGTTGGCAATAAATTAAACAGCATAAATGTTTCCAACAATAAACTTTTAAGGGTTTTTAGTTGTGGCAGCAATAATTTTACAGATCTAGATGTAACCCAAAATACAGCTTTAGAAATTTTAAATTTTGACAGAAACAAATTAACAGATATAAACCTTTCTAATAATGTAGCATTAACCTCTTTAATCTCTAACTACAATCAACTAACAAGTCTTAATATTAGTAAAAACACAAAATTGGATTTTCTATCTACTAGTTTCAACAAATTAACTAGTCTCGATGTTAGCCAAAACACAATTATTCAAGGCATAACATGTGATGTCAATGAAATTACAAGTTTAGATGTCAGCAATAACACCATATTAAAATCTTTAGCTTTAAACAGTAATAAGGTAAGTGTCTTGGATATTTCTAAAAATCTTCAATTATTTGCTCTAGATGCTGGCAACAATCAACTAACTAGTATTGATGTAACCAAACATTCAAGCTTAAACAATTTAAATATTGGTAGCAATTCTATATCAAATCTAGATGTTACAAACAATGGCGCATTAGAGATATTGCGATTTAGCTCAACAAATGTTCCTAGCATTGACGTTTCTAAAAATCCTAAACTTACACAATTATATTGCTCTAACACCTTATTAACTTCTTTAGATGTTTCTAAGAATCCTAAATTAGCCTCTTTTATTTGCAATAGCAATTCATTAACTTCTTTAAATTTAAAAAACGGAAACAATACATCTATTTACAATTTAAGTTTAGTCTCCAACCCAAGCCTTAAGTGCATTCAGGTAGACGATGCAAACTATTCCGATACCAGATGGTCTACTTACAAAGATGCTACAGCTAGTTATTCTAACGATTGCAGTAAATTTTCTGCTATTGCTCCGCCAGTAATCAAAGCCACTGGCGACCAATTGTACTGTCCACAGGGTACTATAAAAATTGTAACAGATGTCACGATAACTCATGACCCTTTAGAAACAGGAACTGAAGCCATCTACATTCAAGTTTCTTCAGGATATTCAAGCGGTTTTGACAAACTTGAACTTTCAAATCCTACCTCGCACCCAACTATTATTACAAGCTGGGATGCCGTGGCAGGAAAACTAACATTATCAAGTCCGACGGGAGCTGATGTTTTATATTCTGATTATGTTGATGCTATTAAAGATGTAGTTTTCACAAATTCTTCTGCGACAGCTTCTGGAATTAGAACATTTTCTATAACAATGGGCAAGGCAAATTATTTACCATCTACACAACATTATTACGAATATGTTCCAAATATTGCCATTACATGGACGGCGGCACGAGATGCAGCAGCAACTCGTACTTATTATGGCCTTAAAGGATATTTAGCAACTATTTTATCTGCAGATGAAGCTAAATTAATTGGAGAACAAGCTTCTGGAACCGGATGGATTGGAGGAAGTGATGCCGAAACAGAAGGTGTTTGGAAATGGGTTACAGGTCCTGAAGCAGGAACTATTTTTTGGAATGGAAACGCAAATGGCTCTACACCAAATTTTGCTTTCTGGAACACAGGAGAGCCAAACAACCAAGGTGATGAAGATTATGCGCACATCACTCAACCCGGTGTTGGAATACAAGGCTCTTGGAATGATTTATCAAATACTGGTTCACTTACACCTGGTGATGCTTATCAACCAAAAGGATATATTGTAGAATATGGCGGAATGCCAGGAGAAGCTCCATTAGAGATTGCAACCAGCACTAAAATCACAATTCCTGTTGCAACACCTGCCATTGATCCAACTCCTGTTTGTGATTCTGGAAGTTTTACCTTTAATGCAAGTGCAAGTGCTGGAGCAACAATCAGATGGTTTGATGCTGCGGTTGGCGGAAATTTATTAGCAACAGGTTCCACCTACACTACTCCGACATTAAGTACAACTACAACATATTATGTTGATGCTGGCTGCGAATCAAATCGTAAATCGGTAAAAGCAACTGTAAATACAACTCCCTCAGATCCTATTGCAGAGCAAGATACTTACACTAATTGCGGTCCAGGTTCTTTAACCATTAAAGCAACTTCAAATGTTGGATCTATAAACTGGTACGATACAGCAACTGGTGGAACGAGTCTTTATATGGGTACCGCTTTTACAACTCCAAAAATTTCATCAAACACAACTTATTATGCTGAAGCATCAAACGGTACTTGTATAAATACGACTAGGATTCCAATAAATATTGAGATTTATACTCCACCAGCTGTTTCTGATGAAACTTTGCCTTTGTGCCAATTTCAATCCATGACATTAGATGCTGGAATTTCTGGAATGAATTATTTATGGTCAAATGGCGCTACAACTCAAACTATCAGTGTCAATACCGGCGGAAAATACACTGTTGCTGTAACAAGTCCGTCTCCAGAAAATTGTACGAGTACAAAAACAATCACAGTAGAAGAACATAAAGTTCCGCAGATTGCACGTGTTGATGTTGAAGGAACTAGAGCTATTATTTATCCTGTAAAAGCCGAAGACTATTTTGAATATTCTGTAGATGGCGTAAATTTTCAAGATTCAACTATCTTTTATGATGTTCCCGGCGGACTTCAGACGGCTTATGCTAGAGAAAAAAGCGGATGTGGAGGAACTACTAAACAATTTGTAGTACTTGTATTTCCTCTATTTTTTACACCAAACAACGATACGTACAACGATGTTTGGGAAGTAACTGGAATGGAAAATTATCCTCAAGCAGTAGTTATGATTTTTGACCGTTATGGAAAACTAGTCGCACAATTAAGCCGTTTTAAAATGAGCTGGGACGGTACTTTAAATCAAATTCCACTTCCTGCTTCAGATTATTGGTATGCTTTAAAAGTAGATGATTCAATGCCAGTTTTAAGAGGGCATTTTACTCTGAAAAGATAGTTTTTAATGAGAGAATATATCAATTTGATAATTAGAGAATTGTTTTTGGAATTTTCTAATTATCAAATTTTCTGATTGACACATTTAATCCAATTTCTTCTTAATTTCATTCAGTATATAAAGGTAATCTTCGTGTTTTTTTACAAAATCGCGATTAGAAACATCAATTATTAAAACATTTAAATCGGTTTGAGATTTTATGTATTCGAGATAACCGTTATTGATTTTTTCTAAATATGTTGCTTCTATATTCTGCTCATAAATACGTCCGCGTTTTTTAATGTTTTGCAGCAATCTTTCCGTATTCTGATACAAATAAACATACAAATCTGGCTTTGGCATTTCTTTGTAAATAATGTCGAATAGATTTCTATACAAACGATATTCATCTTCTGCAAGCGTTATTTTGGCAAAAATCAGCGATTTAAAAATATGATAATCAGCAACTATAAAATCTTTAAATAAATCAAATTGCGCCAAATCATCGGCTAATTGCTGATAGCGGTCGGCTAAAAAAGACATTTCCAACGGAAATGCATATCGGTTTTGGTCTTTGTAAAACTTTGGCAAAAACGGATTGTCTGCAAATCGTTCTAAAACTGTTTTTCCGTTAAAATCTTCTGCAATTTTATGCACCAAAGTAGTTTTTCCCGCTCCAATATTTCCTTCAAAAGCAACATAATTGAATTGATTTAAAGGAATTTTATCAATCGGGCTTTTCAACTTTTGCACAACTGTACAAACACTTTCATCTGGAGTAATTGCAATCAACTCAGGAATTGTTTTTTGCAAAATTGGATGCCTCCAATCTAACTTTAAATCTTGCATCGGAAGTAAAACAAAATTTCTGTTTTGCATTAGTGGATGCGGAACCTGAAGTTTTTCTGTATCTATTATTTCATCATCAAAAGCAATTAAATCAACATCAATAATTCTAGACTGATATCCTTCTTGATTCAAGCGGATTCTTCCTAATTCTTTTTCGACTTTTAAAATTTGATTTAATATTTTTTGCGCAGATGAATTGGTATGCAAAAGAAGCGCACAATTATAAAAAGCATCACTCTCAAAACCCCATGCAGGAGTTTCATAAAGTTTAGAAACCTCAATAACAGTCCCCACATTTTGATGTATCAAATCAATACAATTCTGAATGTTTTCTAGTCTGCTGCCTTGGTTGCTGCCTATCGATAAAACGACTTGATGCTGTAATTTCATAATTAATGCAAATTAACTAAAACTATTTTAGAATTAACCAATATATTTGTGAAACGACGTCTCAAATCCAATCAGAAATTTAGATGTCTCTTTTGTAACGTTTTGACGTTTTTTGCTACTTATTAAAAAAATATACATATGAAGTTTTTAGGAAATGTAATTGCCACAGTTATCGGTATTTTTATTTTTATCATGCTCTTCTTTTTTGGAGCAATCTTTATCGGAGTTGTTTTTGGTGGAGACGACAGTGTTTCTGTTAAATCGGATTCGGTTATTGAATTCAATTTAAAAGAAATTAAAAACGATTACGCAGGAAAATACAAAGATCCTTGGGTAAGTGTCTTTTCAGACAAAAAAGGCATAGGTTTGACCGATGTAATCAATGCTATTGAAGCAGCAAAAACAGACGACAACATTAAAGGAATTTCGATTTTAAATGATGAATCTTCTCTTGGTCTTGCGCAATATAAAGATTTAAGAAACGCTCTAGAAAGCTTCAAAAAATCGGGTAAATTTGTTTGGGCTTACGCCAATACTTATTCGCAAAAAGAATATTATTTAACTTCTGTTGCCAATACTATTTATATAAATCCTGCCGGAGATTTAGACTTTAAAGGTCTTTCTTCTGAAGTTATGTTTTTCAAAGATTTCCAAGATAAATCTGGAATCCATATGGAAGTTATTCGTCACGGAAAATACAAAAGTGCCGTTGAGCCTTTCTTAGATAATAAAATGAGCGATGCCAACAGAGAACAGATAACCGCACTTTTAAACTCAATTTGGACAACCGTTTCTGCTGATATTTCAAAAAGCAGAAATATTCCGTTACCTAAACTAAACGAAATTGCAAACGGACTTTTGGCTAGAACTCCAGAAATGGCAAAAGAACAGCATTTAGTAGATATTGTTGCTTACGAAGATGTTTATCACGATGCCATTAGAAAAGCGCTGAAAGTAGATAAAGATGAAGATTACAATAAAATTTCAATCTCAGATTATACTCAAAATCACTTAGCAACAGCTTTAGATAATGCTTCAAGCGATCAAATTGCGATTATTTACGCTCAAGGCGAAATCGGAAGCGGCGAAGGAGATGTAAACACAATTGGAGAAGGCTCTATGAGACGTTCTTTGCAAGAAGCCAGAAAAAATGATGACGTTAAAGCTATCGTTCTTAGAATTGACAGCCCAGGCGGAAGTGCTCTTACTTCTGATTTAATTTGGAGAGAAATTGAAGTTACAAAAAAAGTAAAACCAGTTGTCGTTTCTATGGGTAACTATGCTGCCTCTGGCGGTTATTATATTGCTTGCAACGCCAATAAAATATTTGCTGAAAACAATACTATTACAGGATCTATTGGAGTTTTTGGAATGTTGCCAAATTTTAGTCCGTTGGCTAATAAATTAGGAATCAATTCTGAGCAGGTTAAAACTCATGAAAACGCAGCAAACTATAGTCCGTTCTTGCCTGTAGACGAGAAATTTAAAGCTTTTACTTTAGAAGGAGTCGAAAAAATCTACAACACGTTTGTTACTCATGTTGCAGAAGGACGTAAAATGACTTTTTCACAAGTTGATTCAATTGCTCAAGGTAGAGTTTGGTCTGGAACCGAAGCTTTAAAAATTGGTTTAGTTGATAAAATTGGCGGATTAAATGACGCGATTGCTGAAGCAGCTAAAATTGCTAAACTAAAAAAATATAGCACTCAAAATTATCCTGAATATGAAAAAACACTTAACGATTTGCTAGGAAATCTACCTTTTGCAAAATCTAAAGAAGCTTTTATAAAAGAAGAAATTGGAGAAGAAAATTACCTACTTCTAGAGCAGGTTAAGAAATTTCAAAAACAAAAAGGAGTGCAAGCAATATTGCCTTACGGAATCAATATTTATTAATTGAATTAAGATGAATAAAATAATTCTTTTTTTGACGGTTTTGTTTTGGAGTTTCATAAACGCTCAAGACAAAAAAGAAACCACGTTTAAGGAAACACCAGCAATATTAAAGATTAACAACGATCAGATTTTTGGTACGCTGACAACTCCAGATTTGACCAAAAAATTTCCGGTTGCTTTAATTATTGCCGGTTCTGGTCCAACGGATAGAAACGGGAACAATCCGATGATGAAAAACAACTCGTTAAAAATGCTGGCAGAAGCTTTGGCTAAAAACGGAATTGCATCATTGCGATACGATAAAAGAGCTATTGGAGAAAGCAAAGCAGCTGGCGGATCTGAAAGCAGTCTGGTTTTTGAAAATTATATTCAAGATGCCAAAAGCTGGATTAATTATTTAAAACAGGACAAGCGTTTTTCTAAAGTAATTATAATCGGTCACAGTGAAGGCTCTTTGATTGGAATGGTGGCCAGTACAAAAGCAGATAAGTTTGTTTCTATTGCAGGCGCAGGCGAACCTGCAGATCAAATCTTAAAAACTCAAATTGGCGCCAAGTCAATGAAACCACTTAATGACTTGACCTTCCCTATTATTGATAGTTTAAAAAACGGATTTGAAGTTAAAAAAGTAGATCCTATGCTTAATTCTCTTTTCAGGCCAAGCATTCAGCCCTATTTGATTTCTTGGTTTAAATACAATCCGCAGACCGAAATTCAAAAGCTTACTATTCCAGTTTTAATCCTGCAAGGAAATAATGACATGCAGATTGCTGTAAAAGATGCAGAAAATTTAAAACAAGCTAATAAAAATGTAGATCTACAGATAATTGACAAGATGAATCATATTATGAAAATCATTGATGGCAATCAGGAAGATAATTTAGCCAGTTACAATAATGAAACACTTCCTATTTCTGAAATCCTAGTTGAAAAAATAGTTTCATTTATTCAGAAATAATAAAATAAACACCCTAAAAAATCCGTTTTGAAAATAGTTCTTAACGGATTTTTTTATATGAAAATTTTAATAAAATTCTTACGTAATTAAAAAAACTTTATCTTCAAACTCTAGTAAAAAAAACTATTTTTGCAAGAGTCGATTTTAACACGTTAAACCCTCAAATCTATTTATATGCTAAAAAAAGTTTTAAAAATAAGTGCCATAGTCATTGTGGTATTTGTTGCTGCATTATTTGCCATTCCGTTTTTATTTAAAGATCAAATCAAGGCTAAAATCGTTGAAGCCATCAATGAAAGTGTTGATGCTAAAGTAAGTTTTACAGATGCAGATTTAAGTTTATTCAAGAATTTCCCTAACGCAACAGTTGGAATCGAGAAATTAGTTATTATCAACAAAGCTCCTTTTGAAGGCGACACGCTGGTTTCTTTAGGCCAACTAAATTTAAAAATGAGCGTGAAAGAACTTTTTAAAGGAAAAGATGAACCCTTAAGCATTCAGGGAATTAGTTCAACAAACGGATTAATAAACATTATATTCAATAAAGATGGTGTAGGAAACTTCGATATCGCCTTAAAAGACAAAAAAGAAGAAACGAAAGACGAAGCAAGCAAACCACTTGCATTGAAAATTCAGAATTATAAAATCGAGAATTTTACTTTTAGATATATCGATCAAGGTTCTAAAATTAGAATGGTAATTGATAGTTTAAACCACGAAGGAACTGGAGATTTTACCAATTCAAAATTAGATTTAACAACAAAATCTTCTGCAAAAGTTTCATTGGACATGGATAAAATGAATTACATGAAAAATGTAAAACTAACTTTAGATGCTGTTCTTGGAATTGATTTAGAAAAAAGCAAATATACTTTTAAAGAAAACAAGGCTCTTATCAATCAATTGCCTTTAGAGTTTGACGGATTTATTCAAATGGCTGAAAAAGCGCAGATTTATGATTTGAAATTTAAAACCCCTACTTCATCGTTTACCAATTTCTTAGGTTTAATTCCTTCGGCTTATGCATCTAGCTTAGAAGGTGTAAAAACGACTGGAGATTTTACTGTAAATGGTTTTGCAAAAGGTGAATTGACAGACACTACGGTTCCTAAATTTAATATCGAAATCGCTTCAAACAATTCTTCTTTCCAATATCCTAATCTTCCAAAATCGGTTCAAAATATTGTAATTGACACCAAAATCATCAACGAAACTGGAATCTTAAATGATACTTATGTCAATCTAGATAAGTTGTCTTTTAGAATTGATCAAGATGTTTTTAACGCTAAAGCGAATATCAAAAACATAACTGTAAATCCAATTGTTGACGCAGCTTTAAAAGGAACAATCAACTTGGCTAATCTTTCTAAAGCATATCCAATTAAAATGGATAAACCTTTAGCAGGTATTTTAAAAGCTGACGTTATAACAAACTTTGATATGGCTTCTGTAGAAAAAAGCGAATATCAAAATATCAAAAATGCTGGTACAATGAGTTTGTCAGGATTTAAATATACCGACGAAAACAACAAATCGATGAACATCAGCACGGCTTTGGTTGAATTTAATCCGAGTAAGATCAACTTAAAACAATTTGATGCTACAACTGGAAAAAGTGATATCAGCATTAATGGAGTTTTAGAGAATTTCTATGGTTTTATGTTTAAAAAACAAGAACTTAAAGGAAACTTTAATATGAGTTCTAAACAATTGGCTGTTGATGACTTTATGACCTCTGGCGAACCTGCAAAAGAAGAAACCAAAACTCCTGCAAAACCAGCTGATGCAATGAAGATTCCGGCTTTCTTAAATTGTACATTAAATGCAAAAGCTACAACTGTTTTATACGACAACTTAAAACTTCAAGATGTTGCTGGAAGATTGATTATTAAAGACGAAAAAGCTACTCTTGAAAACTTTAAAACAAATATCTTCGGCGGATCAATTGGACTTAATGGAGCTGTTTCTACAAAAGAAAAAGTGCCAACTTTTGATATGAATTTAGGATTCAATCAAGTTGATATCGCACAGACTTTTACACAATTGGATATGATGAAAAAGATCGCTCCAATTGCAGGAATCATTAACGGTAAATTAAATTCGACTATTAAATTGAATGGTAATTTGGACGCCAAAGAATTGACTCCAGATTTAAAATCAATATCAGGAGATTTATTAGGCCAATTATTATCAACTACTGTAAATGCTAAAAACTCTACAGTTTTAAATTCGCTTACTTCAAATGTTAAGTTCTTAGATTTAAACAAATTGAATCTAAACGATTTGAAAATGGCATTGTCTTTTGAGAATGGAAAAGTAAATGTAAAACCATTCGATATTAAATATCAAGACATTAAAGCTACAATTGGCGGAACTCACGGTTTTGACCAAACAATGAATTACACGATTAAGTTTGATGTTCCTGCTAAATATTTAGGAACCGAAGCCAACAATTTAATTGCGAAATTATCTCCTGCAGATGCTGCAAAACTAGATAATATACCAATCAATGCTTCTTTGACTGGCAATTTTTCAAATCCGAAAATCAGTACCGATATGAAAACTGCCGTAAGCAATTTGACTACACAATTGGTTAATCAGCAAAAAGAAAAACTTACTCAAAAAGGAACATCAGCGCTTACAGATTTAATCAACAAAAACACAAAAGCAAAAGATACAACTCAAGCTGCTAAAACTGAAAAAGAGCAAAAAACTCAAGAAGTGACTAAAAAAGCAAGTGATTTGTTGAATGGATTGTTTAAGAAGAAGAATCCTTAGAAAGATGCTAAGTTTCTAAGTTTCTGAGTTTCTCTAAAAAAAAACTCAGAAACTCAGAAACTCAGAAACTTAGAAACTTAGAAACAAAAAAAATCCTGTTCTTTCGAACAGGATTTTTTTTTGTTTCTATATTGCTCTCGAATAAATATTTAAGGTACCGCTACTCAAAATTGAATTTATCGTTTTTATATATTCTTTTTTCGTGTACAGATTAACATCTATTCCAACACTACAATTATCATAAGGTTCATATTTTTTCAAATTAGATACCGAAAACAGCCCAATTGTTGGTGTATGCACTGCGCTTGATAAATGCATAATTCCACTATCGGCCCCAATAAACAAATCGGCATTTGCAATAACAGATCCTATTTCTCGGATATCTTTACTATAAAATGTCGGAGCTTTAAATGCGATTTGAGATACATTTTCTACAGGTAAAATCTCAATAATATTGTAGTTTTTATATTCTGCGGTAAGTTGAGAATAGAACTTTTCCCACCACTCTTCTGAAAGGCATTTTGCACCTGTTGCGTAGGTAAAAATGCAGATTGTTCTTTTGTCGTTATTTGTTAGTTCTCCTAATATTTTTCTTCCTTCTGAAATTTCAGAAGCTGTTAATTTAAGATCTAAAGGAGCAATTATTTTATTACTACTTGTTGGCAATCTCAATTTTGCCAAATAATTTCGAAAATTATAAACAGGATACTTTGCAATATGTTCAAAATCACTTTTTTTCTCTGCGATTTCATCATTTGAATCTCCGAAAAACTTGTATTTGGCATTTGAGAACTGAACCGCTAATCGGCCTGAAGAAGAGTTTTGATCTACATTAATCGCTAGATCATAGGGAGTTTTTTTTAACGAAATCCAAACCTTTGAATAGGCAATTAAGCTTTTAAATGGCTTTTTAGGCAAATGGATTATTTTGTCGACAGTATCGTATTTTTCAAAAATAATAGGCGCTAATGTTCCTTTTACAAATAAATCAATTTTACAATTTGGAAACATTTCAGACACTTCCTGAACAAGTGGCGTAATTAATAAAAGGTTTCCTAACCTTCCATTTGGCCTACAAATAAGAACTCTTTTAATTTCGCTTTTATCAACCAAAATAAAATCGTTCTGCATATTTGTTTTTCCAACATTCTTAGTCAGGTTGCGCATTATGCTACGCCTATGTACATTTATTTTGCTTAAAACACTCATTTATGGAATAATTTACGAATTATAAAATCTTAATTAAATTTTAGAAAAAGTGACAGACTCAAATCTAGTCTCTTTTATTTTCTAAAAATAAATTCTTCCAATAAGCATTTGTTACAAAATTGTAACCAAATGTATCAATATTCACATTTTTGCTTTTGGAAGCGATATAAAATTACAATAAATTATTCTGTAATCAACAAACAATTAGATAGTTACACTAAAAACATCGACAATCTCCCAATAAATCTAGACGTTTATTGTAACCACATAACCTTCTGATCCTCGAATATTAAAGACAGTTCCGTTTTCAAATAATAAATACTGACCTTTAATTCCAGTTAATTTTCCGCTGAAAGAAGGTGTCTTATCTAAATTCAAACTGTTCACTTTGGCTGGATAACTCAAAACAGGATATTGAAGCTCGTAAACATCATTTTTTTGTGCATAAAAATAATCTTTAACTTCTGCTGGAATCAAACTTTCAATCTTCGCTTTTTCTGCAATTAAATCAAAACTTTGAACAGAGTTCTGCAACATTTTTCTCCAGTTGGTTTTGTCTGTATAATGATCTTTTAGAGCGACCTCTGTAATTCCTGCTAGATATCGATTTGGAACCTCAACAATTGCAATAGCTTGAGAAGCACCTTGATCGATCCAACGAGTTGGAACTTGTGATTTGCGAGTTACACCAACTTTTATTTCGCATGCCGAAGCCAAATATACAATATGCGGTTGCAATTGCGCTTTAGATTCATATTCTAAATCTCTATCTGCAATTCCTAAATGCGCTGTACTCAATTCTGGTCTCATAATCCAATCTCCAACAGCAGGACTTGAATAAAAACACTCGTAACAAAAACCTTGTCGGTATATTTTTTTCTTTTTACCACAATTTAAGCATTGACAGCCTACAAAATTGATTTCAATTTCTTTATCTAATAATTGATTAACATTTAAGAAACTATCTTCAAAGACCAAATAATATTGGATTGGGCTTCCAAGTTCAGTTTGCATTTTTGTCAGTACGCCTTGATATTGCATTCGTATTTTTATTTATAATTGCTGATTCGGATTTATTAAAAGATTTAAAGTTTTTTGTGTTAAAATTCGACTTATTGGGTAGAATCTTTACTTCAAATCGAATTGTTTTTTACAAAAAAATATTATTTTTGATATGAATACAAAGTTACTACTTGTCTCTCGATATTCAAATTTTAAGTTTTTAGTTTTACTATAGATTGTGAGATTTAAAACCTAAAATTAGTTAACTAAAAACCAAATTCATGCCTTTATCTATTATCAATTCGTTTGCATCATGGGTCCTAAAACAAAGGATTCATCAAATAGAGCTTTTTTTAAAATACCCAAATGAAGTTCAAGAAGAATTATTGCACAACTTATTGACGGCATCTGAAAATACAGTTATTGGAAAACAATATGAATTTTCGAGTATCAATTCCTATCAGACCTTTGCAGAAAGAGTTCCTATTGCGACTTATGAAGAATTGCAACCATTAATTGAGCGCACACGTTTGGGTGAGCAGAACGTTTTTTGGGAAACACCAATTAAATGGTTTGCTAAGTCTAGCGGAACAACAAATGCAAAAAGCAAATTTATTCCTGTAAGTAACGAAGCGCTGGAAGATTGCCACTATAAAGGAAGCAAAGATCTTTTATGCCTTTATTTGAATAATAATGAAGATTCTGAATTGTTTTTAGGAAAAAGTCTTCGTTTAGGAGGAAGCTCTCAAATTTACGAAAACAACAATACTTTCTTTGGCGATTTATCGGCAATCTTAATTGAAAATATGCCAATTTGGGCTGAATTTAGCAGCACACCAAGCAGTAAAACTTCACTTATGAGCGAGTGGGAAACTAAAATCGCTGCCATCATTAACGAAACAAAAAATGAAAACGTAACCAGTTTTGCAGGAGTTCCTTCTTGGATGCTGGTTTTAATGAATAAAGTTTTAGAAAATACTGGAAAACAAAGTTTATTGGAACTTTGGCCAAATTTGGAAGTTTACTTTCATGGTGGCGTAAGTTTTTCTCCTTATAAAGAACAATACAAAAAACTGCTGCCAAGCAAAGATTTTAGATACTACGAAATCTATAACGCTTCTGAAGGCTTTTTTGCGATTCAGGATTTAAATAATTCAAGTGATTTATTGCTAATGTTGGATTACGGAATTTTCTACGAATTTATTCCAATGGACACTTTTGGAACTCCAAACCAAAAAGTAATTCGTTTAGCAGATGTAGAATTGAATAAAAACTATGCTATTGTTATCACAACAAATTCTGGCTTGTGGCGTTATCTGATTGGTGACACGGTTCGTTTTACATCACTGAATCCGTACAGGATTAGAGTTACAGGAAGAACAAAACATCATATCAATGTTTTTGGTGAAGAGTTAATGGTAGAAAACACCGATCAAGCAATTGCAAAAGCTTGCCAGGTTACGCAGACTGAAGTTATAGATTATACCGTTGCTCCTATTTTTATGCACGACAAAGAAAAAGGCGCACACGAATGGATGATCGAATTTAAGAAACATCCAGCCGATGTTGGTCTTTTCCAAAAGGTTTTAGATGAAACATTGCAAACTTTAAACTCAGATTACGAAGCAAAACGCTACAATAATATGACTTTGAATCCTTTGGTAATTAATGTTGCTCGCGAAAATCTTTTTTATGACTGGTTGAAAGAAAGAGATAAATTGGGCGGACAACATAAAATTCCGAGGCTATCCAATCAGAGAGATTATTTGGAACAGTTAAAGGAAATGTGTTAAACAATTTTATTTAATAGAGATGAAAGAAACAAAATTTAGTGACCTGACTACTGAGGAGCTGATAAAAAATCAGAAGACATTAAAAACTGTCAATGCTATATTTTGTGTTGTCCTTTTTGTCTTATTTGTTCTTAATATATTCATTGTTTTTATGAAAGGTTTTAGCGCAATGAATATTATTCCGGTTGCTTTGTTGTTTATCCTTTATTTAAATCTGAAAAATTTAAAAGAAATTAAACGAGAGTTGGAATCGAGAAAATAGTAATCATGAATTCAGAGGATATAGAACTTACATTACGGAATAAAGAACCTTTCGCATACTTTAAATTATGTAGAATTTTATTTTTATGCTTGTTTTTTTGAAATTTTAAATGTTGAAAATTCATATTGGGAAACTAATTTAGATGGCACAGAAATAGCTGAATTACTTAATTTTTTAAATATAAATTTTGAAAAAACGTTTTTAATAACGAAATATCAAGATCAAAACAATCATGATGTTGAAGTTATACATTCAAAAAATGATGAACAAGTATTTGCATATTTTGATTTACAAAAAGATCCAACGGATCAAAATGATATGTTCTTTTTCGGAATAAGATGTTTGAAAAAAGATGACTTTATTGTTGCCGAAAAATTATTGAATATATATATATAAAATTAGGCACGAGTTCTCCTTTTTCATTTGACATTCATAACAATGTCTTATATAATAAAGTTTTTAGAAGTTATTTTTATTTCTATGAAGATAATTACAACACGTATAAAAGACAGATAAATCACAAAACTTAATTTAGATTTCTTAACTCTCTTTTATGAAGGTTCATAATAACGCTAATTCCACTAAACCCGCATGAGGGATAGAAGTGGAAATCCTTTTGCGGCGAGGTTCGGTACAAAAGATTGCAACGGATAGCCCGACCCGAAGGGGCATGCTCAAATGAAAAAACCTCAGCTCTTTTTTGAAGAAAACTGAGGTTTTGTTTTTTTATTTTGATTGTGGAATTGCTAGTGTGATTTCTCCCTACGGTCGAAATGACAAACTAGACTTTTACATCATATCTATATATCTGTCGTGGTAACCTAACAAATATAAAACACCATCAAGACCTAAACTTGAAATTGATGTTGATGCGCTTTCTTTTACTTTTGGTTTGGCATGAAAAGCAATTCCTAGACCTGCTAAGTTTAGCATTGGCAAATCGTTTGCTCCATCTCCAACTGCAATGGTTTGGTTAATGTGGATTCCTTCTTTTTCGGCAATTGCTTTCAAGAATTCAGCTTTTTTCTGTCCATCAACAATATCGCCTAAATATTTACCTGTCAGTTTACCGTCTTTTATTTCTAATTGATTGGCATGAACATAATCTATTCCTAATTCTTTTTGAAGATATTCTCCAAAATAAGTGAATCCTCCAGATAGAATAGCGGTTTTATAACCGTAATATTTTAGAGCTTTCATTAAACGATGCGCTCCTTGCGTGATTGGTAAATTGATTGCTACATTTTGCAATACTTCTTCGCTCAAACCTTCCAAAAGTGCCATACGTTTTTTGAAACTTTCATTAAAGTCGATTTCGCCATTCATAGCCGATTCCGTAATGGCGCGAACTTGATCTCCTACTCCATTCAATTCTGCCAATTCATCGATTACTTCGGTTTGGATTAAAGTAGAATCCATATCGAAGCAAACCAAGCGACGGTTTCTTCTATAAATATTATCTTCTTGGAAAGAAATATCGACATTTAGTGCTCTAGAGACTTCCATAAAACTTGCTGTCATGACAATTTTATTTACAATCTCTCCTGTCACAGACAATTGAATACAAGAACGTGGATATTCTTCTTTTTCTACAATAGAAGTTCTTCCTGTTAATCGGATAATAGAATCGATATTTAGGTTTTGATCTGACATGATTTTGGTAACTGCTGCCAATTGAGAAGCTGCTAGTTTTTCGCCCAAAATATTAATGATGTATCGTTGCTTAGATTGTGATTTTACCCAAGTTTCGTAATCTTCAATAGAAATCGGAATAAATTTTACTTTGATTTCTAATTCATAAGCTTTGAAAAGAAGATCTTTTAAAACCGGAGCCGAAGATGAACCTGCTGCAATTTCGAACAAAATTCCTAAAGAAAGTGTGTCATGAATATCAGCTTGGCCGATATCTAATATATTAGCGTCGTATGCTCCTAAAACAGCCGTTAAACCTGCTGTAACTCCAATTTTATCGTGTCCTGAAACTTTTAATAAAATTATCTCTTTATCTTCTGCTGCCATTTTTCTTTCTTGATTTTGAAGCGACAAAAATCGGCAATCTCTCGTTGATAAAAAAGAATAATCCTTGTTTTTTTGAAAAGAAAAAGCACATATAAATGTGCTTTTTCGAGTAATTTAACAATTATCTTTTATTATTAAAATAACGTAACTTTTTGGCTATTGATTTGGAATGTTTTTATCAAAACTCACCATCCAATTAACACCAAATTTATCTTTAAACATTCCGAAATAAGATCCCCAGAAAGTATTGTTCATTGGCATTTCAACTTTTCCTCCAGCCGAAAGTCCGTTAAAAATTCTATCTGCTTCGTCTGTACTTTCTGTATTAATAGAAATCGAAAAATTATCTCCAAAACCTACGTCTCCGTATCTAGGATGACTGTCACTTCCCATTAAAATGGTATTTCCAATTGGAAGCGAAACATGCATAATGCGATTTAATGCTTCTTCAGAAAGCACTTCTCCTTCTTCTGCTGGAGCGTCTTTAAATTTTCCGATATACGGAAAATCTCCTCCAAAAACCGATTTATAAAACAGGAACGCTTCTTCGCAAGTTCCGTTAAACATTAAATATGGATTTATTGCTGCCATTTTTTAAATTATTAATTGTTAACTATAAATTGTTAATTCCGTTTGAAGCACAAAACAAAGTCTTGCTTTCGCTTCTTTCTTCTACATTCTCTATTTCTCAGATAACTCTTTAATGGTCTCCAATCCTTTTGGGAATGCTTCTTTAAAATAGTCTATATGCTTTTCGATCACATCAACTTCCACATGAAGATCAACCAAATCTCCTTTTTGATCTAAACGATAGGTTTCCATGGCTCCAGTCCATTGTTCTGTTTCTGCATTTGGCGGAACTTCCTTATAATCTTTCAGTTCACCTAAATGCTTAAAAGCCATGTATTCATTTGGGATTTTTTTTTCAATTAAACTATTCATTCCTTCTCCAGCTGCGCCCAAAAAATAAATTTTGTCGCCTTCGTTCCAACTCGATTCAACGTAACTTTCTCCACAAAAAGAACTTGTCCATTTTCGATAAGTTTCGTCATCCCATAAGACTTTCCAAATCTTTTCTTTGGGAGCCTTGATCTTGATATTAAAAACTAATTTTTCCATTTTAATCTGGTAATTTACTAAAATCCATAAATAAGACATTCCAACGATGACCGTCCAAATCGGCAAAACCACAACCATACATCCAACCCTGACTCTCTGCAGGAGGAGCAAACACAATTCCGCCAGCTTGTTTTACTTTTTCAGCTAGTTCATCAACTTCTTCTCTGCTTTCAGCATCGATTGAAATCAATACTTCCGAACTCGATTTAGTATCAGTAATACTATTTTGAGAGAAACTAGAAAAAAGCATTTCTTCAAAAAGCATTACTACAAAATGTCCTTCACCTACAACCATACAAGTAGAGCTTGGGGTGTCATGCTGTTCATTAAACGAAAAACCAATTTTCCAGAAAAAATCTTTCGCTTTTGCTACGTCCTTTACAGGAAGATTCAACCATATTTGTTTTGTCATTTTTTGTTTTTTTTTGTTGGGTTAGATATTTATTTCTTTTAAACCATATAATTGATATAAGCTAATTTAAGTTTGTAATCTTTGACCTTTGAGACTTTGAAGCTAAAATTAATTAGCCTCTACGTAACTTTTAAAATTATCCAAAATTGCCTGCCAGCCTGCGCGCTGCATTTCTTCTGGATTTTGAGTTTCTGGGTCGAAACTTTCTACAATTTCTACACCCTCTGAAGTTTCTGTAAAAGTAATTTCAACCTTTCTTCCATCTCCTAGAACATACGAAAGTGCTTCATTTGGTTTTACTAAAGTAAATTCACCTCCAAAATCAAAACTCATACTCCCATCTTTGGCAGCCATAGTCGATTTAAATTTTCCTCCTTCTCTTAAATCTGCTTCTGCGTGAGGCGTGTGCCAATCTGGAGAAGCAAAACTCCATTTAGTAATATGTTCTGGTGTATTCCAAAACTTCCAAACTTTCTCTGCAGATGCTTTTACAGTATTTTTTATTGTTATCATTATTATAAATAAATTTCGTTTTAAAATCTCTCTGTGTATTTCTTAAAGTTATCAATCACATCTTGGCACCATTGCTTTTGCATATTTTCAGAATCAGTTTTATTGGGCTCAAAATATTCAACAAGCTTTACATTGTTTCCAAAATCTTCAAAATGAACGCTTCCGATTCTATTGTCTGAAAGCTTATATTCTATTAACTGAAATTTTTCAACTTTTGTATATATTCCCTCAAAATCAAAACTTTCATCTTTATCTTTTGATCTCATTTCATATCTAAACTTTCCTTTTTCTTGCAAATCATTTTCAGCATAAGACGTATACCAATTATCAAAAGCACTGTTCCAGTTTTGGATATGTTTTGGCGTAATCCAAAAATCCCAAACTTTTTCTATTGACGCATTAATTATAACTTCTACCGAAATCATCTTTAATTGGCTGGAATTTGACTTTCATCCATAAAGAAGACTTCCCAATGATGTCCATCCAAATCTAGAAATGTTCTTTGGTACATCCAACCATAATCTTTTGCTTCTTGATAATCTGTTCCACCAGCTTTTACCGCTTTCTCAATTGTTTCATCTACTTTCTCACGTGATTCCATAGAAAGAGAAATAAGGACTTCGCTTGTTGTAGTAGAATCACAAATTTTCTTTGGAGTAAAGGTTTGATAAAACTCTTCAACCAAAAGCATTGTAAAAATGTTATCACTAATTACTATACAAGCTCCCTGTTCATTTGTGAACTTTGGATTTGTAGAAAAACCAAGTTCATTAAAAAATTTCACTGCTCGATTTAAATCTTTTACCGCAAGATTTAAGAATATCTTTGTTTTCATCTTTATAAAATTACAAATTAATCAAAGCAAATGTAAAATTTTAAGATTAGTTTAAAACGACAATAAAAGTCAACTTTAGGGGCATTTAAGACAATTTGCTTATTTTTGTGTTAACTGAAATTCCAAAAACAACAAATATCATGAGCAAGAAACTAGGTTTAATCGTACCTCACGACTATAAATTATTAAGTATAGCCGCGATATTAGAAGTCTTTGAAACTGCAAATAAACTTACATCGGGAACAGAAAAACCATTTGAAATAATGATTTTTCAGTCTAAAGAGCAAAACGATCAAGGAAATATATTTGGATATAAAAGTAATTCCATTGAAACTTCAGAAATTATTCTAGACTTAATTTTAATTCCCGCTTTTACTACTGATAATATGAGCGAGATGATTAAAAAGAATAAAAACTTTATTCCTTGGCTTCAAAAACAACATAAAACTGGAGCCGAATTAGCCAGTTTTTGTACTGGCGCATTTTTGTTTGCCGCATCTGGTTTATTAAACGAAAAACTTGCCACAACCCATGTTGATGCTTGCAGCGCTTTTACAAAAGCCTTTCCGATGGTGAAATTAAAACCAGAAGAAACTTTAACCGCCGACGGAAGTTTATATACAAGCGGAGGATCTACCTCAACTTTTCATTTATTGATTCTTTTGATTCAAAAATTCTGCGGCAACGAAATGGCAGTTAAAATTGCTAAAATATTTTCTATCGACTTAAACCGATACAAGCAAAGCTATTTTAGCACTTTCAGACCAAACCATTTACACAATGACACTTTGGTTGCCATGCTACAGCAAAAAATTGAAAGCCAGTATCACACCATCGAAAAACTAGAAGAAATTACAAAAGACATTCCGACAAGTGCCAGAAACATGACACGCCGTTTTAAACAAGTAACCGGAATTCCGCCAATTGAATATCTACAAAATATTAGAGTCGAAAGTTCAAAGAAATATCTAGAGCAAACCCAGCTTTCGATTTCAGAAATTATCGAAAAAACTGGCTATAACGATCCAAAAGCCTTTAGAAAGGTTTTTTATAAAATGGTTGGCATGAAACCAATTGAATATCGCGAGAAATTTAGAGTGCAATAATTTTATTAAAAGCAGCACATTTCGTTTCCAAAAGAACATCTGTCCTGCTCTTCACTGTATCTTTTGCTGTGAACCCCACAGCAAAAGGATTGCCGTTTCGATCAGGGCTAAAACAGAAGTTAAGTTTTCATGAAACTAAACAAAAAAGAAAATAAAAAAACCTGCTCAAATAAATGAACAGGTTTTATAATTGAACTTTGTCAAAGTTGATTTTATAGCTTAAGAAGCAATTTCCATACGTTTCAGCAAGTTTTTGCTTAGCGTATGTTCTGCATATTCTTTGTCGATTGTCAGGCTTGTATCATCTGAAGTTGGCAGTTCGTACATGGCATCTGTCAAAATTGCTTCGCATAAAGAACGTAATCCACGAGCTCCTAATTTATATTCTAAAGCTTTGTCTACAATAAAATCTAAAGCTTCATCTGTAATAGTAAACTCAACATCATCCATCAAGAATAATTTCTGATATTGTTTGATCAATGCATTTTTAGGTTGTGTTAAAATGGCACGAAGCGTCTCTTTATCCAAAGGATCCATGTGTGTTAAAACTGGTAAACGACCAATAATCTCTGGAATCAATCCGAAATCTTTAATATCTTTTGGAATAATGTATTGCAATAAATTGTCTTTGTCGATATTATCAACATTTTTAGAAGTTGAGTAACCAACCGCCTGACGATTTAAGCGTTTTGAAATAATGCGTTCAACACCATCAAAAGCTCCTCCTGCAATAAACAAGATATTTTGAGTATTTACCTCAACAAATTTTTGGTCCGGGTGCTTACGTCCTCCTTTTGGCGGTACATTTACAACCGTTCCTTCCAACAATTTCAATAATGCTTGCTGAACACCTTCTCCAGAAACATCACGCGTTATTGACGGATTATCGCTTTTGCGAGCAATTTTATCAATCTCATCAATAAATACGATTCCTCTTTCTGCTTTTGCTACATCGTAGTCTGCAGCTTGAAGCAAACGTGTCAAAATACTTTCAACGTCTTCTCCAACGTAACCTGCTTCTGTTAATACTGTCGCATCAACAATTGCCAACGGAACGTCTAACATTTTAGCAATCGTTTTTGCCACTAATGTTTTTCCTGTTCCTGTTTGACCAACCATGATGATGTTACTTTTTTCGATCTCTACTTCATCGTCTAATTGCTGTTGCATTAAACGTTTGTAGTGATTGTAAACCGCAACCGACATTACTTTTTTAGTCTGATCCTGACCAATAACATATTGATCTAGGAAAGCTCTAATTTCTTTTGGTTTCTTTAAAATTAAGTCCCCAACTAATTTTGCGCTTCCGCTAGATTTTAATTCTTCTAAAACAATTCCGTGTGCTTGCTCAATACATTTATCACAAATGTGTGCATTGATACCTGCAATTAATAAATTAGTTTCTGGCTTTTTTCTTCCACAAAACGAACATTCTAATACTACTTTTGCCATTCTTTATTTAAGTTACTAAGCTGCAAAGATACTAAGTTTCTAAGCTTTTTGACCTAAAACTTAAAAACTTAGCTCTTTACAGCTTAATATTTTTATTTTTTTATTTGATTTTAAAATTACAAAGAACACTTAGAATCTTAGTGCCTTAGCAACTTAGAACCTAAAAATTATCCTCTTCTTAATACTTCATCAATCATTCCGTACTCTTTTGCTTCGTCTGCTTTCATCCAGTAATCGCGTTCACTGTCTTTGTGCACTTTATCAAAAGTTTGTCCTGAATGGTGAGAAATGATGTTGTATAATTCATCTTTTAATTTCAACATCTCGCGTAAGTTGATTTCCATATCTGTTGCAACACCTTGTGCTCCTCCAGATGGCTGGTGAATCATTACTCTTGAGTGAGGCAATGCAGAACGTTTTCCTGCTGCTCCTGCGCATAATAGAACTGCTCCCATAGAAGCTGCCATTCCTGTACAGATTGTTGCTACATCTGGTTTGATGTATTGCATTGTATCGTAAATTCCTAAACCTGCATAAACACTTCCTCCAGGAGAGTTTAAATAAATTTGAATATCTTTTGAAGCATCAGCACTTTCTAAGAATAATAACTGAGCCTGAACAATATTAGCGATCTGATCGTCGATGCCTGTTCCTAAAAAGATAATTCTGTCCATCATTAATCTTGAGAAAACGTCTAATTGAGAAACATTCAATTGGCGCTCTTCGATAATATATGGAGTCATGTTTGTTGGAGTCATTGCTGCTACGATTTTATCGTAATACATTGCGTTTACTCCTTGGTGCTTTGTAGCAAATTTTTTGAATTCTTTACCGTAGTTCATATTTTTAGTTTAAAGTTGAAAAGTCTAAAGTCAGCAAGTGACTTAAACGAATTAAACAAAGTTCATACCTTTTTATAAGAAATGCCAATTTGTCGTCTTTTTTAAGATGCTAAGATTCTAAGCTGCTAAGGTTCTAAGTTTTTCTTTCTAAGAAACGTTTACCAACTTCAAACCTGAAACAAAAAAAGAACGTCAACAGAATAAAAAATTCCATTGACGTTCAAATATAATTATTTTTATCTTTCAGTTTCTGTAATAAAATCTTAATTTTTAAAAAGTATACTTCTTAACTTTCGACTTTACAACTTTTGACTTTCAGACTAAAATTTATTCTCCGTAAGAAGCTGCAATAAATTCTTCGTAAGTAACCTCTTTAGTTGTTGGGTTAGCTTTTTCTTTGAAGATATCTAACATTTTAGCCGCTACAACTTGCTCAGAAAGTCTTTTCACTTCGTCTTGGTTAGATAAAACTCTAGCCACGATTCCTTGAACTTCTTCGTCAGTTGGGTTAGTTTGACCAAATTGAGCCATTTGCTGTCTGATTGCGTTTGATGTAAACTCTTTCAAGTCATCAAATGTAATTTGGATATTGCTTTGAGCTAAAGCTTTTCCTTCGATTAATTGGAAACGTAAACCTTTTTCAGATCTTGCGTATTCAACTTCAGCTTCTTCTGCAGAAAGTTTTTTCTCTCCAACAGTTTGTAACCATTTTTTCAAGAATTCAGCTGGCAAATCGAATTTTGTGTTTTCGATCAAGAAATCTTGAACATCTAATAATAATTTTTGGTCAGCTTGCTGAGCGAATTGAGCTTCAGCATCTTCTTTAATTTTAGCTTTTAAATCTTCTAAAGAAGCTACTTTTCCTTCGCCAAAAAGTTTGTCGAATAATTCTTGGTTTAATTCAGCTGGTTCAGAACCGTTGATTGCCTCAATAGTAAAGTTTACTTCAACATCTAAACCGTGAACACCTTCGTGACCTACTTTTAAGTAATCCATTAATTGGTGATCGTCTTCAAATAAACCTTTTGTACTTACTGTAACAACATCTCCAACTTTTTTACCTGTGAATTGTTTTTGAGCTTTTTTGCTGAATGTATCTACAGAAATTGTAGTTGTATTATTGATTCCGTTTGCTTCGTTTGAGAAAGTTCCAGTTAAATCAGATTTAGCATCTGATACTTCTTGAGGAACTGCTTTTCCAAATTGTTTTTGGATACGCTCTACTTGTCCGTCGATTAATTTATCGTCAGCAGTAACGATATATTTTACGATATTGTTTTTAGCTTCAAGATCAATTTCGAAATTTGGCACTAAACCAATTTCGTATTCAAAAGTTAATTCTTCAGCATCCCAGTTAAAATCTTCGTTTACTTTAGCAAGAGGAGTTCCTAAAAGATTTAATCTTTCAGATTGAATATAACGCTCTAAAGCCAAATCAACTACTTTTTTAACCTCTTCTTGTTTAATACCTTTTCCGTATTGTTTTTCAACAAGATCTTTAGGCACTGCACCTTTTCTAAATCCTTTTACTTGCGCTAAAGGCATTTTTTCGTTAATTCTTTTTGCTACTTGACCTTTATAATCCATATGAACAACGTTCATAACGATTGTCTCGTTTACAGCGTCTATTGCTACTCTTTTAATATCCATCTTCTTCTTTAATTTACATAATAAAATTGGGTTGCAAAATTATAAAATTTTTGCAACCCAACCAAGTTTTTAATGTATTGTATTTGAAGCAGTTTTAATCTGCTGATTTGTTTTATTTATCGTCTCCTAGTATTTTATAAGTAAGAGATTGAAGTATAGATAGAATAATGCTGAATATTAATGCTGTCCAAAATGAATTTACTGCAAAACCGCCTACAATATTAGTGCACAGCAAAATAATTACCGCGTTTATGACTAATAAAAATAAACCAAGCGTAACAAACGTTACTGGCAAAGTTAACAACACTAAAATTGGCTTAATAAAGATATTCAGCAATCCTAAAACTACTGCAACAATTACTGCTGTACCAAAACTAGCAACATGAACCCCTGTTAAAATGTTAGACAATAATAAAACCAAAGCAGCCGTAACGAGAAGTCTAAGTAATAATTTCATAGTTTTTAGGTTTAAAATTTATTTAAAAATAATAAAATTTTATCAAAAGTGTTTTATTCTTTTAAAAACGTTGCTGTCAATTCAAAAAACATTTTCGGATTTTCAGCATGAAGCCAATGTCCCGCATTTGGAATGGTTTCTAATTTTAAATTTGGGAAATGCTTGCGAATTCCATCGAGATCGGCATCTTGAATATAGCCAGAATTTCCGCCTCTAATAAATAATGTCGGATTATTAAAAACCAAATGATCTGCCAAAGGTTTTCCAATCGCATCCAGATTATTATTAAAAGCTTCTAAATTAAATCTAAAGGCCAATTGTCCCGGCTCTTTCCAATATAGATTTTTTAGCAAAAACTGACGCGTTCCGAAATCTGGAACATATTGAGATAAAATTGCTTCTACATCATTTCGGCTTGGTTTTACAGAAAAATCTACTGCATTTAATCCTGCCAAAATATCCTGATGATGCTGTTTGTAGAATCTCGGACCAATATCTGCCACAATCAATTTGTCTACAATTTCTGGATGTGTCGTAGCAAAAAGCATCGCTACCTTCCCTCCCATCGAATGTCCTAGAATATCTATTCTAGTCAGATTATTTGCTTGACAGTATTCGTACACATCTTGAACCATGGCTTCATAACTCCATTCATCTGAATGAAAACTGCGACCGTGGTTTCTTAAATCTAAAATATGAACTTGAAATCCGGCTTCTACATATTGCCCAGCTAAAGTTTTCCAATTATCAGACATTCCGAGAAATCCGTGCATGATGACAAATGGTTTTCCTTCTCCTTCTATTTTTGAATAAAGCATATTTTTAATTTTTTCTTTTTAAAGAATTATTTCAATTTATTCAGATACATATTTACAGTATTATCTAAACCAAGATAAAGTGCCTCCGAAATTAAAGCATGGCCAATAGAAACTTCTAATAAACCTGGAATGTTTTCTTTAAAAAATTTGATATTATCTAAACTCAAATCGTGTCCAGCATTGATTCCTAACCCCAATTCATTTGCCAACACTGCAGCTTTAGCATAAGGATCAATTCCTTTTTCGTTTCCTAAACTATATTGATGTGCAAAAGATTCTGTGTACAACTCAATTCTATCTGTTCCTGTTTTTTTCGCGCCTTCAATCATTTCTAAAATTGGATCAACGAAAATTGAAGTTCTTATTCCGTTTCTTTGAAACTCTTGAATCACTTCAGTCAAATATTCTTGATTTTTGATTGTATCCCAGCCAGCAGAAGAGGTTATTGCACCAATTGCGTCTGGAACTAAGGTAACCTGATCTGGTTTGCATTCTAAAACTAAATCGATAAAATTATGCTGCGGATTCCCTTCAATATTATATTCTGTGGTAACAACTGTTTTTAAATCGCGTGCATCTTGATAACGAATATGGCGCTCATCTGGACGTGGGTGAATTGTAATTCCTTGTCCGCCAAAACGCTGAATATCTACAGCTACTTTTAATAAATCGGGAACATTTCCGCCACGAGCATTTCGAAGCGTTGCTATTTTATTGATATTTACACTTAATTTTGTCATATAAATAGATATTAATTCTAGTAATCTTATATTTGTTACGACAAAAATACAAAGTAAAACAGAGCGGTTTTCGGTATTTTTTGATTATTTTGCATCAAATATCCTCAATTGATTTATGACAGAAATTACAAACTATATCACAAACGATTTCAGAGCAATTGACAGTCAGGAAACAATTGCCTCGATTCAGGACTTTTTTATCGATGTAAATTTTTCTCATTTTCCGATTTTAGAAGATGGTATTTTTATTGGAAGCATCTCTTCTGATGATGTTGAAACATTTGACACTGATAAAAAAGCAATTGATTACAAATATGCTTTAGAACGTTTCTTTGCCAGAAAATCGATGATTTGGCTAGATGTTCTAGAGGTTTTTGCAAAAAACCACACGAATATCCTGCCTATTCTTGATGAAAACAACAATTATATAGGCTACTACGAAATGGAAGACATCATGAAGTTTTTTCAGGAAACTCCATTTTTAAAAGAACCTGGTGCCATTATTATTGTACAAAAAGGGCTTTTGGATTATTCTATGAGTGAAGTAACTCAAATTGTAGAAAGCAATAATGGTAAAATTTTAGGCTGTTTTGTTTCTGAAGCTGATACAGAAAATGTTCAAATCACTGTAAAAATTGGCTTGGGAGCAATCAACGAAATTATTCAGACGTATAGAAGATATGGTTACGAAATTATTTCAGAGCATCAAGAAGACAACTATATCAATAGCTTAAAAGAGCGATCAGATTATTTAGACAAATATCTCAACATATAAATTATGAATGTGCCAATGAGAGAATTAGTTAATTAGATAATTTTCGCATTTCCAGATTATCTAATTGACACATTGACAAATTATCTAATTTACAACGAATGAAAATAGCCATTTACGGACAATACTATCAGAATAGCACTGAACCTATTATAAAAGACATTTTCACATTTTTCAATACCAACAACGTCGAAATGGTAATTGAAGAAAATTTCCTGAATATGCTTTATGAAAAAGAGCTTATAAAAAAAGAATACAAAACTTTTTCGCCAAGTACTGCTTTAGATAATAGTTTCGAAATGTTGATTAGTATTGGAGGCGACGGAACGATTTTAAGAGCCGCTGCTTTTGTTCGTAATTCTGGAGTACCTTTATTAGGTATAAATGCTGGACGATTAGGTTTTCTTGCCAAAGTTCAGAAAGAAAATATAGATATTTTACTTCAATACGTTATTGATCAAAACTACACCACTTCTGAAAGAACTTTATTAGGAATCACATGCGAACCTTACAACGAAGCTTTTAAAGAACTTAATTTCGCTATGAATGAAGTTACAGTGAGTAGAAAAGACACCACTTCGATGATTACTGTAGAAACCTATTTGAACAACGAATATCTAAATTCTTATTGGGCAGACGGATTAATCATTTCAACGCCAACCGGTTCTACAGGATATTCTTTAAGCTGTGGCGGACCAATTTTAACGCCAGATGTCAAAAGTTTAGTAATTACGCCAATTGCCCCACATAATTTAACTGCCAGACCTCTTGTTATTCCCGACGATACAGAAATTACTTTGCGCGTAACAGGAAGAGAAGACCAATATTTGGTTTCTTTAGACTCAAGAATTTCTTCGGTAAAAAACGAGTCTATTTTAAAAATTAAAAAAACAGATTACAAAATTAAAATGGTTGAAATACCAGACGAGACTTTCTTAAAAACCTTGAGAAACAAACTGCTCTGGGGAGAAGATAAAAGAAATTAAACTCTTTTCTGATTCTTCACTATACGATAATACCACATTTTCTCGTTCTGCATGTAGTGAATCATCATTAAATGGCTCAAAATCATAACGTAAATTGAAAAAAAAGCACATTTAACTAAAGGAACTTTGATTCGTATTGATAATTATTATATTTGCACGCAATTTTGAATTAAATGAAGAAAATTTTTAATTTATTGTTATGTTTTTTCCCCTTTATTACACTTAATGCTCAGATCAATGAGATTGGTGTTTTTCTTGGCGGAAGCAACTTTGTAGGCGATGTTGGAAAAACAACTTATATCGCTCCAGAAAAATTAGCTTTTGGTGTTCTTTACAAATGGAACAGAAGCCCAAGACACGCATGGAGATTCTCATATACACAGTCAAATATTAGTGGAAATGATTACAAATCTGATGAAACAGGAAGAAATCAAAGAGGCTATCGTTTTGACAATGACATAAAAGAGCTTTCTGCTGGTTTAGAATTTAATTTTTTCGATTTTAATCTGCACGATTATCACACAAAAATAACACCTTACGTGTTTACTGGTTTAAATTATTTTTTCTTCAATAATTTATACCGATACACTGCAACTCCCAATACCGTATACGAGCTAAAGAACAGAAGTTCTATGTCTATACCTATTACATTAGGTATAAAATCAAATATATCTCCACGTTTTGTTTTAGCTGCCGAAGTTGGCGCACGCTATACATTTACGGATAATATTGACGGAAGCAATCCAAATACAAGCAATCCAAGTATTATGAAATTTGGAAATTTAAATAATAATGACTGGTATATTTTTTCTGGTATGACTTTAACCTATACCTTTGGAAAAAAACCATGCTATTGCGCATACTAAAAAATGAATTTAATAGAATCGATAGATCACAAAAACTTACCTAGACACCTAGCCATTATTATGGACGGTAACGGCCGCTGGGCAAAACAACAAGGTTTCATGCGCGCGTTTGGCCACGAAAATGGCACTAAATCTGTAAAAGAGATAATCAAAACCTCAGCTAAGCTTGGAATTGAATATTTAACTCTATATGCTTTTTCTACAGAAAATTGGAATCGTCCAAAACTTGAGGTTCAGGCGTTAATGAAAATATTGATTAATTCATTAAAAAAAGAGCTAGTTACCCTTCAAGAAAACAATATCAGACTTAATGCAATTGGAAATCTTGATAAATTACCAAAAACAGCCCAAAAAGAACTTTTGGATGTTATGGAAAAAACGAAAAACAATACTCGCTTAACTCTTACTCTCGCTTTAAGCTACGGTTCTAGAGAGGAACTGGTAAATGCCGTAAAGTCAATTAGTGATAAAGTTAAAAATAATATAATTTCAATAGACACTATTGACGATTCAATTATAAATGAGCATCTTTACACGCAAAATTTACCTGACGTAGATTTATTAATACGAACAAGTGGAGAACATAGAATAAGTAATTTTTTGCTGTGGCAGATTGCCTATGCAGAATTGTATTTTACTAATGTCTTGTGGCCAGACTTTAAAGACCAAGATTTATATGAGGCTATTATTAGTTATCAAAAAAGAGAACGTAGATTTGGAAAAACCAGTGAACAAATTAAATAATTTTTTAGTGTTGCAAAAAAAAATACAAATAGTCTTTACCCTTTTACTATTGGGTAGTTTTTCACAAATTAAAGCACAAGAAAGAGTTCCTTTTGATCAAGGAAAAAAATATATTTTAGCTAAAGTTTCTGTTGTTGGTAAAATAAGCTTCAATGAGCAAACTGTTGTAACCTTTTCAGGACTTCAAAAAGGTCAGGAAATCACTGTTCCTGGAGAAGAAATTAGTAGTGCAATTAAAAAATTAGGCAAGCTAGGTCTTTTCGACGAAATCGCATTCTACGTTAATAAAGTAGAAAACGACAGTATCTATTTAGATTTAGATATTGTTGAACTTCCTAAATTAAATGAGGTTAAAATCATTGGTGTTAAGAAAAGTAAAATAGAAGGCTTAATTAAAGACAATAACTTGACAAAGAACAAAATTGTCAACGAAAACTTAATTACCACTACCAAAAATTACATCGAAAACAAATACAAAAAAGAAGGTTTTTATAACACAAAAGTTACTATTACCAATACTCCCGATAGTATTAACGGACACCAAGTTAATATGCTTGTCCGAATAGATAAAGGAGATAAAGTTAAAATCAGCAGTATTGATTTTACTGGAAACAAACAACTTACAGACAGTCAATTGCGTGCTGCGATGAAAGACACTAAGCAGAAAAATTTCATTCGCGTATTTAAGGCTTCTAAGTTTATTCCAGAGAAGTACAAAACTGACTTAGAAAAAGTAATTTCTGCCTACAAAGAAAAAGGATATCGCGATGCTCGTATTATCTATGATTCTGTTCAGTATAACAAGAAAAAGAATACTCTAGCAATTAAGATTAATGTAGAAGAAGGTAACAAGTATTACTTCGGAAATATTAAATTCTTAGGTAATACAGTTTATTCAGATCAGCTTTTAAATCGTTATTTAGGAATCAAAAAAGGAGAAACTTATAACGGAGTTTTACTAGAAAAAAGAATTGCTGATAAGTCAAAACCAGACGCAGAAGACATTACCAACTTATACCAAAACAACGGTTATTTGTTCTCAAACATTAATGCTGTAGAGGTAAAAACAGTTAACGATACTATTGATTTTGAAATTAGAGTTACTGAAGGTCCTATTGCTTACTTCAACAAAATTACTGTTGTTGGAAACGATAAAACAAATGACCACGTTATTTACCGTGAGTTAAGAACTAAACCAGGTGAAAAATACAGTAAAGAACAATTGGTTAGAACTATCCGTGAGATTGGACAATTAGGTTTCTTTGACCCAGAGGCAATTGATCCTAAATTTAAAAATGTTGATGCCGGAGCTGGAACTGTTGATATTGAATATAACGTAGTCGAAAAAGGATCTAGCCAGGTCGAACTTCAAGGAGGTTATGGCGGTGGAGGTTTCATCGGAACATTAGGTCTTTCGTTTAACAACTTCTCGGCGAGAAAGATTTTTGACAAAGAGGCTTACAAGCCTTTACCAATGGGAGACGGACAAAAAGTTGCTCTACGTTTGCAAGGAAGTACATACTTCCAAACGTATAGTTTATCTTTCTCAGAGCCATGGTTTGGAGGAAAAAAACCAGTACAGTTTAGTTCATCTCTTTCGTACAGTAAGCAATTTCTTAACAATTACATCACTAGAACTGTTGATAAAAGCAAAAGTTTTAATATTTTTACAGTACAAGTTGGTTTAGCAAAAAGGTTAACTGTGCCAGATGACTACTTTGTACTATCACAATCTGTAAGTTATCAGCACTATGACTTGAACAATTATAATACAGGTTTGTTTACTTTTGGTAACGGAGCCTCAAGAAACTTAGCTTATACTATTGGACTTTCAAGAAGTAATAAAGGGGTAAACCCAATATTCCCAACTTATGGTTCTGAATTTAGTATTACTGCAAAAGTTACGCCTCCATATTCATTATTTAATGGTATTGATTATGGTGATTTGAAAAACCAAAAAGAATACAAATCACAATACACAGGTGTAAATACATCTGATGATTATGGCCAGCCACTTAATACTGGAGATTACATCAAAACAGATGCCTCTGGAAAAACTGTAAGTGTTGGATCAGATTATGCAAGTGCTGATACAGATGTAGCAAAAGTCGATCAGAAAAAATACAACTGGTTAGAATATTATAAAGTTAAATTTAGAGGAGACTGGTATACTAAAGTTTATGGAAAATTAGTATTAAGAACACTTACAGAGTTTGGTTTCTTAGGAGCTTACAATCAAGAAAGAGGTGTAATTCCGTTTGAACGTTTTTACTTAGGAGGTGATGGTATGGCCAACTACTCAATGGATGGTAGAGAAACTATCCAGTTAAGAGGTTATCCAAACAACTCTTTAACTCCTGTAAATGCTGCAGGTGATGCAATTGGAGCAACGATTTACAACAAATTCTCAATGGAATTACGTTACCCAATTACATTAAAAGCATCGGCTTCTATTTTTGCATTAACGTTCCTAGAAGCAGGTTCATCATACCCAACTTTTAAAGATTATAATCCATTCGATTTAAATCGTTCTGCTGGTGCTGGTTTACGTGTATTCATGCCTGCATTTGGTTTATTGGGTATTGACTTTGGTTACGGATTTGACGCTCTTCCAGGACAAACAAAAGCTAATGGATGGGAAACACACTTTATTATTGGACAACAATTTTAGTGAAATAACGTTTGGTTAAAAATCATCAAATAAAGTTATGTTATGAGAAAACAATTTTTATTTATATTTTTAGCCTTGATTGTAGCAAATACAAGTCAGGCACAAGGAAAGACTACTCGAATTGGCTACATCGACATGGAATATATTTTAGAAAATGTTTCCGATTATAAAGAAGCTAAATCACAATTAGAGCAAAAAGCTCAAAAGTGGAAACAAGAAGTAGAGGCTAAAAAATTAAATATAAATAATTTGAAAGAAAGCTTAAAAACAGAAAAAGCTTTACTTACAAAAGAATTAATAGAAGAAAGAGAAACAGAAATTAAGTTTCTTGAACAAGAAATGATGGATTATCAGCAGAAACAATTTGGTTCTGATGGAAATCTAATGAGACAGAAAGCAGCTTTAGCAAAACCAATACAAGATCAGGTTTTTACTGCTGTGCAAGATATAGCAGAAGCAAAAAATTATGATTTTGTTTTTGATAAATCGTCAGATCTTACCATGCTTTTTAGCAATAAAAGGTTCGATATTAGCGATCAGGTTTTAAGAATTTTAAACCGTACTGAAAAACGTGAGCAACTGTCTAAAAAACAATTGAAAGAACAAGAAGCTAAAGAAAATATTGAAAATGCAATTGACGAAAATCCAGCAATGGCTGATCGCCAAAAAGCACTAGATGAGAAAAGAGCAGCTAGAGAAAAGCTAATTCAGGACAGAAAATTAGAACAGGAAGCTAAGAAGAAAGAATACGACGACAGAAGAAAAGCACTGCAAGAAGAAAGAGAAGCGAAAAAAAATGGCACGGTTTCTGGAACAGCTACAACAGCAGTTCCTGGTGCAGCCGCAACAACAGGTGACGCTAAAACAAGCTCAACTGCTAAAACTGCAACACCTGCAGCTACGGGAGAAACACCTGCCGGAGAACAGCCTGCAATGACAAAAGCAGAAGAAAGACAATTACTTTACGAACAACGTAAAAAAGAATTGGAAGAAAGAAGAAAGAAAATTTTAGAAGAAAGAGAAGCGGCTAAAAAAGCAAAAGAAGCCGAAACGCAAAAAGCAAATACGACCAATAATTAATTAATATTTTAAAAATGATGAAACAAATCAAAACTTTACTAATTGCTGCAATTCTTATTTTAGGAGCAAGTAACACAATGAACGCGCAAGCGAAGGTAGCACATGTTGATGTAAGCGAGATCATGGGGAAAATGCCTGCTATGCTAGATGCTCAAAATCAACTGCAAAAATTAAGTGGTACATATGATGCTGAATACAAAAAAATGGTTGACGAATATCAAGTAAAAATCAAAAAGTACGAAGCTGAAGCTGCAACTGTAACTGATGCTGTAAACGGTGAGCGTTCTAAAGAGGTTCAAGATATGCAAAAGAGAATTGTTGATTACAGAGACAATGCTCAAAAAGAATTACAACAAAAAGAAACTGATATCGTAAAACCATTAATGGAAAAAGTTAGAGCTTCTATCCAAAAAGTTGGAAAAGCTAAAGGTTTCCAATATGTATTAGACGGTTCTACTTTATTATTAGCTGATGGTCCAAACATCACTGCTGACGTTAAAAAAGATTTAGGATTCTAAGAAATTAAATCCCTATAATTAAACTGCTCAATTTGTATAATTTGAGCAGTTTTTTTTTACAAAAAATTAAAGCTAATCTTTCGTATTATTTCAAGATTTGACTTAACTTAGAATAACAATTTATTTAAAAAATATTTAAATTTGCTTTATGATAAACAATAATCCTATAGGCGTTTTTGATTCTGGTATTGGCGGAACTTCCATTTGGAGCGCCATTCATGATCTTCTTCCAAATGAAAAAACCATTTATCTAGCTGACAGCAAAAATGCGCCTTATGGACAAAAAACCAAAGAAGAAATTGTTGCGTTAAGTAAAAAAAACGTAGAGTTTTTATTAGAGAATAATTGCAAATTAATTGTCGTTGCTTGCAATACTGCAACTACAAATGCTATACTAGAACTTCGTGCAGATTACAACATTCCATTTGTAGGGATTGAGCCAGCTATTAAACCAGCTGCAACCAATTCTCAAACACAGGTAATTGGAATTTTAGCTACAAAAGGAACACTTAACAGTGAGCTCTTTAATAAAACTGCTGAGATGTTTCACAATACAAAAATCATTGAGCAAGTTGGTCATGGACTTGTACAGCTTATTGAAGATGGCAATTTGTATTCTCCAGAAATGACACAATTATTAGAGTCTTACCTTCAGCCTATGATTGAAGCCAATATTGATTATTTGGTTTTAGGATGTAGCCACTACCCTTATTTAATTCCTCAAATAAAAAAAATTCTCCCAGATCATATTAAAATAATAGATTCAGGAGAAGCTGTTGCACGCCAGACAAAAAATCTGCTTCGTGATAAGGTTGGTTTTTCTGAAAGTACAGATCACGATCCAATATTTTATGTAAACTCAGACCCTAAAGTTTTAGAATCAATTTTAGAACATAAATATCCAGTAATCAAAAAAGACTTTTAAGTATTATTCAAACTTTCGCTTGACAAACCAAATTCCGTCCAACGATAAATTGAGTGATATTTTATGGTAATTTTCTTTTATCAAATCATTCGCGATTCTACCTTTCTGCCCGTAAGAATAGGAAATATTGAGTGACGAAAATGTATTTTCAATTGGTAGGTTTAGTCCAATAGAAACAGATGCGCTATTAACACGCTGTCCATCGACTTCGAGGTAACCGTTGTCAAAATTTACACCAGCAGCATACCCTACTCGATCCCAGTATCTTCTAACATTCTTTTTGGCGCTATAAGTAAATCCAAGCGCAAAACGATCCTGATTTACAAATTCGCCATACAGATCAGACTGTTTTGTATTTTTCCAAAAGCTCTTCTCATAATCTAAAGTCATATTCAAATTATTCTTAAATCGCTTACTAACTCCAAAGCCCAGTTCTAAAGGCATATAATAATCGTCGGTCTTTGTGGCTATATTAGTTTCTATAGCAGTTTCTACTTCATCTGCAATACTTGCCACCGATTGCACTTTTGATGCATTTATTCTTGCTGGAACTTTAATTGTTGTTCCTATTGTAAGGGTCGAATCTATTTTAAATTGAGCTCCTAATGTTGCGCGAACTCCGCTATAATCAGTTTTTTTATGTATCGTGGTAACTGCATTCGAAATAAGAAAAGCACGATCATCAACTGTATTTCCAAAAAGCACTGTTCCAGTTACTCCTACTGTCAATTTTTTTCCAAATCTATATCCGTATGAAAAATCCAGATTGTTTAAACCTCCAGATCCTTGTGCTGTTACGTAATAAGATTCCTGACTGTCTGTAATTGGGAGTTCTAAATTTGAGATTTTAAATACCGAGCTAGAATATGGACGAAGCGCCAAACTAAAACCAGAATTTTTAGTAACAGGAAAAGCAAAAGCTAAATGAGAAAATTGAAAATTATTTCGATTTTCTGTACGATTGCTGCTTTGATATGTTGTGGCAATGGCTTTTCCTCCAATATCAAAAAGAAAATGATTTTGATACATATATCCTAAAGATGCCGGATTTAAATTATTGATAAAAGTATCTGAAGGTAATGCAATACCTGAACCACCAATAGAAGGCAGATAACCAAAGTCTGAATCGTACAAGCTTCCAACGCCATAAAGCGAATATGGAGAACTTGAGATACTTTGAGAAAATGAAGTTAGCGACATTAAAAAGAAGCAACTCCACAAAACAACTTTATTTTTCATTTAGTAAGAGATGTAATAAATTTTTAGCTGAATTTTATTATCGGCATATTTTTGATTCCCCAAAACAATTCTGTTAACAGACTTGGAAATTCCAGGCAACGTTAAAATAAGAGATGACCTAGAATCGGATGCTTTAAGCATTTCTTTCTGAAGAAAAGCTCCAACAGGAATTGTATAGCCAATATTTTCGTTAAACTCATCGCTTTTTTTGTTCAATATCCCGTATACGGTAGTTCCGGCAGAATTTGTTAATGCTCCGCTTATTCTGTTCAAATTATCGCCAACAAAAACAGAAAGAGAATCGGCCAGTGGATATTTGTCAGAATAAGAGTTATTGACAGGCTTTAAAATTAGCTCTGCATTTACGATAGCACCATTAGTCGAAATATTTTTAAACTGTTTAATATTCGGAAATTCAACTCTACAGGCGACTCCAGTTCCTGACTGAATAAAACCTTGATTATTGGTCAAGTTACTAGACAGATTACTACTCGAGACGGGAAGATTCTGCAGCAACGTTCCTGTTTTATCCAAAGAAATAGAATTAAACTGTTTCGTTTTATCTAAAATGGTATAATCCAGAATATACGACTGCTCATCCTCATCTGTATCTGCCATATATTTTGAATAATACAATCGCATTTTGCTGCTTCCAGCGCTAAATCCTATTATATTGGAAGAATTGGATGTTTCTGGAACCAAAACAAGACCTTTTAAGTATTCTGTAAAACTGTCAAAATCTGTAATTTCTCTTTTTTTAATTTTCTGAAAAAGAGCTTCTCCAAATTCTTTATCCATTTTAATATTGATAGAGTCCTTTTGTTTTGGTCTTGGTATAAAAGATATTTTTCCCAAGCTTTCAGTGCTATAACTTAAAGCAGAATTGTTGTAGAAATTACTATCGTCTGTGTTAGGCTTAACTTTTTGAAGCAAACGATGAATGTCAAATGTTTGAACCTTTGTAGTATCTCCGTAATAATACTTATCATATTTAAGAATCATCGAAATCGAATCGAAAACGTAATTAACCGCTTCAGTATCCGAACCTGTATTATTCAATGCATAGGAAGCCCCTGAAAGCTGAAAATAGCTGTCCGACTTTACTTTTCCAAAAATAGGATCATCATAATTCCCGATCAAGATTCTACTTTTATTCGAAGTTACCAGCGAGTCAAAATTAATGGTTGACATTTCTACGGTCACAGTATCTATCATGATTACTTTATTGCTCAAAGCCAAATAATCTGACCCAACCGTAAATTCTCCAGTGTCTGTATCTGTACCACATGAAAATAAGGTCAGTACAAAAAGTAGTATCAATATAAACTTCCGCATAATTTAATTTTTGGACAAATATAAATTGTGCACTTTGGCGACACACTATAACATATACTATTGCGCTTTTTTAGGCTACTAATTGCACAAAACGATCTATAACCCAAAATCTGTTCTCGAATTTTAATTCGACCTTAAAAACGGCTATTTTGTCTATCAAAACAAGCCATATATATATCTTCTTTTTTTTAAGAGCACCATCCATCTAATTTTGAGCCAATAAAATAAATAATGAAAGTAAGGTTTATAATTTGTTCTCTTTTTTTGATTTCATTTTTAGGTTTAAAAGCTCAAGAAAATTTTAGTGCCACTCTAAATTTCAAAACGGAGCCGACAGACAAGATAAATTTTAGCGAAACAAACATCGCAGTCTTTTATCAGAAGAAACTAGGAACAAAAAACAAAATAGCTAACACATTGGAATATTCTAATTTGAAGGTGAATTACGAGTTTAATCCCTATAATTTTTATGCGGATCAGGACAAATTCAACCAAGTTCAAGACAAGTTTGAATATTCATCTGAAATAGCAGAAAAAACAAGATGGCAACTTTCTGTGGTTCCTACTGCTAATTTTCAGAGTAAACTGGATTTTTCAGATGTTACCGTTTTAGGAAGTTTAGAAATTAGCCAGCAATTGAGCTCAAAATTCAATGTAATAGTTGGAGCTGGGCGAACATCAATTTTTGGAGCGCCAAAGTTTACGCCAATTGTTGCTTTTGATTATAAAATGAACGAGAAAACCAATTTTAAAATTGGATTTCCAGATTCGAGAATTTCTTATTCTAATAATGATCGAAATAAATTTAGTCTGACAAATAGTTTTAATGGAAACTTTTATCATTTAGACGAAAAAAATGTAGACAATAATGCTGAAAAAGCAGTTTTATCGCAAATGACATCGGCTTTAGAATATGAAAGAAATGTTGCTGTCAATTGGTTTTTAAATTTTAAAGCCGGTTACGATTTCAACAAAAAATACAATTTACTAGACAGCAACGACCACAAAATTTACGATTACAATAGCGGAAATGGTTACGTTTTAGGAATAGGGATCAAATACAAACAATAAATTTTAAATACACTATGATTAATCTAAAAAAAGGAATTTTATTCACAGCGCTTTTTTCAAGCCTCTTTTTGATAAGCTGCAGCAATGATAATGACGATGATGATTTGGTAGGAAACTGGATTAAAAAATCAGCCTTTGATGGCCCTGCAAGATCTAGTGCAACAAGTTTCGTTATCGGAGATTATGCTTATGTAGTTGGCGGTTATACTGGCGATGTTTATTTAAAAGATTTATGGGTTTATAACTCAAACGGAGATTATTGGGAACAAAAGGCCGATTTTGGCGGTATAGGAAGAAGTTCTGCTTCTAGTTTTGCTTTAAACGAAAAAGGTTATGTTGGTCTTGGTTATGATGGAACAAATAAACTGAAAGACTTTTACCAATATGATCCTACTGCAAACAGCTGGTCGCAAAAAACAGATTTTGCAGGAACTGCTCGTTACGCCGCTGTAGGTTTTCAGGTTGGTGGTAAAGCGTATTTTGGGACTGGTTATGATGGAAATTACTTGAAAGATTTTTATCAGTACGATGATCAAGCTAATACATGGACTTTGGTAAATGGTTTCAGCGGAAACAAAAGACGTAATGCAACGGTTTTCACAATTGCAGATAAAGCATATTTAGTAACTGGTGTGAACAATGGTGTTTATCAAGAAGATTTCTGGGAATTTGATCCGTCTACAGATGTATGGACAAGAAAAAGAGATATTGATAAAGACACAGACGATGATTATAGCTACAACGATGATTACGCAATTGTTCGTTCTAATGCATCTAGTTTTTCTATGAATGGATTAGGATATGTTGTGGGTGGTGAAAACATAAAAACAGTTTGGGAATATAATCCGTCAACAGATTTATGGGTAGAAAGAACTCCAATGGAAGGTGCTACAAGAACAGATGCTGTAGGTTTTGCCATCAATAACCGTGGATTCTATATGTTAGGACGAATTGGTTCTACTTATTTTGATGATGCTTGGGAATTTAAGCCATTAGACGAACAAAGTGACGATGACAATTAATAATAAACAATACTTCTGGAGTAAAATCCAGAAGTGTTTGATAGTTTTTGCTATTCTTCTTTTTATTGCTTGTGCGAAAAAAGAATCTTTGACAACGGCTTCTTTTAAAACAAATTCTGGTTGGGGATATACAATTGCCTACAAAGAAAAAGTTTTAATTAAACAGTCGGTTATTCCTGTAATAAGTGATACTAAAAGTTTCAAAACAGAAGATGACGCCTTAAAGGTTGCCGATCTTGTTAAGCAGAAACTCAAACAAAACTTATCGCCAACGGTAACCAAAAATGAACTAATTTTATTAAAAATAAAATTGTAAATGCAGATAGATACCATTAAAAATACCGGCTACAACAAAATATTATTCCATTTTGCGATATGGGTTTTCTTTATTTTGACTTCGTTAATTCAGTTTTACGAAAGTCCATTTAAGATTAGTAACGACTTTTATGTGCAATGGACAACCGGAATTGTTTTGTTTTATCTGAACTATTTTTATTTGGTTCCAAATTATTTATTGCAAAAAAAATACTGGCTCTACTTTACGTTTGCTTTTGTTTTAATTGCAACATTTATGATCATAAGGATAAATTATTTTATCCCTGAATTTAGGCATTTAAGACCAGAAAATATAATGCCTCCAAGGACAATGCCTCATGATCCGCATTTTTTCCCGCGAGGCGAAAGAATGCATCAGAGAATTGAAATGAGACAGCCTCTTTTCTTTAAAATTGGCCCATCGTTTTTCTATATTCTGATCATTACAATCTCTGCAATTATTAGAACATTAACTGAATTTTATAATAATCAGCAAAATAAACTGATTGCCGAAACACATAGAACAAATACCGAATTAATCTATTTGCGCAAACAAACCAATCCGCATTTTTTATTTAATTCTCTAAACAGTATTTATTCTTTGGCACACAAAAAATCTGATTTGGTCCCTGATGCCATCGTAACCTTATCTGAACTTATGCGCTATATGTTGTATGAAACAGATAACAAAACGGTGGCTTTAGAAAAAGAAGTCAATTATATCCAGAATTACATCGAACTACAAAAGCTGCGATTAAACAATATCGAAGACATCGTAATCAATGTTCATGGCGACACTAAAAATAAATATATTGAGCCTTTATTATTGATTTCTTTTGTCGAAAATGCCTTTAAATACGGAACTGATTACAAAGGCGCGGCTCACGTAAGAATTAAGATTCTAATTACGGATAACAATCTTGATTTCTGGATTGAAAACACCATTGAGAATTATGTAAAAGATCCTGAAAATTCAGGAATTGGATTAGTGAATATCCAAAGCCGTCTTGATCTTCTCTATCCAAACGCACACGAACTAACCATTACTCAGGATAATGAATATTACCGAGTTCATTTGAATTTAAAGTTGGACGAAATTAAAACCGCAATACATTAAACAAAACTGATTATGGACAGAAAAAAATTCATCCGAAATGGTATTTTGGGCATTGCATCTTTGGCAACAGCTTCAAAATTTTTAGAATCTTGTTCTAAAAGCGACAATGATGAAACCGACTCAAGCAATTCTGGAGACGGAAGCTGCACTGTTTCTCCTTCTGAAACAAAAGGTCCGTTTCCTATTAAAACGCCGAGTCAGCTGGTTTTAGAAAACATCAAATCTGATCGCGTTGGAATTGCGCTATTGATTAATTTAAAGATTGAAAATAAGAATAACAATTGCGAACCTCTTTCTGGAGTTTTGGTAGATGTTTGGCATTGTGACAAAGACGGAAATTATTCTGAATATGGCGGCACGCAAATGCAGCAGGCAGATTATACTTCTGTACATTTCCTTAGAGGAAGACAAACTTCGAACTCTAGTGGAGAAGTTTCTTTTATCTCGATTTATCCTGGTTGGTACCAAGGAAGAGCTCCGCATGTACATGTAGAAGTATTATCAAGTTCAGGAACTTCTTTGCTGGTAACTCAAATTGCTTTTCCTGAAACAATTTCAAGTGAAGTATATTCAAGTACAAATTACGCTGCACACGGACAAGCAGATACTGCAAATACAAAAGACAATGTCTTTGCTGATAGCCTAGCCGATGAGCTGGCAACCATGACAGGAAACTTGACAGATGGTTTTACGCTAACTAAAACTATAACTGTTAACGCATAATTTTAATTAGTTAACCAGTATTTTATGAAAATTTTAAAACTTAATTCACTGGTTTCAAACTACTTTTGAATGCAAAATGTATTTTAAAAAATTAATTCAGAAAAGATGAAATGTGTAATTATTGATGACGAACCTTTAGCTGTAGAATTATTACAGGATTTTGTCAAAAAAGTAGAAGCTCTGGAGCTTATAAACACTTTCAATAATGCTATTGATGCTGTTTCATTTATCAATCAGAATAATGTCGATTTGATTTTTCTTGATATTCAAATGCCTCATTTTTCTGGAATTGATTTTTTAAATACGATAGAAAAAAAACCTCTTGTTATTTTTACAACTGCTTATTCTGATTATGCGGTAGAAGGATTTAATCTTGGCGCTGTAGATTATTTGGTTAAACCAATTCCGTTTCATCGATTTCTAAAAGCCGTTGTAAGAGCACAGCAAATTTTTCAGCCTGCAGCAAATCTTGCAATTGCGGAAAACAATAATACACCTGAAATTGAACAGGATTTTATGTTTGTAAGAGCTGAATATGAAAATGTAAAATTAAATTTTGCTGATATTCTTTTTATTGAAGGATTAAAAGATTATGTCAAAATCTACACGACAGATAATAAATTTACGCTTACGCTAATTAGTTTAATCAAATTAGAAAATCTGCTTTCAAGCAAAGGTTTTGCGAGAATTCACAGATCGTACATCATAAATATCAAACATGTAAAATCGATTCAGAAAAATAAGGTTTTAATAAGCGATAAAAGAATTCCAATCAGCGAAAGTTATAAGAGTACTTTCTTTGAAAAAATCAACCTCTAAATTTTTTAAATTCCAATAAAAAAATTCCAAATTCCAAAAAGCTAAAACTCTTGGAATTTGGAATTTCTATTTTGGATTTTTTTATTTCTATTCTTCGTTTTTGAACCAGCTAGAATACATTACATAATTGTTCGAAATACGCCCTATTTCGCCTGCAAAATCAGATTGGTCAATGTCTTTAACTTTTTTAGCAGGAACGCCAGCATAAATGCTTCCTGAAGTTACAACTGTATTTTGTGTCACTACAGCGCCAGCAGCAATTATAGCATTACTTTCAACCACACAATTATCCATTACAATTGCTCCCATTCCAATCAAAACATTATCGTGAATCGTACAGCCATGCACAATAGCATTATGTCCTATTGAAACATTATTTCCTATAATTGTGGGATGTTTTTGATAAGTACAATGAATTACAGCGCCATCTTGAATGTTAACTTTATTTCCAATTTTAATAAAATGAACATCTCCTCTCACAACGGCATTAAACCAAACACTGCAAGATTCTCCAAAAGTTACATCTCCTACAATAGTAGCATTTTCGGCAACATAACAATCCTCTGGAATTAGAGGTGATTTTCCGTTTACAGATTTAATCAGCATAAAATATTTTTTAGTTAACTGCAGGACAATTACAGTCGTAACGTTCTTTTTTGCAGAATAAATTAATTCCTAAAGTAATTTGATGAAAAGCTCCCGTGTCAAACTTAACATCTCCCATTAGTTGAGTATAGGTGTAAGCGAACATAAAATTCTTGAAATTAACCCCAATAATAGGCGTAAAGTATTGTAATTTTTGAGACGACACTCCGGTTCCCGAAACATATTGTGCGCCATCAAAACCTCTTCTATATGATAAAGCTGCCCATAGACTTCCGAAATCCATGCTTTTATAGGCTTTCATATTTAAATCTAGTGTTTTTGCCTTTGTTTGATCAAATAGCTGAAAAAGAATAGAAGGCTCCCAAGTCCAACTGCTGTTTTTTCCAAATACATAACCAGCGCTTAATAAAAACTTTCTAAGATTATCGCTTTCATAATCTGTATATAACTCTCTTCTTGTTTCTAACAATCCTTGAACTGTTGCGTGCGCATAAAAATCCAGATAATTATATGATGCTCCAACATCAACATTGAAATAAGAATCTTTCTGAATTGAACCAAAAACAATTGGATCAAAAGTTCCTCCAAATTTTGTTTCGTCTAATTGACTTTGTATTAAACCTCCACTAATTCCAAAAGACAACTGATTTAAATCTAGTTCATCTCTCGAAAACATAATATGGTGTGCATATGTTAGTTTTACACCTTTTTGAGAATGATAACCATTTTTATCATTAAATAAAATTATACCAGCTCCAGAACGTTCTCCCACTCTACCGTTAAAACTTAAAGTCTGCAATGATGGAGCATCTTCTTCTCCAAACCATTGTTTTCTGGCTGTCAATCTTATTTTAGCACAGTTGGCTGCGCCTGCCATTGAAGGGTGAATTAAATAATAATTATCAGACAAATAATCTGAATAAACAGGTATTCCTTCTTGAGAATAAGAATAAAAAGTAGTAATGAGAAAAATTAATAAAACCTTGATTTTAAATTTCATAAAGACAATTTTGTTTCTATATAATTTTCACTCTTGCAATTTAACACGATTTCTTTGAAAAGAGTCTTAATTATTTTATTAAAAAATCAAATATAGGTATTAGTAGAAAATAACTTTAGTAAATTTGCAAAAAATATACAACCATGACAAAAATCACTATAAAAGAGACCCAGAACCCGACTATTTTAAAGTTCGAGTTTGAAGACTTTATTACTCAAAATCAAAACTTTGAGTTCAAAAATATTGACGAAGCGCAAGCTTCTCCTCTAGCCCAACAATTATTCTATCTGCCGTTTGTTAAGACCGTTTATATCTCTGGAAATTTCATCGCTATCGAAAGATACAGCATTGTAGATTGGGATGATGTAAAAGATGCAGTTGCAGAGCAAATTACTGCTTTTGTTGACAAAGGTGGCGTTATCATTAAAATTGATGAAACAAAAGCAAAAAAACAGCCAATTACAGTTTACGGAGAAACAACTCCAAATCCTTCTGCATTAAAATTTGTGGTAAGCAGAATGCTTACTCGTAATGCAGTAGAGTATAAAAACATTGACCAGACTGCTTCTTCTCCGTTAGCTCAGGAATTATTCAAATTCCCTTATGTGAAAGAAATTTTTATTGATGAAAATTATATTTCGGTTACAAAATATGAAATCAATAACTGGGATGAAATTACTTTAGAATTAAGAACTTTCATTAAACAATTTATAGAAAACGGAGGAACTGTTTTAGATGAAAGTTTAATTCAAACTAAAGCCAAAACTGAAGCAACAAAAGATGAAGCTTTTGACAAACTAGATGTTACATCTCAGCAAATTATTAATATCTTAGAAGAATACGTAAAACCAGCAGTAGCTGCTGATGGCGGAAACATTGCTTTTGAATCTTATAATGAAGATGATAAAACAGTTAAAGTATTATTGCAAGGTGCTTGCAGCGGATGTCCATCATCTACATTTACTTTAAAAAGCGGTATCGAAAATATGCTTAAAAGTATGTTAAACGATGACGCCATAAAAGTAGAGGCATCAAATGCATAATTGGAATAAATTATTATACAAAGCGTCTCATTGAGGCGCTTTTTTTATTATTAATCACTAGTTTTCAATTATTTACCATTAAAAAAACGAGTAATTCTATAAATTTAATTAATATTGTATTCTTAACCAATTAATTAAAACCCATGGGATTATCTTCATTTTTTAAAAATTTATTTGGCTCAACCAAAGAGTCTGTAACTGAATTGGCAAATAATGCCGAAGAGACTTTTGAACAAGCAAAGGAAGCGGCGGCTCCTTATATCGAGAAAGCAGAAGCTTTTGCAGAAGAAACAATTGAAAAAGTAAAAGAGGTTTCTGAACCTATTATTGACCAAGCTGCAGATTATGCGGACAAAGCAAAAGATACTGTAAGTGAATATGCGGACAAAGCTACTAAAGCGGTAAATGATTTGGTTGATTCTGTTAAAGAAAAAGCAACTTCGCAAACAGCTACTGAGGCATCAGAAACTATTTCTGAAACCGTTGTTGATACTAGCGAAAAATCTGCCGAAGAGGTAGAAGAAATAGCCGACGAAGCTGCTGACAAGGCATAAACACACTTTTCTGATAATGTAAATATTTTTATATTTGCACCACTAATATACCTTCTCTTTTGAGAAGGTTTTTTTATTTAAAAATCATGAACCTGAACCCAGAACAAGTCAGTAAATACGTTACTCGTTTTGTTGACATTTTAGTTGATTATTCACCAAAACTGATTTCTGCATTTTTAATCTTATTTGTTGGTTTATATGCCATCAGATTGATTAATCGAATTATTAGAAAAATAATGATTCAAAGAAATCTTGATCCTACGCTTACAAAATTCTTATCTGACATTTTATTGTGGGCCCTGCGAATATTATTGTTTGTAACCTTTATTTCTAAATTAGGAATTGAGACTTCCTCTTTTGTTGCCATTTTAGGAGCAATGGGTCTTGCAGTTGGTTTGTCTTTGCAAGGATCGCTTTCTAATTTTGCTGGAGGAATGCTTATTATTGTCTTTAAACCGTTTAAAGTTGGAGATACGATAGAGGCGCAAGGCGTTGTTGCAACAGTTCTTGAAATTCAGATTTTTGTAACTAAAATGCTTACTGCAAATAATCAGACGGTGTTTGTTCCAAATGGTTCTTTATCTAACGGAAACATCATCAACTACTCGATGCAAGGAGAAAGAAGAGCTGATTTGACTTTTGCTATTTCTTATGATTCAGACATTAAAAAAGCAAAAGAAATTCTTTTAGATGTTTTAAATAATAACCCAAAAGTATTGAAGAAGCCTGCACCAGAAGTTTTTGTAAAAAACCTATCGGCAAGTTCTATCGATTTTGCAGTTCGTCCTTGGGCAAAAAATGCCAATTACGGATCTGTTTTCTCTGAAACATTAGAGAATTGCAAAATTGCGTTGGATGAAGCGGGAATTGCTGTTCAACCGTATACGATACAGAAATAGTATTTATTGCTTCTTTGGAGGAGCAATAATAAAATCTTTCAAATAATAAGGTTCAAAATAAGCGACATCTACAGTGTCGCTTTTTTGATATTTATCAAAACTGATTTTACTCATTGCTTGCGCCGAAGGGTATTTTACATTTTCTAAAAACACCAAATTGTCTTTAGTCAAAACAGGCTTGCATTTATCGGCACAGTCGCCTACAAAGTAAAGTTTGTCTGTATATTCTTGAAATGAATTTTCGTCAATAATTTCAGCTTGAATAGCTCTTTCAACTGTCAAATCTGGATTAAAAATGGCACTGTAAACTTCCATACGGCGCGCATCCAACATCGGTACAATTTTTCCATCTGTAACTCCTGCCTGAGAAGCTAGAGTTTGCAGTGTATCTACAGCAATTAACGGAATATTTAACGCATAACACAATCCTTTTGCTGCCGAAACACCAATTCTTAAACCTGTATAAGATCCTGGTCCTTGGCTTACGCCAACAGCCTTTAAATCATGAGCAGATATTCCAGCTTTTTTTATTGCCTCTTCAATAAAAACGTGAAGTTTTTCAGCATGCGAATATCCTTCATCTGCTAGTTCAGTACAAACAATGGTTTGACCATCTTTTGCAATAGATACAGAACAATTTTTAGTAGCCGTTTCGATGTTGAGAATATAAGACAAAGTAGTAAAGTGTTTTTATTAAAAATTGATCAAAAAGATTAATGTTACAAAAATAAGAGTTAACGGCCAAAATAACAGAAATGCTACACATAAATTTTCAAGTAAAAAGTCTCCAATATATAATTAGGCTTTTTTATATTGAAAATAGGCAAATTCATTACTGTACTATTTTGTTATATGTAAGCTATAATACTCTCATATCAAGTATATAAATACACTATAAAAAGCGACTGATAAAACCAAAAATCATTTTCGCTTAGAATTCCACTAAATGCAATTATATGCTATAATTTACTTCTTGGGCGCTTCTGCTTTCTTAAGCTTTACCTTATCACCAGAGTTAAGCTCTTTGGAAACTGTTGTATATGGCCCTGTAATAACAACATCACCAGGCTTTAAACCAGACATCACTTCGATGTTAGTGTCGTCTTGAATTCCAGTTTTAATGATTCTAATCTTAGCCTTATCTCCAACTTTGACAAAAACACATTCGAATTTTTTATCACTTTTTGGAGCTGCTTTTTTATCTTCATTTGGATCCTCAACCTTAAAATCTTTTACAGCCGTAGTGTCCGATTTTACTACAACAGAACTAATTGGCACTGCCAAAACATTATTTTTTGTTGTTGTAATAATGTCAACCGTAGCAGTCATTCCAGGTCTAAAAGGAGAATATGTACTTGGTTTTCCTTCTAACAAATCTTGATATGAATCTTTCAGAATACGAACCTTAACTTTAAAATTCGTTACCTGATCTGATGTTAATGTTGTACTTGCCGAATTAGAAATACTAGTCACAACTCCCTTAAATTTCTTTTTTAAGTAAGCGTCGACTTCAACATTTGCTTCATCTCCTATTTTAATTTTTACAATATCATTTTCATTTACATCAACTTCAACTTCCATGTTGTTTAGGTTTGCAACACGCAAAAGCTCCGTTCCTGCCATTTGCTGTGTTCCTAAAACTCTTTCTCCCAATTCTACATTCAATACAGAAATAGTTCCGTCTGCAGGAGAATAGATCGTTGTGCGTCCTAAATTGTCTCGAGCCTCTGTAACAGATGCCGAAGCACTTTGAACATTGTAATAAGCGCTTTGTTTTGTAGCTTTTGCAACTTCAAAAGTAGAAATGGCTTTATCCCAATCTGATTTTGAGATTACACCTTTATCATACAAAATTTTATTACGCTCGTAATTTGCTTTTGCTTCTTTAAAACTGGCGTCAGATTGAGTAAGGCTTGCTTTTGTTCCAGCTAAATTTGCAACAGATCTTTCTAATCCTGAGGTGTATAAATCCGGATTTATTTTTACTAACAAATCACCTTTTTTAACCACTTGTCCCTCTTTTACATTTAAAGAAATAATCTCGCCCGATACCATCGAAGCTATTTTAATTTCAATTTCGGGTTGAATTTTACCTGTTGCAGAAACCGTTTCAACAATTGTTGAAGCTGTCACTTTTGCAATTTCTACTTCTTTTCCTTCGTCTTTATTTCCTATTACTCCAGTCTTAGAAAGGACAACCAAAGCTACAATAAGAATTACTGCAACTATTAATAAGAAATAAACAGTTTTTTTTTTCATAATGAATTATTTTGTAATAATTGGAACGATTGGAATTCCGAAATAAAACTCTAATATTTTAATTTTAAACATGTAATCATATTTTGTTCTAATTACATCAGACTGTGCATTAGTCAATAATGTTTGAGCTTGTGTAAAATCAAATGAGTTCATTAAACCAACATCATATTTTTCTTTTGCATAATTGTAAGCCTGCTGTCTTGCTTCTAAAGTTACAGTAGAAGATTCGTAAGTATTTAAAGCTCCTCTTGCATCTGTAAAAGCAGTATAAACGTTACGTTGCAAATCTAAACTTTTTTGCTCTAAATCTATTTTAGATTTTTCTAAACTTACTTTATTACGTTCTACATTATTACGGACTGAGAAACCATTAAAGATAGGAACAGAAAGTTGGAATCCGAAAGATTGTCCCTTATTATCGTTAAACTGATCAAAAATTGGATCTGCTTTTCCTAAAACAGGCACATAATTATTTTGTAAAACAGCTTGATTAGTTCCTTCAACAAAACCAATTTGAGAAGTTGGGTTTGCTGTATTTGGTGTAGATCCAGTTATAACATCAGAATAACTTGCTCTGGTATTAAAGCTATAGAAAGCGCTCAAAGTTGGCTGATATGCTCCTTTGGCAATAGCAACATTTTTCTCTGCTATTTCAAGATTTGCCTGCGCTAATTTTAGCTCTGTTCTTGTTTCTTTAGCTTTATTATAAATGTCAATTGGACTTTGAGCCAAGATGTTATTTTCATCCATTGCATTAGTATCGTCTACTACATCAAAATCTGCAAATTCTTTTAATTGCAAAAGTTGCGCTAAGCTCAATTTAGAGATTAACAAATTGTTTTCAGAAACTGCGATATTTTGTTTATCTGTTGCTACAGTTGCTTTCAAATCAAATAAATCCCCACGCGGAATGGTTCCTGCATTTACCATTTCTTCAGAACGGGCAAATCTTTTCTCATCGATTATTAACTGTTCTTTTTTTACTTTTAAATCTTCTTTATTAGATAAAATCAGCAAAAACGCACTGGCAACATTTAGAGAAATATCTTCTTGCATTTTTAACAATTGATACTGCGAAGCAATAATTGACAATTTCGCTTTTCTAAGGGTATTTTGATTCTGAAGACCTTTATAGATATCTACTCCAGCATTTAATCCTACAGAAGAATATTGTGTAGTTGAATTACGTAAAATACCAGTTGTAACATCCTGGTTCAAACCAACGTTCCAAGAGTGAGAAGCGCTACCATTTACAGAAGGAAGGTATCTTCCATATGCCGCTTTCTTATCTATATCGGCATTTTTCAAGTCCAATTCTGACTGTTTGATTGTGATATTATTTTCGAGTGCATATCTAACACACTCTTCTAAAGTCCATTGCTTTGATTGCGCCTGTCCAGTTAATCCGAAACCGAATAACATTGCAAAAAACAGACTATTATATTTGTTTATTTTCATATACTTTTAATGAAAGCGCAGTAAACCGAACTACGCAAATTTAACGTTTTTTAAAACCAAAAAAGATTCTTAAACTTTCAAACTAAATTATTTTTTTTCTCCTTCATTGATTAAGCCTTGATTCCAGATTTTAATTTTATCTGAGTCCTTTATACCGCTTTTAACTTGAACGTAGATTCCGTCACTAACCCCAAGAACCAAATCTCTTCTTTGAAATTTCTGTGGAGCAGTTTCAACTTCTACATAAGGCTTTTGTGTTTTTTTGTCAAATTGAACCAAAGATTCTTTTAGTGCTAGAACTTTGTCTGCTTTCTCCAAAATAATTGAAGCATTAGCGCTTAAACCAGCTCTAATAAAAGTATCATCTCTGTTAATCATTTGTGCTTTTATTTCAAACTGGATAGCACCATTTTCTGTAACTCCTTTTGGCGCAATGTAATTTAAAACGGCATCAAACTTTTTATTTTCGATAGCACCAATTGTAATCTCAATTGGCATTTTTTCTTTAATTTTTCCAACTTCAGATTCATCGATTTTTCCAATAAAAATCATTCTTCCAACATCGGCAACACTTGCAATTGTAGTTCCTTCGTTAAAGTTATTACTTTCGATAACTTGGTTCCCCACTTTTACAGGAACGTCTAGCACCATTCCATTAACTGTAGAACGAATTAATGTATTGGCATAACTACCCAAAGAAGAAGTTGTTCCTGTTTTTACTATATCTAAACTTTGTTTTGCAGCCAGATAAGTTTGTTTAGCCTGATTGTATGCTACTTGAGCTGCATCAAAATCATTTGCAGAAATTACATCTTTTTCAAATAATGTTTTTTGTCTTTTATAAAGCTTTTCCTGATTATCTAAAGCTATTTTAGCTGTTGTAACCTGATTCTGTGTACTGCTTACATTCGAAACATTTGCTACAACTCTAATTTTAGCAATCATATCACCAGCTTTGATTTTTTCTCCAGCTTTGATGTATACTTCTTCAATAATACCTGAGATATTTGGTTTAATTAAAACCTCTTCGTCAGGCTGAATATTACCTGTCGCAATAGTATTTTTTACGATAGTTTTAATTTCTGCTTTTTCCGTTTTAAATACAATCGGCGATTCTTGATTTTTAGCATACAAATAGTAAAGCGCGCCAAAAAAAACAATTGCAATAAATATTAAAATGGTAACGGTTACTCCTTTTTTCATTTGTTTTTGGTTTAATCGATTTTATTTTGATTGATAATTTATTCTGTTCTTAATGCATCTACGGGCTTAATACTAATAGCGGTCTGCGCGGGAATAAAACCTGCAAGCAATCCTGATCCTACTAATATTAATAATGCCACAAATACAACTCTCAAATCTACACTTGGATTGGCAAACATGGTGTTGCTTCCTGGCGGCATAGAATCTAAAGCCATATTTAAGAGTGCTATAATTCCTGTTGCAACAGCAATTCCGAGCATTCCAGAAATGATTGTTAAAAATATAGATTCTAATAATATTTGTCCTCTAATTGCTCCAGGAGTTGCACCTAAAGCTCTTCTGATTCCTATTTCTTTTGTGCGTTCTTTAACCACAATTAGCATGATATTGGAAATCCCAATTACTCCCGAAATCAAAACTAATGTTCCAACAAAGTAGGCAATTACTTGAAGGATGTTAAATAGACTTTGCACTTTATTAAACTGTTCGTACAAATCAAAATTTCCAACCGCACGATCGTCTGTTGGATTAACAGAATGCAACGCTTTAATTATTTCTAATATTTTTGGTTTTAAATCTGTTATAGATGAGTCATCATTTGCTGTAAGCGCCATCCAGCCCACTTTGTCTCCATAATTAAAAGCCTGCTGAAAAGTTGTAAACGGAATAAATATATTTTTTTGATCCTGTTCTGCATTACCTCCTTGCTGTTTGGATTTATAAACTCCAACCACCATAAAGTTTATGCCGTTAATTTTAATATAAGTTCCTATACATTCCTCCTCTTTACCATAAAGTTCGCTAATAACACCTTTACCAATTACAGCAACTTTTCTTCTTCCTTCAATATCCTGTTGATTTACAAAACGGCCTTTAATAATATCCATTGGCTGTTGCTTAATCAACTCTGGATAATCTCCATAAACTGTAAAAGCGGAGGTTTTAGTTCCTCTAACGACATTATTGCTTCCGTTAAAATCTCCTAGCTGGTTTCTTGGAGAAACGTATAGCAAATCTGGAATAGCTTGTTTTAATGCCGCAACATCACTATTTCTAAAATCGTAACGTCGTGTTTTTGGCAAACCTTTGTAGGCCTTTGATGTTGTCTGACTCCACATAAACATAGTATTTGTCGCAATGCCATCAAAACCTTTTTTTACACCGTTTTCAAGTCCTTTTCCCGCAGCTAGCAATATCACCAAAATGAATATTCCCCAAAACACTCCAAAAGCAGTTAGAACTGTCCTGAATACATTTGCTGTTAAAGCCTGTAATATTTCGTCCCAATTATCTTTACTAAACATGATTATTCGTCTCTAAGTGCTACAATAGGTTTAATTTTGGCTGCTCTGTAAGCTGGGAAAAATCCCGCCATTGCTCCTGCAAAAACAAGTAATACCAAAGTAGTTAGAGCAACACTAAAATCTACTTCAGGATTTCTGAAATATTCACTTTGAACCATCGGCCCAACAAATTCCAACAACATAAGGCTTGCCAATAAGCCGACAAAACCTGCAATGGTCGTAATAAAAATCGATTCATGAAGAATCATTGTAATAATAGAAATAGGTGAAGCTCCTAGCGCTTTTCTAATTCCAATTTCTTTTGTTCGTTCTTTTACAATAATAAGCATGATATTACTAACACCAACCACACCTGCTATAATCGTACAGATACCTACCCACCAAAAAAAGAGTCTGATATATAAGTTTAAATCGTAAAACTGCTTAGCGTCTTTAACAGAGTTATACACTCCTACACCACTATCATCGTCAGGAGCCACCACATTTTTACTCTTTAACAAGTCTTTTAAATCTTGTGTAAATTTTTCTGATTGAGCCAAAGCTTCATCATAATCGTTTGTCTTTTTTAGGGTAAAAAACAAGTTGCTAATTTTATCTCCACCACCAAATGTTTTCTGAACTGTAGTCAATGGCAAATAAGCACGAGTCTCTTCTCTTTCTCCTCCTGGATCTGTAAAAACACCAACTACTTTGAAGTTAATATTATTAATTAGGATTTCCTCTCCAATTGCCTCTTTATCTTTAAGCAAATCGGTTTTTAGTTTCATCCCAATAACCGCAACTTTAGCGTTACTTTCTAAGTCTTTAGCATTTATATAACGGCCTTGAACTATGGTCAAATTCTCTATCCCACCATAATCTGGATTGACACCTCTAAACTGATAACTACCCGATTCTTTACCGTAAGAAAAAGGTTGTCCCCAATAATTATTTGTAGAAGCCCTTAAATCTAGTTTGTCTTCAAATTTCTGTACCGATTGATTGTAATCGCTATTTCGAAATTGAATTTGTCTCCCTGGATTTAATCCTTTGTACTCCTTTGTAGTTGTTCCAGACCATACCTCAATAATACCAGCCGCATCACGTTCAAATTGTTTTTCAATTCCGTTTTGAAGCCCCTTACCTGCACCAAGCAGAATTACCAAAATAAAAATTCCAGAAGCCACAGAAATTCCCGTTAAGAATGTTCTTAAACGATTTTTAGAAATGGCTTCAAATATTTCCTGCCAACGTTCAATATTAAACATAAGACGAAGCTCTAATTTGTTCTACTTTTTTATCATCGATAATTAATCCATCTTTTAGGACCACATTTCTTTTGCACATTGCCGCAATATCAGGTTCGTGTGTAACAATTAAAATTGTTTTCCCTTCGTCGTTAATCCCTTGTATAAGCTCCATGACCTCATAAGAAGTTTTGGTATCAAGAGCTCCCGTTGGCTCATCTGCAAGCAATACTTTCGGATTCGAGGCTAATGCTCTCGCAATAGCAACACGTTGTTTCTGACCTCCAGAAAGTTCGTTTGGCAAATGGTGAGCATGAGTTCCTAAACCTACCTTTTCCAAATACTTCATTGCTATTTCGTAACGTTCCTTTCTTTTAATACCTTGATAATATAATGGCATTGCAACATTATCTAATGCTGTCTTGTAATTGATCAAGTTAAAAGATTGAAAAACAAAACCTAAAAATTTGTTACGATATTTTGAAGCAATCGTTTCGTTTAATTTCTTTATAGGTGTTTTGTCTAAAATATAACTTCCAGAATCAGCTTCATCCAAAATTCCTAAAATGTTAAGAAGTGTTGATTTTCCTGAACCTGATGACCCCATGATTGCAACTAATTCTCCTTCTTCTATATTAAAATTTATTCCTTTTAATACATGTAATTCTGAACTTCCCATTTTATAGGATTTGTGTAAATCTTTTATTTCAATCATGGTATTGTTAAATTTTTTAGACAATAATAACATTTTTATTAAGTAATTTATGATAATAAAAAGTTAATAATTATGTTACCTATTTTGTATTAGACTTCCTTTTTTACTTATTGTTACACTTTTTTAATAAAATATGATTGTTTTTGTAATTTTACCTTGTCTAAAAATTCATATTAAAATGAAGCTTACTTCTATTATTTCAATGTTTTCGGTGCTTGCCGTATTAACAAGCTGTTCTTCAACTTCAAAATTAGAAACATTAAAACCTGAACCAGACGATGCCAGTCCGCTCGTTTATGACAGTAGTCCATCATTCATCAACCTTCCGATTACGATAAAACTAAGCGATATCGAAAATCAAACAAATTCTCTTCTTAACGGAGTGATTTATGAAGACAACAACATCGAAGATGATGATATTCAAATTAAAATCTGGAAACAGGCTCCTATCAAAATTCAGAACGATCCATCAAATCCTAACAAAAGAATTAGAACCATTTTGCCGCTTAAAGCGAATATCAAGTATAGAATCGGAACAAAAAAAATGGGGATAGAGTTGTACGACGTTAGAGAATTCAATCTAAACGGAGTTATAACCTTATCTAGCGAAACAACTTTAAGCAATTGGAAATTAACTACAAAAACGGAGTTCAAATCGCTAAATTGGAATGAAAGCCCAACAATGACCATATTTGGTAAAAATATGCCAATTACTTATTTAATAAATCCGGCTATTTCTATTTTTAAAAGCAACCTAGAAAAAGAAATTGACGGGGCAATTGAAAAATCTATGGACTTTAAGCCTAACGTTCTTCAAGCGGTTGAAAAAATCTGTACTCCTTTTCAAATGAGCGACACATATGAAAGTTGGCTTCGTATTGTTCCTATTGAAATTTACTCAACAAACGCCAAGCTTAAAAACGATTCTTTTATTCTTGACATGGGAATGAAATGCAATATGGAAACCATTGTTGGAAAACAACCAGAATCTAAATATAGTGCAAACAAAATTGCTTTAAAACCAGTTGCCAAAATTCCAAGCCAGATTTCTGCAAATATTGCCGCTATTTCAAGTTACGTAGACGCTTCTAAGATTATGACCAAAAATTTTGTCGGTCAGGAATTTGGTTCAGGAAGCAAAAAAGTCACAGTGAAAAATGTTTCAATCTGGCATAAAGACGGAAAAATGGTTATTGCATTAGACGTTTTAGGATCTATAAACGGAACTATTTATTTAAACGGATTTCCATCATATAATCCTCAAACGAAAGAAATTTATTTTGACAAATTAGATTATGTTCTAGATACTAAAAGTAAATTAATGAGAACTGCAAACTGGCTTGCACAAGGATATATTTTAAGAAAAATGGAAGAAAACTGCCGCTATTCAATCCAGCCTAATTTGGAAGAAGGAAAGAAAAGCATGGCAGGTTATTTAAAGAATTATTCTCCAATGCCTGGTGTATTTGTAAATGGAAAAATGGAGGATATTCAATTTGATAAAATACAGCTAACCAATCAGGCAATTATAGCTTTCATCAAAATAAATGGAACGGTAAATGTTTCTGTAAACGGACTTAAATAATTAGTCTACAATTAAACACATCATAAGCCTCTAAAATCTAATGATTACAGAGGCTTATTACATAGACTTATCTTGTTTAAACGCATCATATCATCCAATGCTCTGATAACTTTTTTTCATACTGAAAAAAAGCATTAAAGATATTTTTCTCTAATTGTTTTTATAAAACGTCAGAACCTTTTTAGTCAAATCAAGTTTTGCAATTCCGCCTCTCATTCCAACAAAAACATTTTTGTTATTGAATACCGCAATTGAATTTGGATCTAAATAACGCCAAAATGTGTTTTCGAAAATCATTTCTTTTTTAAGATCGTTGATAATATAAAAATTTTTATAACCAGCAACGAAAATTTTATCTTGATAAATAGTAAAGGCTTGAGGCACATCATCAAAATCTAATATTTTTTTATAACTAATATCAGCACCTGAAGTGTCAAGCTCATACAAAGCACCTGGACTATTATGCATAACTGAAATTCCTTCAATAAAATAGATTTTATCTTTATAGCTAAATATAAATTTTATGTCTCCATCCTTTATTGTAAAACATTTTTTTTCACTTTCTGAGGGTACAAAAAGAAGTTTTCCTCCCCATTCTGCAAGATTTATTCCAACAAATTTGCCATCTAGAGTTTTGATTTCACATATTTTGCTTTCCTTATATTTTGAGACTTCTAGCTTTTCGTCTGTAATAAAAACTTGAAATTCATTTTCTGAACTGTGTAACTTATCCCACTCAACACTCCAGGCTTTTGGCGGAATTGTTTTTTCGAATGCCTTGGGAACATCAATACTATTTTGCCCGAAGCTTTTTAATATAAAGAAGGACAAGAAGAATACAATAAAATTTTTCATGAAAAAAAAGTATTTAAATTGTTTGATTTTAATATTTATGCTTGTATTTCATTAGAATTCCAGAGCCGTATTTTAGAGGATATTTTTACAATAATTACAAAATCAATTTATCCATTATTAAAAGTCTTTTGAATTCCATTATTTTAACCGAAGAGGCATTTTTTCTCTAATCATTTTTATAAAAATTTAAACTTTTTTTAGTAAGATCAAGTTTTACGATTCCACCTCTCATTCCAACAAAAACATTTTCGTTATCAAATACTGCAATTGAGTTTGGATATAAAGAGCTCCAAAATGTGTTTTCAAAAATTACTTCTTTTTTAAAATCCTTGATAATATAAAAGTTTTTATAACCCGCAATAAAAATTTGATCCTGATAAATAGTAAAGGCTTCTGGCGAGTCATCAAAATCTAATATTCTTTTATAACTGATAGTAGCACCTTAAATATCAAGCTCAAATAAAGCCCCTTCACTAGTAATCATATGCGTAAGTCCTTCAATGAAATAGATTTTATCCTTGTAGCTGAATATAAATTTTATATTTCCTTCTTTTATTACAAAACTTTTTTTTGCACTTTCTGTTGGTACAAAAAACAGTTTCCCACCCCATTCACCAACATTTATTCCAATAAATTTGCCTTCTGGAGTTTTGATTTCACATCCTTCGCTGTAATTATATTTTGCAACTTCAAGTTTTTCATCTGTAATTGAAACTTGAAATTCATTATAAGGATTGATTAACTTATACCATTCATCACTCCGAAGTCTTGGTGTAATTTCCTCTTTGAATGGCGTAGGAATTTCAATACTATTTTGTCCAAAGCTTTTTAATATAAAAAAGGACACTAAGAGTAAAATATAACTTTTCATAAAAAATATTAATTAAATTGTTTGATTTTAATAATACTAATTGGTCTGTCAAAAATGAATTTATTGATATAGTAAGCTAATGCTAACTCTTGTTTTTTATTAAAAACTTTTACTAAAATTCCAGAGCCAATCTTCAATTTTGACTCTGGAGTTAAATTTTTTTTATTAATAAACAATGCTTATACGAGTTACTATCATATTTCCATATTTCTCAGCATCCGCTTTAGTCCATACAGGTTCTTTTCCTTTTGGTCTATTTTCCCAATTCCAATCAATAAAGTCTTTTACATATACAAAGAGAGCTACATTTTCAGAAATAGTTCCCTCATCTTTTCTTAATTGATCAGATGTAAGGAACATGAAAACAAACGAAGGTGGTTCATTGTTTGGAAAGGCAATTTTTATTTCGGGTTTAATTTCTTTCAATAAATCTTTTAGAGGCTTATTTAAGAATATTGCTTCATAATCTTTAAGACGAGAAACATCATTAATATTTTGAACTAATTGTTGGGAGTGCCCTATTTGCACCACAAACAATATTGCAAAAAGTTTGATTACCTTTTTCATTTTTTCTTATTTTAAATTAAACACAAGGAATTAAAGTATATACAAAAGAACCATCAGCCTGTTTAGTTTCTTTAATGATAAGCGGATAGAATTTTCCGTCATTATTTTGTCTAAAGAAAGTAATACCTGCATTATATTTATTGACAACAAAAGCCTTAGCTCTAGATTCAGATTCAATAGAATAAGATTTCATCTTATCCCAAACTTTATACATTTCTAATTTCATAAACTCAGGATAATGAGTAGGCTCTTTTGTTTTTGGATCGGTAAGATATCTTGCAGCAAAGACCTGTGCAGCTGCTAAATCGGTTACTACAGCAGTATAAACTTCGTCTTTATTTGGCAAGACAATACTACCGGTATAATTAGGATATAATTTGTTGAAAAATGCCATGTTGTACAGATCTTTACCAGAATGAATTTGATGACTGGGATGGTTATGTAAATTCAGAAAAAAACCTTGTACACTATAATTTACTTCAACACCTATTTTATCTCCCGGTTTCATGTCTGTCGCGATAATTTGTCCGCTTGAATTTTTTCCCAAAGAGATACCATACTCCTTTCCGTAAAAATCTGGAGCGCTCCTAATATCCTGTACTGCTTTTTTAAAAACAGGATTTGTACCTAAAGTAGTAAGTTCTTTAGCCACAATACAAGGATCTTTTACATTTGTCTGAGAATCATTGGCAGCAGCAATGCTTCCTGTAAAAATGATATCTTCCTCTTCGTTTATCGGTGTGCTAAAATTGATAATCCCTAAAGTTTGATAAAAACTCAAATCTATTTCTGCAATCTTAAGATTTCCGTTGGTACTGTGCTGTGAACCTTCGTATGTCGATGTTTCTGGATCGTCAAATGTGATATTGGTTATAGCCACAGGAGAATTATAAAAAACCTCCACAGTCATTTTAGAATAAATGTCTACTCCGTTAGCATCTCTTTGCGGTTCAGAAAAAGTAACCGTTCCAACCTTTTGTCCACTAACAATAAGATCTATAACTTTTTTGTTAGTGCTAGTATTAGGATCTCTCAACACCTTTATACTTTGGGTATGGGTTTGTCCGGGTTTTACTTTTTTGGTCAAAATAACCTGAGATCTGGTTTGTCGATTTGCCCCTCCACCGTTGCCAGCAGATCCCCCTCCAGTTGTTTGCCCAGGATTAGACCCTGTACTATATTGCGGGTTATAATCGTTATTACTGCCAATATAATTGTTTGGTTCATAATTCCAATAATGTGAAGCATAATCCCATGAATTATTAGATCCACCATTTCCAGGAACATTCACATTGTCTAAATCATTTATTCCATCCCAATTAAAACCACCGCCACTTTCGTTAGTTTGTGCTTTTATGGTGTTGCTAAAAATCACCATCATAAATAACAACAGGAAGCTACTGTATTTCTTAAAATTTTCTCTCATGGCTTATTATTTTATAATGGTTTTGGTATGTACTGTATCGTTTTCATGTACCTGTACGATATAAAATCCTTTTTGCAAATTGTTTGTATCTACAGTATAAGACTGCGTACCATTTTCTAAATTTGTTGCTGCGACAAGTTTTGTCTCTCCTGTAGTAACGCTGGTGAGGCTTACTTGTACTTTTGAGGGTTTATTTAAATCAAACGCAACATAAAGCTGGTCTTTGAACGGTACAGGATATACTTTTATAAAATCGGCTTTTTGTGCTGCCAGTGCCAGCATTAGCGCTTCATCTTGAGCAGAAATCTGGTTGTTTTTCGGTCTTAGAATTAAGGTAATCGGTGTACCGGGTTCTCGCCAGTAATCAATAAAACTATCTACATCAAATAATAAATATGGAATATTGTTGTAATTTTTCTGGCTAATGTTCATTCCTAAAACTTCATATTCCAATTTATCGTTTTTAAAGTCGTGAGGATACAATTGTTCTAGCTTAAACTTGAAATCTTCAACAATAAGAGTGTTTTCCTGAAGTAAGGCGTTACTCTTAAACGTTTGTCCTTCAAAATTTATAGTACATTGTAAATTACCATTGCTATTTTTACTAATAGTAAGGTCTATTGGCAAAACTCGAATAGGTGTTGCACCAGACCAATCGTACTCAATAAAACGACCTGTCCATTCTCCCAAAATTGTTTTTGGCTTTATTTTTTGGTTCTCGGCTTCATCAGAAAGGACAATTTCCCTGCTTTCAGAAATTAACTCTGAATTAATTTTTCTATCGGCTTGATTGGCTTCATTTATTGCGTTTTGAGTCTGGCTTAAAACCTGTTCGCGTTTGTCTATTTTTAAATTTCTCAAAAAAGCCACACTATTTGGAGTAGTATTTCCGTATAAATATTCTAACGCTTTTTCGATATTTTGCGGTACGCCATATCCTAAATAATAACAAACTCCCAGCCAGTGTTTTGACATTGCATAATCACTTTTTTGAAACCATTCGATTGCCTTAGTATAGTCTTGAGGTACACCCAAACCTTTTAAATACATATATCCTAAATGATACGCTGCACGCTGATTATTTTGATTTATTGCTTTCTTAAACCATCCTACAGCCGTATTCATGTTTAGCTGACAGCCGCGACCCTCGCTATAGAGTTTTCCGAGATTATATTCACCAACTGCATTCCCACTTTTTGCCGCTTTTTCGACATAAGCAAATCCTTTTGCTTCATCTTTTTGAACACCCAAACCATGCACATACATCAATCCGATGTAGTTTTGTGCAAGAGGGTCTCCAGATTCTGCACATGGAAAGATTTCCTGAAAAAGAGTTTCATAATTATTATACAGTTTTTTGCTCTCTAAAATTTTCTTGGCATGCTGTATTTTATCTTCACAATTAACTTGAGCTGTCGCGCAAAAAACAGCAAAAAGTGAAATAAAGGATAACATTTTTTTCATAGTTTTATTAGATTATTGGTTAATAATATAGTTAGTGTGTTTTTGGATTTTTATTGGGTTATGTCTAGTTCCATTCAAAACCATTGGTATTCTCACCATTTGAATCGTGATTTTTTATATTATAATCTTTACAGCGTTTCTTAAATTCTTTTTCAAAACTGAATCTTAAAATACCCAGTTTTGGTTTTTGCACTGTTTTGTCGAAACTGTAATAAGCAGTAGTTAAAAGCTGGTTTAAATGATAATTATATAGGAACTCAGATAACTTTTGTTTCTGATCTTCCTTCAAATGAGCATTATTATTGATCAAATTCTCATATTCAGGTTTTGCATCTTGCCATGCTTCATTTTTATAATCATCTACAGCAAATTCGCAGTATTCTTTATAGGTAAGAAGTCCATTGATTTTGCGTGCATAATCGTTTCTTGCATTGTTTATTTTAAAATTGTAAAGCGTACCAGGATCTTGAATACTATACGGAGCATCTGCCTGTTTCTTTTTAGTGTCTAAGTCTTTTAAGACTCGATTTCTTTCTTCGATTATTTTCAAGAGTTCTTCTGTCTTGGTTTTAGTTAAATCAGCTTTTTTAACATTTTCATAGAACCGGTCTTTTGTGCTACTTTTGGAATCATTGTAATTTTGTGCCTGTATTCCGTTTATAAAAAATAGCAATACAAGAATTTGGCATACATTTTTTCTCATAGTTTTAGTTTTTTTTTAGATAAGTCTATTTTTAGTACCATTCAATTTGCTTAGTGTCACTGTTAATTCTGAAAATGCGTTCATAGCCATTACTTTTGGAGCAAAGTGTCAAAAGAAGCGCGTTATCAGGAATTTTAGAAAACCTTATAAAATCTTTTTCTGCTTTGGCTTCTTCAAGTTTATTCCAACCATTATCCCATACATAAAGGGTGAACATTTCATTTTCAAACACTTCAAATGAATTAAAATCAAGTCCAGATTCCTTTTTAGTTTTGTCTCTCGATACATTGTATGAGAAGGTCTTGTTATAGTTAGGAATCAGAATTTGCTGTTTTAAGTTATCATCAAGGAGAACAGGATATCGGGCATAGTTCATTTTTTTTGATGCTGATTCATAAAAACTTGGCAAATAAACAATCTTGGAACCCAAGTTTTTAAATTCGACAATGCTGCCTTTTTTTTCACCCCAGTCGATTACCCTCCATTTTGCAAGGTTAAATACATTTAAATAAGCTATTGTATTCTTCGTTTCAGGATTAATTGGATAACTGATTTTGCCAGTAGCAACGTATTCTTCTGTTACATCTAGAGTGTTTTTTTCTCTTAAAAATCCATCAGGAATTAATAAAGTATCTCTTAAAGCAGCGAGGGAATTCTGCTGGATAGAAAAAGTTTTTCTATATACTTTTGCCAGCCGCTTTTCTGTTGCATTATAAGCATAAGGAAGTCCTTGAGGATTTCCAAAACAATTGCCGTTAAACGGAATATGCTTTCCGTTTTCATCGATAATGGTGTCCCAAAAATGTCTTTTTGACGAAGCTCCGTACTCTGGTGTAAAATCAAATGTAACCGCAAGCCCCATAGACCTGCAGGCGAGTAATGTTAGATTTGCTAAATCATTACAAGCCCCTTCTCTTCTAAAAAGCAATTGTTTTGGACTTAAATAAGGAATTGGATCAGGACGGTTGTTTAAAAATCTAAAGTTTTTTAATTCCAAGATTGTCTGAGTCGCAACATCAACAGGGTCATCTATATTTTTTGCATTCAAGTGTGCTTGAGCAACCAATTGCAAATATTCAGTTCTCCAGTCTTCCAGTGGTTCAGTTAAACTTCTGTACGGAAGAATGTATTCGCAAAAAGTTTCAAAATTGTAAGAATGTGACCAAGGATTGTTTTTCCAAGCTTCAAAAGCTAAATCAATGTTTTTGATAAGAAATTCAGGTGTAATGGCATGAATATCCTTAACTATATATATTTTAGGCTTTAACTTGATACTGTCTTGTAATTTCTGAAATGCAAGTGTTGCAAACTTTAAATCTGGAAAGTCTAATTCGTTAAAATCAATTTTTCTGTTTTGATTATCCAACCACTTATAATTCTCACTAAAATGAATCTCCAGATTATCTATTAGAAACTTAGCTGCTTCCTTTTTTTCAATTTCATATTGGTAATGTTTAGACACAACAGCTTCTAAACTTTTTTTTATCAAATCCTTATTCGAAATCGATTGAGAAAAAACAGGCAGATATAATAGTAATAAAGGCAAATAGTGAATTTTCATTTTAAAAGTAAGTTTTAATTTACAATTTTAATACAAAATTGTAAGAAAATAAATTTAAAAATGTTAAATTTACCAATTACACAAAATTTTACTTTTAATATCTATAAAATGAAAATTCAACAACTCTTCATTTTTTTAGCTCTTTTGCTTTTATCGTTGCTGGTAAGGTTAAATTTAGACAATCTTCTATTTCTGCACGGAAAATATATTTATTGGCTGTTTGTAATTGTTATGGGAAGTGCTTTTTTTCTATTCCAAAACCACAACATAGAATGGAAATTAAATCTATTTGACCTCTGTATAATTATCTTACTTTTAGGTGGATTATGGAACTTTATTAGTTTGTCTGATGTAAAGGTTTTTAATTTTAAAGTATGGTACTTTATTGGTTATCTGCTCCTCTATATCATTTTAAGACGATCGCTTTATACAAAAGAAAAGATTTTAGAAATTTCAAAAAAAATATATTGTTTACTGTTTCTCCTTGCCTTACTTAATTCAGTAATAGCTATTTTGCAAAAAAACAATTTGTTGTCTTCTTCAAATGAATATTTTCAAGTCACTGGATTGTTTTTTTCACCCAATCATTTAGCCTTATTTCTTGTTATTGGCATTTTAAGTTTAATTGTGTTTTCTAAAGAAAATAAATCTCATATTAACAAAGTTCTATTTTTTATCTGTCTTATTATTCTAAGTTATGGATTGTATTTGACAGAATGCAGAGGAGCATATGTCGCATTAATTGTGGGAATGGTTTTTAACCTGAATACCTTAAATCAAGAAATTAAAGAATTCTCCTTTTTTAAGAAACTACTATTTGTTTCTATAATTTTAAGTTGCTTTTTTACTTTGATTTGGAATACGAGTGCACCTAAATCCGAATCTATTTCCGGAAGATTGTTTATTATCAAACATTCTTTATCACAGCTTAAATATCAACTTTTAACTGGCTTTGGTTTTGATTCGTTTTCATTGCAATATAATTTGGCAAAAGCAGATTATTTTAGCATTGAAAGATCTTGGGACGAAATTCGAAATGCTGCTTATCTATACAATGCAAATAATGATTTTCTAGAATTAGTCTTTGAGATGGGAATAATATGGACCGCTGTCTTTTATGTTTTTATTATAATGTTGTTCGTTAAAGCAAACAACAGTAAAACAACAAAATCATGCCGTTCTATGCTTCTATGTATCATCATCTTTACATTTACAAATACAATTATACCTATCCCATTATTTATAGTTATAGGATGCGTTTTGTCAGTGTTTGTGATTAATCAAATAGAAATGAAACCAATTCTGATTTTTACACAAAATAGCTTCTTTACTGGTATAGCAATTATTTTCCTTGTCATATTTTCCACTATAATTACTTTAAGATTAAATGCAGAATACAACCTTAAAAGAATCTATAATGGAGAAGAAATTGCTGAATTAAAAAAAATAGAAAATTATGTTTCAAAAATAGATGCAAATGGCGAGCAATTTTTTATGGCAGGTATAATTCTTCTAAAAAATAACAACTACAAAGAAGGCATTAACTACTTGAAAAATGGCTTTGAAAAATCTGGCAAACCAAGTTTAGGACAAAACTTAGCAAGACTTTTTGAAAGGATGGATATGTACTTTGAAGCCGAGAAAATTTATATTTATAATAAAAATGTTGAGCCTTATAGATTTGATGCCAGAATGGATTTATTTAATTTGTATCTAAAAACAAATCAGAAAGAAAAGGCAATTAAAATAGCTAAAGAAATACTTTGTTTACCAGTGAAAATTCCTTCAGAAAGAATTAAATTATTTAAAGAAAAGGCTAAAATGTACTTAGAAAATGAGCAAAAAAAGCAGTGTAATTTACACTGCTTTTTTCTTTTTAGAATACATTCGATAAATCAAATATCCAATTATTAATACGAGTAAATAAGGAATAACCATTAAGTAAACAATTCCATCATTTACTGCTTCAGCCTTTTTTATATTAGAATCTCCTCCCAAAGCTGCGCGACACATCGCACATTGCGCATTGGCAGAAACTCCAATAAGGAAAAAACAAATTCCAAAAAACAAAACTTGGAACTTGGATTTTACGATTTGAAAATTATTTTTTTTAGTAAACATAATATGGTGAAATCATTAAGTAAACCACTACTCCTGTTACCGCGACATACAGCCAAAGCGGAAAAGTGATTTTAGCTATTTTTCTATGTCTGTCAAAACGCTGCGAAAGCGCTCTTACATACGTTATTAAAACAAGCGGAATAATAGCAATCGACAATAAAATATGTGTTACAAGAATAAAGAAATAGATATAACGTATAGCACCTTCTCCACCAAATTTAGTAGAATCCGAAGTCATGTGATACGCCACATACATTACCAAAAATGCAACAGACAGAGCAATAGCCAAAGTCATTAATCGCTCATGAAGTTTCTGGTTTCCTTTTTTTATAGCCAAAACAGCAGCAACCAAAACTACAGCTGTAAAACCATTAATTGTAGCATAAATTGGAGGCAACATTGACAATGGCTCAACATTGTAACCAAAATCCTTAAGCTTAACTCCAAACAAAATTGCTACTACAACCGGAATTACAATTGAAACTGCAATAATAAACTTGTTATATTTTTTCTCTAAATTATTATCTTCCATTATTCTGCTAATAAAATTTTAATATCCTCTTGAATATCACGTACACCTTTTTTATCTAAACCATCGTAATAAATATTCGGATTTCCGAACTCGTCTTTTCTGCAACGAATATTTCCGTCTTTATCAATCAAAGCAAACAAACCTGAGTGCTCAAATCCTCCACTCACTTTATCATTTTCTCCTGCATAAAGATTAAAACCTTTATTTGACAAATCCATAATTACATTTCTATCTCCAGTCAAGAAATTCCAGTTTGAAGATTTCACTCCAAGTAACTTAGCATGATCTTTTAAAACTTGCGGAGTATCATGTTTTGGATCGATTGTAATAGAAACAATTCCAAAATTAGGATTGCCAAAAAAAGTCTTTTCAATCTCCAACATGCTCATGTTCATCTTTGGACAGATCGAAGGACAAGTTGTAAAGAAAAATTCCAAAACATACACTTTTCCTTTATACGTTTCATTTGAGATTTTGACATTGTCCTGATTTGTCAATTCAAATTTTGGAGCCGGACCAATTGTCAAAAGCTTAGTGTCTTTTGAAGTTTTTGCCCCAACATTATCCAAACGATTTCCTTTTACAACATCACCGTTTTTAACTCGATCAACAATTTTAGGAATAGCATAAATCCCAAAAATCAGAATGATAAAAGAGATTCCGATATATGATTTGTTTTTAAACATATAAAAATGATTTTTAAAGTTGCTTTGTAGCGTTATGATTCTTTTTTAATGCTGCGCGATATTCGTATAAAATGATCTTGAAATCATCCAGCATTTCATTACTCAACTCAGATGGATGAAAAGTATCATATCCTTCTTTATATTCTTTTGGATCTTTTCTTCCTCTTAGATTACGCTCTTTATCGATGATGTAAACATTAGAAGTCCCAAGATCTCCATTTAATTTTTCTTTTAAATGCAAACCGTTGTAAAATTTCTGAATATCCTCTTTTGAAGCAAATACAAAATTCCAATTTTTAACATCGGTAAAAGGAGATAATGCATCAACAATTTTTTGCGCTTCTTTCTCTGTTCCTATTGGGCAAAGAACAACAAACTGAAGATCTTCGAAACCATTGTAACGTTTGTAGATCTTCTCATTCAAATTAAAATAGTTACCTCTATTTTCTAGAATGTTTGTACCAGCAAAACCTAGCACCGTAATCTTTTTATCAAGGGAGATTTTTTTTCCGTTTAATGAATTCCAATCCCCAAAATCGGCTACTTTGGGAGTTATTACCGGAAGTGTTGTAAAACTATTTACACCAGAAGCAAAAAACAAATACGCTACAATTGGCAATACAAAAAGTACAAAGAGAACTATATTTTTTTTCATTGTATTAACGGAGAATTATTGAGGTACAAAAATAAAAAAAGCTCCGTTAATCGGAGCTTCTTTTCGAATTAATATCATGTTAAAAATTCCATTTAATAGTAGAATCTTTAAAAACCCCATAAATATAATGTCCTTCTGTTAACAGAATGAACAATAAATATAAAACTAGGAAGATAACAGGAGAAACTACAGACCATCTAAGGCTGCTTTTTTCACCTTCCATGTGCATAAATGCCCATACAATATAATATGCTTTGAAAACTGTAAGGATATAGAAAATCCAGTTTAACAGATTTAAACCAACAAAATGAGTAAATTCTAATGCTCCAGGTTTGTAGATACCTAAGATAACTTCAACTGTAGTAACTACTGAAAGTAATCCGAAAACAAACCAGATTCTTTTTGTATTTGATACGTGCTCGTGTGACATAATAATTAAATTCTAAAATTAAACTAGGTAGAAAACTGTAAATACAAATACCCAAACTAAATCTACGAAGTGCCAGTATAATCCAACTTTTTCTACCATTTCGTAGCTTCTTCTTTTCTCGTAAGTACCTAACAATACATTAAAGAAAATAATGATATTGATAATAACTCCAGAGAATACGTGGAATCCGTGGAAACCTGTAATGAAGAAGAAGAAATCAGCAAATAATTTATTACCGTACTCGTTTCTGATCAAGTTAGCACCTTCTACTACATATTTAGCAGTAGCTAAATGTTTTTCAGACTCTTCTCTTGATAAGATTGTTTTCTGTTTTTTATCTGTAAGTTTTTCTGTTCTAATTAAAATTTCAGGGTGAGCTTTAAAACCAGCCTGAACTTCAGCAACTGTATAAGTAGGAAGAGATTCAGCATCTTCCATAAACCAAGTTGAATGGCTTCTAGTTAGAGCTTCTCTTTGTTCTGGCAATTTAACAGCAAAATCAGCTAAAGCTACTCTTTTACCATCTTTGTCCACAAACTGAAGTAAGCTACCTCCAACTGTTTCAACTGCTCCGTATTCACCTTTAATAAAGTTTTTCCATTCCCAAGCTTGAGAACCAACGAAAATTAAACCTCCAATAATAGTTAAAAACATGTAGATTGCAACTTTTGTCTTTTTCAATTGGTGTCCTGCGTCAACAGCTAGCACCATTGTTACAGAAGAAAAGATCAAAATAAAAGTCATTAATGCTACATAATACATTGGGGCCGCAACACCATGCATAAATGGGAAGTGAGTGAACACTTCATCAGCCAAAGGCCAAGTTTCAATAAATTTAAATCTAGAAAAACCATAAGCTCCTAGAAATCCAGAGAATGTTAAGGCATCTGATACGATAAAAAACCACATCATCATTTTACCATAACTTGCTCCTAAAGGCTCATTGTGACCGCCTCCCCAAGTTTTTTCGTCGTTGTTTGCAGTAGTAACTGTCGCTCCCATAAAAGATATTCGTTAAAAAGTTCCCAAATTTACGTTTTTTTCTTATTTAAAGAAATATAAAAATAAAAATAAATATACCCATAATAAATCCAAAAAGTGCCAATACATCGCACCTAGTTCTATACCAAGAGTTTGAGTCGAATTGTATTTTTGTTTAAAATGATTATAAATTATAATTAAAAGTGAAATTAATCCGCCAGCTAAGTGTAACAAGTGTGTAACTGTTACAACATAAAGAAAAGTTGTAGTAATTGAACTACCTTCTCCCGTAAAGTAATACCCTTCAGAAACGATTTGTCCAAATCCTTTGAATTGTAATACCACAAATAAAACTCCTAAAGCCAAAGTTCCAAGAAGCAATCCTGTAACTGCGTTTCTATTGTCTTTCTGAATAGCTTTTTTTGCTAAATAAAAAGTAACGCTGCAAGCAATAATTACCGCAGTGCTCCAATAGAATGCCGAAGGAAGTTCAAAATTCTTCAACCAATCTGCTCTTGATTTGCTTACCACAAATGCACTTGTTAAACCAGCAAACATCATGGTCATACTAACCATTGCAAAAAGCAGAATCAGTTTTGCTGATTTTGACTTTCTTACTTGTTCTTCATTTGTTTTCAATGTCATTTCCATAACAACTATCTTAAAAATTTATCTACTATAAATACAATTTGTAAAAGCGAAATATATGAAACGCTTACAAGCATTAATGTTCTCGCTGCTTTTGCGGTTCTTAACTTATACAAACGAACTGCATAAAAAAGCATCCAAATCCCTAATAGAAACACTAAAACTGCTGCAATTGGAGAAATAAATAATTGCCCTGTAAAACCTAATACAGGTAATAACGATGCTATGATAAGCCAAATTGTGTACAATATGATTTGCAACGCAGTTCCTTTGTCTTTTTTACCTGTTGGAAGCATAAAAATTCCTGCTTTCTCATAATCTTCATACAAAAACCACCCAATAGACCAGAAATGAGGAAACTGCCAAAAGAATTGAATTAAAAATAAAGTTCCTGCTTCGATACCAAATTCGCCTGTTGCTGCTACCCACCCCAACATAAACGGAATTGCACCAGGAAATGCTCCAACAAAAACAGACAACGAAGTTACTGTTTTTAATGGTGTATAAACACTTGTATAAAGAAATATAGAAATTGCAGCAAACATTGCTGACTTTGCGTTTATCGTATATAAAAGTGCAATACCAATAATAGTAAGCAAACTTGCCACTAACAAAGCTACTGTTGGAGACATACGCCCAGAAGGAACTGGACGGTTTTTGGTACGATCCATTAAAGAATCGATATCTTTTTCGATTACTTGATTAAAAGCATTTGACGCTCCTACCATGCAGTAACCTCCAACCGCCAAAACAGCCAAAACACTCCATTTAAAAGGATGCTCTGAATCTACTCCTAATAAATATCCAGCAATAGAAGAAAACAACACACTAATAGCTAAACCAGCTTTAGTAATCTCTTTAAAATCTAGAAATATTGATTTGAGTGATAATGTATTTTTTGCAGCGTTCAATACCGTTGTATTTTGTGTATTTTTTTTGAGTGGTGCAAATGTACAAATTAGATTGTAGAATTTAAGCCTATAAAAATAGATTTTTTTCAATAAAACCTATACAAATTAAGATCTCAGCATTCTTTAACACTATTATTTCGAAAAATCTTATTAAAAACTAGTAATCAAAATACCAGTTGAAAATATCCGAACGTAATCCGATACTAAACCAAGTAGTACTTTGCTTAAAAGTTGTTGCTGTTTCTTGTGTCGGATCAAAATTTCTATAGATTAAACTTCCAAATAACTTCAAGTTTGTCATCGAGTTAATTAAATATCCTCCTTGAATATCAGCAATAAAAACATTGGTCTTGTTTCCTTGTCCAATTTTCACACCTGTGTCATATGGACGGTTTACATCGTAACTTTTATAAATATTACCTCCATAATTATAAGAGTCTTCTGTAGTATCAAAATCCAAACCTCTTGTTCCAACTGTTAATTTTGCATCAGCAAGCCAACGACCTTTATGGTATCTTGCAATTGCTACAAGCTCTTTAAAATTTCCTCCCCATTGGTGCCCCACACTCTGATTGTTATGCCCATAATTTGTAATAACAGCACTATGCGAGTAAACATAAGGACGTACGTTATTCAACTCAACCTGCAATAACAAATCTTTTACGTTAAATGCATTGAAATATTTTGCTCCAAGCTGAAATCCGAATTTATTTTTCCAGCTTTGATTTCCTGCGCCAACATCAGAAACAGAAAATTCATCGATCAAGAATTGTGAATAAAGATTTATGCTATTATTCCATTTGTATTTACCTGTTATTCCTAAAAGCGCATTTCCACTTTTTGATGAAGAACCAAACTCAACTGCTCTATAAAAAATAATAGGGTTAATAAAATTAGCATCAAAACCTCTATTATTGGTGTTAGTCCAAACTACAGATTCAAAAAAACCTAAATTTACTCTATTTGAAACATTCCAGCTCAAATAATGATTTGCCATAAATTTTGTTGCATATGTTCCTCCCTCTGTTACTTCTGGACGAACGTCTTTCATCCACATATATGTATTGGTATACTTAATTTTCCAAAATTTGGTATTAATCTTAAAATACGGATATGGGCTTGCTCCGTCACTTTCCAATAAAGAACGATAACCGTCTCCTATAAAATTTCGCCCATAACCTAATTGGAAATCAAAAATTTTACCTGGCGCAAAAGTAATATTCGCTTCCGCTAAAGGAAAATCGTAAGCATCTGTTTTAAACCTTTTCGCAATTCCAATTCCTGGAATTATCGCCGGATTTCCTCCAGAAGGTTTTATGGATTCTGCGTAATCATTAAAATAACCCGCAAATCTTCCTTGGCTTTCAAAAAATGTAGTCGTAAAGTTAATTTGCTTTCCCAAACCTCCTCTAAAGTTTAGCGCTCTAGTATTTACATAAGTGTAAGATGCATCAAGATCTGAAGCTTTACCCATTTGCAAGTCTACAATCGGATTTAAAGTAAACCAATAATCTTCTCCCTGAATCTGCACTAAATTTTCATTCCACCATTTTCTTCCCAGCCAAGTTGAAGTTTTTTTCTGCAGTGACTCATTAACTGCTCTTAAATTATAGTACTTTGAAACCTCAGCATATGTGTAAGGTTTAGATGCGGTATGATTATTACTTCCTACTTGATTCATTTCCGCATCAAATTGTGAATAATAACTATGAGAAAATGGAATATTTAAATGACTATCAAACTCCGGATTACGGTACTTTTTATACACAATACTATCCAATTCTGTCATTGGTTTTTCTACCTGTTTTTCAATTTCTGCTGCTGCCAAAGCTTCTGCCTCAAGCTGCGCTGAACTTTTTAGAGGAATATCAATAGAAATAGTGTATTTAGAATAAGTTGGTTTTCCGTTATAAGTTGATGGCTTAATTTTTGGAAATGCTCCAAATACTCTTTTTGCCTCTTCTGACAATTCTTCTGTTTCGGCAGAAACATAAATCACTTTAAATTCTCCTTCTGCATTTACTTCAAAAAGTAATTTCACTGTTCCTTTATAATTATTTTCTTTTAATTTTTGAGGAACCTGAAAATTGTTGAATACAAAATCTTGAACCTCTTTATAGAAACAATTTTCTAATTTTTTAGCTTCTAAATTTTCGCAATTAGGAAAAACTGGAAATTTCTCTGCAGAGAAACCAGGCTGAACTGAAGAATTACTATTTTGCTGAGCAGAAACAATAAAGAACGTAGAAATTAAAACAAGGGACAAAAAAAACTTATTCACTTAAAATTTGGGTATTTATTTAATATTGATTTGGGGAAATTTCTCCGTTTGCAATTGCTTTTGCGGCCGAAGTGCCAATACGTTTTACTCCTAAACGAATCATTTCTGCGGCTTCTTCAAATGAACGAACTCCGCCTGCTGCTTTTACTGAAAGTGGCGAGGCATTTTCGAGCATCATTATTATTGCTGGAACGGTTGCTCCATTTGGCAAATTATTATCCGTTTTATAAAAACCTGTTGAGGATTTCACAAAAACAGCATCAAAATCATCTTCTTTAAAATTTGATACTACAACATGTTTTATTAAGGCAGATAACTGAATAATTTCTTTATCTGTTAGGGCGGCAATTTCGATAATCCATTTTACTGTTTTATCATTTGCCAATCCGATCTGTGTTCCAATTAAGACTTCTTTTTTTACCAGATCAAGATCACCGTTCTTAAACGCTTCATAGTTACAAACAAAATCTAAATCGTCTGTACCATTTTCAATGGCCTCATTTGCTTCCTTAATTTTGGTCTCCAGATTTGATTTTCCTTCTGGAAAATCAATCACTGTACCAACTAACAAAACAGAATTGGCTTCTATGATCATTTTTTTTGCCAGAGAAACATATTCTGGTCGAATCATAATCAACTTAAAACCTTCTTGAATTGCTTCTTCAATTGCATTTTTAACTACAATAGTATTTTCCGCTTCCGAAAGACCAGCTTGCGATGCAGTTTTTAAATACGTTGAGTCTAAATATTGCTTTACGTTCATTTTGATTGAAGTTGCAGAAAACCAGCACAAAAGTACATTTTAAATTGAAAAAAACAGCTTTTTAAGTGCTTGATTTTCTTGTAATAAAAAACCCACCGAGGTGGGTTCTTAATTTATATTTTATCGATTTGCCTTTTAAATCCGATTGCAGAAAAAACCGCGGCAAGGGCACCAAGCGCATTTGCCAAAACATCTGTAACATCTGCAGCTCTTGTTGCGGTAAGAGCACCTTGTAGAATTTCGATTGTAATTCCAAAAAAAACAGAAAATATAAACGAAATCAAATAAGCTTTATAATCGTCTGCATCTTTTCCTTTTAATTCTTTTTTGAAAAACAAAATCCATGAAATTGTAAAACCAAAATGAAAACAGAAATGTACAATTTTATCAATGCTTGGAAAATTAATTGCTGGTATATTACTAGAATCTGTCAGACAAAAATAAGTAATGATTCCAGAACAAATAATTGCCCAAATTAACAAGAGTTGTTTAGGCACCGATTAAATCTTTATAAGCTTGATCAGACAATAAAGTATCAATTTCTGAAGCATCAGCAATTTTTATTTTAATCATCCATCCAGCTCCATAAGGATCTGAATTTACAGTTTCAGGAGCACTTTCTAAATCTTCATTAAAAGCAATGATTTCACCTGTTAATGGTAAGAATAAATCAGAAACTGTTTTTACAGCCTCAACAGTTCCAAAAACTTCATCTTTTGAAAGTGTCTGATCTAAAGTTTCTACCTCAACATACACGATATCTCCTAACTCTTTTTGTGCAAAATGAGTAATTCCTACAGTTGCAACATCTCCTTCGATGCTAACCCATTCGTGATCTTTTGTGTACTTTAAATTTGCTGGTATGCTCATAATAGTTGTGTTTGAAAATTGATAATTTAAAATTTAAGCCACAAATGTAATAATCTTCTAATGAAATCTAGTTTAGAAACTAAAATTTAATTTCCGAAATTATAACGAAGTGTGAAACCTGATCTGATATTCGTTAAAGGAAAAGAAGTCGAAATAACTGCTTTCGAGAACGAATGATCATAATAGAATATTGCTGTTAAGTTTTTACTGAAAGCATAATCGGCCGTTAATTTTAGAGTCCAGATATTCTGTCCCGCTGCCAACTGATTATTATCGTAATCTAAATATCGAACCAAAGTTTCATTATTTCTATATGAAAAATCAGCTTTTATGTTGATATCACTTTTAATAATTCCAGTAGGATTATCTGCTAATCTCGACGAAATAATTACATCTTTAAAGCGATACCCTAGCCCTACAACATATTCTACTCCTCTTACTTCTGTCAATAAATTATTATCGAAACTCATAGACAAAGCACGGTCTTTTTTAACTTCTGTTAATAAACGGAATGAGTTTTTCAACTCAAAATCAACTCGAATAAGAGGACTAAACTGTTCTACTAAATTGACGTTAGACATGATCGTTTTATTAAAGAAATTCGTGTTTACATCCTGACCGTTTGGATTTTCTAAATAATCAAAATTTGATCTAAACTGGCTAATGGTGTAAGATGCTCTATAATTATGCTGTAACGAAAAACGTCTGAAATGGTCTTTGAAATACTTATAACGCATTAAACCATTATATTTTACATTCCAGTTCGGAATAGGGAAACTTCTAAAAATACTTGTCGAACTGCTTGAAGCGTCTTTCCCTGTATAAGCCGCCATGAATGAAGGCAACAATACAGCTTGATTACTTTTTGAAAAACCAATAGGATAACCTTCATTGGCTACATAAATTTTATAATTCGGATCTGATTCATCAGGAATTGGATTATTTACATCTCCATATCTAGGAATTTCTGCTCCACCATAATGTTGTGCTGCCAAACGATTTGCAATAACTAAACGATTGCTTCTAAAATCATCAAACGCCGCTGATTCTGTTTCTGTACTTGTTGAAAAAGCCGTCTTAATCAAAACTGTAGAAATAGAAAACATTCCGTAACTGTATGGTGACAATGGCATATACTCGCCTGTATTTTGGTCTACACTATATTGTTCTGATGAATTTTCAGAATAAGCACGATCCATAGCCAAATCAACTTTCAAATCAGGCAATAAATCTACATTGGCCGTTACTTTTAAAAGTTTATTACTTACCTGTGTAAAGTTTTGATTGAAGTTTTGATAACTAGTCAACCATCCATTTTTAGCCGCTTCAAAACGCACATCATCCTGACTACCAAAGACGAATCCTAACGAAGGTTTAGATGTGCCAAAGAAACCAACTCCCGGAATATAACCTGGTAAAACTGTACCACTATTTTTAGTATAGTTAATTTGAACATTTTTTATACTGGTCAAAACTCCAATTAAACCATCATAAAAAGGATTACTACTCGTAACTGGTTTAGCTGTATTTACAATTTTCTCACCTGGTTTTGGTGGTGCCACAGGCTTAGGTTTTGCTGGTTTTCCTCCTGGTGTCAATCCTAAATATTTATACAGCGTATTCATATTTAATGTCGTTGACAATGTATTCGAATTCGCATTTTGCACTGTATTTCCTAAATCCCATGATACTCCATTATCATCGACATATTGAGAAAGTGCCGTTGAAGATCTTTGCCAGTTGTAATCTGCCGTATAAGAATAAGTCGCTTTTACAAAACTAAATATTGGAATTTTATTAATTGGAATATCATAATTTAAAACCAATTGCTGTAAATGCTGGTTTGGTACACCAATATCAAAATAATCGTCCCAAATATTAAAATCCTGTTTTGGCGTATTATCGTCGTTCAAAAAGTTTCTTACAATATTATTAGACGCTGCTGTATAGTTTAATTTTAATGATTTTGTCAAATTAAATCCAAAACCATATTGGTAATTAAACGCAAAGTTTCTTCTATATAGCGGATCTAGTCCAATACCTTCTTCAACTTGTCTATATTGCTGACTGTTGCTCTGTCTTAAAATATTAGTATTAAATGAAACATTCGAAGGAAGATAATTAATATTAAAGTCACTTAACAATTTCCAATAATCACTTGTTTTCATGAATTTGGTTTGCTTAAACGGAACCACTTCTTTAGGTTGGAAAGTATAAGCATAATTAACAGAAGTATTAGACTGCTGATCTTCATAATTAGCAACTTCATAATCATGTCGTTCTACTTGATTATAAGATTGAGAGAACGTAAAGTTTTCTACATCATAAACATGCGGTTTCTGTTCTGGTGCTCTATCCTTTCTTACACCAATAAAATTGATGCTTTTACGCTTAGTATAATCTATTGCTCGTGTTCTAATATTTTCTTTTTCTGCCGGGTCTGTAGTTTCTTTAATCAATTGATCTAACTTGATATCCTGATTAAAAGGATCGTATTCTGGCGTTATAACCTCTTCTCCAATTGCGTAATTAAATGGAAGACTAATACCCCATTTTGGAGGAAGCAGTTTTCCTAAATTTATGTTTGTTACGATGTTGTACTGCTGAATATCTTCACGATCTCTTTCATTGGCTCCTTGTTCAAGAGAACCGAAACCAATTGTACTCTTTTTACCAGAAGCAGACAATGTCATCAAATCGGCCATATTGGTATCAACATTCAACAATGCTGCCATACCTCCTTTATTTTCCAAATCAGACATACGAAGTTCGTTAAACCAAACCTCTCCCATAATATCTTTATGGTTTGCTGCACTTTTTACTCCGACCATTAAATTTCGAACCAAACCAAAATTCGGATTTCCTTTAATACCTAAAGTTAACTTTCCATCTTGGTCACCTCCTTCTACATCAGGATCTCGGTCAGGATAATAAATACCATTTATATCTCTTTTTGGAGAATTAATATCGATATTCATTCCTAGAACCTTCATTCTTGTCAATAATGACAGAGCAACATCAATATTGTTTTCTTCAAGCCAAACCTGATCTGGACTAATTGTACAAGATCCGCCTGTTCTTGTTACTTTTAATGGAATCTCGATTTGATAAAAGTTCTGGGTAAAATCGTTACCAAAACGAATAAATCCAATCATCTCGTCGTCTAAAAGTTGCGTTTCATTTGGAAGTGATTCCGCGTGAAGGAACATCTTTAATTTTTTATATTGACGCATGTCAACACTAACATTTTTGAAAACTGCTCTAGAATCTTGATATTCTAATCCTCCGCCTCCTATTCGCAATGCTAAAGATTGCTCATTTTGGTTGATAATTGTATTGTTATTGTACAACTGCTCTCTCTGAACGCCTGGTGGAATAACATAATTTACAGGACATTTTGTTCCATTTTCCTGAATATTTACAGCAGCAACATCAAATTGAGTTCCATCATCATCAGGATTTGTATCGTTTGCGTCTAATGTTCCTGTATACTTTCTCCATTCTCCTCTAACTAAATCTAAAGCTCCGAAACGAACTGTCATTTGATCATTAAATCCAGTCATAAACATACGCATGAAACGAATCGATCTAAAATCGGTAATATTTCCAATAGTGTTTTGAGGTTTTGAAACAGGAATTTTAAACTGAATCCATCTTGCATTAGTTGTGCTTCCGTTTGGAAGGTCTACATTTTGAACATCTCTAATATCTGTAATATAATTTTCTCCAACCTGCATACCTGGTCTTACATCAATACTATATTCATAATAAGCATTGATTGTACTCATTGTATTATCACGATTGATATCTTCAACATCTGGAAGAGTTGTCGACCCACGGTTTGGATCATCAATACTTACAGCAGAGTTTCCTTCAGTTCCGTTGTATTGCTTGTAACGCTGCAATACTCCTCCTTCTGTATTTAGAAAATATTTATAGTTGTCCGCTGCAGGATCTGCCTCTCCCGCATAATTAGTATAAATTGACCCTTCTCTTGCATCTGGCAAACCGTCTAAACCAACATCTTGATTTTTACGATTATCTGCATTGGTATCAAAAGCATAAATTAAAGACTGAGAAGCAGGCACGTCTCCCCAAATTGGCTGTGGATTAACCATTACCTGATCTGGACCTAAACCATTTTCATATTGCTTTCTTCCATCTTTAAGAACGTCTTCAGAAACCTCTCCTAAATTGAAATAAATTTTTCCATTATTATTTCCCTGAGCCTGCCCTGTTCCAACATAAGGATCAAGTACCCAAAATTGAATGTATTCGACATTTCCTTGCTCAAAGTTTGTAGAGTTTAGTGAACGCATAATTCCACCAAAATTGGCAGAAGCGGGACTAGAACTAAAATTAGGATTATTGTTGTAAGGTCCTCTATCTGATGGATAGTATGTTAAATCCAACGTATTAATAACCTGAATTTGTCCTTGTGCAATATCTGTATTTGGATAAAGTTCTTTACTATAAATTCTTCTTGTTGTATTTAAAGATAAATCATCGTTTGAAACTCCAGATGGTTTTGAAGTATAGAAAATTGGATCGATACTATACCAAGACAATTTAGCACGCTTATAGCCATATTCTAGCGTATTTGAGCTGGCATTAAAAGTATTATCTGTAGCAGAAGTTATAAATGGTGTTGAAGCCAAACTCCATGCATAAGCAGATCTCATATCAATTGTGGTCTGAGTACCTTCAAAATCATCAATATAAATAGTAGCTTCTCCTTCAAAATCACTTGCCTTTGGAGCATTTGGTTTCAAAAATGCGACTTCTCCACGAATAGAAAGGTTAGAAGGAACATCTGTATCTATATTTGGCAGTTTATTGGCCAATCTTGTCAAAAACGGAACTTCGGTTGAATAATTTCCGTTAAAACCAAAAATAGTATTATTTACAGATTCTTGCCCATAACTTGATTTTTGAGTAAAAGGACGTTCTGTCATTTTTAAGAAAGTACCTCCAACAACAAATTTTTCAGAAATTTTATGTTCGATATTAAATCCCATAAACCTTCTAGTTTGCTGACCAAAGATTGAATTGTTTTCTAAAGAAACCTCAATTGGAGTATTTGAAGCTTGAAGCGAAGGATCTAATATCTGTACTCTTCCTAATTGATAATCTACACTATAATCAATACCTTCTACCAGAACACGTCCTGCTGCGGTTACAACAACAGACCCTTGTGGAACGTTGAATGCTCCAATAGGAATACCATTACTTCCAGAAGATTTATATTTTCCTCGCAATAAGAATTTGTTTTTATCACTATCCTGCAGTGCACCAGCTTGGGTATTCCTATACATGTTTCTAAATACATACTTCTTTTGATTCGCGTTGTATGTAGTTGGATCATTATAGCTTTCTCCAGAATTTGTAGTTTGTAATTTTTTAAACAAAAGCTCACCAAAAGGCTCTTTAGTTGTAAAAATAATTCTTGCATTCTGTACATCAACAGTTACTCCCGGAACATAATCGAAGAAACCATCTCCTCCCTTTTGCGGGTCATTAGTATAGTTTAACTGATCTAAGTTAAAAACATTTAATAATGGTGTTTTAGTAATATAATAATTACTTGGATTAGGGTTTGTAGGATCATCATCTGGAAAAAGAGTTCCTTGAACAGGTGTAATATAATTTATTGGCGAAGGATCGGTATAAAGAATATTAAGTCTAAAATCTTCCTGTTTGATTTGATAAGCTTGAGGAATTTGATAAACGTTTTTCATCATCAAGTTCCAAACTGGATTTTGAACATTTGTCAAACTACTTTTCAGCATTTTCAAAACCAAACTTTGTGTTACGATTGCTTGATTAGAACTGTTGTTTCCTGTAACTACAGTTGCATCCACACCGTCGCTACCGAATTCTCCTACTTGGTATGTTTTTCCTCCAACAGTATATTCAAACGCAACTGCCAAAATTTCATCGTTAGCCAAACGCTGCTGTAACGAAATGTAACCCAATTGTGCATTAAAAGTAAATTCGTTTGTAGTTAATTTTCTCGCATTCTCTAGAATAGAATAATCAGTTCCCTCGTTTGTATTGGCATTATTAAATCCAGATTTTGCTGTTACAATTTCTCTAATATTAGAATTTAAATAACTTCCTCCTTTTCCAATAGCTGCAGGATCATATTTGTTATTCGTATTATCAGTTGGAGAATCTATAGGATTATTAAAAAAGCCAACTGGATCTGTAATTACAACGACTTGATTATCTGGAACACCAGAAACTTGCCCTTCTCCTAAATCCTGAAGCGCAATAATATTTCTTAAATTGTTATTTGATGTACTTACTCTATTTTGCTTATTGGTAACCCATACTTCGATTCTTGTAACTTGAACACGGCTATCAATTAATGGATAATTTTTAAGAGAAGCGTCGTATTTATTTCTAAAGTATTGCGATAAGAAGAAATGTCGATCATTATCATAATCTAATGCAAATAAATCAAAGTTCTGAACTGTTCCTCCACCTTCTGCGACTATACTTTTAGTCTGAGACTTTTGTTCTGAGAAAACTCCAGTAACAGTTGTCTTACCAAATTGCAGCTGAGCCTTTACACCAAATAAACTTTGTGCACCTCGAATTAAGGTACTATTTAAAGGCATGCTCACATTACCTACCTCAACTTTCTGAACAATATCATCTTCTGAAGGTGTGTAAGCAAGTTTGAATAAATTCTGAAAAGCAAATGTCGATTGTGTATCATAGTTGGCATTTACTTCCAAACGAGTTCCCACTTTCCCCATTAAACTCATACTGATCCTTTGATCAAAATCAAAAGTTAAACTAGATCTATTTCTTGGAGAGAATGAAGGGTTGTCTTGTTTAGTGTAACGCATACCCAAGTCCATTTCTACTGATCCTGTGGGCTTTACATCTATAGTATTGCTACCAAAAATACTTTCAAATAAACTTGAATTGATATAATATCTTGGTAACAAATCTTTTTTGGCTGCCTCAGCTCCATTTTTTTTACCATCAATAGCATCAGATTTTTTTCTAAAGTAATCTCTTCTAGATTCTTTTAGAACTAAATCTTCATATTCTTTTGGAGTTAAAATTAAAGGATAATTGATAGAGAAACCATCTACCGAGTTGGTGTAGATATAACGATCTGTAATAGGATCGTACCTGTAGGCAGAAAGCACAGTTGGAGGATCTCCAATCTCAATCTTACCAACCGAAAACTGAGTTTTAGTTGTATCTTGTGCCGGTGGCGTAATCTGTGCACGCAAAACATTACCGCAGAGCAATACCAGCAACAAAATACAAATTTTACGCATAGAATTCTTTTATATGAAATGAAATTTATAAGCTTTTTAAGGCCTTTTTGATAATTGTTTCAACGGTAGCTTCAGGATCTTCTTTGACAATTCTTTCTACCACTTTTTCAGAAGCTTTTCGAACAAAACCTAATACTTCTAGAGCAGATAACGCTTCATCTCGATTTCTATTGTTTTGGACAGCAAAAACTTCGTCAATATCGTACAATTTAACAACTTTTTCCTTTAAATCAAGTATAACTCTTTGTGCTGTTTTGTTTCCAATCCCTTTTATAGACTGGATTACGCCCACATCTCCAGATGCGATGGCGTTTATAATTTGCTTTGGTTCTATTGACGAAAGCATTGTTCTTGCAATTCCTGCTCCAATTCCTGAAACAGAAAGCAACATTCTAAAAATTTCTCGCTCAGATTTTTCGGCGAAACCATATAAAGTATGCGCATCTTCTTTAATTTGAAGATGCGTATACAATTTTATATTTTCAGAATTTGGAATTAAGGAGAAGGTATGTAGCGATATATTTACCTGATAACCAACTCCTCCACAATCAATTACTACTTCTGTAGGATTCTTTTCTACTAATTTTCCCTGCAAATGTGCTATCATAAATGTAATTTCTTAGTATCAAATATAACAAAAATGCCATAAAACTACGACAAATTTGTTCAATCCTTGCTAGAACGTTTATTGTGCTATTTTATTCTTTTTACTTTCTTTTTCTTGTGCATCAATAACAGCAATAGCAGCCATATTAACCATTTCTTCAACGCTAGCGCCTAATTGGAAAATGTGAACTGGTTTACCCATACCCATCATGATTGGACCAATTGAATTCACTTTATACAATTCTTTTAACAATTTGTAAGTGATATTTGCTGATTCTAAATTAGGGAAAACCAATGTATTTACTTTTTTTCCTGCTAATTTAGAAAATGGGAATTTCTCTTGAAGCATTTCTGGATTTAAAGCAAAATCTGCTTGAATTTCTCCATCAACAATTAACTCTGGATGGTTTTTGTGCAAGTAAGCTACAGCTTCTCTAACTTTTGAAGCACTTTCACTAGTTGAAGACCCAAAATTTGAGAATGAAACCATTGCTATAACTGGCTCGATTCCAAACATTTTTGCTGTTTTTGCAGTCATTATAGCAATATTAATCAAATCTTGTGCAGATGGATTAATGTTTATTGCTGTATCTGATAAGAACATTGGCCCACGAGAAGTAAGCATCATGTTTGCAGTTGCTACTAAAGAAGCATTAGGTGCTTTTTCTATTAACTGAAGCATTGGCTTAACTACTGAAGGATAACTTCTAGAATATCCTGTTACTACTGCATCTGCCTCTCCTTCGTTAACCATCATTGCAGCAAAATAGTTTCTTTCGCGCATGAATTTTTCAGCGTCTAATTTAGAAACACCTCTTCTTCCTCTAGCTTCCCAGAATGATTTTGCAAACTTGTTACGTCTTACGGCTTCCTCATCAGTTTTTGGATCGATAATTTCTAAATCGGCATCAAAACCTAATTCTGCTTTTAAATCTAAAATCTGCTCTTTGTTTCCTAATAAAACTGGGAATCCGATTCCGTCTTCGTAAACAATTTGAGCTGCTTTTAAAACGTTTAATTGATCTGCTTCAGCAAAAACAATTTTCTTCGGATTTAATTTCGCACGGTTTGTAATCAAACGCACCATTTTATTGTCGTTACCCATACGCTCACGAAGATGATCTTCATAAGCTGCCCAGTCTGTAATAGGATTTTTTGCCACTCCAGATTCCATTGCTGCTTTTGCAACTGCAGGAGCTACAACAGTAATCAATCTAGGATCGAAAGGTTTAGGAATGATATATTCTTGTCCAAATCCAAGTTTCATTGCACCGTAAGCTACGTTTACTTGCTCTGGAACTGGTTCTTTTGCCAAAATAGCTAAAGCTTTTACAGCCGCCATTTTCATTTCTTCATTGATTTTTGTCGCTCTTACGTCTAGTGCTCCTCTAAAGATATAAGGAAAACCTAAAACGTTATTTACCTGATTAGGAAAATCTGAACGTCCTGTCGCCATAATAACGTCTTTTCTCGTTTCTACAGCCAAATTATAGTCGATTTCCGGATTTGGATTTGCCATTGCAAATACAATCGGATTTTTTGACATTGTTAGTAACATTTCTGGCGATAAAATGTCTCCAGAAGATAATCCAATGAAAACATCAGCGCCTTTTACTGCCTCTTCCAAAGGAATTTTAGCTCCGTCAATTGCATATTTTAATTGTAAATCTGAAAGTGCAGGATTATCTTTAGTTAAAAGTCCTTTACTATTGTACATTAAAACATTTTCAACTTTTACTCCAAGTAAAACATATAAATCTGTACATGCAATCGCTGCCGATCCTGCACCAGAAACTACTACTTTTACATCTTCTGCTTTTTTACCAGCCAATTCAAGTGCATTGATTAAAGCTGCAGAAGAGATAATTGCCGTTCCGTGCTGGTCGTCGTGCATTACTGGAATATCCAATTCTTCGATTAGTCTTCTTTCTATCTCAAAAGATTCTGGAGCTTTGATGTCTTCCAGATTGATTCCTCCAAAGGTTGGTGCAATATTTTTTACAGTCTGAATGAATTCTTCAACATTTTCGGTATCGATTTCTATATCAAAAACATCAATGTCTGAGAAAATTTTAAATAATAAACCTTTTCCTTCCATTACAGGTTTTCCTGCTTCTGGACCAATATTTCCAAGTCCTAAAACAGCTGTACCGTTAGAAATTACGGCTACTAAATTTCCTTTTGCTGTATATTTATAAACGTCTTCTTTGTTTGCTGCGATTTCTAAACATGGTTCTGCAACTCCTGGCGAATAAGCCAATGATAAGTCTCTCTGGGTTGCATATTTTTTTGTTGGAACTACTTGAATTTTTCCTGGAGTTGGTTCTGCATGGTACAGTAACGCTTCTCTTCTTTTACTCTCTTTGTTCATTTTTTTAGCATTTATTCTAGCTTACAAAGATATAAGTCTTGTTTTAAAATGGCATCTTTTTAGCATTTTCTTTTTCTAAAATCTATTCGAATAAATAAAAAAAGTCCAATAGAAATTGGACTCGTTTGAATTTTTATCGTTTTTAGGTGTGCTTTATTGAGAAATATAAGAATTCAAATGGTTGATCGTATCTTTTTGAATTTCTATAATTGCCTTCACTACATCGCTGATTGAAATGATTCCAACTACGATTCCGTCTTCGAGAACAGGCAAGTGTCTTATTCTTTTTTCGCTCATAAGTTCCATACAATCTTCAAGATTATCTGAAAGTTTTACTGTAAAAACATTACTTTCCATAATCTCATGAACAAAAGTTTCTTTAGAAGATTTATCCTTCAGAACAATTTTTCTGGCATAATCTCTTTCAGATAATATTCCTTTTAAAACGTTATCATCAATAATTAAAATTGCTCCAATGTTTTTTTCTCCCATAACTTTTAACGCATCATAAACCGTTAAATTGGAGACAATAGAATATACATTTCTTCCTTTTGCTTTAAGTATTTGATCTACAGTCATAATGAAAAATTTTTAGGTTTATAAAGTTAAAACAAAAACTAACACAATCTGCAGCGAAAACGATTTTTTGAAATCATAACCAATTCATTTTAAACATAATACATCAAAATTTAGATTTTCAAAATTATAGTGTAAAGAATGAATTTGTTTAGAATTGTTTTTTGAGAAAAATTAGATTTTTTAACGTTATGCCTCATATACAATAAAATATAAATTTCATAATTGATTAATTGATTTTTAATAACCAATCAAATGTCCCTACAGGACATAATGAACACGGATAATCATTTGCGTTCTACCAATCAGTCACTCCTAGCGGAGTGGTTTTCCTACCATTATATATAAATTCGAGACCCACTCCGCTAGGAGTGACTGATTGGTAGAAAAAAAAATGATCAAACCCCAAACCATTATCCTGTAGGGATTATTTATAACCTAAAAAAACCCTTTTCTAGAATTTAGAAAAGGGTTTTTAAATTTTATATGAAGATTATTTTACATCGCAACAATAATAAACTCGCTTCGTCTATTTTGCATGTGCTGTTTTTCTGTACATTTTACTCCATCTGCACATTTGTTTACTAATTGCGTTTCGCCATAACCTTTTGCTGTTAGTCTGTCTTCGCTGATTCCTTTTTGAATTAGCCAATTTTTGGTTGATTGTGCTCTTTTTTCTGAAAGAATCTGATTGCTTTCTGAAGAAGAACGGCTGTCTGTATGCGAACGAATATCAAGTTTCATAGCTGGATATTCATTTAAAAGATTCACCACTTTCATTAACTGCGGTTCTGATGTTTTCTTGATGGTTGCTTTACCCAAATCAAAGAAATTCATTGGCAGGTTTAATAGTTTTGCAATATCTACACCTACTCTTATCGAACCTACTTTTACCGGGCTTATCGCGACTTTTTTGATTGCTACCGTTTTTGCCGCAAGAGGTTTGAAAACTTTATTTAATGCAATTAATTGAGTAGTTTCTCCTTTTTCTTTACTAATAGTTACTACAACTTCTTTGGCATTGTAATCGTTCTTAGCTGTTCTAATGGTATATTTTTTACCACATCTTAAATCAGGAAAAAGATAATTTCCTTTTTCGTCTGTTGTAATTGTTCCAACTGGATCAAATTTTTCGTTAAAAAGAGTCAGAGAAGTATTCGCTAAGATTTCGTTTGATTCTGCATCAGTAACATTTCCAGATAAATTTTGTTCGCAGATTAATCTTCTAGTTTCTGTAAATCTGTAAATATCATCCATCCCTAGTCCGTTTTCTCTGTTTGAAGAAAAATATCCGCTTCTGGTTTTACTATCAATGCTAAAAGCAAAATCGTCTTGTTTGCTATTTACAGGTTCTCCAACATTTAGAACGTCATCATAAGTTCCGTTGGCTTTTATACGAGAAGCAAAAATATCTAATCCGCCTAAACCTGGACGTCCGTCAGAAGCAAAATACAATTCGTTGTCTCCAGAAATAAAAGGAAAAGTTTCTCTTGCTTCTGTATTAATTGTTGGTCCAAGATTTTCTGGCGTACCGAAAGTTCCGTCTTCATTGATCGCTACTTTATAAATATCCGATTGTCCTAAAGTTCCCGGCATATCTGATGCAAAATAAAGTGTTTTTTCGTCTACGCTTAAAGCAGGATGTGCTGTGCTGTATTGATCGCTATTGAACGGAAGCTCTGCAACATTTTTCCATTCGTTATCGATAAATTCTGCTTTGTACAATTTTAATAAGGTTACGTTTTTGTCGTTGCTACGTCTTTTGCCATCTGTGAAATTATTTCGGGTAAAATACATAGTGCGTCCGTCTTTTGTGAAAATTGGACTTGACTCATTAAAATTGTCTTTTTTTCTTTTTACCAAAAGTTCTGGTTTTCCAACACTTCCATCTGGCATTAAATCGGCTGTATATAATCTAGAGAAAGATCTGTTTGTCCATTGAAAGTTGGATTTCACCACTCCGCCTGTATCGCGCGCAGATGTAAAAACGATTTTATTGTTGTAAACTACGCTTCCGTAATCTGAATATCTAGAATTAACTCCAGCATCGGCTATTTGAAATCGGCCTGAGTTTTCTTTTATATCTTCTAAATAATTTTTGTCTTTTCTAATAAGATCTGCCCTTTTCTCTGCAGTTGCTTTCTGATTGAATTTCTGCAAAATCTCATCAGATCTTCGATAATCTCCTGCCGATTTTAATGATTGGGCATATCTATACAAATATTCAGCTTCTTGGTTTTCGTTTATCACGAATAATTGCTCATACCATTTTAATGCATTTTTTAACTCTCCATTAAAATAGTATGAATTGGCTAAACGCTGAATTACGCCTTCATTAGTAGTTTCTGAATTTACTAATGTCTCGTATACTTTTATAGCATCTGCGTAAGCGTACTCTTCGTATTTTTTATCTGCATATTTTATGTTCATTGTTGTAAATGGATTTTGTGCATTTACATTTGAAATAAAACTAAACAGTAAAAAGATCAATATTAATTTTCTAGCTTTCATAGGTTGTATTAAAAGAATCTTGGGGATATCATTTTATTGTAATTATTAAAGAACTCGAATCTTAAGAAAATCTCATGAGATCCAGAATTGTATTTTCTTAATTGTGTGGTTTCATGATCGTAACCATAACCTATATACATTCCTTTTGATACCTGAAATCCAGCCATTGCACTAACAGATGCACTCCAACGGTAAGCAAGTCCTAAAACAAATTTATCATTGAACATAAAATTTCCTGAAACATCGACTTGCAAAGGAGCTCCTTCTACCATTTTGGTCATTAAAGCGGGTTTGAATTTTATGTACTCTAAACGGTCTAGATTAAATACATAACCTGCTATTAAATAATAATTGATTTTTTCTTTAAAAATAGCTACATCATCTGAGTCATAACGGTTGGTTTCGATAAAATTAGGAACCGATAATCCTACATATGCTCTGTCTGAATGAAAATAAAGTCCAGCTCCAACATTTGGCGAGAATTTATTTTTAAGATTCTGAAATTGCGGATCGTCTTGATCTTCATAACTCAATTTATTAATATCGATGTTAAAAAGATTAGCGGTTCCTTTTATCCCGAAAGATAAATTCCATGTGTCTGAAGTTGGAATAGTATAAGACAAATCTGCTGATAAAGTATTCTCTACCGTTGGCCCGATTTTATCATTTACCAAAGAAACCCCAAGTCCTAAATCGCTATTTTTCAAAGGCGTATTAACCGAAAATGTACTTGTTTCTGGTGCTCCATCTAATCCAACCCATTGTGTACGATATAAACCAAAAACGCTTAATGCCCCTCTTGAACCTGCATACGCTGGATTGACTTCGATTGTGTTATACATGTATTGCGTATACTGCGCATCTTGCTGCGCATGTGACACAATCGAAAAAAACATAAAAACTAAAATTAACTTTTTCATTTATTAAGCTTTAGAACGGCTTAGCGCTAACTAAGCCGTAGTCCAATTTTATTTATTAAGGTATAAGTATCCAGATTCTTGATGAGACTTTTGAGCGCTATCTTTGTATTTTAAGATATAGAAATACGTTCCGACTGGAAGACCATCTGTTTGTTTCACGGTTGAACGTCCGTTAGAATATCCAACAAAAACGCGATCGTTATTATTGTACTGATCTATGTTGAAAACTAGAACTCCCCAACGGTTATAAACTTCAACCGTATTGTCTGGATAACATTCTATTCCTCTAATATAGAATCTTGCATTCTTGCTGTCTCCATTTGGAGAGAAAGCATTCATTACTTTAATAGAACATCCGTTTAAGTCTAAGACAGTTGGATTATCTCCGCTATTGCTTGCATCGTCTGACTGATCTTCAACTACAACTCCTCTTACACTGCTTCCTTTTACAGTTGCCTGATTACTCACACTGCCTCGATTAATATCTTCTTGGGTGATTTTGTAAACCGCTGTAAAGTTTGAATTGTTAGATTCGTTAACATCTAAGTTTATTGCTTGTCCAGAAACGACTACTCCTGGCAACGGATCGTTAATCGTGATTCCAACAAGAGGTACATTTCCTGTATTTGTCACAGTAAATTTGTACGTAATTGTTTCTCCTGCATTTGCAAAACCGCTATTATTTTCGTCATTGAAAACTGCTGTTTTTATAACAGAAATAGCAGGCACTTCTACAAAAACATTTAATACAGCCGTAGAACAATTTGTGTTACTAACTTTTTCACAAACCTGATAAGTTAAAGCATAATTTCCACCTGGTGTATTTGGCTTAACACTTACCGTACCGTCTTCATTCCATTCAAAATACGGACTGTCTGTTAAAGGTTTCACTACAACATCTGCAGGATTTATTGGTTTTCCGTTTATTAAATCGTTGTCTAAAACATTTATAAATTCTAATGAACCATTAATTCCATCAACGCTAACATCATTATCGTCATTTAAAGTAATTTGATTTGCTGTTGGAGGCCCTGAGTCAATATTATTCTCAACAGTAATCTTAATCACCGCCTGACTACAATTTGATGTATTCGCAGCTTCACAAATCTGATATGTTAATTCGTAAACTCCATCTGGTGTATTTGTCGCAATATTGATTGAACCATCAGCATTCAATGAAATATTTGGATGAACAACCGGAACTGATAAAATAACAGCTGAAGGATCGAATTTTACTCCATTTAACAAGTCATTTTCAAAAATATTAATCGTAGCATTTGCTCCTTTTTTAGCATCTACAGGTCCTGCCACATCATTATTTGCTTTTATAGCAAATGTTGGACGTGCATTACAATCTGGTTTAACAGGCGGATATGCAACAGAAACTGTAACAGTTGGATTTAATGAAAACTCGATTTTCACTCCATTTCTAGTAGCTTCAAATCCGTCGGCACCTTCTGTCCATATACCATTATTTAAAATCCATCCTGGCCAATCAATTCCATTTCCGTTACTGTCAATTTCTGCTCCTGGCCATAGAAGATTTCCACTTAATGGCAGATTGGTCTGAGTTGCTACAACATTATTATTGCTATCAATCCATTTAACAGTTAATAAATTATTAGCTACGAAATTATCTGGTGAAACTGTATAATTAACATACGGAACATTATTTGAACAATAGCTTTCTGCTGTAATTGTCATTTTTGGTTCTGTCACCGTTACTTTTACAATATTTGAAGCACAGTTATCTGGATTCAATTTCTCACAAATAGTATAGGTCAATTCATAATCTCCCGCAGGTGCATTTGGTGCTAGTGTAACATTTCCGTCTGCATCTACAGTCAGATATCCTTTTGGATCTGCTTGAGTTACTTTAAGATCTACATCTGATAGCACTAATTTATTTCCATCTTTAGTATCATTCTCAAAAACGTTGATTACTTTCTGCGGAATATTTACTCCAACTGCAGGCACAAGATCTTCGTTTGCAACCAGATTTCCTGCCGTAACCGGAACAGTAATAGTTACCGAGTCGCAGTTCGTTGGATTGGTGTTTTCGCAGATTTTGTATTCTACTTTATAATCTCCTTTTGGAGTGTTTGGCGCAACAGTTATAGTATGGTCTGAATTTAGCGTGAATCCTGATGGAAGCGTACCGATAATTTCAAACTTAACTTCTCCTGCTCCTGTTCCAACCGCTACCGCTTTTCCGTTCAATTTATCGTTTGCAGTCAATGAAATTGTTGTTCCTCCAATGTTTCCGTTTATTGAAGCGATTACGTCTTCAACAGCGTCGATTGCAGGCAAGCCGACTGTTACTTTAACAGTGTTTGAACTGCAGTTGTCCGGATTCAGTTTCTCGCAGATTTCATATGTCAATTCATAAGTTCCCGCTGGAGGATTTGCTCCCAAAACAATGTTACCGTCTGTATCAACAGTCAGATATCCTTTTGGATCTGCCGCCGTAGTTTTAAGCGTAACATCTGCCGGATCTAATGGCTGATTGTTTTTAGTGTCATTCTCAAAAACATTTTTCCCTAATGTCTGAGGAACGTCCGATCCTAAAACTGATGGAATCTCATCTGCGTTTGCAACCAGATTTCCTGCCGTAACCGGAACAGTAATAGTTACCGAGTCGCAGTTTGCTGGAACTGCACCTACTTCACATATTATATATTCTATATTATAATTTCCTTTTGGTGTATTTGGAGCTATTGTAATAGTTCCATTTGTATTTAGTGTTAATCCAGACGGTAAAGTGCCAACAATATTTATTGTAACTTCTCCTGAATTAGTCCCAATTACTACTTTATTACCGTTTAGTGTATCGTTTTCTACTAGAGATATTGTTGCTCCGCCAATGTTTCCATTAATTGGAGTAATAGTATCCAGTATTGCGTCTATTGTATTTACAACCTTAACTTCTGCAACCGCGGTTTTGCAGTTTGATGGACTTGCATCCTTCTCGCAGATTTCGTATGTGATGCTGTAGCTTCCGCTTGGCGTGTTTGCAGCCAGAGTAACGTCTCCTTCTGCATCAACGCTCAATGGACCGTTGCTGCCAATTGTAACAATAGTGTTTGTGGACGTAACAGATGCGCCGTCTAAAGTGTCGTTCGTTTTTACATTGCCGATTACTGATGCTGTCGATCCGGAAGTTTTTGTTCCGAAATCGTCTTTAACAGCAATCAAACCGTTTTCAACTTTAACCTCTGCAGCTGCAGTTTTGCAGTTTGATGGACTCGCATCCTTCTCGCAGATTTCGTATGTGATGCTGTAGGTTCCGCTTGGCGTGTTTGCAGCAAGAGTAACGTCTCCGCTTGCATCAACGCTCAATGGACCGTCGCTGCCAACAGTCACAACTGTATTAGTGGACGTAACAGATGCGCCCTCTAAAGTGTCGTTCGTTTTAACATTGCCGATTACTGATGCTGTCGATCCGGAAGTTTTTGTTCCGAAATCGTCTTTAACAGCAATCAAACCGTTTTCAACTTTAACCTCTGCAGCTGCAGTTTTGCAGTTTGATGGACTCGCATCCTTCTCGCAGATTTCGTATGTGATGCTGTAGGTTCCGCTTGGCGTGTTGGCTGCTAGAGTAACGTCTCCGTCTGCATCAACGCTCAATGGCCCGTCGCTGCCAATTGTAACAATAGTGTTTGTGGACGTAACAGATGCGCCGTCTAAAGTATCGTTCGTTTTAACATTGCCGATTACTGATGCTGTCGATCCGGAAGTTTTTGTTCCGAAATCGTCTTTAACAGCAATCAAACCGTTTTCAACTTTAACCTCTGCAGCTGCAGTTTTGCAGTTTGATGGATTCGCATCCTTCTCGCAGATTTCGTATGTGATGCTGTAGGTTCCGCTTGGAGTGTTGGCTGCTAGAGTAACGTCTCCGCTTGCATCAACGCTTAATGGTCCGTCGCTGCCAACAGTCACAACTGTATTAGTGGACGTAACAGATGCGCCGTCTAAAGTGTCGTTCGTTTTAACATTGCCGATTACTGATGCTGTCGATCCGGAAGTTTTTGTTCCGAAAACGTCTTTAACCGCAATCAAGCCGTTTTCAACCTTAACCTCTGCAGCTGCAGTTTTACAGTTTGAAGGGTTCGCATCCTTCTCGCAGATTTCGTATGTGATGCTGTAAGTTCCGCTTGGCGTGTTGGCTGCCAGAGTAACGTCTCCGCTTGCATCAACGCTTAATGGCCCGTCGCTGCCAACAGTCACAACTGTATTAGTGGACGTAACAGATGCGCCCTCTAAAGTGTCGTTCGTTTTAACATTGCCGATTACTGATGCTGTCGATCCGGAAGT
>NZ_JBXAHE010000006.1:0-390335 GCF_058794775.1 Flavobacterium sp. GW823-FHT06G12
GACTCGATAGCTCAGTCGGTAGAGCACATCACTTTTAATGATGGGGTCCTGGGTTCGAGCCCCAGTCGGGTCACAAATTTTGTGATTAACAAATTAAATTTCTTGAAAGCAATGACTCGATAGCTCAGTCGGTAGAGCACATCACTTTTAATGATGGGGTCCTGGGTTCGAGCCCCAGTCGGGTCACAAAAGGTCGGGTAATTTATTTTACTCGACCTTTTTTCTTTTGAGGCCATGTGGAGAAACGGTAGACTCGCCATCTTGAGGGGGTGGTGCTCGCAAGGGCGTGAGGGTTCAAATCCCTCCATGGTCACTTAAAGCGGAAATCTTTATTTAAAGATTTCCGCTTTTTTTATTTCAAAACTTCCTTTAAAAACTTCCTTCAAAATCGATTATATTTACATTACTACAAACCAAAAATTACAATAATCGAAATAAATATTATGAAGCCAACACCAGTATTATATCTCATACTATTTTTCATTCTATATTCTTGTCAGACGAATAATGATAAAAAACTACAAAAAGATATTCTTGGAGAATGGATCTACATTAAGACAGATGATCAGCGAAAACCACAGACAAATAATAACCATAATATTCCTCCACCACCTCCTCCATTTGGTTCGCACAAAGAGGGATATGCTTTTTTAGAAAACAATATTGCCGAATATAAATCTGGTTATTTTAAAATGATTAAAACTCAAGAAAGAGAAAATAGAAAGACTTATTTTTTAGGTACTGAAACTAAATATAAAATCGAAAATGATAGTCTGAAAATTTTTGATTTAGAAAGCAAAACCTGGAAAAATCAGAAAATAGAATCTATTCTTGGAGATACATTAACAACAAAAATAGATGATAGCATCTTTGCAAAATACGCAAGAACAAAGTACAAGATTAATCCAGATGAGAATTACGATCAAATTATCCTTTCTTCTTCAGGTTGTTATGGTTCTTGTCCTGTTTTAAATATAAGTATTGACAATAATGGCAATATTATCTATTTTGGCCAACATTACAACACACAAAATGGCTTTTATAAATCTCAAATCACCAAGAGTCAGTATCAAAAAGTCCAAACCAATCTCAAAAAAGCAGACATAATGAATCTTAAAGATAATTATGAAGGAAGCTGGACAGATGACGAAACTATTACAGTAACATTTGTAAAAAACAATAAAATCGTGAAGTCGATTAGTGATTACGGAAGACAATCCCCAGCCACTTTCGTTTGGGCTTACACTCCTATTCGATATTTATACCAGCAAATAAAACTGTCTCCTATAAAAACAGAAGAACTTCTATTTCCGATATGGCGAATCAGTTTCAAAAAAGGAAACCAAATTTGTGATTTGACAAAATCTGAAAGCTATTATTTATTCACAGAAATTTTCAAAGGCAAAGAAACAAATGACACATTTGAGCACAAATACTATATTGAATTTTGGAATGATGAAGACAGAAAAGAAATAGTTCATACCGATGGGAGGTATTTTAAATTTAAAAACAAAACTATCGACATTGGATACAACTTTTTAACGGTAAATAATTTCAATACAAAATTTAGATTGCAAGACAAATACGATTAAAATCTATCATCATTTTTATCCACTTAAAAACAATAAATTTTATTCCACTATAAAACAACACCTTACCAATCTTTCTAAACTTTATTTCAAAATTCATTCAAAAAAGACTTGTAAAGCTAAATAAAGTCCTTATATTTGCACCCTCATTGAAGAAATGAAGACTCGATAGCTCAGTCGGTAGAGCACATCACTTTTAATGATGGGGTCCTGGGTTCGAGCCCCAGTCGGGTCACAAAAGGTCAAGTAATTATTTTACTTGGCCTTTTTTGTTTTCCTCCTATTCCAATCCTAAAAAGTAGATTTAAAAAATCTTTTAATTTCTCTAACTGCATTACCTCATTTTTTGCGCATAATAAAAAAAGAAATTCTCTTACAAAATAAAAACTTTCTTAAATTCGTCTTGAAATAATTAAATCACTAATCCCAAATTAGTTTTATGAAAAACCTACTATTCGCATCACTTATGATGATGACCTGCTCTATCTGGGCACAATCTGCAACGGGCTATTTTGACAAAGCCATGAAAAAAGCTGAAGCCGGCAACACAAAAGGCGCAATTGCCGATTACAACAAAGCGATTCAAATGAGCCCTAAATTTGTTGAAGCTTATCAGAATCGCGGTGTCGCAAAATTCAAACTAAACGATCTCAAAGGAGCTCAAGCCGATTTTAGCAAAACAATTGAGCTAGACAACATGAATGCCGATGCTTTTACTGGCAGAGCCAATGTTAACTACAAATTACAAAAGTATCAAGAAACAATTGATGACTGCACCTCTTCATTAGGTTTAAATCCAAAAGATTACATTGCTTATAATCTAAGAGGTTTAGCATATAGCAGCATTGGCGATAAAAAAAAGTCATGCGAAGATTTTACAAAAGCAATTGAATTAGGAAGTCAGAGCGCTGCAAAAAACAGAGCAACTTTCTGCAAATAGTACAAAACTAAAAAATACGAACAGCCTGTTAAGATTTCTTAATCTAGCAGGCTGTTCTGTTTTTATCAAAGTAATATATTTCTTAAGAAAAAAATACCTGATTTTAGGTAAAAAATATATTATTAATACGTAAACCTCTAATTCTCTATCTTTTTAATCTAGTTTTAATGCCGAGTATTAGATTTTATTTTACATTTGTTGACTTAATCGCGAAAAATGATAAACAATATTAAAACTGTTTTCAGCATTAAAGATCTTGAGAACTTATCTGGAATAAAAGCGCATACCATACGCATCTGGGAAAAGAGATACAACATCCTTGAACCAATGCGAACCGATACTAATATTAGATTTTACAATCTTCATAACCTGCAGAAACTATTAAATATTACGTTACTGCACGAATACGGCTATAAGATTTCTAAAATCGCAACATATCCTGAAGAAAAAATACCGCAACTGGTACGCGAAATAATTTCGAAAAAAAATTCTCAAAACTATGCCATTACATCTTTCAAAATGGCAATGATGAACTTTGACCAAGAGTTATTCTTCAATACATTTGATTGGCTTATTACAGAGAAAACATTTAAAGAAGTTTTTAAAGATCATTTTTTACCTCTTTTAAAAGAGCTAGGATTATTATGGCAATCTGAAACAATCACGCCTGCAAATGAACATTTTATGAGTCATTTAATCAAGCAGAAAATATTGATTTATACAGAAAGTCTTCAAATTAGAAAGCCAATCAAAACCGATCGAATTTTTGTTTTATCACTTCCGTTAAACGAAATTCATCAAATCGGATTACTATACTTGCAATACGAAATCCTTGACAAAGGCTACAAAACCATTTATTTGGGAGAAAGTATGCCTATTGAAAACTTACAGGATTTAACGAAACATTTTGAAAACATTACATTCATCTCTTTCATGACTGTTCAGCCGGACAGAAGCGTAATTAATCAATATGTAAAATCGATGGGGCAGAAATTATTACAGAAAAACAATGAAATCTGGCTTATGGGTAAAATGGTTGAATACATAGATGAAAAGGTTCTAACAGACAGAATTCGAGTTTTTGATTCGATGGAAGAAACTATTAATATGCTATAATTTATTTTTGTTTAAGTTTTTCTTATATTTGTTAAACAAATGAGAAAAACTATCCAAATAATAGGCTCAGGCTTCTCTTCTTTGGCAGCCGCGTGTTACCTTGCCCAGCAAGGAAATAAAGTTACTGTTTACGAAAAAAACAGTACAATTGGCGGACGTGCAAGACAATTTAAAGAAGATGGTTTCACTTTTGACATGGGTCCGAGCTGGTATTGGATGCCAGATGTCTTTGAACGCTTTTTTCAAGATTTCAATAAAAAACCTTCCGATTATTACGAACTGATAAAACTAAATCCAGCCTATCGGGTTTATTTTGGAATCGATGATTTTATTAGTATTTACGATAATCTAGATGAAATAAAATACACTTTTGAGACCATCGAAAAAGGAAGCGGTCAAAAACTGCAAAACTTTATTGATCAAGCCAAAAGCAATTATGATATTGCAATTAAGGATTTGGTCTATCGTCCTGGAATTTCGCCGCTAGAATTAGTGACAAAAGAAACTGCATTAAAACTCAATCAGTTTTTTAAGAACGTAAGCACCGATATTCGCAAAAATTTCAAGAACGAGAGACTAATTCAGATTTTAGAATTTCCTGTTTTATTTCTCGGAGCAAAACCAACCAAAACACCTTCGTTTTATAATTTTATGAATTATGCCGATTTTGGCTTAGGAACTTGGCATCCTAAAACGGGAATGTTTGATGTTATTCGAGGAATCGAAAAACTGGCATTAGAACTTGGCGTTACCATAAAAACCAATTCGAAAATTGATAAAATAGTCGTTGAAAACAAAACCGCAAAAGGAATTGTAATTAATGGCGAAATCCTAAATGCAGATATCGTTTTAAGCGGAGCCGATTATCATCATTCTGAAACATTAGTAGAAAAAGAGCACAGAATGTATTCTGAAAAATATTGGAAAAGTAGAGTTTTTGCACCTTCTTCTCTTCTATTTTTTGTTGGTTTCAATAAAAAGATAGAAAATATTTCGCATCACGCTTTATTCTTTGATGTCGATTTTAATCAGCATGCTGCCGATATTTACGATAATCCAAAATGGCCGAATGCTCCGTTATTCTATGCCAATTTTCCGTCCAAAACAGATTCAACTGCGGCGCCTGACGGGATGGAATCTGGATTTTTCTTAATTCCGCTTGCGCCTGGAATTGAGGACAATGAAGCTTTACGAGAAGAATACTTCGAAAAAATCATCACACGTTTTGAAGAACTGACACAGCAAAAGATAAAAAATAGCATTATCTTTAAGAGATCATTCTGCAAAAATGATTTTGTAGCCGATTACAACGCCTATAAAGGAAACGCTTACGGAATGGCCAACACGTTATTGCAAACGGCTTTTTTAAGACCAAAATTAAAAAGCAAAAAAATCAAGAATCTATATTTTACAGGACAATTAACTGTTCCTGGCCCAGGTGTTCCGCCTGCTTTAATTTCAGGAAAACTCGCAGCTGAATTAATTCAAAAATCTTTTAGATCTTAAAAAATGAAATCACTATTTGACGCCGTTTCTTTCAAATGCAGCAAACTGGTAACCAAAAATTACAGCACCTCATTTTCGCTAGCCGTAAAAATGCTTTCTCCAAGCATTCGCGATGCCATTTACAGCATTTACGGATTTGTTCGTTTTGCTGACGAAATTGTAGATTCATTTCATGAGTATGAAAAAGAATATCTTATTGAAGATTTCGAAAAAGAATATTACAAAGCAATGCAATTAGGCATTAGCTTAAATCCGATTTTGAATTCGTTTCAGCAAACTGTCAAAGAATATAATATTACAGACGATTTGGTTCAGGCATTTTTAAAAAGCATGAAAATGGATCTCATAAAATCTAATTATCAAACTCAAACCGAGTACATCGATTATATTTATGGTTCTGCCGATGTAGTGGGATTAATGTGTTTGAAAGTTTTTGTTTCTGGAAAAGAGCACAAATACGAACAGCTAAAAAACGAAGCCATGCGTTTGGGATCTGCTTTTCAGAAAGTAAATTTCTTGAGAGATTTAAAAGATGATAATACGATTTTAAATCGTGCTTATTTTCCAGGCATCAACCTGAATAATTTCAATGAAGATTCGAAAAACCAAATCATCAAAGAAATCGAAGAAGATTTTAGAATTGCCTATCAAGGAATTGTAAAATTACCAATCGAAGCAAAATTTGGAGTTTATACCGCTTATGTTTATTATAAAAAACTGCTTCAAAAGCTAAAAAACACACCGTATTACGAGATCGGAAATTCTAGAATTAGAGTTTCTAATTATACCAAAGCGGGACTTTTGGCGCAGTCTTTTGTGACTTATAAATTGAAGTTGGTATAATCATCGCATCGTTTTGTCATTCCGAGGAACGAGGAATCGCACTCGCAAATCGACAAAGATTGAATTTTCGTTGCGGAGTTACTTGCTTTCCTTCGACTCCGCTCAGGATAACAAAAAAATGATAAAATCATTAATAAAAACAACCTTTTGAGTCAATCTTTTATAATTTAAAGCTAAATTCAAAACCAATAAAACGATATTTTTAAAACATCAATATTTATAAAATGATTTCTTTTTTAATCTTTTTAGGCGTTTTTCTTTTCATGGAATGTGTGACATGGCTTACGCACAAATACGTTATGCATGGATTTATGTGGTATTTTCATGCCGACCATCATCAGCCGAAATACGAAAACACTTTTGAGCGCAACGATATTTTCTTCGTCATTTTTGCTACTCCGAGTATTATTTTATTCTACTTTGGCGTTCAAGGCGGATTTAACTATTTGTTTTTTATTGCTTGCGGCATTACGCTTTATGGCGCTTGTTATTTTTTAATTCACGATGTCTTGATTCATCAGCGTTTTAAATGGTTTAAAAACACCAAAAATAAATACCTCATCGGACTTAGAAAAGCACATAAAATACACCACAAACATTTACAAAAAGAAAAAGGAGAATGTTTCGGAATGTTATTCGTACCATTCAAATATTATAAAATGTAGCATTATTTGGGCATTTTTTAAAATCGATTTGATTATGAAATTATACAAAATAACAACCGTACAACATATCAATGCAAGCGCAGAAGATTGCTGGGATTTCTTCTCAAGTCCGAAAAATTTGCAAACCATTACACTCGATAACATGAATTTCCAAATTCAGGATTATGATGGAAAACGTATGTATCAAGGACAGATTATCACTTATACCTTAAAGCCACTTTTCGGAATCAAAATGTCTTGGGTTACCGAAATTACAGCTTGCCAAGAAAACGAGTATTTTGTAGACATTCAGCAATTCGGGCCTTATAAACTATGGCATCACAAACATTTCTTTGAACCAACACCAGATGGAGGAACCAAAATGACAGATATTGTTCATTACGCTCTCCCATTTGGAATTCTAGGCAGAATCATGAATCGCTTGGTTGTAAAAAACAAATTGAAAAGCATTTTCGATTATAGATTTAATAAAATCGAAGAATTATTTAATTTGAAAAAATAAGCCCCCGATTTCACAGATTAGCACAGATTAAAAAATCATTTTAAATTCTAATAATCTGTGGCAAAAAAACAAAAACAATGACAAAACAAAAAGTTACTTTATTTTGGTTTAGACGCGATTTGCGTTTAGAAGATAATACAGGTTTATTTCATGCCTTGCAATCAGACTTTCCTGTTGTTCCTCTTTTTATTTTCGATGATGATATTTTAGAACATCTTCCAAAAAATGACGCCAGAGTAACTTTCATTTATGCTTCACTCGAAAAAATAAATACAGAATTAAGCAAATTAGATTCTTCCATTTTAATCAAAAAAGGAAAAACAAAAGACGTTTGGAAATCACTCATTGAAGAATTTGACATTCAATCTGTTTTCTTCAATAAAGATTATGAACCTTTTGCCATTAAACGTGATAGCTTAATTTCATCTTTATTAAAGGAAAATGACATTGAATCTTTCTTTTTTAAAGATCATGTAATCTTCGAAGAAAAAGAAATCACAAAAGCAGACGGACTTCCATATACCGTTTACACGCCTTATAAAAACAAATGGCTGGAGAAATACCATCTTTCAGGCTCAGCACCAGAATACGATTCGGCTTCATATCAATCTAATTTTGCGAAGAATAAATTCAAGTTTCCTGAATTAGCCGAAATCGGTTTTGAAAGAAGTGCTATAAAAGTACTTCCGCACAACTTAACTCAAATTGCTAATTATAAAGAAACCAGAGATTTTCCAGCTTTAGACAGTACTTCATATCTTTCTCCACATTTGCGTTTTGGAACAGTGAGTATTCGAAAATTAGTAAATTGGGCCAACAGAAAAAATCAGACTTTTTTGAGTGAATTAATCTGGAGAGAATTCTTCATTCAGATTCTGTTTAGTTTTCCGAATTGCGTTAATCATAATTTCAAGTCCAATTATGACGGAATTCAATGGCGAAATAATGAGGAAGATTTCAAACGCTGGTGTTCGGGAACAACAGGCTACCCAATGGTTGATGCCGGAATGCGCCAATTAAATGAGACTGGTTATATGCACAATCGTGTCCGTATGGTTGTGGCAAGTTTTCTTTGCAAACATTTACTCATCAATTGGCAATGGGGCGAAGCCTATTTCGCAGAAAAACTTCTAGATTTCGAATTGGCATCAAACGTAGGAAACTGGCAATGGGCAGCAGGAACAGGTTGCGACGCAGTGCCTTATTTTAGAGTTTTCAATCCCGAGATACAACAAAAGAAATTTGACGAAAAAGGAGAATATATTAGAAAATGGATTCCTGAGTTTGATTTTGGTTATAATGAACCAATGGTTGATCATGCCTTTGCTAGAGATCGTGCGATTTCTACTTACAAGGCTGGGATTTTGAAATAAAGTTTTTATTTTAGGTTTACACTGGATGCTTAATTTTATTTCACGCAGATTTTGCAGATTTATACTCATTTTTATCATCCTGAGGAACGAAGAATGGCAAACTAAACAAAAAAACTTTGTCAAAGTTTTAAACTTTGACAAAGTTCTATGTGTAAAGTTCGGTTAACATGAAACCTGAAACTTGAAATAAAAACTTTAATACTTCAAATAATTATCAACTAGAATCTTAGCCTTCAAATCAAACATTAAATTGTACAAACCAAAGAAAGTACGATTCATGTAAATAAAGTGCTTAGAACCACGATTTCCGTTCATTTTTTTAAGGTTTGTATCTTCTGAGAAACGTTTTCCTAATTCGGCAATTGCATTGAAGAATTTTTCATCGGCAAAATCGAAAGTTTCGTTTTGGAAAGGTTTCGTGAAAAGCGATAACAAATCATGAAACATTTCGGTAAAATATTCAATTTCTGCAGGTGTATCATCTTGACGAAGAATTTCTAATTCGAATAATTTCTCACTAAAAAGCTTTTCGTCGGTAATTACATTTTTGTTGATTAGCTCAAAATATGGTGTGTAGAAATCGTCTGGAATTTGTTTCATACATCCAAAATCTAAAGCAATCAATTGGTTTTGATCATCTACCAAAAAATTTCCAGGATGTGGATCTGCATGAACTTTTTTCAAAACGTGAATCTGATACATGTAAAAATCCCAAAGTGCTTGACCTAATTTATCTCCTACTTCTTGATTGGTATTTTTAGCTGTAAACTCAGAAAGATGAATTCCTGTCATCCAATCCATTGTGATAATCTTCTCAGATGAAAACTCAGGATAATAGTTTGGAAAAGTTATATTTTCAATCTTGCTGCAAGCATCAACCACTTCTTGGCTTTGTTTCAATTCTAACAAATAGTTAGTTTCTTCAATCAGTTTATCTTCAACTTCTTTGAAATATTTATCAGAATCTTTTCCTTGAAGATTAAACATTCTAATCGCAATTGGTTTAACCAAAGCCAAATCTGACGAAATACTATTGGCAACACCTGGATATTGAATTTTAACGGCTAGTTTTTTATCTCCTTTCTTTGCTAAATGCACCTGACCAATACTTGCTGCATTGACAGAATTCGGATTAAACTCATCGAAAATTTCATATGGAGTTTTTCCAAAATTGCTTTTAAAGGTTTTTAAAACCAAAGGAGCAGAAAGCGGCGGAACAGAAAACTGCGACAAAGAAAACTTCTCTACATAAGCTTGAGGTAAAAAGTTCTTGTCCATACTCAGCATCTGAGCTACTTTAAGAGCACTTCCTTTTAAGCTTTTTAGTCCGTCATAAATATCTTCTGCATTGTTCTCGTTTAGTTTATCACGCGTTAGATCTGGATTTACCATTTTCTCAGCATAATGCTTTACGTAGTTTACACCAATTTTAGCACCGGTCTGAACCAATTTTCCCGCTCTTTCAATTTTTGAAGTTGGGATATAATCTATCGTTTTCATTATCTACTGTATACTTTTTCTTTGAACAAAAATTTCCCGAAATCAAGCAAATGATTCATCGGAGCTACATTCATCAATTCAAATGAGGCATTAACCGATTTTTCTATAAAAATATCGGTTTTCTCAAAAGCAGGAGATTCATCTTCCATCCAGAATTTAATGGTTAGCATTAATTGCAACCAAGAAGATTCTTGAATCGTTTTTTCCTGAAACTTCTGAAATCTTTCTTGTTCTAATCTATAATCGTCGGTTAAAATTTCAGCAACATAATCTTTAAAACTATTTCTAAGCGTCGTTAACTGAACTAAATTTTTAAGCGGATTTCTATCTATTTTAAGCGATTGCAAAACATAACTTCTGTTTGCTGTTAGGATTTCGAAGAAAGTAAAATAAAAACTTAACATTTTATTCTTCATGTCATATCCCTGATACTCTTCGTTTTTATGAAGAAGATTGACTGTGTTTTCAAAAAACAGTCGAAATATTTCTTTTTCTAAACCTTCTAATGTTCCGAAGAAAGCATAAAACTCAGCTTCAGTAAAATCATTTTCTTTGGCAAAATGATAAACCGATTTTGGTTTTTGTCCCTTTTCTAGAACCTCTTCCATATATTTTGAAACGATATCATCCTTGGTAATTACCTTTTTTTTAGTCGCCATTTTATTAAAATTTAGAATTTGCCATAAAGGTAAACATTGTTTAAGTACCTTTACTAATCCTTAAACACTATACACTGTTAAATATATTATAAACTATTATGGCTCAAAATGTTCTATTAACAGGCGGAACTGGTTTCATTGGAAAATATTTGACAGATGTTCTGATCGAAGCAGGTTTTTCTGTTTCTGTTTTGAGTCGTTCTGATAAAAAAGACAGTGCAAGAATTACCTATTATAAATGGGACATAAAGAAAAACTACATTGATAAAAATGCAATTCTAAATGCCGATTATATCATTCACCTTGCAGGCGAAGGAATAGTAGAAAAAAGATGGACCAAAAGACGCAAAAAAGCTATTATAGAAAGCCGCGTAAGACCAGTAGAAATGATCTATTCTATTTTAGAAATGAACAATAAAAAACTGGAAGCCTTTATTTCTGCTTCTGGCATTGGAATTTACGGTGCCATTACAAGTCATAAAATCTGTACTGAAAATACTCCGCCAGCTGATGATTTTCTTGGCATTACATGTCAAAAATGGGAAAGCGCTGCCGATAAAATTAGTTCTTTAAATATTCGAACAGTCAAAATTAGGACTGGTATTGTTTTGGGCAAAAATGAAGGTTTCTTAAAAAAAATGATTCCTACTTTTAAGTCCGGTTTTGGTGCCATATTAGGTTCAGGCAAACAATATCTACCTTGGATTCATGTTGAAGATTTATGTCAGATTTATTTAAAAAGCATTGAAGACAACCAACTTGAAGGTGCCTACAATGCTTGTATTACTGACAATACCACAAATGCTCGATTTTCTAAAACTATGGCAAAACTATACGATTATAGTATATGGCTGCCAAAAGTTCCGCCTTTTGTGTTAAAGATTTTACTTGGGCGAATGAGTGTAGCTGTCTTGACAGGACAACGTGTTTCTTCAGAAAAAATTCAGAAAACAGGTTTTGAGTTTCAGTTTACCGATCTAGAAAAGACACTTATAAACTGTATAAAGTAGTTTTTCACTTAAGTGTTAGCATCGTGTCATCACTGCGTACAACACCCGTGAGTTCTGTATTGGCCGTTTTTGCAATTTTGGCAGCAATAGTAGTTGGAATACTAATATTGAAATCAGATACTGCAATTGGAAAATCGGAAATAACCTGAATTCCTTCTGGAACTCTTTTTATCAAAGCATTTACGATAATCTCCTTCGACTTTCCGCGCAAATTAAGCTTGCCCTTTATTTGGTATTGTTTTTCAACCTCATTAATATCTTTCAAATCAAATTTTTCAATCTTTCCTTTAAACACAGCTTTAGGATAACGATTGCTTTGCATATAATTTTCATTGAAATGCTCTTGCATCAAATCTAATTTAAAACGAAAATCTTTGATAATAACAGTACAGATAAAAGTACTTGTTTTAGGTTCTAAAAGTATGGCAACTTGTCTATTTACAGCTCTCACTTCTTCAAATAGCGGAACAGACGCTTCAAAATTTATTGTCCCTGTATTTGTAAAAAATTTGTCTTGGGCAATGACAGAAAAAGCAGTAAAAAGTAAAAATAATAAAGTAGTTGTTTTCATAATCGTCTTCATTTAAACAATTATGTCATTCCATTTATTCTGACTAAGAGAAAAAAAATCAGATTCTAATTAATCTGAAAAAAATCGAACGGCAATACTCAGTGAAAAATTTCCGTAACCCAATAATTACACTTAAAGTTACGGAATTTTTGTATGCGAAGTTTTAGAACTTATGCTAAATATTTGTGAATGTTTTAATTGAAAAATAAGAGGTATGAGATGTCAAATATTGTCAAAACTTAACTTTTTACTTCTGTACAAATCTCAATCAAAAATCCGTTTAAATCTCTTGCGTATGCTACAACTTGTCCCCACGGTTTTTCTACAGGTTCTAAAACAATAACAGCTCCAAAAGAAGTAGCTTTTTGCAAAACTTCTGGAACATTCTCTGTAATAAAGCCAATTTCTATTGCAAAAGGTTTGTCTTCTAAACTGCTTTCGATAAAACCATCAGGTAAATTTTTTGAAGCTAATTTTTTTGAAGCAAATGAAAGTGTTGTTTCTCCCGTAATTAATTCGCCATAATCATTATCTGGTGTGACAAATTTTCTCGAAAAACCAAATGCGTTTTCGTAAAACGAAATAGTTTCTTCGACATTTTCAACATATAAAATTGTATATCCAAACTTGACCATGCTTTCTAAATATTTAATGATTTCAATAAATATAAGAAAATTTAGCTAATTTCTAAAAGAACATTATATTTTTCAAGGCTCGCCAAATCTTCGATAGAATTAATATTGGTCAATTTTTCGTGTTCTTCTACTTCTTTTCGAACTTCGATATGTTTTATTGCTTTTCTAAAACGGCGCACTTCTTCCAAATTAGATAAAATCAATCCTGGAACCGGAACGCTTTTTCCGTCTTTATCTTTGGCAACCATTGTAAAATAAGATGAATTACAATGTTTGATAGCCCCTGTCTGAATGTTTTCTGCTTCTACACGTATACCTACAATCATAGAACTTCTTCCAACATAATTTACAGAAGCTTTCATTGTTACTAATTCTCCAACTTCGATTGGTTTCAAAAAGTTTACCGTATCTACAGAGGCAGTCACACAATAATTTCCGCTGAATTTTGATGCTGATGCAAAGGCAATTTGATCTAACAATTGTAAAATATATCCTCCGTGAATTTTCCCGCTAAAGTTGGTATGCGAAGGCAACATTAATTCTGATATACTAACTTTTGATGATGAAACGGGTTTAAAATCTGTACTCATGTTTTTGTTTTTGGTATTTTTTTGATTAGTTATATTCTATATTACGTTAGTCTTTCTTCTTGCGTCTTTATCCTTCTAATTCAATAACTCATTTTCATCTGAATTTATCGCTCTTGCAATAATATTGTCTGGAAGCGATTTCTTTGCTTTTGCTCCCATTTTTTTTAATCTTTCTACGCTCGAAATCAGGTTTCCTTTTCCGTCAACCAGTTTATTCATGGCGCTTTCGTATTCAGTTTTAGTGTCTTTTATTTTATTTCCTATTCGGACTAAATCGGACACAAAACCTTCAAATTTATCATATAAAGCTCCTGCTTGTCTTGCAATCTCTAACGCATTTTCTTGCTGTTTTTGATTCGTCCACATACTATCAATTGTTCGTAAAGTTGCCAAAAGTGTGCTAGGCGTTACAATTACAATATTTCTATCAAATGCTTTTGTATATAAAGAGGGATCTTCGTTTAAAGCAATTGCAAAAGCGGGTTCCATTGGAATAAAAAGCAGTACAAAATCGGGACTTTCCATTTGATACAAATCATGATAGTTTTTACTTCCCAATTGCTCGACATGCCTTTTTATAGAAATAACATGTTCTTTAAGAAATTCTATTTTTAAAAGTTCCGACTCTTCGTTTACCCATTTTTCGTAAGCTGAAAGCGAAACTTTAGAATCAACAATCATTTTCTTACCATCCGGAAGATTAATTACAACGTCTGGCAAAACACGATTTCCTTCGCTATTGGTAAAACTTTGCTGGACTTCATATTCTCTTCCTTTTTCTAATCCTGATTTTTCTAAAACACGTTCTAGAACCAATTCTCCCCAATTTCCCTGCATTTTACTGTCGCCTTTTAGAGCTTTAGTAAGATTTAAGGTTTCTTTGCTCATTTGCGCGTTCATTTCGCTCAAACCAATAATCTGCTGACGAAGTGCTGCATGATAATCTATGCTTTCTTTATGTGTTTGTTCTACTTTCTGTTCAAATACCAAAATTTTATCCTGCAAAGGAGTTAGGATATTTTTCATATTAACGGTATTCTGTTCGGTAAACTTAGCCGATTTTTCTTCTAAGATTTTATTCGCAAGATTTTCAAACTCTTTAGTGAATTTTTCCTGAAGTTCATTGATTTCGCTTTTTTGTTCTTTATGACGTTCCCATAAATTTTCAAAATCAACTTCTTTTTTAGAAAGCTGAATTGCCAAACTATCTTTTTCGGTTCGGATGTTTTCTTTCTCAGCAATATTTAACTGCAATTGTTTCTGAAAATTATTTTTTTCGTTTTCAAACTGCTCTTTCTGCATTTGCAATTGACCGTTTAACGCATTTAATCTTTCCTCAGAAATGACTTTTTCTGACTGAAATTTTGATGCAGAAAGCATTCTACCTACGTATATGCCCATAAAAAGTGCAACAACAAAACCTAATAAAAACGGTATATAATCAGACATAACTAAGTTTATTTTACGTAAAAGTACGCAATAATACGTAGTGCTTAGTTTTTAAAACGGAAATTTCACTAATTCATTCTCAATTCAAACTAAACCAACATTTTATTTTTTCAAAAAAAATAAGAACCTCAACGCAACCTTTTTTTAAAACTGCTATCTACTAAAATATAAACCTATCAAAATAATTATGAAAAAAATAATGCTTGGCTTATTTGTAGCCTTCGGATTCAGTGCCTGTTCTCTTAATGATGGAAATAACTATGTAGATTGTGGTTCTAATACTGTTGTAAATTTTACTGGTTTTCCTTTCTCATGTAATTATAGCGAAAAAACATTGCAAAATAATCCTGCCGCAATTGTTGTTGGATCTCAGGAAAAAATGAATCAATATTTTACAAAACATACTAACAATTGCCCTGTTGCAAGTGATCCAAATATTGATTTTACAAAAGAATATTTGGTTGGACTTTTTGCTGGCGCTAAACCTACAAGCGGTTACGAAATTGTAATTAGCTCTATTGTAGAAAACAATTGCGAAATTGTTGTGAACTATTACGAAAAAACTCCGGCTGTTGGCGAAAACGTAACTCAAACCCCAACTTACCCAACTAATTTTGTTTTGATTCCGAAAACGTCAAAAGGAATGATTTTCAACAAAACAACAGAGAATGCAGATAATATTGTTATTGGAAGTTTTAACAACCAATGTGCTAGTTCAGATTGCCAAAAATTCTACCAAATTAACGATTACAACACTTTAAAATTCTTAAATGTTGGTGCAAAACAATATGATTTTGGACAATACAGATATACTCCAACAATTAAAAGAGGCGAATATACTTTACTTTTAAAAGAAGTTCCTGCAGAGATTTTAGCTTTAAAAGGACAAACTAAAACATACGGTACTCCAGATGCAGGAGATCAAGGCGGAGTTTATTTTGAATTGCGTCAAGCAGGAAACACTACAAAAATTTATATAGACAACAATGACACAGCAGATCAAAGTGCTGACGTAAAACAATTCAAGAAAAAGATTCAAGACAAAATTACAAGCTTAAAATAATTTAAATCATGAAGCATCTCTTTTTATCTTTTATTGCCTGCTTTCTTTTTACATCAATGATTTCTGTAAATTCTTCTAAAGAAAAAATTACAGGATCAATAATCAATACTTGGATTTGGGAAAAATCTATAGGAGGTTCTAGCAATCCTTATGTGGCTACCCCAAAATCAATTGGGTTTACTAAGAAAATTATCTTCACCCAAAACGGAAGAGTTATTACTTATAAAAACAATGTAGAAATAAGAAACAGTGTTTATAAGATAGAAAAAGGAAAAGCATATTTTGACCAATCAGAACGTGATCTAATTACGTTCGAAGGCAAAACCTACGTGATAGAAAACCTTGACAATCAAAACTTAACAATAGTAAGTAACCATCAAGATGGTACTCGAACTATTTTTAAAAGATAGTTTTGTAAGCTATTTAAAACTATTTTTGCAAAATCAAATTTGAACCATTTCTTGAAAGACGAGTTAGAAAAATATATCAAACTGTGCATTAAAAATGACAGAGAGGGACAACTGAAAATTTATCAGTTGTTCTCTCCTGTTTTATATGGCATCTGTTTGAAATATATGAAGAACGAAGATGATGCGAAAGATGTTTTTCAGGAAGCTTTTGTAATTGCCTTTCAGAAAATAAGCCAGTATAAGTTTGAAGGAAGTTTCGAAGGCTGGCTAAAACGGATTTTTATAAACAAACTCATTGAGACTTTAAATAAGAAGAAAAAAGAAAGTTTCTATTTGGATGTTTTTGATCCTGACACCGATTTTATAGAAGAAGAGGAATTAGAAGTTATTCCGATAGAACAGGAAAAACTACTAGAATACATTCGGGATTTGCCAGATCAATATCGGACGGTTTTTAACTTGTATGTATTTGAAAAAATGAAACACAGAGAAATCGCCGAACTACTAAAGATCTCCGAAGGGACATCAAAATCAAATTTAAATCGCGCCAAACATATATTACAAAAGCGAATTTTGAGCATAAAAAATTTTAAAACAGCATGAAGAAGCATAAAATAGAAGATATTTTTTCATCAATGGAAGACTTTTCGAGTGTTCCGCCTCCAGAATTATGGAGTCAGATTGAAGAAAAATTAGACAAACCTAAAAAGAAGAAGAGAGTTGTTCTTTGGTGGTCGGCTGCTGCATGCTTATTATTAGGGTTGCTTCTGCCTTCAATATTACATTTTACTGCTTCGCCTGAAAATATCAACCTCAACAAAGGCGGTTTAGAAAACAGCAACAATAGTGTTGTTCTTGACAAAAAAACAAATGACAACTCTAGCAACAAAAATTTAGATCAAAATAAAAATATTGGTAAAACGATAGATTCTTTAAATGAAAATTCAGTAAGAAAAAATCAATTTAATACCACATCTGGAATTCAAGTTCAAGAGACTTCTGTAGCTCAAACAAATTCTAAAAACAAAACGAATAAAAAAGATTCTAAATATAGCACTCCAAATGTTGCCAATACTCCAAACGAATCGGTTGCATTTCAAAATTCTAGTATTTCAGAAGATAAATCGATTGTGAAATCTTCTAGCAAATCTATCTTAGGAAATAATTTAAAAACTTCTAATAAAGGAATTTCTGAAGAACGTATTGCATTTGGCAAACAAAGTAAATTTAACTCGACAGCAAACAAATCGCTCTCAAAATCTATTTTTGACGAACAATTGACAGCTAAAAACAACAAAAATATTGCTTTCAATAGCCAAAGTTCTTCTGTAAACAACAGCTCTTCTGTAAACAGCAATGTATATAAATCGAATACTTCTATTTCAGGAAAAACTGAAAATAGCCGTACCGATAAAGCAGTTATCATAAAAGACGATGTAAAGCTTAATAACACTTTAAGCAAAACAGACTCTATTCAATTGGCTGAACTTCAGAATTTGGAAAAAGGTATTTTATCTCCTGAAAAGACAAAAGAAGAAAAAGAGAAAAAAGACAATTTGATTGATAAAAAAGAAAGATGGGCAGTTGCTGTTTTTGCTGGTGTTGCAAGTTCTGAAAACACTAAAAACGAAAAAACTCTGGGCAACGTAAACGATTCTAAACAATCTAATTCTTATGGAGTTAAAACAAAATACAGCATTAATAAAAAATGGGCTGTTGGATCTGGTTTAAAAATTAATGAATTAGGACAAAGCGTTGCCAATGTATCGTATTTAAGTGCCAAAAACAATGCTTTTTTTGCTCCAGACTCTTATCCAGTTGCTGCTGCTGGCAATCAACCAAGTCAGGATTATCTTTTGATTTCTAATAGCACAAAAGAAGCTCTGAAGAATGAAAACGTGCAAACGGGTAAATTGGATCAAAACTTAAGATATATTGAGATGCCACTTGAGGTTTCTTATTCTATTTTTAATAAAAATAAAGCCAGCATTAATTTAAACACTGGAGGTTTTGTTGGTAAACTAATTTCTAACAATGTGAATTTGGATGGACATTCTATTGGAGAAAATATGAATGCTAATGATTACGTTTATGGTTCTACTTTAAGCAGTACGGTTCAATATCGTGTGTACAAAAAAACCAATGTTTTTGTTGAACCTGCTATGAATTATTATGTCAATCCGTTAAACAGCCAGTCTTTCAACCAATTTCAATGGGGATTAAATTTTGGTCTTAATGTTGCTTTCTAACAAGAATTTGCAGTAATTTTCAAGAATTCTTGAGAATTGAATTTTTATGAATTTTACTACTGCTCCAGCTGATTTGCTATTAAGCAAAGAAAGCGTTTATGATAAGGCTGAATTATTGCTTGCTTCTTTGCAAAAAGAAAGTGAAAGTGACGAATACAAGGCGCATCGTTTTCTAATAAACAATAAGAAGATTTGCTATCGAGAAGCAAAAGTTACTCCAACCAAAACAGGACAGTTTGTTACTTTATGGAAACGCAATCAAACTGGGATCATTGAACCTTTCGCCTATTCTGACGATATAGATTTTGTAATTATCACTGTTCGAAAAGATCAGAATTGGGGACAATTTATTTTTCCAAAAAAGATAGCGTTAGAAAAAGGTATTTTTTCTACCCAAAACAAAGAAGGAATTAGAGCGACAAGAGTATATCCGCCTTGGGATGAAACCTCAAGCAAACAAGCTCAAAAAACACAGAAATGGCAATTGGATTATTTTTTTCTTTTTACCGATCAAGGTCAAATCGATTTTAATGAAATCAGAAAAATATTTATATAAAAAAAGGCAGTCTTAAAATGACTGCCTTTTCCAATTAATAGTAAGCACTTATTTTTTAATCACTTTATCTTTAAAAATAACTTTATTATTTTCGGTAACCGTGTAAAAATAAACTCCAGAAACTAAATTATTAACAGCAATAACTGCTGTACTAATTTCAGATTCGTTTTTAACGCTTATTGGGTTTCCAATTGCACGGCCGTTAACATCATATAATCTAATTTTCAAATCTCTTCCTTGTGTTGTTTTGATATCAAAATTCAAAATATCTGTTGCAGGATTTGGATAAGCTTTTACGAAATATTTGTTTTTCGCTCCAAAATCAGGTGTAGAAAGTACGTCTTCTTTCAAATAGAAACGAGCAATTACTGGTCCGTGGTCTGAAGTCGTTGTGGTGTAATTTGAAATAAAATTTCTTGGGTCATAAACTGCGATTGAGTTATCTATGTAATCTTCATTCAATTCATCAGAAATCAAAATATGATCTAAAAATCCTTTTGAACTTAAAAAGCTATAAGCTCCAGCCTGACTAATGCCTAATGTCAAAGCATTATAACCAGCCGTATCTTCTACAAATTTCTGATAAGATGACGGTGTATTTGCATTACCAACCCAAGCTTTTACATCATCATTAAAATCTCCTAAAAGAATTAAATTTGAATTTGGATATTCTGTATCTAATGCATCTTTAAGATAATCTATATCGTATTTGCGCTGATTGTATTTTGAAATATCAGTTCCGCTGTTTGCACGTGCGTGAAGATCAATTAAGTTAATTTCTTTTTTAATTCCGCCAATATTAGCCTCAACTTGAACCAAATAAGGAAGACGTCCCGATGAGAAAAAACTATCATCGTTCTCTTCTGGAGTTTTTGTTCCTGGATAATTTGGTAAAACCACCGTATTCGCAAGAATTTGATCGAATAAATCTTTAAACAATACTTTTGTACTTTTTACAGTAGTTGTTTGTGTATTGTAAATCACAACTAGTTTTTGTGGTGGATAATAAGGATCTAAAGGCTTAAATGAATACGACCAAGAAGTTGAGATTGTTTTATCGAATGTTTTTCCGTTGATGCTAATTTTTTTAATTAATTCTTCAAGAGCCAGGTCATCAGAAACTTCTTGAACTACATAAACATCTGCGTTTAATGTGTTCATTACTTTAGCTGCGTTTTCTACTTGTAACGCATCATTCGTTGGGCCAAATTCTTTACCAGTAGCATCTCTAACATCGGTTCCAAAAAACTCTAAATTATAAGATACTACATCGTAAGTATCTGCTTTTAATATAGAAGTTCCTGTAAATAAACCAATTTGTTTAGTTAGAGAGCTTCCTGTAACGGTTAAAACGCCAGAGATTGTTGGTTCTTTTGTTGTTGGAACAAATCTTGCATAAATTGTTTTTCCTGCTTCAGATTCGGCAGAAGCAACAATAACACTTGATGCAAATGAAACATTATCTAATGATAACTCGTAAGACGCTGGAGCAGTAATAGTAATATCGTCATAACCTGCAGCATTAAAAACAAAAGACTGACTAGCAGAAACCGAATTCGGACTTACATCTGCAAAATCTAAAAATGGGTTTGAATCCACATATTTTGATTCATCGATAATAGCAAAATCATCAAAAGACCATTCGGCAGCATTATCAAGCCCACCAGAAGTCGTTTCGTAAACCCAAGCCAAATAAGTATGATCTGTTTTATAAGCTATTAAATTTATATATTCTGATTTTTCGTAAGTTCCTGTATTACCTGGAAATTTACCATCTAGTGGCGTCCATGTGGCTGTATTGGGATCACTTACTCCGTCGTAGTTTGTAGAAACTACTAATTTTAAAGATGGTCCATCATAATATTGACGAGAATAAAAAGATAATAACGGAATGTGGTTAAAACTATCTAAACGTAATCTTGGAGAAATTAACCAGTCTTTACTAGCTCCAGCATCTGAATATCCGTTCATTAAAACTGCACCAGTTCCAGAGTTAACATTTCGTGATTGGTTAGTATAAGACCATTTGTTTAAAGGTCCCGCCTCATTATATTGTACCCAATTACTGTTTACAAAAACATTTGCATCGTCAAATTTTTGTACTAAAGGATTTACTCCAAGCGCTGTTAAATTAACCGTTTTAGTTATTCCACCTGTTGTTTCATGAATTATTGAACCTGTAAAACTGGCAACTGAAGTAGGAGTAAATTTTACATAAACTGTTGGTGTGGCATTAGAATCAAAATCGGTTGGAACAAAAGTTAAAGATGATGAATATGTTGCATTATCTTTTGAAATTTGGAAATCTCCTGAAGCAGTAACCACTACATTTGCAGTAAGATCTGAAGCTCCTATCTGGTAATTTTTAACTAAAGGATCAAAATTTGGTTCGGTACCACCTAAATTTAATACCGCAACCGAAGGAGATATAGCAGGAGGCATAACACTTAGCGTTGTTACATCTACTCTATTAACTGATGCTTGTATATTTCCTGCAATGTCTTCTGAAATAGAAAAAATAGAATATGCTGTATTTAAAGGCAACCCTGTAAAACTTGCTATATATTCTTGAGAAGAATTTGTTACATCAAAAATCCCTGATTGCAACGCTGCAACTCCATTTGAATCCTGCCCTGCTTTTATTTGTGCAATTGTTGGTTCTTCGCTACCACCTGGTAGTAAGACATAATACGTTTTTCCAATTTCATCAATTTTATTAATAAAATCAAAACTTTCTGCTAAAACATTTGCTGCTTTTGGGTAACCTGAAATATTAGCTGGAGCAAAAGTATCTTTTCTAATATCTAAATCATCAATTGCAAAAGATGGACGCCCTCCACTGCCTGAAATTTGTCTTGAAGCCCAACGTATTTGAACTACAGGCTGATTATCACATTCTGCAGGTAAAGTAATTTTTCTTAGTTGAGGATTTTGTGGCGCAGTAGTATTACTAATTTGATTGCTAGAATTATTTCTATATGCCGTTCCTAAAAGTGAAATAAAATCTCCCGTAGTACCAACTCTATATTGCAAAATCACTTCATTAACTCTCGTATTTGTAGCATCAGAAGGATTTCTTATTGTCATTACGTTATATGTAACCTGTACATTTGTTGTTCCAACACTTGAAAAAGCAAAACCAATTGTAAGATTGACACTCCCTGTGTTTAAAAAACCTAGTTTACCAACATAATTATAAAAACCTCCTGAATTAGTATTTGCACCTTTGCCAATAAGTATAGTATTATAATCTGTAAAAGTTGAAGAAGTCAAGTATTGAGTTACTCCACCATCATTACCACCAAGAGTCCAACCTTGAAATCCTGCTGGAAACTGTGCATCTGTAGCTAGCCATGATTCAAAATCTTGTTTGTAAGGTAATGGTTCTTGCGCCTCTGGATTAGTTTGACCAAAAAGATCTCCAGAAAAGCAAGCAAAAAAACACAAAAGAGCCAGAATAAGGCGCGAAAAGTAAAGTTTTTTCATACGTTAAAGAATAGAGTTTTTAGAGTTCAAATTTATCTTCTTTAAAATTAAGGGAATGTTACAAAACCATCAACTTAATGTTTGCTTTTTTATCAATATAATTCAATAAAGCTTAACACATACTTAAAGATACTAAAATAAAAATAACAAAAAAGCCTTATTACAAAACATTACTCAAATAATAAGCATCTCAAAAACACTAACAAAAACTCCATGTTTCCTACAAATACAGCAGTTTCAGCAAAAAAAAGCAGTAAACTTTCGCTTACTGCTTTTTCAATTGTCATGTTATTTACTCTAAAAAATAATTAGACTGCGGTATAACCTCCATCGGCTATAATATAACTTCCTGTTGTGAAAGAAGATTTCTCAGAACTTAAAAATGTTACCAATTCGGCAACTTCTTCTGCTGTCCCTAAACGATTCATTGCAGATTTTGCCGCAACAGCCTGCATCATTTCCTTATTCAAATTATCTTTTAAAAGTGCTGTTTCTATATAACCCGGTCCAACAGCATTGCATCGAATATTTTTCTGAGCATATTCTACCGCAATATTTTTTGTCAAACCAACTACACCATGTTTACTTGCAGTATACGCGACACTATTTGGAGCGGCAACTTGTCCGTGAATCGAAGCAATATTTACAATACTTCCTCCCCCGTTTTTCTCCATTTGTTCTAGTTGATAACGGCAGGCATAAAAAACACCGCTCAAATTAAGTGCAATAACTTTATCCCAAGCTTCTTGCTCATATTCTCCAGTTGGTTTTGCTGGCCCTCCCATTCCTGCATTGTTACAGGCAATATCCAATCGACCATATTTTGAAACCGTAACTTCAACCATATGCTTGTTGTCATTGGCACTCGACGAATCTCCTTTTACAAAAAAAGCTTCTCCGCCCTTATCTTTTATTGTTTTTACGGTTTCTTCACCGTGCTCTACATTTATATCAGCTACTACTACTTTTGCTCCTTCTCGAGCGTATGCTTCTGCCACTGCACGTCCGATTCCTGAACCCCCGCCAGATACAAAAGCTACTTTATTTTCTAAAAGTGCCATTTTATATATGTTTTTAAATTGATTCTTCTAATTTACGAAGAACTTGAGCATTGGCGAAGCTTTCAAAAGAGTTTAAAACAACATTAACGTTAAGCGCTAATGTTATGTTATTTGACATTAAATTGACAAGATTTTGTTTAAAATTTTGTATTATCTAATTCTCTTCGTCCAATTTCATGTTTCCACGATCTTCATGATTATCTGGATGTGAGTTTGAATATCGATTTGGAGTTATATCAGAGTTACGATCTTTATTCTCTACTGTTTTATTTGCTTCTTCCTCTGTTTCTACTCCGCGATTTGCATTTGGATTATTTGGATTTATCTGATGCTTCGCTACATTTATATCTTCATTTTCGTTTCTAGCTCTTTCAACAATTTTTTTATCGCCATCTGCATCTGTAATCAATTCTTTATTCAGTTTGGCATCTTTTAATTCTTTATCGTGCGAAACGTTTTTTCCTTTAGACTCGTCTATATTTTTTTGCGTTCCGTTTATCTTTTTCGTTCCTAATTTATTCGTTTCCATAACATTATATTTTAGTTTATAATATTACAAATTCTAATTGCAAAAAAGTTATGGCTTAAGATTGCTTTCTTTTATAATTGCCATCTGTTTTTTTATTTATTACCTTTATTCAAAGCAACTTAACAACCTTAATTATTATGAATTTCTTCAAAATCAAAACCAGCTGGTCCAATTCCGAATTTATCTTGATTAAACTTTGCATGGCTTCTATTTATATTTTTGTTGGAAGTTATTTTCATGAATTTTTTCAAAATTATTATTCCGTTTTAATAGGCATTTTTATTGTAACTGCAATTTGGTTTGTTTATCAATGGCTCAAAAAAATGAAATCGCAAAAGCAGTAATGGGTTTTAATTTTAGGAAAGAACTATCTTTGCAAAAAATTAAAAATGCATCGACACTTCATTCTTTTTAAACCTTACGGCTACTTAAGTCAATTTATTTATGAATTAAAAAGAAAGAAAAAGCTTTTGGGCGAATTGCACGATTTCCCAGAAGGTACAATGGCAATTGGAAGATTAGATGAAGATTCTGAAGGATTACTTCTTTTGACGACTGATGGAAACATGAGCGAACTTGTTCGAAGTAAAAAGGTTGAAAAAGAATATTACGTTCAGGTTGACGGATTAATTACGCCAGAAGCAATTGAACAATTACAAAATGGGGTAGAAATTGGACTTGACGGTGGAAAATACAAAACAAAACGCTGCAAAGCATCTATCGTTAACGAAATTCCCGATTTTGGAGCAAGAGCGAAGAAAATAAGAGACGAACGTCATGGTCCAACTTCTTGGGCTTCAATCACGGTTAGAGAAGGAAAATTTCGTCAAGTTAGAAAAATGACTGCGGCTGTTGGTTTTCCAACATTGCGTTTAGTTCGCGTTCGAATAGGAAATGTATATTTGCAAAATCTAAAAGCAGGTGAAGTTTTAGAAGTTTCCGATTTTCAATTAGATAATTAAAAAATGTGCCAATTAGACAATTTCCAGAAACTCATAACTTATAACTCATAACTTATAACTCATAATTCATAACTAAAAAAAGATGTTAAACGTTGTTCTTGTAGAACCAGAAATACCAAATAATACCGGAAATATCGGAAGATTGTGCGTTGGCACAGAAAGCCGTCTTCATTTAATTCATCCTTTCGGATTTGTTATTAATGACAAAAACCTAAAACGTTCAGGATTGGATTATTGGGTTCATCTTGATGTTACCGAATATCAAAATGTAGAAGAATGGATTACGCAAATTCCAGATCATTCTCGCGTGTTTTTAATGAGTTCGCATTCTGATAAATCTTATTTAGAAAACGAATTTCAAGATGGCGACTGGTTAGTTTTTGGAAAAGAAAGCGTTGGTTTGAGTGCAGCCTTTATGGCAAGATTCGAAAATCATTTAACGATTCCGATGTCACCGCTTATTCGCAGTTTTAATATTGCCAATTCGGTTGCTTTTGTGGTTGGAGAAGCTAAGAGACAGATTAGATTGAAGAAATAATCTCGATTTCCTGCAAGGTTTTCAAAACCTTGTAGGTATAAATATTTATAAGTTGTAATTTAAGAAGACCTACAAGGTTTTGAAAACCTTGCAGGACAGCCGAAATATTAACTCACAATAAATTTCCCTTTTTCAGCGTCAAAAATAATATGTTCGTCTTTGAACAAATTGCTGAAACTTCCGTTAGAAATTAAATTGCACGGTTGGTCTTGCACTATACTCTCTGGGGTCATGATAATCATTTCGTCACTTAACTGAATAGCCAAATCGATATCGTGTGTCGAAAACAAAATACATTTTTGAGTTTCTTGTGTAAGCTTTTTCAAGAGCTTGAATAATGAAACTTTATGAAGGAGATCAAGATGTGTTGTTGGCTCGTCCAAAATAATTAGGGGAGTATCTTGAGCCAATGCTCTTGCAATTAACACTTTCTGCAATTGTCCGTCACTAATCTGGAAATGTTTTTTCGAAGCCAAATGTTCAATTTGTGTCAATTGCATAGCTTCATGAACTTTAGTAATATCTTCATCAGATAATTTATCAACCCAATTGGTGTAAGGTTGTCTTCCTAAAGCAACTAATTCAAAAACAGAAAGATTGCTTGGTGGCAATTTTTCGGTTAAAACTAAACTTAAATTTTGCGCCAATTCTAAAGGTTGATAATCTGAAATCTTTTTTTCATTCAAATAAACATTTCCTGACAACGGTTTCTGAATTCCAGTAATCGTTCGCAGTAAAGTTGATTTTCCAATTCCGTTTGCTCCTATTAAAGTAATGAGTTTTCCTGCTTCAAGATTAATATTAAGATTCTCAGCAATGGCCGTAACTCCTTTCTTGGATTTATATCCAATATTTAAACTTGAAGTTGATAGAATGTTTTTCATTTTTAAAGGTGCTAAGATTCTAAGTTTTTTCTTTGTCTAATAATTAAAAAATATGTGTAAATCTTTTTAATCTGTGGCAAAAAAATATTAAAAATTTCTTTTTCTAACTAATAACCAAATTACAACAGGCGCACCAATTATAGACGTAACAGCATTTATTGGAAGTGTAACCTCAAAGCCTGGCATTTGAGAAACAATATCACAAAATAGCATTATTATCGAACCAAAAAATAAAGTGCTCCAAAATAGAATCGTATGATTACTAGTTTGAAAAGTCAGTTTTGCAATATGAGGAACTGCCAGACCAACAAAAGCAATCGGGCCAGCAAATGCCGTAATCGCTCCTGACAAAATACTGGTAGCAAAGATGATAACTAATCTTGCTTGTTTAAAATTCAATCCCATACTTTTGGCGTAATTTTCACCAAGAAGCAAGGCATTTAAAGGTTTTATACTTTTGGCGCTTAAAAGCAAACCGATTCCAACGCAAAATGTCAAAATTCCGATTGTTGTCCAAGAAAGGTTTCCTAGATTTCCCATTGACCAGAAAGTGAATTTCTGAAGCTGTTCTGCTGTACTAAAATAAGTCAGCACGCTTACAATTGCAGTTGTAAAACTTCCGAACATTAAACCAACAATCAAAATTGCCATTGTGTCTCTCAATCGTTGTGAAACGATAAGAACTAAAAAAAGAACCAATGTACTTCCTAAAGTTGATGCCAAAACAATTCCGTAAGAAGACAATGCAATTGCACTTAAAAAAGAAGGAAGAAATCCTGCTCCTAAAATTACAAAAGCAACACCTAAACTTGCACCAGAACTTAACCCTAAAACATACGGTCCCGCAAGCGGATTTCTAAAAAGCGTCTGCATCAAAAGTCCGCTTATAGAAAGTCCCGTTCCAACTAAAACTGCTGTAATTGCTTTTGGCAAACGGTAATTAATAATAATATATTCCCATGTTGATTTTGCAGCATGTCCTCCTGTTAAACTTGCAAAAACATCTTTTAACGGAATTGTAACCGATCCTAAACTAATGCTCGCAAAAAACATTAACAAAAGACCTATGCCCAAAACGGTAAATAAAATGGTATTTCGTGTTTTACTCACCAAAATTAATTCAGTTTAGAAGCAAAAGTAAATTCGTAGCTCGTCAATAAATCAGGATGAAAAATCTTGATATAATCTTTCAATACCAAATCTGGACGACTTGGTGCTAATTCATAATAAACTGTACCGCCTGTCGCTCCTACTTTGCCTTCAAAATTGTAAATGGTTTTATTCTTAAAAGCATCAAATTCTGAGTAATGCGGATTTGCTTTCTGCAATTCATCCAAACTTTTAAAAGATCCAGAAGCAATCCAAACATTTGCATCTTTTGCTTTATCTAAAACTTTTTCAAAAGACAAACCTTCGCTTCCAGTTCCTTCAAGATCAGCCCATAAATAATTAGCTTTTGCATCTTTCATAAACTGTGCAACCCAGCTATTTCCTTTGGCAACATACCAAACATCTTCGTACATAGAACCGTATAATACTTTTGAAGTTGCAGGTTTATCGGCAACCAATTTTTTGGCTTGATTGTAGCTTTCAACGATTTTATCAAACAGCTCTTTTGCTTTTTCTTCTTTTCCAAATAAAGCACCATATAACTTTATCCATTCTGCTTTTCCTAGTGGAGACTGTTCCATCCAATCACCCTGAATCAAAACATTTAAACCGCTTTTTTTAAGATTATCCAGCATCGGATTATTGTTATCTACACCAAATGTCACAATCAAATCTGGTGATAATTCTATTAATTGCTCAATGTTCAGTTTTTCATTTTGTCCAACGTTTTTCACAGAACCTTTGTCAATTAATGCTCTAGTTTTTTCAGAAGAAATGTAATCGGTATGCGGAAATCCGACCAATTTATTCTCAACTTCTAACATTTCTAAAAAAGGAATATTGGTAGTTGAAGTTACCACAACACTTTCTAGAGGAACTTTTATAGAAATATATTTATTTAAACTATCAGGAATTTGTACGTCTTTTTCTTTTAAAATGTAAGTAAATTTTCCCTTAGCATTTGGCCATGGATTACTCACATTTACAATTGAATAGCCATCGTTTTTTATGATCGAAAGTCCAGAAGCAAACTCGATACTTTCTTTGGCAGTAGCAGATTTTACAACATCTTGCGCTTCATTTTTTTTGCATCCAATTAAGATAAGAAGCACAAAAACGACTGGTAATTTATGGAAAAAATATTTCATATTTTATGTTTTGTATGGCAACAAAGGTAAATCAAATTCTATTTTTTTTGTTTACCTTTATTCGTACAAATTTAAACAAATCGCTTTTTATTTGATGAATGTACCAAAAACAAAAATCTGCTCCAGTTGTGAAACTGCTTTTTTATGTGGCGACACTTCGCCCGAAAATAAGTGCTGGTGTAATGATTATCCACCTATTTTCAATCTATCAGAAGGAGGCGATTGCCTTTGCCCTATATGCTTTAAAGAAGCCTGTGAAGATAAAATTGATGCTTATGTCGAAACTGTAACTCCAAAAAAGGCTCTTAATAACAAGGCCATGTTTTTGCCCAAAAATGATAATTTAATTGAAGGAATCGATTACTACATCGAAAATGGCAACTATGTTTTTAAAGCTTGGTTTCATCTAAAAAGAGGAGTCTGCTGCGGAAATAACTGCCGACATTGCCCTTATTAGAAGTTATGAGTTATAAATTTATGAGTTAGTCTTCATAATTAATTTATAACTTGGCCAAACTCATAATTCATAATTCAAAACTCATAATTAACAAAAATGATTTACTTGGTAACTGGCGGCGAACGTTCTGGAAAAAGCGGGTATGCTCAAAAACTTGCTTTAGAGCTTTCCGATTCTCCTTTATATGTGGCAACTGCACGAAAATGGGATGCTGATTTTCAAAACCGAATCGATCGTCATCAGAAGGAAAGGGACGAACATTGGACGAATATCGAAAAAGAAAAATATTTAAGTGAAATTGATTTTTCTGAAAAAACTGCCTTAATAGATTGTGTAACGCTTTGGCTGACTAATTTTTTTATCGATACTAAAAATGATGTCGAACTAAGTTTGGAAGAGGCTAAAAAAGAATTTCTTGCCATTGCTAAACATGAAAATGCGAATATAATTATCGTAACAAATGAAATCGGAATGGGAGTTCATGCAGAAACGCACATAGGCAGAAAATTTGTTGAATTGCAAGGTTGGATAAATCAATTTCTTGCAACCAATGCTGATCAAGTTGTACTTATGGTTTCTGGAATTCCGGTTAAAATCAAAGGATAAATTTCAATACAAAAATTTCAAATTGCAAAACATAGTGAGTTTTGCAATTTGAAATTTTTCTTTTTTGGAGCTTGACCTTGGAGTTTGGAATTTAAAAATTGTAATTTTATAGCATGAGTAATTTAGACGATATATTAAAATCCCGTAGAGACACACGCCATTTTACAAACGATGAAGTTCCAGACGAAGTAATTCAGAAAGCTTTACAGGCTGGACATTGGGCGCCTTCTGTTGGGCTTACTGATGCTACACGATATTATCTCATTAGATCGGATGAAGTAAAAACGTCTATCAAAAAACTGTTTTTAGATTACAATAAAAAAGCCGAAGAGCGTACCGATAATGCAGAACAGAAGGAACTTTACAGATCGCTAAAACTAGAAGCGATCGAAGAAGCGCCAATCGGACTTATTATTGCTTATGATCGCTCCGTTTTAAATCAGTTTACGATTGGAACAATTGGCAGTAACGAAGCAGTAAAATTCAGTTCAGTTTGTGCAGCTCAAAATATTTGGCTTTCGCTTACAGAACAAGGTTACGGAATGGGCTGGGTTTCGATTTTAAATTATTATCAGTTTAAAAAAATACTTGATTTACCCGAAAATATAGAACCGCTTGGTTATTTCTGCATCGGAAAACCAGCCACCAATTATAACAATCAGCCAATGTTGCAACAGTTGCATTGGAAACAAAAATCGGAAGCTCCCATTTGTAATGAAATCAAAGAAATTCATCAAATAAATGTTCCAGATTTTGATTTAAGATCGGAAAATGAAATCAAAAACAAATCTGATTTCAATAAACGTTTACAAGAAAAAATAGATTCAAAAACAAAACCCGTTGGTTCTTTAGGAATGCTGGAATCTCTAGCTTTTCAAATGGCAACTGTTTTTAAAACTTTAAATCCGAAAATAATAAAACCTAACATTGTTGTTTTTGCAGCCGATCACGGAATTGCCAATCACGGTGTAAGTGATTATCCGCAAGATGTTACACGCCAAATGGTCAATAATTTTCTAGATGGCGGCGCTGCCATAAATGTTTTTTGCAATCAGAATAATATTGAATTATCAATTGTAGATTCGGGCGTCAATTACGATTTTCCAACCAATGCCAAATTAATCGATGCAAAAATTGCAAAAGGAACTCAATCCTTTTTACATGTTCCTGCAATGAGCGAATCTGAAGTTTGGTTGTGTTTGGATAAAGGAAAATCGATTGTTCAAAATATTGCAAAATCTGGCTCGAATTGTATTGGTTTTGGCGAAATGGGAATCGGAAACACTTCAACTGCTTCTGTTTTAATGAGTATTCTAACAGGTTTTCCTATTGAAGAATGCATCGGAAAGGGAACTGGAGTTGAAAATGAAAAACTGCTTCTAAAACAAAACTTGCTCAAAAAAGCAATTGATAATTATTCCGGTCAAACCGAATTAATAGCGCAACTTTCCTATTTTGGCGGTTTTGAAATCCTTCAAATGTCTGGAGCAATATTAGAAGCTTTTGAAAATAAAATGCTAATTCTAGTCGATGGTTTTATCTGCACTATTGCTTATCTGATTGCTTTTAAAATAAATCCGAACATACAGCAAAATGCTGTTTTTTGTCATTGTTCTGCCGAAAAAGCACATTCAGAATTATTAAATTATTTAGAAGCAAAACCAATTTTAAACCTCGATTTACGCTTAGGCGAAGGAACTGGTTGCGCTGTTGCTTTTCCGATTTTAAAATCAGCTGAAGCTTTTTTGAATGAAATGGCTAGTTTTGAAAGCGCGGGAGTAAGTCGTAAATAAACTACTATTTGTCATTTCGACCGAAAGGAGAAATCACATTAGAAACTCGACAAAGATTAACGATTTTCTTTGCGTAATCTTGTGTGATTTCTCCTTTCAGTCGAAATGACAAAATAAATAGAAAACCAATTATATAAATGAAAAAAGAACTACACATTTTCTTCACCTGTTTAATGTTCTACACCAGAATTCCATGTCCAAAAAACATTACGCATCATCCAGATTATTTAAATAAAGCCACAAGATATTTTCCATTTATTGGATGGATTGTTGGGGGTATTTCTTTTTTAGCTTTTTATCTTTTTTCATTTTTTCTTTCTTCAGAAATTGCTGTCATACTAGCAATCATTGCTTCTATTTTAACCACAGGCGCTTTTCACGAAGATGGTTTTGCAGATGTCTGTGATGGTTTTGGCGGAGGCTGGACTAAAGAAAAAATCTTAATGATAATGAAAGACAGTGCAATTGGAGCCTATGGAGCAATCGGATTGGTTTTGCTTTTTTTACTAAAATTTAAATTGCTTTCAGAATCCGTTTTACTTTTTGCAAATAATATTCTTCTCGTTTTCCTTTTCTTTATTTCTGCTCATTCATTGAGTCGACTTGCCGCAATAAGCATTATTTTCACACACGAATATTCTCGTGATGATGCTTCGAGCAAAAGCAAACCAATTGCAAAACAATATACTTGGAAAGAAGTTTTTGGATCTTTCTTTTTTGGCTTAGTTCCGTTAATTCTATTTTCTTATTTCGATTTGAAATTTCTGCTTGCTATTATTCCTGTTTTCATAACGAGATATTTTCTAGCGCGCTATTTTCAAAAATGGATTGATGGTTATACTGGAGATTGCCTTGGCGCAACACAGCAAGTTTGCGAAGTTGTATTTTACTTAAGCATTTTATTTTTATGGAAATTTATCTAGTTCGTCATACCGAAACAGTTTGTGAAAAAGGAATCTGTTATGGGCAATCAGATGTTGATATTGCTGTTCCCTTTAATGAAATCTTTGACAAAATTATTTCTGAACTTCCTTCTGAGGCAATTATTTTCTCGAGTCCACTAAAACGTTGCGTTACATTAGCAAAACACATTCAAGAAAACATTAAAACCATTTCGTATCAGGAAGATGAACGATTAAAAGAAATGAATTTTGGTGATTGGGAATTGAAAAACTGGAACGAAATTCCGTCAGAAGAGCTCAATCCTTGGATGGAAGATTTCGTGAATATCAAGGTTTCAAACGGAGAATCTTTTATTGAATTACATGAAAGAGTTGGCCATTTTTTATCTGAAACACTTTCAAAAATAAATCAGCCAACTGTAATTGTCGCACATGCAGGAATCATCAGAAGCATTTTATGCCATCAGAGGTCGCTTCCATTAAAAGACGCCTTCAATAATAAAGTTGATTTCGGAGAAGTTATAAAAATCAGTTTTTAATGCTAATTATTTATAATTTTTCATGAAACCTAAAACAAATTTGAATAATCAATATTTTTAACTTTATCTTTGCGACAAATTAAGGTTGTGTTTTTAATTTAAAAAATACATTAAAAGGGAATCAAGTATAATTCTTGAGCTGTACCCGCAACTGTAAGCTAAGTTCAAAAAAAACGAATGCTTGCTGTAAACTACAAACCACTGTCACGCCCCGCGCGATGGGAAGGTAAACAGCAAGACGCAAGCCAGGAGACCTGCCTTTATAACAAATATCAAACTCTCGGGAAAAAGAGTGAAGAAATTATGACTTTAAAAAGATTTTTTACTTTTTGTTTATTTGTTGTGTGCCAGATTATTTCGGCGCAGAACGATTCTATTACCAGTCTGAAAGAAGTTTTTGTTTCAGATAAGAATTTAAAAACCTATTCGGCTTCACAATCTGTTTTAAAACTGAATGATTCTATAATCAATAAAAACGAGGCGCTCCTAACCGATTTATTGAACTTTAATTCGACTTTATATTTTAAAGAATACGGACGAGGAATGCTTTCTACGGTTTCTTTCAGAGGAACAACTTCTTCGCAAACAGCTGTTATCTGGAACGGAATAAATATTAATTCTCAAATGAACGGAAGTACCGATTTTAATACTATTTCGGGCTCAGATTATAATTCAATCAGTATAAAAGCAGGTGGTGGAAGTGTAATTTACGGAAGCGGCGCAGTTGGAGGCACGGTGCATTTAAACAACGATTTGTTGTTTTTTAATCGTTTTGAGAATAATTTAAGACTAGATTACGGCAGTTTTAATACAATTGGGATTAATTACAAAACTTCTATTTCAAATAAAAAATGGAGTACCCAAATTGGCTTTTCTAAAAACAGCTCAACAAACGATTATAAATACTTAAATCGCTACACATGGAGAGGTGAACAGCGATGGAACCAAAATGGGCAATACGATATTATTACGTTAAATGCCAATGTTGGCTATAAATTCAATGAAAATCATATTTTAAAACTGTACAGCCAGACTTCAAACACTGACCGCAATACTTCTTTGGTTACAGAATCTGAAACGAAAAGCAAATACATAAATGGTTTTAACCGAAATTTACTGGAATATGACGGAAGTTTTGGAAAACTGAAGACCAATTTCAAAACCGCTTATATTTTCGAAAACTATCAATATTTTGCCGATAATTCTTTAAAAAATTACACATACGGAAAAACGGAGAACTTAATTACTAAGCTTGACGTCGATTATCATTTATTTAAAGAGACACATGTAAACGGAATTGTAGATTACAGTCGAACAAATGGTTACGGAACTAGTTTTGGAAGCCATATTCGTGAAATCAGTTCTGCTGCTTTGTTGGTTAGACAAGATTTTGGCGCTAACTGGAAGAACGAACTTGGCGTTAGAAAAGAATTTACAGACAATTACAAATCTCCCGTTTTATTCAATTTAGGATCTTCTTATAAATTCAATAATTGGTACAATTTAAAACTGAATGTTTCTAGAAACTTTAGAATTCCAACTTACAATGATTTGTATTGGAATCCAGGAGGAAATCTAGACTTAAAACCCGAAAGTTCTTATCAGGGAGAAATTGGTAATGTTTTTACATTCAAAAACCTGACTTGGACGCAGAATTTTTATTATATGAAAATTACCGATATGCTGCAATGGGTTCCAGGCGCAAACGGTATTTGGACTCCTAAAAACCAAGATAAAGTAAACAGTTATGGAACCGAAACCATGCTGAGTTGGAAAAAAAGTTATGGCAAAAACATTTTTGCTGCAAATGCTACTTATGCTTATACGGTTTCTCAGGATGAAAAAACTAAAAATCAGATCTTTTTTGTTCCATTTAACAAAGCAACAGGAGCAGTTTCATATTCTAGAAATAAAATAAGCGCTTATTATCAAATTCTTTACAACGGATTTGTTTATACAAGAGCCGATAATAATCCTGATGAAATCATTAATGATTATACAATTTCTAATGTCGGAATCGATTATGATCTTAAATTTTTAGATTCTTTCAAAATAGGTTTTCAAGTTTTGAATCTTTTAAATAAAAATTACGAAAGTCTAGAAAGCAGACCAATGCCAGGTCGAAATTTCAATATGTATTTAACCTTAAAATTTTAAAATATGAAGTTTAGCAAATTACTTTTAATAGCGTTAAGCATTTCGTTATTCGCTTCTTGTTCAAGTGATGACAACGATGGTCCGAAAGGCGCTTACGACAATGGTTTTTTTATTGTTAATGAAGGAGGTTCTACTTCTGGAACAGTATCTTTCTCTAGCAATGATTTCAGCATATTTACAAAAGACGTTTATGAAACAGAAAACGGATCTGATGTACTTGGGAAATTTATTCAGAATATCTTTTTTGATGGAGACAAAGCATATATTATTGCTGGCGGATCAAACGTAATAAACATTGTAAATCGTTATACTTTTAAGTTAATTACTAAAATTGACAGCGGCTTAGTTAATCCTAGATATGGTGTTATAAAAGACGGTAAAGCTTATGTAACAAATGCAAATTCATACGATTCTGTTACAGATGATTATATTGCTGTAATTAACTTGGCAACTAATGTTGTTGAATCCAAAATTTCATTAAACACAACGGCAAACAGAATTGTAGAAGAAGGCGGAAAATTATACATTACAGATCCAATTGGAACTGACAAACTTTCTATTTACAATCTGAACACAAAAACTTTAGAAACTCCAATAACAATTGGTTCTGGTTCAGATTCTATTGAAGAAGAAAATGGAACTCTTTTTATCTTACGTCCTTCTTTTACTGAAAGTAGCGAAATTATAAAAGTTAAAATCTCTGACAAATCTGTTTCTAAAATTACAATTCCAGAATCTCAAGGGGTTGCTGGGTTTTTAGACATAGAAAACAACCAAGTTTATTATACAGTAGGAAGCTCTGTGTATTCAATTACAACTTCTGCAACAACAGCAGCTACTACTCCGCTTTTTACAGCTAATCCAGAGATTGGATACCTTTACGGATTTGCAGTAAAAAACAACCGTGCTTTCTTTGCTGATGGGAAATTTACTCAAGACAGTAAAGCTTACATCTACAATTTGTCGGGAACTCTACAAAAAGAATTGACTACTGGAATAGGTACGAACGGATTCTACTTTAACGATTAATTTTATCCTTAGAATTAGTTTTTGTTTTTTATGGAAAAGGCTTTCAGAAATGAAAGCCTTTTCTATTTATTAGATTTTTATTAAAAATTCTTTGGAGCATTCTGAAAATACATTCCGTGTCTTAATCCGTTTATGATTTTTGAATCAGTTAAATAAGGCAGATCCAGTCCAGAATCATTAGAAATTGTTTTAGCAGTAGATCCCGTAATTTTTGAAATAGCCAAATTAAGCAAAGGCTCAGATGTTTCTCCTAAAACACCATAAGTATCCAAATATTCTTTCTGCGGATAAGTAGGCTGTAAACCTTGAGTATAGTCTCCAAAACCGGCAGAATTTGAGATTTTAAAAACCAAAGGTTGCATTGCATATTTATGATTTGCATTGATTCCTTTTTTAGTAAACAAAGTTTCAGAATCATAAATAGTATACGAACCAACATTTTTACCTGTTGTAGTTTCTCCAATCTGAACTACATTAATATAAGGTGCTAATCCATTAATAACCAATTCACTTGCAGATGCTGTACTTGCAGTGGCAATAATGTAAACCGTACTTAAATTTAAACTGTTTAAAGCTTTACCATCAATATTATTTACAAATCTGTAATTCAGACTTTCTAAATCATCAGCAGTCATATCTTTCATCCACTTTGTGTTAAACTGCGTTTTAGCAAAAACCTGATTATCAAATTGCCCTGTAATCAAACTAGCAAGTCTAATTGCTGAAGGCACGGCTCCTCCTCCATTATATCGAAGATCTAGAACTAAATCGGTAACTCCTTGTGTTTTCAATTCGCCAAAAGCCTGATTTAATTTATCGTCATAGCTTGAATAAAACCCATTATACATTAAATAACCTATTTTATGACCTCCAAAAGGAATCACTTTGCTAATTAAAATCGGGTTTTCTTCTAAAACAGTTTTTGTCAAATCAACCGATTTTCCGTTCAAAACATAACCGCTACCATTATAATCAGCCAAGTTTAGCGTATAGCTATCCTTATTGAACAATAAATCTTGATAATTAGAAACAGTAAGTTTTACTCCATTCACACTTGTAAATAAATCACCGCGTTTAATTGCCTTAGTTGAAGCATCTGAATTTGGAATAATATATCGCACAAAACCTACCACATCATTCGATCCTGAAGATACGCGACTCAATCTAAAATCTACACCATTATTTTTTGTGACACCGCTTAGTTCCTGTTCCAAAACAGTATAATCTTCAACAATCCAGCTGAAACGATCAATTGCGTCTCCATTTGGATATTTACTTACCGGTTTGTTCAATAAAGCTTCAAATAAATCTTCGGGCTTAGAATACCCTCTTAAGAACTGATTAAAATCGGGTTGCAGATTACGGCCATCGACTAGATTTGGCACATCTTGTTGCCATAAATAGACTTCATTTAATCCTCTCCAGATAAAATTATTAATCTGTAAGTCTGCTGGAGCTGCAACATCATCCTGATCTTCACAAGATTGCAAGGAAAATGCGAATAAAAAGAGAAAAAGAACGCTCTTTAAAGTTGTTTTCATATCGTGTAGGTTATCTATATTATGAATAACGTAAAAGTAGTATCTTTAGTTTTAGCTTCATCGATCAAGCAGTATTTTTTTATATAAAAAATATTTTCTTTTTTGTTGTAACAAATATAATTACACCTCGTCTTGAATATATAAGCTAACGATTAACCATCAGATTAATGAACCAAGTTGTATTTATAGAATTAATAAATCCTTTTAAAGACAAAGTTTTTCGTCTGGCAAAAAGATTGCTTACAAGTACTGAAGAAGCAGAAGATGCAACTCAGGAAGTAATGGTAAAATTATGGAACAAAAAAGACAATTTAGAAAGCTATAATAGCGTCGAAGCATTGGCAATGACCATGACCAAAAATTATTGTCTTGATCAATTAAAATCTAAAAGAGCCAGTAATCTGCAGATTGTTCATAATAATTTTACCGATCGGCAGCCACAATTGGATAAAAAACTAGAAGACCAAGATAGTTTAGAATGGGTCGAAAAAATTATAAATGAAATGCCAGAGCAACTGCAATTATTAATTCAGCTTCGAGATGTAGAACAATATGAATTTGAAGAAATAGCCAAAATCGTAAATATGAACGAAACGGCAATACGAGTGGCGCTTTCGAGAGCGAGAAAAAAAATTAGAGAATCAATGACAAATACACACCTTTATGGAACTAAATAAAATAGAAGAGATATTAGAAAAATACTTTCAGGGAGAAACTTCTATTGCCGAAGAAAATCAATTAAAAGAATATTTTTCTTCATCCAATGTTGCGCAGCATTTGGAGCAATACAAACCTATGTTTGACTATTTCTCTCAAGCAAAAGAACAAAAATCAACGTATGAAATTCCACTACAATCTAAGAAACGCAATGTAGCGTGGTTATCGATTGCGGCATCAGTTGTTGTTTTGCTAGGAATTGGAACCTACTTTTTTATGAGCGAGCAAAAAGATACAACTGCAGTAGCTTCGCAAACAGAATTAGGAACCTATAATAATCCTGAAGAAGCCTTGAAAGCTACACAAAAAGCTTTGGCCTTATTATCAACACATGTTAATGTAGGTATTGAAAGTGTGCAATACATTAACGAATATGAACAATCAAAAAACAAAATTTTTAAACAGTAATTAAACAAAAAATAGTCATGAAAAATTTCATTATAACTTTAGTATTCGCATTTGTTACCACAACTTTTTACGCACAAGGTGCTTTTGACAAATTTGACGGTCAAGATGATGTGACTTCGGTAATTGTAAATAAAAAAATGTTTGATTTAATGAGTAAAGTAAAAGTTGACGCTTCTGATAAAGAGACGCAACAATATATTGCCCTAATCAAAAAGTTAGATTACTTAAAAGTCTTTACCACTAAAAACCCAAAAATCGAAGCCGATATGAAAGCTACTGCCGATAAGTATGTAAAAACTGCTGGTTTAGAAGAATTAATGCGTGTAAATGATAGCGGGAAAAACGTTAGAATAATGGTAAAATCTGGAGCTACAGACACTCAAATAAAAGAGCTTTTAATGTATGTTGACGGTGCAAAAAACGATGAAACTGTTTTATTATCTTTAACTGGTAATTTTGATTTAAACGAAATTTCAGTATTAACAGATAAAATGCAACTTCCTGGAGGAACAGACTTAAAGAAAGCTTCTAAAGGCAAAAAATAACATGAGAACAAATATTTTCATCATAGCGATTACAGCTCTCCTAACATTAGGAAGCTGTAATTCTGAACCAACATTACAAAAATATTTTGTTGAGAATTCGGAGAAAAAAGATTTCATAACATTAGATGTTTCGCCAACTATTCTAAATGTTGATCAAACATCTTTATCAGCAGAACAAAGTAAAGCTTTAAACTCATTTGACAAAATGAATATTCTAGCTTTTAAAGCCGACCAAAACAATCAGGCAGAATTTGAAACAGAAAGAAACAAAGTAAAAGCCATATTAAAAGATCCGAAATATCAAGAATTGATGAAAATTGGTTCTGGAAAAGATGGTGCTTCTGTAAGCTATGTTGGAAGTGATGACAATATTAAAGAGTTTGTTATTTTCGCCAACAGAAAAGAAAATGGCTTTGCAGTAGTTCGTGTTTTAGGAGAAAATATGAATCCAAATAACATTATGACTTTAATGTCTGTTTTACAGAAATCTAAAATAGACATGGAACAGTTAAAACCTTTAGAACAATTGCTTAAAAAATAAAAGCATCTTACTTTTAAAATGAGAAAAGCTCCGTAATCGGAGCTTTTTCTTTTTGCCTATTTGAGAGATTTTACTGAACAAAACAATTGCTATTTGTTTTGTCCTGAATCTAATTTAATTATATTTGCTTCTTACCAAAATAATAAATTATGATACAAAAAACATCAAATGCCTTTATCGCAGCATCTTGGGTTGCCCTTGGAGCAGGAACAGTTGGCTTTATTGTTGGACTTGCCAGAGCTGAAATGCTTTTAAACGAAAAAGGATATTATTTCACTGTTTTAATGTTCGGACTTTTTGCCGTTGTCTCTTTACAAAAAAGCGTAAGAGACCGATTAGAAAAACTTCCTGTTACTGATATTTACTACGGAATCTGCTGGTTTGGAACATTATTATCAATCGTTCTTCTAGTTGTTGGATTATGGAATGCAACGATTCTTCCAAGCGAAAAAGGTTTTTATGCCTTTGCCTTTCTACTAGCATTATTTGGTGCTATTTCAGTACAAAAAAATACAAGAGACAACATGAACTTTAATCAAAACGAATAGGATTTATAATTAAAATACTAAAGGGGCTGCTTCAAATACTGAGACAGCCCCTTTGTTATTTTATCCTTTTAATGAAACACAGCTTTAACTTTGTATTTTTATATCTAGCTTTCATTCCGTAGGAATGTCTCATCGGTAGAAAAAAAACAGCTAATAGCAGTATTTACGTTCCGTAGGAACGTTTGATTATTGGGTTGTTTAAAAAATGATCTCAATAATCAAACGTTCCTACGGAACGTAACAACGACAACAACACAATATTTCTACTACTACCAACAAAATGTTCCTACGGAACATCAAAACGTATAAAACAAAGAAAAGCTCCAATTTTCATTGGAGCTTTTCTTTTATAATAGAATCTGAGACTATTTACTCAAATACATTTTTCTTCTAGAGTACAATTCGTAGAATTGATCGTCTTTTAAGTCATCAATAAACAAGATGCTTTCTCCTGTCGATTTCATTTCTGGCCCTAATGCTTTGTTTACGTTCGGGAATTTGCTGAAAGAGAAAACTGGTTGTTTAATTGCGTATCCTTTTAATTGTGGATTGAAATCAAAGTCAGTCACTTTATTATGACCTAACATTACTTTTGTAGCGTAGTTTACATAAGGTTCTCCGTAAGCTTTCGCAATAAACGGAACCGTTCTTGAAGCTCTTGGATTTGCCTCGATGATGTAAACTGTATCATCTTTAATCGCAAACTGAATATTGATTAAACCTACAGTTTTTAAAGCTCTAGCAATTTTATGCGTATGATCTTTAATTTGTTGCATTACAAATTCTCCTAAGTTAAAAGGAGGCAATGTTGCGTTACTATCTCCAGAGTGAACTCCACAAGGTTCAATGTGCTCCATAATTCCGATGATGTAAACATTTCCATCAGCATCACAGATTGCATCAGCTTCAGCTTCGATTGCTCCTGCTAAGTAGTGATCTAGTAATAATTTGTTTCCTGGAATTGCTTTCAACAAATCGATAACGTGCTCTTCAAGCTCTTTTTTGTTGATTACAATTTTCATTCCTTGACCTCCTAATACATAAGAAGGACGAATTAAAAGTGGGAAATCTAAAGTATCAGCCAATTTTGAAGCTTCATCAGCCGTTTCAGCGATTCCGAATCTTGGGAAAGGAATGTTTAATTCAGTCAATAAATCTGAGAATCTTCCTCTGTCTTCTGCTAAGTCAAGTGCATCAAAACTAGTTCCGATGATTTTTACTCCGTATTTAGATAATTTATCTGCTAATTTAAGAGCTGTTTGGCCACCAAGCTGCACGATTACACCTTCTGGTTTTTCGTGTTGGATAATATCATAAATATGCTCCCAGAAAACTGGCTCGAAGTATAATTTATCAGCAGTGTCAAAGTCTGTAGAAACCGTTTCAGGATTACAGTTAATCATGATTGTTTCGTAACCGCATTCTTTTGCAGCTAAAACCCCGTGTACACAAGAATAATCAAACTCGATTCCTTGTCCAATTCTGTTTGGTCCAGAACCTAGAACGATTACTTTCTTTTTATCTGTCAGGATACTTTCGTTATCTACATAACGCTCTCCATTTGCTTTTTCAATTTCTGCCTCAAAAGTTGAGTAGTAGTATGGTGTTTTTGCTTTAAACTCAGCCGCACACGTATCAACCAATTTGAATACACGGTTGATGTTCATATTCATACGTAAAGTGTGCACTTCACTTTCTAAACAACTCATCATGTGAGCGATTTGTCTATCTGCAAAACCTTTTTGTTTTGCCTCAAGTAATAATTCTTTTGGAAGATCAGAAACTTTGTAGTTTGAGATTTCTTTTTCTAAAGTATAAAGCTCTTCGTATTGCTTCAAGAACCACATGTCGATTCTTGTAATTTCGTGAATTGTGCTTAATGGAATTCCCATTGCAATTGCATCGTAGATTACGAATACACGATCCCAACTTGCATAAGTTAGTTTTTCGATAATTTGTTCGTAATTTTTGTATCCTTTTCCGTCAGCTCCTAAACCATTTCTCTTAATCTCTAAAGATTGAGTCGCTTTATGAAGTGCTTCTTGGAAAGAACGTCCAATTCCCATAACCTCACCTACAGATTTCATCTGAAGACCTAAAGTTCTGTCTGAACCTTCAAATTTATCGAAGTTCCAACGTGGTATTTTTACGATTACATAATCTAAAGTTGGTTCGAAAAGAGCCGAAGTCGATTTTGTAATTTGGTTTTGTAATTCATCTAAATTGTATCCTAAAGCTAGTTTAGAAGCAATTTTAGCAATTGGATATCCAGTCGCTTTTGATGCTAATGCAGAAGAACGAGATACACGAGGATTAATTTCGATTGCTACGATATCTTCTTTTTCGTCTGGTGAAACTGCGAATTGTACGTTACATCCTCCTGCAAAATTTCCGATACTTCTCATCATTAAGATAGCGTAGTCACGTAATTTTTGGAAAGTTGTATCAGATAATGTCATCGCTGGTGCTACCGTGATAGAATCTCCAGTGTGGATTCCCATTGGATCCATATTTTCGATAGAACAGATAATTACAACATTATCATTTTTATCTCTTAAAAGCTCTAATTCGTACTCTTTCCATCCCATCAAAGCTTTATCAATTAAAACTTCGTGAATTGGAGAAGCTTCTAGTCCACGAGTTAAAAGCTCATCAAAATCTTCTTTTTTGTAAACCACAGCTGCTCCAGTTCCTCCTAATGTAAACGAAGGACGAATTACAAGTGGAAAACCAAACTCCTGAGCAATTTCTTTTCCTTCAAGGTAAGATGTTGCTGTTTTTGCAGGCGCAGTTGGGACATTAATTCTTTCTAAAAGCTGTTTAAACTGTTCTCTGTCTTCAGTAATATTAATAGCGTTTACATCAACACCGATTAATCTCACTCCGAAATCTTGCCAGATTCCTTTTTCCTCAGCTTCCAAACACAAGTTCAAAGCAGTTTGTCCTCCCATTGTTGGCAAAACTGCATCAATTTGTGGATGTTCCTTAAGAATTTCAATAATCGATTTTGTCGTTAAAGGTTTCAAATAAATATGATCGGCCATAGATGGGTCGGTCATAATCGTCGCTGGATTCGAGTTAATCAAGATAACCTCAATTCCTTCTTCACGAATCGAGCGTGCAGATTGAGATCCCGCATAATCGAATTCGCAAGCTTGGCCAATAACAATAGGTCCTGAACCTATAATTAAAACTGATTTTATTGATGTGTCTTTAGGCATTTTGTATGTATTGTGTAGTTATTTACGATTTTAAAAAACTGTTCTAGTGCGTTAAAAACTAGAAAGTTGAGAAAATTTTTACCGACAAGGTATAAAAAAAGGCGATACTAAAAAAGTAATCGCCTTATGTATGTTTATACAAACATTATTTTTTGTGTCTAGGCTCGCTAGAAACAGTTAATTTATGTCTTCCTTTTGCTCTTCTACGCGCTAGAACTTTTCTTCCATTCGCAGAAGCCATTCTGTCCATAAATCCGTGCTTATTTCTTCTTTTTCTTTTCGATGGTTGAAATGTTCTTTTGCTCATTGCTTTGTATCTTTAAAAATGGTATCTATTAACTCGTTTATTTGGTTTTGGATATCGTTGTTCAAAAACCGAGTGCAAATATACAAAGACTTTTTTTTCTGGCAAGCACTTTTATAAAAATATTTTTAATTCCTTTTACTATCTTTGCAATCACAAATTTACAATAATTATGTTTCACAAGAATATTAAACTTATTTTGGCCGGACTTCTTGTAGTGGCGGGCATTTGGCAATTTACAGAGAGTAATATTGGGAATGGTATATTCCTTATCTTATTGACTGCAATTCCAATTTTTCTTTATTTTAAAAACGAATTTATCCTTTTAGCTTTCCTTAAATTAAGAAAACAAGACTTTGCAGGAGCTAATAAATGGTTATCATATATCAAAAATCCAGAAGGTGCATTAGTAAGAAAACAGCAAGGATACTTAAATTACTTACAAGGTATTATGTTATCTCAAACCAATATTAACCAAGCTGAGAAACATTTCAAAAAAGCAATCGAACTTGGACTATCAATGGATATGGATTTAGCAGTAGCTAAATTAAACCTTGCGGGAGTTGCAATGTCACGCAGAAGAAAATTGGAAGCGACTAATTTACTTAACGAAGCTAAAAAATTAGACAAGCAAGGCATGCTGAAAGAGCAAATCACGATGATGAAAGAACAAATGAAGAAAATCTAATTTTCTAAATTACAATATTAAAAATCCCAAATTCCAAAAGGAGTTTGGGATTTTTTTATTGTAGATTATTGAATTTAGATTTCAGATTTATTCTCCACTAAAGATTTTCCATATAGTTTGTCATCCCGAGGAACGAGGGATCTCCGCAAGAAACTCCGCAAAGTAAATTACCAATCTTTGTCGAGCTACTTGCGAAGATTTCTCGCTACGCTCGAAATGACAAGATTGCTTGCACATTTTCTTAAATACATCTTTGTAAAAGTTTAAAACTTTAATAAAGATTACAAATCCTCAAAGTATTGGAATTTGGAATTTAAAAATTGGAATTTTAATCTTCCAATATAATAGAAGGCAAATTCTCATTCAGCCACTTATATTTATTGAGAATCATAATATGCGTTCCCCCTTTCACAATAATACATTTATCAATATACTTTATAGGGAAAACATCGTCATGATCTCCGTGAATATGTACTACATTTTCATCAATTTTATCGCGATCCCATAGAATTACACTTTCTACAGCCCATTGCAGATAACCTAAATCGCGCACAGATAAAAATTTCTCGTATAATTTAATCCTCTTATTAACCTTTTCGCCAAAAGAAAATTTAGCCAATTTTTCAATATTTAAAATTAATTGCATCGGGATTAACTTATAAGCTTTAGTAGTCTTTCCTATTTTCATTCTTCTCGGAAATTCCAGATTGCTTCGAACGCTCGATATAATAATTACTTTTCGTGTTTTTATATGTTTAGAAATTTCCTGCACTAGAATTCCGCCAAAAGAAACTCCAATCAAAACAGGATTTTCATCTTTTATATTTTTACTAATTCGAAGCGCATAATCAGATAAAGATTCTTTCGGATTCGGAATTTCCCATTCCAAAAGATGCATTTCAAAAACAGTTTCATCCAATTTTATTCTTTCAAAAATAGATGAACTCGCCGCCAAACCTGGCATAAAATAAACTGGAATTTTACTCATAACATTAAAATGAAATTACCATTAATACATTTATTCTAAAAAATAAAGTTACTTTTTTTAATATCATGATAATCAAATTTCAGACCTATTTTACAGGGATTCGAAAAAAATAAAACTTTGAAACAATAACTTAAACTTTATAGCCGCAAAAAATAATTCAATATTGAAAATCAAATGATTACCTTTGCATTTCCAAATATTTTTTGATTTTAAACCTTATAAGGAATTTTCTTTCAAGAATATTTTGGGGCCCAAATTCACTATTTACCAATAACCTAACAAGAAATTACTATGGAAACATCTGTAACTATGGAAATCAAAGACAACACATTTGCACGCCAATTCGAAACTGTCATCCCTGAAGGAATGTTAGCAGTTGAGTATCAATTTCAAGAGAAAAAAATCTTCTTAACCAAAATCAACAAACCTGATTCATTAGAGAACGAAGAAACAATCAACACTTTACTTAAAAATATATTAGATTTAAGTTCTGAAAAAAACTACAGAGTAGTTCCTATTCACCCAAAGATTGTCTCATTTTTCAAAAAGAACCCTAAATACAAAGAATTGCTTCCTCCAGGAATTAGAATTTAAAAATATCCAATAAGTCGGAGCCATAATCCTCCAATTACCATATAAATTAAGAGCATAACCAAACCGGTTATAAGCCCTTTGACCCACCAGCTCTTTAGGTCAACGTAGCCGCTCCCGAAAAATACGGGTGCCGGACCGTGACCATAATGAGTTAGAGTTCCGTAAAGAGATCCGACAAAACCAAGCATAAATGCGAGCAATAGTCCTGGAATTCCAAGTGAAACACCAACACCAAGTAAAGCTGCGTACATTGCTGCAACGTGCGCAGTGGCACTTGCGAAAAGATAATGGCTAAAGAAATACACTAATATAATAATCGGAAAAGCCATTTGCCAGCTTAATCCGCCAATTTGTGCTTTTACTAAATCACTGAACCATGCTATAAAACCTAATTCGTTAAGCGAACTCGCCATCATTACCAAAACAGAAAACCACACAATAGTGTCCCAAGCACCTTTTTCAGCTTTTACATCTTCCCAAGTTAAAACTGAAGTTAAAAGCAAAATCACTAATCCGATAAAAGCTGTTGTTGTAGCATCAATAGAAAACAAATCTCCTGTCATCCATAAGAAAAGCAGAATAAAAAATGTCAGCAACATCATCCATTCATCTCTTGTAATGGCTCCCATTTCTTTCAATTTCTGCATGGCAAGCTGTGGCGCATCACCGGTTTTCTTTAATTCTGGCGGATAAATTTTATACAAAACAAAAGGAATTACAATAAAAGCACATAATCCCGGAACAATCGCCGCTGCTGCCCAAGACATCCAAGTTATTTTTATCCCTAAATTAAGTGCAAATTTCTGGCACATCGGGTTACTTGCCGTTCCTGTTAAAAACATAGAAGATGCAATCAAATTCATATTATAACTATTCAAAGTTAAATATGCTCCGAGCTTTCTATGTGTTTCAGGTTTATCGGGCATTGATCCAAAACTCATCGACATTGATTTCATAATTGGATAAACGATTCCTCCTCCTCTAGCAGTATTACTCGGAACAGCTGGCGCTAAAACCAAATCTGCCAAGCCTAAACCATAAGCTAGTCCAAGAGAACTTTTTCCGAATATTTTTATGAATAGAAAAGCAATTCTATTTCCAAGACCTGTTTTTATAAATCCTCTTGCAATGAAAAACGAAATTCCGATCAGCCAGATTACTTTATCGCCAAATCCTCTTAATGCCATTGTTATCGACTTTCCAGGATCTCCAGGAGCTAAAACCTGAGACATTGCCGTTAAAGCAATTGCAATCATACACATAGTTCCCATTGGAGCCGCTTTTAAGATGATTCCTAAAATAGTAGCCACGAAAATGGCAAATAAATGCCAAGCTTCTGGAACAACACCTTCTGGCGCTGGAATAAACCAAATGGCAACTAAAACTGCCAGCGTAATTAAAGTCTGAGGAATTTTTACTTCTTTCATAAAAACAAAAATTAAGTGAATTAAATTCTAAGCTGCAATTGAATTAAAAACAAGTTATCGTTATAGGTTGATGTATCTGGAATACTTTTATCAAATCTGTCAATTTCAAATCCCATTTCGATACGGCCTGTGTACGATTTTCCGAATTCTAAACTAACCATTGGCGTGTAAGTTTTTCGAACATTTGAATCGATTTTATAACTCGGATCAAAAGATTCGTAGCGACAAGATACTTCAAGCGCTGTAAGTTTATTGTAATTTATCTCGTATCTAAAATTTGGCAGAAAATATATTCCTCGCATTTGATAATCGGCTACATTGTCTGTTCGAGCCTCAACTGGCAAAGAATAATATAAATTATGGTTTGTTCCTTGCTTGAATTCTATCTGTAAATCAAAACTAAGTTTATCGGTCAATTTAAAATCGCTGGTAATATCGGCTCCAAATGCAAAAACATCTTCTTTAAAGACTTTTCCGAAACCTCCATTTAAACCTAGATTAATTTTATGTTCTTTTGACAAACCAAAAACCCATCTTGAAGAATACTGTTTTCCGTTGTCTTTATCCATTTCCGTATTTTTTCCATTTCCATTTAAAATCGAAACAGCATAATTCACTGGAATTTTCCATACATCAAAAGCTCCTGTTGCCGATGCTCCTATCTGAAAACTTGTCCATCCACTTTTTCCAAATTCATAATACTGATTTGAAAAATCGAAAGATTTAATAATATCTACAGGAACAAGCTCCTCAATACCAAAGGCAGGTCGAAACTGCCCTCCTGTTAAGGCTATATATTTATTAAAAGTATATTTTCCGTAAGCATTCTCCAGAACTTTACCTTTTGGATCTGATTTAAAATCGGCTAAATTGACCAGAATTACGATTTCTGTAGTTTCGCTTAATTTGGTATTTAATCCGACACGCATTCTTTTTATATCAAAAGAACTTTGAACTGCATCTCCTGTTGAATGATGCGTTCCTAAAACGTCTACATTATCTCCAAAACTCTCTAAATATCTTGCTTGAAGAAGACCTTTTAATTGAAATTGCGGATATTTTACTTCTTCGGTTTCTTTTTTATCAGCTCCCTGATTCAAATCTCCTTGGGCATGCAAAAAAAATGGAGCTGTAAGGAAAAGGAACAAAAATGGCATTAGTAGACTTTTATTCATAGGCTTAAATTAAATGAAACAGTAATGCTTATATAGTGATTTAAAAATCAGCTCTTTATTCTTGAGATCAAAAAACTTAACTGCTTATAGTCAATGCGAAATGGAAATACTAAAATAACAAAAAAAGAGATTTTATGTAAAAAAAATTGCATTAAAATACTGTTATTAATATTGCCGCAAAAAAAAAGAGCATAAGTAATAAAACTTATGCCCTTTAAAATTTTTATTGAAAGATATTATTTCTCTATTTCTCTCATAGAATCCATTTTCTTGTGTGCTAAGAAACCAGCTACATCCTCAAAATGCTCTTTAACTCTTTTATTCCCGAATTCGAAAACTTTAGTAGCTAATCCGTCAAGGAAATCACGGTCGTGAGAAACTAAGATTAAAGTTCCATCAAAATCACGCAAAGCATCTTTAATAATGTCTTTGGTTTTCATATCCAAGTGATTTGAAGGCTCATCCAGAATCAACAAGTTTACTGGCTCCAACAATAATTTAATCATTGCCAAACGCGTTTTTTCACCTCCAGAAAGCACTTTTACTTTCTTTGTAATATCATCTCCTTGAAACATGAAAGCGCCTAAAATATTTTTGATCTGCGTTCTAATATCTCCAACCGCAATACTATCAATTGTTTCAAAAATTGTAGCATTTTCATCTAATAATGCCGCTTGATTTTGAGCAAAATATCCGATTTGAGCATTATGACCGATTTCAACGCTTCCAGAATCAACGCCAATTTCTTTCATGATCGCTTTAATCATTGTCGATTTACCTTCACCATTTTTTCCAACAAAAGCCACTTTTTGTCCGCGTTCGATTACGATGTTTGCATCTTTAAAAACTACGTGATCTCCGTAAGCTTTAGACATTTCTTTTACAATAACAGGATATTGACCAGAACGTGCCGCTGGCGGGAATTTTAAACGCAATGCAGATGTATCAACTTCATCAACCTCTACTATTTCAAGTTTCTCAAGCATTTTGACACGAGACTGAACTGCATCTGTTTTAGAAAATGTTCCTCTAAAACGCTCAATAAAAGCACGATTTTCAGCAATCATTTTCTGTTGTTCATCATACGCTTTCTGCTGATGTATACGGCGGTCTTTTCTTAATTCTAAATAATGAGTATATTTCGCTTTGTAATCGTAAATTCTTCCCATCGTAACTTCGATAGTTCGGTTTGTAATATTATCTACAAACGCTCTATCGTGCGAGATTACCACAACTGCTTTTGCTTGAGTCAATAAGAAATCTTCTAACCATTGAATACTTTCAATATCCATGTGGTTAGTAGGCTCATCTAGCAAAATCAAATCTGGTTTTCTCAACAAAATCTTAGCCAACTCAATACGCATTCTCCATCCTCCTGAAAATTCTGAAGTTTGACGTGCGAAATCTTCACGCTCAAAACCTAAACCAATTAGAATTTTCTCAACTTCAGCTTCGTAATTCACTTCTTCAATAGCATAAAATTTCTCGCTTAAGTCAGAAACTCTTTCGATTAATTTCATGTATTCATCACTTTCATAATCAGTACGAACTGTCAATTGCTCATTGATTTCATCTATCTCTGCTTTCATTGTAAAAATCTCACTGAACGCTTTAGATGCTTCTTCCATCACTGTTGCGCCATCCTCAGTAAGCAAATGCTGTGGCAAGTAAGCAATTACAGCTTCTTTTGGAGCCGAAATGCTTCCTGTTGAAGGTTTGTTTACTCCTGCAATTATCTTTAAAAGTGTAGATTTTCCCGCACCATTTTTACCCATAAGGGCAATTTTATCATTTTCATTTATAGCAAAAGAAACATCGCTAAAAAGTGTAGTTCCGCCAAACTGAACCGAAATATCGTTAACTGTAATCATTTGTCTTTGTTAATTTGTTTAATCGGTTAATCGTTTAGTAGACTACCCATTTTTTTCGTGCTGCAAAGATAATTTAATTAGATAATTAGGCAATTTGAAAATTAGATAATTTTGAAAATGTGTCAATTAGATAATCTGACCTCTTAAATAATACCTAAATCGCAGCAAACGAAACCCAAATGGTTTTCTCATATTTCAATTTTTTAATCTTACCTTGTACTATAATTTTAAAAATCAGCAAAATATGAAAACGAAATTAAAACTGACTTTTTACTTAATTGCAGGATTAATATTTGGACTTTCTGCAAATGCACAAAAAACCGTAATCAAAAAAAAAGCTTTACCAGCAAATGCTCAAACTTTTTTAAAAACCCATTTTGGCTCAAAAAAACCGAGCTACATATTAGAAGACAAAGAAATTCTTTCTACAGAATACAAAGTTAAGTTTGGAGATGATATAGAAATTGAATTCGATAAAAAAGGGAATTGGAAAGAAGTTGACGGCAATAGCTCTAAAATTCCAAAATCTATTGTTCCTAAAAAAATTGCCTCTTACATCAAATCGAACTTTCCTAAGGAAAAAGTAACCAAATTAGAAATTGGAAGTTCTGGTTATGAAGCTAAACTTACCAACGGCTTAGAATTAAAATTCAACTTGAAAGAAGATTTTATTAAGATTGACAAATAATTTTTAGCCACAGATTATAGGATTCCACAGATTTTTTGATCTTTTTAATTTTAATCTGTGGCTGAAAAAAATAAACCCGACAAGTCTCTAAAACCTGTCGGGTTACAAAAATTATCTCATTGTCAAATTGACCAATTATCTAATTAGTCTTTTCTCCATTTTTTAGTTTCTTCAAAAATATGTTCCATAATTGCAGCTTCTGTTGCATCAAACTCAATATTTCTTCGGCTCATTACCAACCTTGCTGTTTCAAAAGCTTTCTTAGTCACATAAGTTGTAAATCCTGCCGCGCCACCCCAAGAAAAACTTGGAACAAAATTGCGAGGGAATCCGCTTCCGAAAATATTAGCGCTTACACCAACAACAGTTCCTGTATTAAACATGGTGTTGATTCCGCATTTACTATGATCTCCCATCATTAAACCGCAAAACTGAAGTCCTGTTTTAGCAAAACCTTCTGTTTCGTAGCTCCATAATTTTACTTCTTCGTAGTTGTTTTTTAGGTTCGAGTTGTTAGAATCTGCACCGATATTGCACCATTCACCTAAAACAGAATCACCTAAAAATCCTTCGTGTCCTTTATTAGAATTAGCAAAAAGAACTGAGTTTTTAACCTCGCCGCCTATTCTAGATCCTGGCCCAACAGTTGTTGCCCCATAAACCTTAGCCGACATTTTTACCATAGCGTTTTCGCATAAAGCAAATGGCCCGCGAATTACAGTTCCTTCCATAATTTCAGCATTTTTACCTATATATATAGGCCCTGCTGAAGCATTTAAAGTTACGAACTCTAATTTTGCTCCTTCTTCGATAAAAATATTTTCTGGCGCTATTACATTTACACTTTTAGGAATTGGCTGCGAAGTGCGATCTTCAGTCAAGTACTTAAAATCCTGACGAATTGCGGCATCATTTTTAGAGAAAATATCCCAAGTATGTTCGATTGTTATACAATCTTCGTTGTATTGAATAATTTCATAAGAATCAAAATCGACTTCTTCCTGATTTTCGCTTGCAAAAAATGCAATTACATCTTCGCCTTTAAAGATTGCTTGGTTTTCTGTTAAATTAGAAACCATCTCTGCAAGAGTATCATTTGGCAAATACGCTGCATTGATCATTACGTTTTCTTCTAATTCGACCATTGGAAATTTCTCCGATAAATATTCCTCTGTTATGGTAGTGATTGTCGAACCTAGATATTTTTCCCATTTCTGACGAATCGTCATAATTCCGACTAAAATATCAGCTACAGGTCTAGTAAAAGTAAAAGGTAATAAAGCATTCCGAACGGGGCCGTCGAAAAGAATGTAGTTCATAAATAATTGAGTGTTTGTTAAAATTTGATTTGGTTACCTGGCTTCAAAGTTACAAATATTTTACTGTTTTAATTCAAAACCATATTAACGGAAAGTAATATTTAACGCATAAAAAAAGCCTTCCAGAGTTTGGAAGGCTTTTGTATAATGTAAAACAGCTATTATTTTTTAGCGTGTTTAGCGTATTTAGTTTTGAATTTATCAATACGTCCTGCAGTATCGATAAGTTTAGATTTACCAGTATAAAATGGGTGAGATGTTCTAGAAATCTCCATTTTTACAACTGGATACTCAACTCCGTCAACTTCAATTGTTTCTCTTGTATCTGCAGTAGATTTAGTGATAAAAACCTCATCGTTAGACATGTCTTTAAATGCAACTAATCTGTAATTTTCTGGGTGAATTCCTTTTTTCATCTTTTCTTTTATTTATTGTTTTAGAGCATTTTCATTTTGAAGCTTTTTCATGGCTAGAAAAAGGTGTAAACAAATACTACTCTTTTTTGTTTAAAAATTTAATTATTTTTGAGTGTGCAAATTTACAATTCTTTTTTAATAAACAAACAGTTAGCTTACTTTTTTTTAGTTTATTTCGAAAAGCTTTTTTTATATTCGATTATAGTGGGAATTACTATATTTGTGGATTAATTTTAAACATATCAAATATGATTAATGAAGTTATAAAAAAGAATGGCGTTACGTATGGAGTTATTTTAGGAGTTATCCTTTCATTATTTACGGCAACGATGTACGCTATAGATTTAAACTTGTTTGTTTCTGGTTGGATTGGCTCTATTAAATTTGCAGTTTATGTTATTATAGGAATTATACTTCTAACGAAAACAAAAAAAGAAATCGGTTTTTTATCTTTTAAAGACGCATTTACCACTTTTTTTATAACAACACTAATTGCTGTAATAATTTCTACTTTTTTCAGTATCGTATTATTCAACGTGATTGATCCTGAAGCAAGAACCACTATAGATGAATTATTGGTTAAATATATGGCCGAAACTCTGCAGAAATTTGGAACTCCTGCTTCTAAAATAAATGAAGCAATAGCTCAAATGAAAGAAAACAATCCTTTCTCAACTGTCGAACAATTAAAGGCTCTAATTTTCAGTATTATTGGCTATTCTATTTTAGGATTAATTTTAGCCGCATTTTTTAAAAGCAAATCTACACAAGAATAAAAATATAAATGAATTTATCTATACTTATACCGCTTCTAAACGAGGAGGAATCACTTAAAGAACTCTATACATGGATTATTAAAGTGATGCAATCTAACAATTACTCTTATGAAATCATTTTTGTAGATGATGGTAGTACAGATAATTCTTGGCAGATTATTGAAGGTTTCTCTAACGAAAATCCAAATGTAAAAGGAATTCGTTTCATGAAAAACTTTGGAAAATCTCAGGCTTTACATGCTGGTTTTGCAAAAGCAAAGGGCGATGTCATTATTACTATGGATGCCGACTTGCAAGACAGTCCAGATGAAATTCCTGAATTGTATGAAATGATTACAAATCAAAAGTACGATTTGGTTTCTGGATGGAAAAAGAAACGTTACGACTCTGTTGTAGCAAAAAATCTTCCGTCTAAATTATTTAACTGGGCCGCTAGAAAAACTTCTGGCGTTGAGTTAAACGATTTTAACTGCGGATTGAAAGCCTACAAAAATGTCGTAGTAAAAAACATTGAAGTTTCTGGCGAAATGCACCGCTATATTCCTGTCTTAGCTAAAAATGCAGGATTTGGAAAAATTGGCGAAAAAGTGGTAATTCACCAAGCCAGAAAATATGGTGAAACTAAATTCGGAATGGAGCGTTTTATAAACGGTTTCCTAGATTTAATTACAATTTGGTTCTTATCAAGATTCGGAAAAAGACCTATGCACTTATTTGGCGCTATGGGCTCTTTAATGTTTATCATCGGATTTTTATCTGCTGGATACATTGGGGTTTCTAAACTATACCATATGTATACTGGAATGAAATACACTTTGGTTACCAATAACCCATGGTTTTATATTGCTTTAACCACAATGATTCTTGGTACTCAATTATTTTTAGCAGGCTTCTTAGGCGAAATTATTCTAAGAACTAAAAACAATGAAGCTCGTTATAAAGTAGCTCGAGAGGTTAATTTCTAAAAATATTTTAATCATCTTTAAAACCTTTTAACTATACAAAAACAAAATTTACAATGAACATAGCACCAAACATATTAAACGCTGTAAACGAATGGCTGACCCCAACCTTTGACCAGGAAACGCAAGCTGCCGTTAAAGAATTAATGACAACTTCGCCAAAAGAACTTGAAGAGAGTTTTTACAAAAACTTAGAATTTGGAACTGGAGGAATGCGCGGTGTAATGGGTATTGGAAACAATCGAATCAATAAATATACGCTTGGAAAAAATACTCAGGGAATATCTGATTACATGCATAAGGTTTTTCCAAACGAGCCTTTAAAAGTAGTTATTGCTTACGATTGTCGCCACAACAGCAACACTTTGGCAAAAGTGGTTGCTGATGTTTTCTCTGCAAATGGTATTCAGGTTTATTTGTTTTCTGATTTAAGACCAACTCCAGAATTATCTTTTGCCCTTAAATATTTAAAATGTCAGTGCGGAATTGTTTTAACAGCTTCTCATAATCCACCAGAATACAACGGTTACAAAGTATACTGGCAAGATGGCGGACAGATTGTTCCTCCACAAGACAAAGAAATTGTTAATGTAATTGAAAACTTAAGCTATGACAAAATCAAATTTAGCCCAAACGAAGATTTGATTCAGTACATTGACACCGAAATAGACAAAGCTTTTATAAAATCGTCTATCGAAAATGCAAGTTTTAACACTCCAGCTGAAGCTAAAGACAATCTTCAAATTGTTTTCACTTCATTGCACGGAACTTCTATAAAATCAGTTCCAGACACTTTATCTCAAGCAGGATATAAAAATGTTCACATTGTTCCTGAACAGGCTATTCCAGACGGGAATTTCCCAACTGTAAAATCTCCAAATCCAGAAGAACCAGAAGCTTTAACAATGGCTCTAGCCTTGGCAGACAAAACAAATTCTGATATTGTGGTTGGAACAGATCCTGATTGCGACCGTTTAGGAGTTGCAGTTCGTAACAATGACGGCAAAATGATTTTGTTGAACGGAAACCAAACTATGGTTTTAATGACTTCTTTCTTATTGAAACAATGGAAAAAAGCAGGCAAACTAAACGGAAAACAATTCATTGGTTCAACAATCGTTTCTACTCCAATGATTATGGAATTGGCGACAAGTTACGGTGTTGAATGCAAAGTTGGGCTAACTGGCTTTAAGTGGATCGCTAAAATGATCAAAGATTTTCCTGAACTTGAGTTTATTGGAGGTGGTGAAGAAAGTTTCGGATTTATGGTTGGAGATGCCGTGAGAGATAAAGATGCTGTTGCTGCTACTTTATTAATTTGCGAAGTTGCAGCTCAAGCTAAAGCTGCTGGAAGCTCTGTTTACAAAGAACTTTTACAGCTTTATGTAGAAAATGGCTTCTACAAAGAGCACTTAGTTTCATTGACTAAAAAAGGAATGGAAGGTTTACAAGAAATCAACCAAATGATGATTGATTTACGCGAAAATCCTTTAAAAGAAATCAACGGACAAAGAGTTATCATGGTTGAGGATTACCAATCTTCTATCGCATTAAATTTATTGGATGGATCTGAATCAACAATGGATATTCCTAAATCAAACGTATTGATTTATTACACAGAAGATGGATCTAAAATTTGCGCTAGACCTAGTGGAACTGAACCTAAAATTAAATTTTATATCAGCGTAAATGCTGAAATCGAATCGGTTTTAGATTTTGATGAAGCAGAGAAATTCTTAGACAGCAAAATACAAAATATCATTGCAGACATGCAGTTAAATTAAATCTGCTTTTCTCAATTGTACAATTTTGCACCTAACATGCAAAATTAACAAGTTAGATATCTTTGAACTCTGATTTACAATCTCTAAAGTAAATCAGAGTTTCTTTTATAAAAAAAACTAAAAAGAAATTGAAAACACCTCAATTGGATTAATTTTGTGCAATAAAATTTGCTTGCTCAAAATAATTTTAATCCAGAAATGAGTTATCGCATTAAAAGAAAACAATATCAAAAAAAATAAATGAGTAATTTCAAAAAAATAATTCCTTTTATATATCCGTATAAAAAATACGCATTCTTAAATATCTTTTTTAATATTTTGTATGCGCTTTTCAGCACACTTTCGTTTGTCGCTTTAATACCTATGCTTCAAGTATTATTCGAAAAAGGAAAAAAAGTTGAAATAGAACCAATTTATCAAGGTATTTTTAAAATAAAAGATTATGCCGAAGACTATTTGGCCTATTACATTACCACGGCACAAAAAAACCACGAACCTGGTTATGTTTTATCGGTAATGGTAGCCATTATTATTTCGATCTTTTTGCTTAAAAACTTAGCCGATTATTTGGCAATGTTTTTTATTAATTTCCTTCGAAATGGTGTTTTAAAAGACATGCGAAATGCATTGTACAAAAAGACTTTGGAGCTTCCTTTGGCATTTTATTCTGAAAAAAGAAAAGGAGATGTAATTTCTAGGATTTCAGCTGACGTAAACGAGGTTCAAAATTCTTTTTTAGCCATCTTAGAGCTTATCGTAAAAGAGCCTTTAACGATTATTTTTACAATCACCACTATGCTTATCATTAGTGCTAAGCTAACCTTGTTTGTATTCATTTTCATTCCTGTTTCTGGATATATTATTTCGTTGATTGGAAAACAGCTTAAAAAGCAATCTACTAAAGCACAAGAAGAACAAGGAAGATTTCTTTCTACAATCGAAGAAACAATTGGAGGATTAAAAGTTGTAAAAGGTTATAATTCTGAAAACTACTTTAATAAAGTTTTCCAAAATTCGACAGAGCGTTTTTTCACTTTATCAAACAGCATCGGAAACCGTCAGAACTTAGCTTCGCCTGCAAGTGAATTTATGGGAATTACTGTAATTGCCATTCTACTTTGGTACGGAGGTCAAATGGTTTTGATTGATAAAACATTACAAGGCGCAGCATTTATTGCCTACATGGGATTAGCTTATAATATTCTAACTCCTGCAAAAGCAATTTCTAAAGCTTCTTACGGAGTAAAAAGAGGAAACGCCGCTGCAGAACGTGTTCTTGAAATCTTAGAACAGGAAAACACCATCGTTTCTAAAGAAAATGCAATTGAAAAAACAACTTTTGATAATAATATCAGTGTTCAAAATGTAAACTTTAAATATGAAGAAGAAACCGTTTTAAAAGACTTTTCTCTTCAAATTAAAAAAGGACAAACTGTTGCTTTGGTTGGACAATCTGGAAGCGGAAAAAGTACAATCGCTAATTTATTGACACGTTTTTATGATGTTAATGACGGTTCTATTTCTATCGACGGAATTAACATTAAAGACATGAATTTACAATCGCTTCGCAGTTTGATGGGATTAGTTACGCAAGACAGCATTTTATTTAATGATACTATTAAAGCAAATATTTCTTTAGGAAAGCTAGATGCTAGTGATGACGAAATTATCGAAGCGCTTAAGATTGCAAATGCTTATGAATTTGTAAAAGATCTTCCGCAAGGAATTTACACTAACATTGGAGATAGCGGAAACAAGCTTTCTGGAGGACAAAAACAACGTTTATCTATAGCTCGTGCCGTATTAAAAAATCCACCAATTATGATTTTGGATGAAGCAACATCAGCATTAGACACAGAAAGCGAAAAATTTGTTCAAGTCGCACTAGAAAACATGATGCAAAACAGAACTTCGATCGTAATCGCACACCGTCTTTCTACCATTCAAAAAGCAGATGTAATTGTAGTAATGCAAAAAGGAAAAATCGTTGAACAAGGAACCCACGAAGAGCTAATTGCACACAACGGAACTTATAATAAATTGGTAACAATGCAATCTTTCGAATCGTAAGAAATCATTAAATCCAAATTAATACACGCAGATTAAGGAAATATTAAAACTCAATTTTAATTTCTTTAATCTGTGTTTATTTTTATAACTTTAGGTTAGTTAAAGATTGAAATCATTTAATCTCAAGAAAATGTATCTTAACAACCCCAACATAAAACTTCCCGATGATCCCGATACTATTGTTTGGAAATATCTGGACTTATCTAAATTTCTTGATTTATTACTCTCTAAGAAGCTTTTTATGTCGCGTTCAGACAAGTTTGAAGACCAATATGAAGGCACTTTTAGCGAACCAACTTACGAAGAGATAAAAAAACTTGCTGCAGACAATCCAGAGTTTTTAAATTACTACAAAACGCATCGTGAAAAAGTAGCAATAAGCAGCTGGCATATTAACGAATACGAATCGTTTGCTATGTGGCAGATTTTTACCAAAAACAATGAAGGTTTAGCCATTCAGTCTACTATCAAAAGATTACAGAAAGCAGTAAAACCGGAGAATAATTTTGATCAATATATTGGCGAAGTAAACTATATTGATTACAAAAAAGAATACATTCCGTTTGACGATCTATTCTTTCCGTTTTTATTCAAAAGAAAAAGTTTTCAGTACGAAAGAGAAGTCCGAATTCTAAGTGATACTTCAAAAAGCGATATCAAATTAAACGACGGATTAAAAATCAACGTCGACATTAATCAATTGATCGAAAAAATATACATTCATCCAAAATCTGAAAACTGGTACAAAAAACTGGTAATAGAATTAGTTGAACGTCTAGGATTTGGTTTTGAAATCGAAAAATCTGATCTTGAGAGTGATATATTGATTTGAAGTTGCTAAGGTTCTGAGATGCTAAGATTCTAAGTTTTTTTTCTTGCCACGGATTAAAAGGATTAGAAAAATTTTTTCCCGTTTCTGATTTGATTATGTTCCGTAGGAACATTTCATTGGTAGAAAATTATATAGTTACAGTTATTTTACGTTCCGTAGGAACGTTTGATTTAGATATTTTTTTAACAATGCAACGCATCAAACGTTCCTACGGAACGTAAATTGGTTGAACGTCATTTTTTTTACCGACCAGACATTCCTACGGAATGATGACCTGATGCATAAAAATGAAAAACGCTGTTTTAATTAATAAAAGTAATTTAAAAAGAGAGGCTGTATCAACTTATTGAAACAGCCTCTCTTTTTAATAAAAATCTTTTTAATCCTTTTAATCTGTGGCAAAACCTTAGATCCTTAGCATCTTAGAAACTCAGAATCTTAGATAGGCTTATAACTCTTCACTTCCCATTTTTTAGAAGCTAAATCTATATAATTATAATGCAAAACATCATTTTTATCAAACTGACCATTTTGGTTGGTATCTTCAATTGTTCTAAAATACAGACGGTTTTTAGATTCAATTAAACTCCAATCTACCAATTCCTCTAATTCTGCTGAAACTTTTGTGAAATTTCCTCCACTTATATCGCTTAAATATAAAGTTTTAATATCGCTGGTATCTATTTTACCATCTTTGTTTGTATCCGAATCTGTTAGTGTATAAACCATAACATTATTATGCGTTTTATCTGCAACAGTTTTTAAATAAGTAGCTGTTAAAATTAAAACTGGTTTATCAGATAAAGGTCGGATAGAATCTGAATCTACTTTTTGAAATTTTAAATTCTGAAGAAATCCTGTAATTTCATATTCTCCTAAATTAGAAATTGTAAAACTTACATCGTTTACACTCGAAGAACCATAACGAGCTTTTGCCCCCCTTTCATAAACTCTTAAATCTCCAACGGGGTGAATCAAATAATTAGTGCCTTCCATTTGAATAGGAAGATCTGCAATTTCAATTTGTGTTGAGTCTGTTTTTACTGCGCCTGTGCTTACTTTATTAGAAGCACCATAAGTTACTTTTGGTTTTTGAACTTCTTCTCGGCAACTTATAACCGTCCCGACAAGTATAAGGGCAATATATTTAAAATACTTTTTCATCTACAATGATTATATACGATTATCAAATATACTATTTTTGATTGTATTTTTGAGTTTTATTGAATTTTACAACCAACATCGAAGCAGTTTATAACCTCGCATTTAATTTAACGTTAAAAACTCTCGAAGTCATATAATTTGGAATCGCATATTGATTTTTTGAATAGACATCACGAACCCAAGTATTTGTAATTGCGTTTTGATTGTTGAAAAGATTAAAAATTTCTAGCCCAAGAGACAACTCTTTAAACTTTTTCAGCCAGCCTGTTTTTATATTTTGCGTACTTGCATCTACAAAAACCTTTGCAAAACCAATATCAGCTCTTCTATAATCATTCAGTCTATTTTGATATAAATATGGATCTGAATATGCTGGCGCTCCTCCTGGCAATCCTGTATTGTAAACCAAGTTCAAATACACTTTTACACTTGGAATATTCGGCATATAATCCTGAAACAGCATTGCAAACTTCAATCGCTGATCTGTCGGACGAGCAATATAGCCTCTATTTTCGTAATTCTCTTCGGTTTTCATGTATCCAAAACTTATCCAAGATTCGGTTCCTGGTACAAATTCGCCATTTAATCTAAAATCAAGACCTTGCGCATAGGCTTTTGCATTATTATTGGCAACATATCGAATTCGAACATTGTCTATCGAATAAACGTTGACATCTGAAAGCGATTTATAATATAGCTCTGTCACCCATTTAAAAGGACGATTCCACATTTTAAAGTTATAATCGTTACTTAAAACAATATGAATAGCTTCTTGAGCTTTTACATTTGGGTTCACAACTCCGTCCAAATCTCTCAATTCTCGATAAAATGGAGGCTGATGATATAATCCTCCGGAAATTCTAAAAACCATATCGCGATCCCAATCTGGTTTTATTGCAAATTGTGCACGCGGACTTACTACAAATTGTGTTTTTCCTTCTTCTGCCGCTCCCGCAACATTCCATCCTTGAAAACGCGCTCCTAAATGATACCAGATTTGGCTTGAACCAATTTCTGATTGTTTGTTCCATTGTGCGTAACCCGAAAATCTATTTATAGTATTAAAATTTGTAGCACGAATATTTTGATAAGGTAAAAGCGGCCCTGTATAAGGCGTGTAAGGTTCATTGTTTTTAGGAATAACTACCAAAGGCGGATTAATAGAAAATCCTGCAGAATCAATTACTTCCCATTCCACTACTCGATCTCTAATAGATTCTCTGGTATATTTTAAACCAAACTCTAATTGGCTTTCTTTCCAGTCTTTAATTCCTTTAAGCTCAATGTTTGCAATTAAAGCATCTAAATCGTTTCGAGCATGATTTAACTGAGAACCAATTCCGCGTGTAAAATCAATTACTGAAGCATCTTCTGAATTTTCAGCGTTTACATTTCCTAAACGATATTGAGCCAAAATATCAAAATGCTCTTTTTCTGTGGTATGAAATAAGGAACCAATTAATTTTAAAGTAAGTGTAGGCGATACTTTATAAGTAGTTTTTAAAGCTCCGAAATAAGTATCGTACTGATCTTTTTCCTGTCCGTCATAATAAACCGAAAGCGCCATTGGCTGATCTATTGTTCCAAAATTAGTTTGGCGCACCAAAGGCTCATACGAATATTTATTCTGAGAAATATTCCCTAAAAAGCTCATCTGCCATTTTTCAGAAATATCATAATTGATATTAGTCTGAATATCGGCAAAAGTTGGCTTGTAATTTGTCTGTGTATCTTGGCTATTTACTAAAAGACTGTTATTTCTATAACGGACTCCAGTTACGGCAGACCATTTTTTGTTTTTTGAAACCAAATCGACTGCAGCACTTCCTCCTAGAAAACTTGCTTCAAAAGCAGCTCCAAATTGAGTTGGCTTGCGATACGTAATATCTAGAACAGAAGATAATTTATCTCCAAACTTCGCCTGAAATCCACCAGCAGAAAATTCAACATTCTGCACTAAATCTGTATTGGTAAAACTAAGTCCTTCCTGCTGCCCCGAACGAATTAAAAACGGACGATACACTTCTACTTCATTTACATAAACTAAGTTTTCATCATAATTCCCGCCTCGCACCATATATTGCGTGCTTAATTCGTTATTTGAATTAACGCCCGGAAGTGTTTTTAGAATGTTTTCGATTCCGGCATTTGCACCTGGAATTTTCTTAATGGTTTCAGTATCTACTGATGTAATCCCTTGAACTCTTTTTCTATTTCCAGAAGAAACAAAAACTTCACCCATTTGTTCCTCAGAATTATTCATAATCGGATTAAAAACAAAAACTTCGTTTGTTTTCAAACTAACAGTCAAACTCATCATTTTTAAAGAAACGTGAGTAAATATCAAAGAAACCTTTTTGTTTGACGGAATTACAATTTCGTAAAAGCCATTCGAATCAGACTGAACAAAAGCATCTTGTGAAGAAACATTAACCCCAGAAACAGGATGTTTTTCTGCATCTAAAATCAGCCCCTTAATATGAGCGTTTTGAGCCAATGCAATACAGCTGATAAATAAAAAAAGAAAAGCGAATGTAAACCTATTTTGACTCAAAGATTTTGGGTTTTATTTTTTTTGACTTCTAAAAAAACGTGTTTCAAAGATAGCAGTATTTCCTACATTATCAACTACCTCAATTTTTAAAACGTTTTCTCCTTCTGCCAAATATTGATCATCAAAAGTATGAGTTATTCTTCTTGCTTTATTTTCGTATTCAAACAAAACCCAACTTCCGTTTAAATAGCCGTTATAAGATTTTATTCCAGACAATGCATCGTTAATTGTAAAATCAATTTTATTTTGATCGCTGATCCACTTTCCTTCAACAGGTTTTACAATTTTTATGACAGGCGCAATTGTATCCAAAACCAAGCCATATGTTCCTAATATTTTTGCTTTAGCAGTAAAAACATCTCCTTTTCTAATTGTTCCGTTATAGCTTGTTCCCTTACCAATATAAAGCTTATCTCTTAAAGATTCTGGATAAGTGTCGTCTTTTATAGTGATCGTAAAATTGGAATGCACAGGAACTGTATCGTCATGAATGAAAATTTTATTATTCCTAACATCAAAATTCATATTGAAATCATCGTAGAATGTTCCTGCCGGAAAGAAAACCGACATATTATCTTTTTCGAAATTAGTATCTCTATTATACTTGATGAAATATTTTCCGCTAACTGGTTCAGCCTCTACAAGCGGTGTCGCAGCATCAAACTCGATTGGAACAGTAATCGAATTCATATTTCCAAAATAGTCCGAAACCTCAATTTTATAATTTGAAGCCAGATTAGGCTCTGCTTTTACAATACCTCGAAGAGAATCTGTTTTAATAATACTCAAAGCAAAAGGCGTTTTCATAAAAAGTTTCTGCACACGTTGTCCTGATTTTTTATATCGAGGATAATCGATCAGAGCGTTTACATACCGCATTTCATCAAAAGAATAGGTATTAAACTGATAATTATAATTCTGATTTCCGTTTAAAAAAGTCGAAACATTAAAAACTCCATTTTTGTTATGCGAAACATCATCAGTGTCCACCGCGTTGATTCCGAAACCAATTTTTCCGTTAGCTTTTACTTTAGAAGCCAAATAAGTTCCGTCTTTTTGTAGCGTCATATTAACCAATAAAGGCTGTTTCGAAAGATTTACGGTTGCGTTATCTAGCGGATAAACATACAAACTTGACAAAGTAGGTTTTTTGGTATCTTTTATATTTTGGTCAAAGCCAAAGAAAATTGGATTGATAACAAACTCCGTTTTAGTGTCTCTTATTTCAAAATGAAGATGCGGACCTTCAGACGATCCAGTATTTCCAGAAAGACCTATTATTTCTCCCTTTTTCACAGGAAGCTCGTCAGGTTTTGGAAACATTTCGATTTCATACGCTTTTTCTTTGTAGTGCGTTTTTTTTACATAATCTAAAATTGGCCCAACTGGAGTTTGCAAATGCCCGTAAACAGAAGTATAACCATTTGCATGTGTAATATAAATGCATTTTCCGTTTCCGAAAGTCGAAATTTTGATTCTCGAAACATATCCATCCGCAATTGCGTGCACGCTTAATCCTTCTCTTTGATTGGTTTTTAAATCAAAACCAGCATGAAAGTGATTTGGTCTTAATTCTCCAAAATTACCAGAAAGTTGCATTGGAATATCTAGCGGAGGGCGAAAATAGTCTTTAGGATACTGCGTTTGCGCAAATATAGAATTACAAATCAAAAGGGTAAGTACAGCGAATCTCATAAGCAACATTTTTGCTAAGATAAATAAAAATAAGCCAATAAAAGCAGGAAAAAAATTACAATTTCACAATTAATTGAATTACATATATTTATCTATTTTAATGTAAAAAAATCGATAAAAAATTGCATTAATAAAAAGGAATATTAACTTTGTATGATTAAGTAATGAATAGGATGTATAATGAGTGTAATTGCAGAAATAATTGATACTCTTGAATATAAAGTTGAAAAGCTTTTTGAGAAATCAAAAGGCTTGGAGCAAAACAATCAAGTATTACGATTAGAATTAGCCAAAGCTGCGCAAATTATCCAGAAACAATCTGAGGAAATGGAAGCTTTGAAGAAGCAAAATGAAACACTTAAGATAGCCAATTCGTTGCTTGGCAGCGACAATAACAAGAGAGAGACAAAGCTTAAAATAAATTCATTAATTCGCGAAATTGATTACTGTATAGCACAACTATCAGATTAATAACATGGACGGAAAGCTTAGAATTAAAATATCAATTGCCGACCGCGTTTATCCACTTACGGTTGAACCCGCTCAAGAAGAAGGACTTAGAAGTGCTTCTAAAAAAATTGATGCCATGATCAAGCAGTTCGAAGAAAATTACGCGGTTCGTGACAAACAAGATGTTCTAGCAATGTGTGCATTACAATTTGCATCGCAAGTAGAACAAAAACAGATTGACAATACAATCGATGGAGAAGAGACTATCGAAAGAATTAAAAGATTAAATACGCTTTTAGATCAATATCTCGAAAAATAAACGTTCTTTACAGAAACTAAGATACTGCCTACATTAGTTCACAATTGGTAAACTCAACACTAACAATTTAGAATGAGCAAATCGTCGCTACTATAGTATGCCCTCCATTTGGCTGGGAAACTTGAACAGTGAGTTAGCTCAAAACTTGTCTTTACGAGTTTATACAAGCAATTAATGTAGGCTTTTTTTATATATAAACCCTAACAAACATGGACATCATAACGATCATTATTGGTATTGTAGGTATTGCAGCAGGATTTGCGATAGCTAAAATTATCGAGAAAAGTAATATTTCAAACCTAATTAAAAACGCTAAAAAAGAAGCAGCTTCTATCTTAAAAGACGCTAATTTGGAGGCCGAAAATATCAAAAAAGATAAAATTCTTCAAGCAAAAGAGCGTTTTATCGAACTTAAATCTGAGCACGAACAAGTTATTTTAGCACGTGATAAAAAAGTTGCTGAAGTAGAAAAACGTGTGCGCGATAAAGAATCTCAAGTTTCTAACGAACTTTCTAAAGCTAAAAAAGTAAACGAAGATTACGAATCTAAAACAGCTGAATACAATAACAAAATTGAAGTTTTAGATAAAAAACAAGCTGAAGTTGACAAACTTCACAAAAGCCAATTACAACAATTAGAAGTAATTTCTGGTCTTTCTGCTGAAGAAGCAAAAGAGCAATTGGTAGAAGGTTTAAAAGCTGAAGCTAAAACAAAAGCAATGTCTCATATTCAAGAAACTATTGAAGAGGCAAAATTGACTGCACAGCAAGAAGCTAAAAAAATAATCATCAACACTATTCAGAGAGTTGGAACAGAAGAAGCAGTTGAAAATTGCGTTTCTGTTTTCAATATCGAATCTGATGATGTAAAAGGTAGAATTATTGGTCGTGAAGGTCGTAACATTAGAGCTTTGGAAGCTGCAACTGGAGTTGAAATCATTGTAGACGATACACCAGAAGCTATCATTCTTTCTTGTTTTGATCCTGTTCGTAGAGAAATTGCTCGTTTGTCTTTACACAAATTAGTTACTGACGGACGTATTCACCCAGCTCGTATCGAAGAAGTTGTTGCTAAAACAGCAAAACAAATTGATGACGAAATTATTGAAGTTGGAAAACGTACTGTTATCGACTTAGGAATTCATGGTTTACACCCAGAATTAATTAAAGTTGTAGGTAGAATGAAATACCGTTCTTCTTACGGACAAAACTTATTACAGCACTCAAGAGAAGTTTCTAAACTTTGCGGTATCATGGCAGCAGAATTAGGACTAAATGTAAAACTTGCAAAAAGAGCTGGTTTATTACACGATATCGGAAAAGTGCCAGATACAGAAAGTGATTTACCTCACGCGCTTTTAGGTATGCAATGGGCAGAGAAATACGGTGAAAAAGAAGAAGTTTGCAATGCAATTGGAGCTCACCATGATGAGATTGAAATGAAATCTTTACTATCTCCAATCATTCAAGTTTGCGATGCTATTTCTGGAGCTAGACCAGGTGCAAGACGCCAAGTTCTAGATTCTTATATTCAGCGTTTGAAAGATCTTGAAGATGTTGCTTACGGATTTAGCGGTGTTAAAAATGCTTACGCTATCCAAGCTGGTAGAGAGCTTCGTGTAATTGTAGAAAGCGAAAAAGTTTCTGATGATAATGCTGCAAACTTATCTTTCGAAATTTCGCAAAAAATTCAAACAGAAATGACTTATCCTGGACAAGTAAAAGTTACAGTTATTAGAGAAACTAGAGCTGTAAATATTGCTAAATAATCTAAGGAATCATAAATAAAACAAAAGGCTGTCAATGACAGCCTTTTGTTTTTTATCTCTATTTCAAGTTTTACATATCATTAAAAATGATTTTAAAGCTGGTTCCCACTCCTACTTCACTTTCTACTTCAACCGTTCCTTTCATGGCTTCAATTTGATTTCTCGTAATATACAATCCTATTCCGCGAGCTTCTTCATGCTTATGAAATGTTTTATACATTCCAAACATTAAATCACCATATACTTTTAAATCGATTCCAAGTCCGTTATCTGTAATTGTAAGCGATTTAAAACCTTCTGGCTCTATAGCAAAATCAAAAGTAATTACTGGATCTCGATCTGGATGTGCATATTTAATTGCATTTGTCGTAAAATTGAGCAAAACGCTTTCCATATACGCCGGATTAAAATTAATCGTGAGGTACTTTGGGACGTTATTCACAATAGTCACTTTTCGCTGCTTATCATAACCTTTAATAGTCGATATCGTCTTTTCGATATACTCGCAAAGTTTTAGCGGAACAACTGCAATATTAATATTACTTTGTGTTTTTACAATTTGAGTAAGATTTGAAATCGTTTCATTCAAATCGTTTGAAACGGTTCTCAAATGTTCCAGCATTTCGGCTACAGTTTGCTTATTCACATCAGCATCTATAAAATCTAAAATTGATTTTATGTTTCCAGCCTGCGTATTTAAATTATGAGAAACAATATGAGAGAAGTTCAGCAAACGACTGTTCTGATCACTATACAATTTCATTGTTTTCACAAGTTCGAGTTCTTTCTCTTTTTGAGCCGAAACATCAGTATGAGTTCCAATTACACGCAAAGGCCTTCCGTTTTCATCACGTTTAATTACTTTTCCTCGATCTAAAATCCACTTATAGTTACCACTAGAAGTCATTACACGATGATAATTTTCGTAAAACGGAATCTTATTATCAAAATGTTCGTGAATATCAGAGTAATATTTGGGAAGATCATCAGGATGTACAATTTTATCCCAACGCTCAGGATCATCAAAAATATCAGTCGATTCTAACTCTAAAATTTTAAGAGACAAAGAAGAGTAAAAGACACTATTTGTAACCATATCCCAATCCCAAATTCCGACTGTAGAAGCATCTAAAGCAAATTGAAAACGTTCTTCAGAAATTCTAAGTTTTTCTTCTTTATCCTTTATTTCGGTAATATCCGAAACATGACCATAGAAAATTACATTTCCATTTATAGAAGATTCCGTTTTAGAGGCAACTTTAAACCATCGAATCCCTTTTTTTGGAAGCACAGCTCTAAACTCAATTTCCCATGGCTTTATTTCTTTCCTAGCTTTGACCAAAGACTGAAAAAAAAGCTCACGATCCTGTGGAAGAATTCGATCGTAGATTACAAACTTTATATCATTATTAAAATCCGCGGCAGAAAGTTCAAATATCTCATCTGCCGATTTACTTACGAGAGGAAAAGTATAATTATTATCGGAATCAATACTAAATTGAAAAAGCAGGTCGGGCATTTCGGCCAACAATTTTTTATAAAAATTATTTACCTCCAAGCAATCGTCATTTCCATACAAATCAAAAACCATATGCTACTTTTTTATGTAAATAAAATATTCAGAACTTATTTGGAAAAGCAAAAACAAACTGCAATGCTTTATTTTACTCCAGTTAAAAACAAAATTTTAACACAATATATAAATTTATAGAACAAAAAAACACAATTCAACAAAAATTATTTCCTAGGATGAAAACTATGCATTACTTCTTTTAGAAAACTGCGATCCAAATGCACATAGATTTCTGTTGTTGTAATAGACTCATGCCCCAACATTAATTGAATAGATCTTAAGTCTGCACCATTCTCAAGCAGATGTGTAGCAAAAGAATGCCTCAACGTATGCGGACTTATATTCTTTTTAAGCCCCACTTTTTCAGCAAGATCTTTTATGATAGTAAAAACCATTGCACGTGTTAACTGATTTCCTCTTCTATTTAAGAATAAAGTATCTTCCGCTCCTTTTTTTATAATGAGATTGCAACGAATCGCATTTCGATATATATCAATATATTTTTGAGTTAGAGGCCCAATTGGAACAAATCTTTCTTTATTTCCTTTTCCAGTAATTTTAATAAATCCTTCATCAAAAAAGAGATCAGAAATTTTAAGCGAAATCAATTCAGAAACACGTAAGCCGCAGCCATATAAAGTTTCGAGCATCGCTCTATTTCGTTCGCCCTCGTTAGTACTTAAGTCGATGGTTTCAATCAAAGCATCAATTTCCTGAAGTGATAAAGTATCTGGTAGTTTACGGCCAGTCTTTGGAGCTTCAATTAATTCTAACGGATTATCGTTTCTATAATCTTCAAAAACCAGATAATTAAAAAAACTTTTAAGTCCAGAAATAATCCTTGCCTGTGACCTCGGATTAACTTCTTTGGCTACCGAATAAATAAATTGTTGTAAGGTTTCATCGGAAATTTTTATTGGAGAGATATCAATCTGATTGGTTTCTAAAAACAGACATAAACGTTCAATATCAAAGCCGTAGTTTTCGATCGTATTTTTAGACAAACCTCTCTCAATCCTTAAGTATGATTGATAATCTTTTATATATCTACTCCAATTCATATCTACAAAGTAAGTGATTTTTTGGCATAAAAAAACCTTCCTTAAAAAAGGAAGGTTCTTCAAATATTTTTTAATTTCTTAATTAAATTTATAAGCTGCAGTTATAGCAAAAACACTATTTTTTGGGCTATCATAATATTCATCCCAAGTATCTGCATTGTTATCTGCTATATTAGACAAACCTACTGTATAACGCGCACCAACTGAGAAATTATCTGTAAAGTTATATCCTAATCCAAAGTTAAATCCTGTATCAACAGATTTGAAACCATCTTTAACATCTTCTCCATCACTTTTCGCAGAAACTAAAAATCCTATTTGTGGACCCGCCTCAGCAGTAAATTGTTTTGTGATATAAAACTTCGCTAAAACAGGAACGTTAATATAATTTAATTTAGTATCATACTTATCACCTGCAAATTTCAATTTAGCACCTTGCGTAGAAAACAAAACCTCTGGCTGAATAGCTAATCTTTCAATAACTTTAATCTCAGCGAAACCTCCAACTTGAAAACCTACTAAAGAGCTAGCATCCCAATAATTTCCACCAGCAAAAGTTGTGATATTAAGACCTCCTTTTACTCCAAATCTTGTTGACTGAGCATTTGCAAATGTAAAAGCCATAATTGCAATGGCAGATAAAATAATTTTTTTCATTCTAAATTTGTTTTGGGTTAAATTTAATTAGCCAAATATAAAAATATTCTTCATAAATCTATATTAGGAATTTAACAAATAAAATAGTAACTATTACATTATTTGTTAATTTTAAATTAAGCCAATTTAAAAATTAGAGTTTTCGGCACAAAAAAAGCCCTCCTCGAAATTGAGGAAGGCCTTTTAAAATTAACTAACTGTTTTTTTCTTAGAACTTGTAAATAACTCCAAAACTTACGTCTCTTAAGTCAGTACCAAAACCAAATGAATTAGTTTTATCAGCTCCATGACCACCATTATTGTTTACACTATATCCTAAACCTAACCAAGTAGCTTCAATAGCAAAATGATTAGACAAGAAATAGCTTAAACCTAAACCAATGTTAGCTCCAATTTCGTTTGATTTAGCATCGCTTGGTTTATACTTGTAGTTTGTAAAATCAAGACCAGCTTGTCCATAAACTGAAAATTGAGAAGCAGGAGTAAAATAATATCTACCAAAAGCTCCAGCTGTAAATGAATTTGTTTTGTTATCGCCTTCTTTATCTGTACCAAAACCTAATTTTGCACCAATTGCAATGTTTTCAGTAACAAAATACCCAACTTTTGGCTCAACTTCAAAACCACTGCTCTTAGCATCTCCTTCTTTTGTTGAACTTACATTTAAAGCTCCAGAGATAAAAGTGTCCCCTTTTGAAAATCCTCCAGTCTGTGCATTAGCAAATGTAAAGCCTAATACTGCAATAGCAGTTAAAACAATTTTTTTCATAATTTTTTCAAATATTACTTGATTAATATTCGACAAAACTAAGATTACACTTACAAAATAAACTCCGCAATAAGCTTAAAAAGTATCAAAATAAGACAGAAAAAAATTACCAAAAAAATAGCTGATTTTCAGATTAGTAACAGATTACAAACGGCTTTAAAACCTTAAAATTTACTTTTCGGTGGGAATTTTATTAATTATTTAATCGAAAATATAATGCAATAAAATGCTAAATATGTAGTTTTGATCTATAAATAACATTTAAAATACCAATTTTTAAAAACCTTTTTATGAAGAAAATATTTTTAGCAGCTGTTATGTTTATCGCAACATCAGCGGCAGTAAACGCACAATTTGTACAAATCGGGGTAAAAGCGGGGGTTAACTTTGCTAATCAAACTGGAGGTTCTGACTTTAATGGAATTTCTGTTGACAAAGAAGGAATTACAAGTTACCACGCAGGTCTTGTAGCAGAACTTAAATTATTAGAAAAATTCTCAATTCAGCCAGAACTTTTATATACTACTCAAGGAGCAACTTATAAAAATGCTGTTTCAGAATTTAAAAATGAAATGGGATATATTGCTATTCCAGTAATGGCAAAAATCTATATGACTAAATCTCTTAGTTTAGAACTTGGTCCACAGGCATCATTCCTTGTTAGCAATAAAAAAGAATTTGATGTTGCAGATCCAAAAACATTTGACTTTTCTCTTAACGCAGGCTTAGGATTAAAAGTTGTTGGAGGTCTTTTCGTTCAAGCTCGTTACGGTATTGGTTTGACAGAAATTTCAAAAGAAGCTGATTTTAAAAACTCTGTATTCCAACTTTCAGCTGGATACATGTTCTAAAAATATATCACATACTTTTACAAAAACCGCCCTATTTATTAGTGCGGTTTTTTTTATTTTTACACTTACATGTGAAATGTCATTTGTAAAAATGTAAATGCATTCACATCGCTTAATTAAAAAACAAATTACTTTATGAAAATCTGCATTATCAACGGACCAAATTTGAATCTTTTAGGAAAAAGAGAACCTGAAGTTTATGGAAGCCAAACTTTCGAAGATTATTTTGAAACGTTGAAACAAAAATTTCCAAATATTGAACTTTCTTATTATCAAAGTAATATTGAAGGCGAACTAATTGGAAAAATTCAAGAATGCGGCTTTACTTTTGACGGAATTATTTTGAATGCAGGTGCTTATACACATACTTCTATTGGTTTAGGAGATGCTATGAAAGCCGTTACAACTCCTGTAATTGAAGTGCATATTTCTAATACTTATGCTAGAGAAAGTTTCAGACACCAATCTTATTTATCTGGAAATGCAAAAGGTGTTATTTTAGGTTTCGGACTTAAAAGTTACGAATTGGCTATTCAATCCTTTCTATAAAAACATTTTTATTGCACGAAGTTGGAATTACCAAAAACTAAAGAATTTCAACTTCGTTCAACTTGATATGTTATCTCATTTAATGTCTTAGAATTTAACAAATTATTAATAAGCTCAGATTTAACTTATTATATTTTTGTAAGACAAGCCACACTACATGAGAAACTTTACTTTATTTTCCTTCTTATTTTTTTCTATTACTACCTTTTCACAAATTAAAGGAACTATAACAGATGACAAAGGAAATCCGCTTCCTTTTGTATCGGTTTTTGAAGAAAACACTTATGCAGGAACCACTTCAAATGAGCAGGGAAAATATCAGCTTAATGTAAAAGAAATTGGAAAAAACAAAATTACATTTCAATATTTAGGCTTTAAAACTCAAAAAATAGCCGTTGTCGCCGGAAACAAAACCGTTACTTTAGACGTTCAGCTCCAAGAAGAAAGTTTTGCTTTAAATGAAGTAATTATCGATCCTAAAAACAATCCAGCAAATGCCATCATAAAAAGTGCAATAGCTCATAAAAAAGAAAACTCGGATAAAACTGAAAGATATACAGCCGATTTTTATTCAAAAGGAATGTTTAAAGTAAAAGATCTTCCTAAAAAAATACTGGGCAAAAAAGTAGAACTTGGCGATGATATGGCTTCTAATTTAGATTCGACGGGAACTGGAATCTTATATTTATCTGAAACGATATCTAAAGTTAGCCTTGAAAAACCAAACAAGTTTAAAGAAAATATTATTGCTTCTAAAGTTTCAGGAAACAATCGTGGCTATAGTTATAATACAGCAGCATTATCAAATTATGACTTTTATGACAACACTTTAGATTTTGATGTAAAACTCATCTCACCTATCGCAGACAATGCTTTCAATTATTACAAATACAAATTAGAAAGCACTTTTTACGATGACAACAATCAGCAGATTTATAAAATCAAAGTCATTCCGAAACGAGATAAAGAACCTGTTTTTGAAGGATACATTTATATTGTAGATGATAGTTTTGCCATTTATGCCATTGATTTAGACATCAAAGGATATCGAATGAAAAATGAATTTACAGAAATAATGACTTTAAAACAGAGTTTCAGCTACAACACCAAAAATAAAATCTGGTCAAAAAATGCGCAGACACTTTCTTTTAATGCTGGAATTTTTGGCGTAAAGTTCTCTGGAAATTTCAATTATGTTTATTCTAATTATGAATTTCCTGCCTCATTTGAAAAGAAAACTTTTGGAAACGAGCTCGTAGCTTTTGATCTCAATGCCAATAAAAAAGATGATGCTTTCTGGAATGAAATTCGTCCCATTCCGTTAACGATTGAAGAAAGCAGTGATTATGCAAAAAAAGATAGTTTGCAGACTATTAGAAAATCAAAAAAATATACCGATTCTATTGATGCAAAAAACAACAAATTCAAGGTTTGGGATATTTTAATGGGTTACGATTATAAAAATACTTTTAAGAAATATTCTTTTGACTATAAAGGCTTATTGAATATTTCTTCATTAAGTTTCAATACTGTTCAAGGTTTTAATTTGGATTCTGGCTTCTCTTTTAAAAAATGGAATGAAGAAGAAGGAAAAAGTACTTCGATAAGTACTACTTTTAATTATGGATTTTCTGACGAACGTTTTCGCGCAATTGGAGAATTCAGTCATCGATTCAACACTATTAATTATGCTACAATTTGGGGTTCTGGAGGAACAAAAACTGCTCAATTTAATAGTGCCGAACCAATTTCAAAATTTATTAATTCTATAAGCTCTCTATTTTTTAAAGACAACTACATGAAGCTTTATAACTTAGAATTTGCTGAAATTAATTACGGACAAGATATTGCTAATGGAATAAATCTTACTGGAAAAATTGGTTACGAGCAGCGAAAACCGCTTTTGAATACAACCGATTATTCATTCTTTAAAAAAGATGATCTTTACTCCTCAAATAATCCGTTAGCGCCAAACGATTTTACAACTCCAGCTTTTGATCAGCATCATTTGTTTAAAGCGCTTCTGACAACGAAGATCAATTTTGGAAACAAATATATTTCAAGACCTGACGGAAGATTTAATTTTAAAGACGATAGATATCCGACGGTTTATTTAGCATTCGAAAAAACCTTTGCAGCAAGCGAAAAAAAGTACGAATATGAACGAATTGGAGCTTCCGTTCAATATGATTTATCGCTTGGTAATAAAGGTCTTTTAGGAACCAATTTTAGAGGAGGAAAATTCTTCAATGCTGAGAATATTTCGTTTATTGATTACAGACATTTTAACGGAAACCAAACTCATATTGGAACAAGTGAACGCTATCTAAATGTTTTCAACATGATGCCGTATTATTCTAACAACACAAACGATAGTTATTTTGAAATGCATACCGAATACAATGATACGGGCTTTATTATGAATAAAATTCCGTTATTGAATCTTTTAAAATCAACTATGAATATCGGATTTCATGCTTTGGCAATTCCAGACAAAAAACCATATTCTGAATTTACAATTGGTTTAGACAATTTAGGTTTCGGAAAATTCAAATTATTCAGAATCGATTATGTTCATTCTTACCAAGGTGGCATCCAACAAAATGGTGTTCTATTTGGATTGAAGATTTTAAATGCATTAGATTAAAAGGTTCTAAGGTTCTGAGATGCTAAGATTCTAAGTTTTTTTTAGTACTTAATACTTTTTTATTCAGACTAAACAAAGTCAAAGCCCACGTGAAGCTTTTTAAATTAATCTTTGTCAAAGTTTAAAACTTTGACAAAGAAAAAAAAACTTAGAATCTTAGCATCTCAGAACCTTAGTGTCTTAAGAATAATCATCTGGCTCAACATGTATTAAAACGTGCCCAAGTTCTGGAATTTCTTTTCTCAAAGTATCTTTTAATTCGTGTGCTAAATCATGTCCTTCTTTTACTGAAATTTTTGCCGAAACAATTGCGTGAAGATCTACATGGTATCTCATTCCTGCTTTACGAATAAAACATTTTTCTGTTCCAAGAATTCCTGGAACTAATAAAGCTTTTACACGAATTTCTTCAACTAAATCTTCATGAAGATTTTCGTCCATAATTTCACCAAGTGCAGGTCTAAAGATTTTATAACTATTATAGAGAATAAAAAAAGCTGCAAAAAGCGCTGCCCAATCATCTGCAGATTCATAACCTTTTCCCATAATCAGCGCAATCGAAATTCCGATAAACGCTGCAACAGAGGTTATAGCATCACTACGATGATGCCAAGCATCAGCAGCAAGAGAGGTACTATTGGTTTGCTTGCTTCGCTTCATAACCAAACGGAATGAATACTCTTTCCAAATTATGATAGCTCCCAAAACATAAAGCGTCCAAGATTCTGGCAAATCATGATCACTTCCAATATTGGCAATACTTTCATATCCAATAATTGTTGCTGAAGTAATTAGGAAACCAACAACTAAAAATGTTATTAAAGGCTCTGCACGACCGTGTCCATAAGGATGATTTTCATCTGCTGGTTTATTCGAATATTTGATTCCAAAAAGCACCAAAAAAGACGAAAATATATCTGTCGTTGATTCTATTGCATCGGCAATCAAGGCATAAGAATTGCCAAAAAAACCTGCGAGACCTTTTATAATGGCCAGGCAGGTATTTCCTATTATACTAAAAATAGTAGCTTTTATAGCTTTTTGTTCGTTTGTCATTTAGACTATTTTTTTTAGCCACGAATTACACAAATTACACGAAGATTAGCTTTGTGTTTTATTTTACTAATTTTTAAAAATTAAAATCGCAAAATTAAATTTCAAAAATAAAAATTAGTGCAATTTTTGTAATCTGTGGCTATAAACTTTTAAGCTCTCACGATTTTAGCTCCAATTGCTCTCAAACGTTCGTCGATACGCTCGTATCCACGATCGATTTGTTCGATATTTTGAATTGTACTAGTTCCTTTTGCAGAAAGCGCAGCAATCAACAATGAGATTCCCGCACGAATATCAGGAGAAGACATTGTAGTTGCTTTTAATTGAGATTCGAAATTATGCCCCATAACCACAGCTCTGTGCGGATCACATAACATGATTTTTGCTCCCATATCGATCAATTTATCCACGAAAAATAAACGGCTTTCGAACATTTTTTGGTGAATTAAAACGTCTCCTTTTGCTTGAGTTGCCACAACCAAAACGATACTTAATAAATCTGGCGTAAATCCTGGCCATGGCGCATCGGCAATAGTTAAGATAGAACCGTCAATATCTGTTTTTACTTCATATCCATCTTTGTGAGCAGGAATATAAATATCATCATTACGTTTTTCAACTGTAATTCCAAGCTTTCTAAACGTATTTGGAATCAAACCTAAGTTTTCCCAGCTTACATTTTTGATTGTAATTTCGCTTTTTGTCATAGCCGCAAGACCAATCCAAGAACCGATTTCGATCATATCTGGAAGAATTCTATGCTCACAACCTCCAAGACTTTCAACACCTTCGATAGTCAATAAGTTAGATCCAACTCCAGTAATTTTAGCTCCCATAGAGTTCAGCATTTTACACAATTGCTGTAAGTATGGTTCGCAAGCTGCGTTGTAAACTGTAGTTGTTCCTTTTGCTAAAACTGCAGCCATTACAATATTTGCAGTTCCAGTTACAGACGCTTCATCCAAAAGCATATCTGTTCCTTTAAGACCTTCTTTTGGAGTTTCTACTCCATAAAAATGATCTTCTCTATTGTATCTAAATTTTGCTCCAAGGTTAATAAAACCTTCAAAGTGAGTATCTAATCTACGGCGACCGATTTTATCTCCACCTGGTTTTGGAATATATCCTTTTCCGAAACGAGCCAAAAGAGGGCCAACAATCATAATAGAACCACGAAGCGCTCCTCCTTCTTTCTTGAAAGCTTCAGTTTCTAAATATCCAACATTAACTTCGTCAGCTTGAAAAGTAATTGAACCTGGTTCGTTACGTTGAATTTTCACCCCTAAATTCCCCAACAAAGTGATTAATTTATTGATGTCTATAATATCAGGAATGTTATTAATTTTTACTTTCTCTCCTGTTAGAAGCACGGCACATAAAATTTGTAATGCCTCATTCTTTGCTCCTTGCGGAGTGATTTCTCCTTTTAAAGGAGTTCCTCCTTCGATTTTAAAAATTCCCATAGATCTTGTTTAGGTTCTTTCAAAGTTTCTAAGATTCTGAGATTCTAAGATTCTAAGTAAAAAAACTCAGCAACTTAGTAGCTTAGCAGCTTAGCAGCTTTTTTTTATTTTTGTTTTTGTTTATTTTTTAAGCATCTAAGTAAAAAAAAAAACTTAGCAACTTGGAGCTTAGCCTCTTAGTCGCTTTTTCTTACTTTTGATTATTGTTTTTTTGAAATGTCTTTTTTTGACCGCCTTTGTTATTGTTTTTGTTATTCTGCGTTTTTGGCTGTGTTCCAGAAGCTGTTTTATTAGACATGCGTTTATTAGTGCGCATTAAATCTGTTGTATTCAACAATTCTTCTGTACTGTGTAGTAAATTAATTTTACCGCCAGATAATTCATATAAATGCTCAAAAATCACATCATCTTTTACTGTGTCTTTGTTCCAGCTTAAAAACGACTTTTTCATGTGATTGGCAATTACCATTATCAGCGCATTTTTCATTTCGCCTTCTTCCCATTTATTAGCAACTTCAATCATATATTTGATGTTATTGCCATAAAATCTATATTTTGGAAAGTTCTGCGGATATTGCAAAGTTTCAGGTTTTAACTGCAATACATCGCGAGACGGAATTGGGTATGGCGATTCTACATTCAGTTTGAAATCAGACATAATAAAAAGCTGATCCCAAAGTTTATGCTGAAAATCTGGTACGTCACGCAAATGCGGATTTAGGCTTCCCATAACCTGAATGATATATTTCGCGGCTTTATTGCGTGTTTCATCATCTTCGATTGCAGTTGCCTGATCGATCAATTTTTGTAAATGACGCCCATATTCTGGGATAATTAAACGTTGTCTTTCAGAATTGTATTCCAAATTATACACAACGTCGCTTGCGGCTTCTCTTTTATATTTTTCGATCATAAGTTTATAATGAAACTATACCTTCTATTGTAGAAACTTCTTTGTATTTACTAATCACATCGTCTGAGCTGTGCATCGTAACATCTACAGAAACACTGGTAAATTTACCTGTTTTAGATTTTGTTGTTTTAATAACCGCTCCCATTCTATCAAAAGCTTTTTCAACACGCTCTACATTATCACCTACAGAAGGCACAATAAACTTATACAAATATTCTGCTGGCCAAGTGTTTGCGTTATCAAGTTCTACTTTTAATCTTTCGTAAAATTCGGCGGTGTTTTTTTCTTTATCGTTCTCCATTCGTAATTAAAAATAAACGCAAATATACGGTTTTGATTTTAGACTTTTGAGTTTAGATTTTAGATTTTTTTTGGGCTTAAAACTTTGTTTTAAAGGGACAAAGTTACTAAGGCGCAAAGGTGCAGAGAAAAAAGCAATCGAAGATTATTTCTTTGTAAAATTTACGCTTATATTTGAGAAAATAATCCTTAAAATATTTCTCAAAAAGTTTATCAGAAGGACTCATACAACTTACTGTTTGTCATTTCGACGAAGGAGAAATCTCCGTAAGTAACTCCTCACGGTATTTCGCCAACCTTTGTCGAGCTTCTCGTGGAGATTTCTCCTTCGTCGAAATGACAATATTGTGGAAAAACTTTACGTCTCTGTGACTTTGCGAGATTAAAAACACATTACAATGAAAAAACTCCTTTTACTTTTTATCGTTCTTACCTTAAATTCGATTCAAGCACAAGAAGTCAAAACACTGACTTATTTCCAAAACGACACTTTAAAACTTGATTTAGATTTATATCTACCAAAGAAAAAAGCTGGCGAAAAAATCCCGTTAATTATGTTTGCTTTTGGTGGAGGATTTTCTGGCGGAGAACGCACTAGCGAAAAAGATTTTGGTTTATTCATGGCTAAAAATGGTTATGCAGTTGCAAGCATTTCGTACAGTCTATACATGAAAGGAAAAGATTTTGGCTGTAAAGGAACTTTAACCGAAAAAATAAAAGCAATACAAATTGGCGTGAGCGATATGTGGCAAGCAACGGCTTTCTTAATTGAAAATGCAGACAAATACAATCTTGATACTTCAAAAATCTTTATTTCCGGAATAAGTGCGGGAGCCGAAATTGGTTTTCATGCTTCGTTTTGGGATTATAAATTAATGAATTTATACAAAAGCAATTTGCCCGAAAACTTTAAATACAAAGGTTTCATTGGAGGCTCAGGAGCGATTCAGGATATTAATCTGATTACAAAAGAAAAAGCAATTCCAATGTTACTGGCGCATGGAAACAATGACGACACGGTTCCGTATGCTGCAGGTTCACATCGTTCTTGCCCAACAAATGCTTCTGGCTGGCTGATTCTTTTTGGCTCTTATGCAGTCTACAATCAAATGAACGATTTACATAAAGATATTGAACTAATTACTTTTTGCGGCGGCGGACATGAATTCTCGGGTTATCTTTTTCATGAAGGACAGCAGTATGTTTTAGATTTTGTGAATGATGTTTTGAATGGTAAAAAATTCCAATCGCATTTGATTGTTCCTTCTAAAAATGGCAAAAGTTCTGGGAAGTATTCGTTTTGTGAGTAATTCTTAAAGTAAAACAATGAAAGTTGATTATAAAAATTTTGAAATTGAAGTTATTGATGATAAAAATTACATTTTGAATTCAAGCAATAATTTACGTCAATATCAAAAAGTTTATTATGAAGAAAGTGAATTTCACTGTAGTAGTAAGCACGCTGTCATTATTAAAGAACATGGAATCGAGATTTCAAATGCAATAATTTGTGAAACTGAGGGCGCAACAGGAATATATGAAAACTCATACATCATTGAAAATGATAAAATATGGATTCGTGTTTCCAATAAAATTTACTGTTTAAAAATTCCTTCATTAGAAATTATATGGCAAAAAGAGTTTGATCAATTCACCAACTTTTGTTTTTACAAACTTGAAGAAGATTTCCTTATTCATGGAGAATTAGAAATTTTCAGAATAACAAAAAATGGAGAGATTATCTGGCGTTTTGGAGGAAGAGATATTTGGATAAATCCTGAAAGCAGTGAAGAGCTTATTATTAAAGATAATGTTATACTTTTAGTAGATTTTGAATCGAACAGATACATTCTTGATTTTGATGGAAATTTATTAGAAGACATCTCAAAATAATAAAAAAAGAAATAGCTACAGATATTTGGCTAAAGCCAAGATTTTAAAACCATTTAAATCCGTTAGTTAAAACCAACGGCAATTCAAATAAAATTTGCTCCGCTGGAGCAAAATATTACATTTAGAGTTTGGTTTCCTGCAAGGTTTTCAAAACCTTGTAGGTTTCTAAATACGAATTATTAATTAGGTGAAAAGAGAAAAAATAATACCTACAAGGTTTTGAAAACCTTGCAGGAGAAAAAAATACAAAATAATTCAAAAAAAAAAACATTTCTCCTTTTTTAGCCCTGATGGAAGCGGAAATCCTTTTACTTTTTTCTTTAAAAAGCAAAAGATTGGAGCGGACAGCAGGAACCCATGATAGCTAAAAATGCCAAATCTTTCGCTTCAAGTAAAAATTCTTTTTAATTATGAATAAGTTTAGGTAAATTTGCCCTTTATTTTTAGAATAGTGCAAAAAGAAATTATAGTCCTGCTTGGCGGACCTGGTACTGGAAAATCAACACTTATTAACGAATTGGTAGCTCGTGGCTTTTGCTGCTATCCTGAAATCTCAAGACAGGTTACCATGAAAGCGCAACAAGAAGGCATTGAGCAATTGTTTCTAGAACAGCCACTTTTGTTTAGCGAAATGTTATTGGAAGGTCGTATTGAACAATACAAAAACGCTCTTGAAGAACCTGATAATGTAGTTTTTATTGATCGCGGTATTCCTGATGTGGTAGCTTATATGGATTATATTGGCGATGAATATCCGGAAAATTTCACAAAAGCTTGTGAAGACTATAAATACACTAAAACTTTTATTCTGCCACCTTGGGAAGAAATCTACCAAAGTGATGCAGAACGCTATGAAAATTTTGATCAGGCAGTAAAAATTCAAGATCATCTTATTGAAACCTATAAAAAATACGGTTACGAACTGATTGAAGTTCCTAAAGATACGGTTGAAAACAGAATTCTTTATATCTTAGACAAAATTTAGCGGTATGGTTTAAAGTTGTAAAACTAGAAACTGTTTTTCTAAATTTTTAACTTTAAAACTAAAGCAATGCTCGGAGCGCAGGATATTCTTCTAAAATACTGGAAACACGACAGTTTTAGACCGTTGCAAAAAGAAATTATTGACTCTGTTCTTGAAGGACAGGATACTTTTGCCGTACTTCCTACGGGCGGCGGAAAATCGATTTGTTTTCAGGTTCCCGCCATGATGCAGGAAGGAATCTGTCTTGTTATTTCTCCTCTAATTGCTTTAATGAAAGATCAGGTTGCCAATCTGCAAAAAAGAGATATTAAAGCAATTGCTCTTACAGGCGGAATTCATACCGAAGAATTGATCGATCTTCTAGACAATTGCCAATACGGAAATTACAAATTCTTATATCTATCTCCAGAAAGATTACAGTCGGACTGGATTTTGGAGCGTATTAAAAATTTACCCATAAATTTAATTGCTATTGACGAAGCGCACTGTGTTTCGCAATGGGGTCATGATTTTAGACCTGCTTATCTTAAAATTTCAGAACTTAAAAAACACTTTCCGAAAATTCCTTTTTTGGCTTTAACAGCAACGGCAACTCCGAGAGTTATTGAAGATATCAGAACACAATTAGAATTAAAAAATCCAAGACATTTTCAACAATCGTTTGAGCGAAAAAACATTGCTTATATGGTTTTTGAAGTTGAAGATAAACTTTATAGAACTGAACAAATTCTTAAAAAAAATCCGCAGCCTTCTATTATATATGTACGAAATCGTAAAGCGTGTTTAAACATGTCTTCTCAATTGCAATCTTTAGGATTCACTTCGACTTATTATCACGGTGGTCTTTCGGCTAAAGAAAAAGACAAAAACATGCAATTATGGATGTCACAACAAGCTCAGGTTATTGTGGCAACAAATGCTTTTGGAATGGGAATTGACAAAGACAATGTTAAAACTGTTATTCATACACAGCTTCCAGAAAATATAGAAAATTATTATCAAGAGTCTGGCAGGGCTGGACGAAATGGCGAAAAAGCTTTTTCGGTTTTGCTTTACAATAATTCAGACATGATCCAGACCGAACAGCAGTTTATAAATATTCTTCCTGATAAGAAGTTTTTAAAAACGATGTACATCAAACTCTGCAATTATTTTCAGATTGCATACGGCGAAGGTTTAGACGAAACTTTCTCGTTCAAATTGAATCATTTTTGCAATAAATACGAATTCCCTACTCTCAAAACATACAATGCTTTGCAGTTTTTGAGCCAGCAAGGAATTATTACAATGTCTCAGGAATTTTCAGAAAAAATTAGCGTACAATTCTTGATTGAGTCTAAAGAAGTGATTCGATATATGAGCTTGAATCCGAATGATGAAGAAATTATTTTGGCAATTTTAAGAACTTATCCAGGCATTTACGATGTAAAAGCTAATTTGAATTTAGGATTAATTGCAAAAAAATCAAATCGGTCTGAAGAACAAATTATTGCGGTTTTAGAAAAACTGAAAGAAAAAGAAATTATAGAATACAAATCTAAAAACAACGACGCTACCATTTTATTTAATGAAGTCCGTGAAGACGACCTTACTATAAATAGGGTTTCAAAGTATTTAGAAAAGCAAAATGAAGTTAAAAAAGAACAGCTTTTGTCTGTTTTACATTATATAAAAGACAATAAAACCTGCAAAAACAGATTGGTTTTAAACTATTTTGGAGAAGAAACCAGAGAAAATTGCGGCATTTGTTCGTACTGCATTACACTAAAAGGAAAAATTACCGAAGCCGATTCGATTGCAGATAGGATTTTATCTCTATTGAAAAACGCTTCGCTGACTTCGAGAGAAATTGAAAACCAGATAAAAATGAATAGCAAAGATATTCTATCGGTTCTTCAGGAATTACTCGAAAATAATCATATCATTATACAAGCGAATAATAAATACACTTTAAAATCATAATGGAGAAATTGAGAATTATATTTATGGGAACGCCAGAATTTGCTGTTGGCATTTTGGATACCATTATCAAAAATAACTACGAAGTCGTGGGCGTAATTACTGCCGCAGACAAACCAGCAGGTCGCGGACAAAAAATAAAATATTCTGCAGTAAAAGAATATGCGCTTGCAAACAATCTTACTTTATTACAGCCAACTAATTTAAAAGATGAAAGTTTCTTAGCAGAATTAAAAGCGTTAAATGCTAATTTACAAATCGTAGTTGCTTTTAGAATGCTACCAAAAGTGGTTTGGAAAATGCCTAGTTTAGGAACTTTTAATCTTCATGCTTCACTGCTTCCAAATTATCGTGGAGCCGCTCCAATTAACTGGGCAATTATTAACGGTGAAACTAAAACTGGAGTTACCACTTTTTTTATAGATGATAAAATTGATACTGGTGCAATGATTTTAAATTCTGAAATCAATATTGAACCAGAAGAAACGGCAGGACAACTGCATGATCGTTTAATGGAATTAGGAAGCACAACTGTAATTGATACTTTAAAGGTTATTGAAAACGGAAATGTTACCACAACAATTCAAGAAGATAATGACGATATTAAAACGGCTTACAAACTAAATAAAGAAAACTGCAAAATTGATTGGACCAAATCTGGGACAGAAATCAACAACTTAATTCGAGGTTTAAGTCCTTATCCCGCTTCTTGGTGTTTTTTGAAAGACCAAAATGAAGAATTAAACATCAAAATTTATGAAGCCAAACTAGTCTCAGAATCACACTCTTATGAGATTGGAAAGCTAATTAGTACTAAAAAAGAAATCAAAATTGCAATAAAAGATGGCTTTATTCAGTTATTAAGTCTACAATTTCCAGGAAAAAAGAGAATGCTTGCTTCAGAATTATTAAATGGAGTGAGTTTTTCGGAGTCTGCAAAAGTGTATTAAGGTCAGTAAAACAGGGGTTTGCACCTACTTTTTATCGATAAACAACACTCTTTATGAACAAAAAAAGCAAGTTATTAACAATTTTTGCTAAAAATAAAGAAAACACTTGCACGCAACGGATTTCCTACTAAATTTGTGTATTAACAATTTTTTTTAACCAACAATTAATAACTAATTATTATGAACAAATCAGAATTAATCGATGCTATCGCTGCTGATGCAGGAATTACAAAAGCTGCGGCGAAATTAGCTTTAGAGTCTTTTTTAGGTAATGTAGGAACTACTTTGAAAAAAGGTGGAAGAGTTTCATTAGTAGGTTTCGGATCATGGTCAGTATCTTCAAGAGCTGCTAGAGACGGTAGAAACCCTCAAACAGGAAAAACTATCAAAATCGCAGCTAAAAACGTTGTAAAATTCAAAGCTGGAGCTGAATTAGAAGGTGCAGTGAACTAAGTAAGAAAGTTCTCTAAACTTATAATATAATTAAAACCTTCCATATGGGAGGTTTTTTTATGCGGTTTAACGATTTTTTTTGTGATTTTAATTTTTTTATGATTAAATTTAATAAAAATTGTAACCGTATGATTTCAGAAAAATTAAAAAAAGGACACCTGCTTATTGCCGAGCCTTCAATAATTGGAGATTTATCTTTTAACAGATCGGTAATTTTATTAGCAGACCATAACAAAGAAGGATCAATAGGTTTTATAATTAATAAGCCATTAAAATATACTATTAATGACTTAATCCCTGAGATTGATGCTAACTTTAAGATATATAACGGAGGCCCTGTAGAACAAGACAACCTTTATTTTATCCATAATATTCCTGAGTTAATTCCAAACAGTGTGGAGATTTCAAATGGAATTTATTGGGGAGGCGATTTTGAGTCCACCAAAGACCTTATAAACAACGGATCTATTAGCAAAAATAATATTCGTTTTTTCTTAGGTTATACCGGTTGGGAAGAAAATCAGCTTGAGAATGAGATGCAAGGAAACTCTTGGATTATTGCTGATAATAATTATAAAAATAAAATTATCGGAAAATCTACCACTCACTTTTGGAAAGAGCAGATTATTGAGCTAGGCGGTGATTATCTTATTTGGTCTAACGCACCAGAAAATCCATATCTGAATTAATTTTCAGCTATGGATTCATTTAGTTTCTGCACTAATAAATGAGCCAGATTTGTTGTAAACTCTTTTTTTCGATATTTAGTTATCGGCTGTATTCCCATGATTACATTAGTCAGAAATAATTCGTCTGCTTTTTGAAGATCAAATGGCGAAATTATTTCTTCTAGCACTTCTATGCCTTCTATTTTTTTAGCAATCGCTAAAATTTGTTTACGCATAACTCCGTTTAAAGCTCCTTCTGAAACTGGAGGAGTAATAAGCTTTTTACCTGTTAGCATAAAAATATTTCCCTGAAGTGCCTCGACTACATTTTTACTGTCATTTAGCAAAATGCAATTGGCAAGGTTATTTTCGTGCGCATAGATGCTTCCAGTAACATTAATCATTTTATTAGTCGTTTTAAGAGACGACAATAACTGTTTTGTCACATAGAAATCCTTATACAAATCTACTTCGTATTCGTTTGAATTTATAGTATAAGAAACACTCTCAATTGGAGTTGCATTGATTAAGAATGAGATATCATTAGTTTTCGGAAGATACAAACCGCCATCATTTCTAAAAACTGTTATTCTTGCACGAGCTGAAGATGCAATTCCTTGTTCTTTTACCAAGTTCAGAATTTGCTCTTCAAAATATTCCATTGTAAAATCCATCGGAATCATCATTCTCGCTACTCGCATAGAAGCCATTAGTCTAAAATAATGATCCTCAAGAAACAAGATTTTTCCATTGATAATTTTTACTGTTTCAAAGATACCGTCTCCGTATAAAAAAGCGCGGTTTTGAGTTAATATTGTATCTTCTTGCGTTATGTTTCCGTTAAAATTAATCATAAAAAAACCCTGAATTTTGTTCAGGGCAAATATAAGGTATAAAATAGACTTTTACTAAACAGATCCTATAAGATGTTTTAGATCTGAAATTTGGTTCTCCCACAATTGTTTAGCCTCGCCTAATTCTTCTTTATCAGCAAAATCGACTACCATAAGCGATACATCTTTAGTCAACTCATCAACTAAAATATGAAGTTCAAAAAAGTACTCGGTATCTTTACTGCTATCATCAACCCATTTGAATTTTACTTTTTCTCCAGATTTTTTTGAAGCCAAACGTGCTTTTTCCTGCGAATCATTCCAGATGAAAGTAAAAATTTCACCTCTTGAATTAACATTGTCAGCAAACCATTCTTGTAAACCTGACGGCGTTGATATATATTGATACAATAATTGTGGCGAAGAATTGATCGGAAACTCGATTTCGTAACGTATTTTTGAATCCATGTGCTACTTTTAATTTTTTCGAAATATAAGAATATATGTCCAAAAACAATGCATTTTTAAAAATATTTTTTTTTCTTCAATTTATGCTTGCACGCTTTAATATTATTTCTATCTTTGCACCCGCAATCACGAATTCATGATAGCAGTCCAGGCGAGGTAGCTCAGTTGGTTAGAGCGCAGGATTCATAACCCTGAGGTCACGGGTTCAACTCCCGTCCTCGCTACTTAGAAGGTAAAACCCTTAAGCAGAAATGTTTAAGGGTTTTTTATTATTTTTAAATAAAAATCAATCCTATTTTTATGGAAGGCGAAACAAATTTGAGCACTATTTTAGAGAATCTTAATCCTCTTCTTAATAACGGAAAGTATGTTTTCACCAAAGTAGATTCTTTAGATTTAATTCCTTTTTCTAAAATTTTATTTCTATTTAAAGAGCAAGAAGGAATTACAGTTGTACTAGAAAAACACTTTGCAGAAGAACTTAATCTTAACTTCTCTTATGTTGCTTCTTGGATTACTTTAGAAGTTCATTCTTCTTTGGCTGCAGTAGGTTTAACTGCTGCATTTTCTCAAGCTTTAGGAAAAGCCAATATAAGCTGCAATGTAGTTGCTGCCTATTTGCACGACCATATATTTGTTGATGAAAATGACGCGCAAAAAGCAATGGATGTATTGCTAAAATTAAAAGAGGAGAATAAAAAATATTTGTAATTAAAAAATCAAAAAATATCCGCAAAAACTGCCATTAAAATAGTTATTTTGCAAAGGTAATTTACAAACATATGGATATAGTTAAATTTAAGATCACATCAAAAACAATAAAAGTCGAAGTGCGCAATTCGAATAATTATGTTTTTAACTTTAATACTGCTTTAGAAATTGATAAAGCAGATCGTGATGTTTTATTAAAACTATATAATGCCTTAGATCTTCTTTTTAAGAAAGAAGCAACTATCGAAAATAAAAACTATATTTCGCCAAATCAAACGAATATATTAGATCAGATTTCTGCTGCCGATTTAGAAAAGGAAAATCAATAACTAATTCCCTTTTCTTCTTTATAATTTAAAGTCTCTGAATAACATTCAGGGACTTTCTTTTTACAATTATTTCTTCCTCTCTACAAAAAACAGTAATTTTAATCTGTACCCATAAAAAAAGTTTTTTCTGTATCTGTACCCATAAACCCGATAGCAATAATTTTGCTAAAAAAAGATATGGAATCTAAAGCAGCAACACAGAAAAAAACAACATTTAGAGAAGTTTATGTATTTGATATGGAAATTTTGCAAAACATTTTCATTCAGAACATGCGTGAAAAAGCTGAAGACAAAATGCTTTTTGGAATGCCTTTTCTTCTCTGCGAAAAAGACAATGAAATAAATTCGTTTGCAAGTTTAGTATTGAATGAAAATAATGAAATCGGATTTAAAGTTTATGATAACGGAAGTTTGACAAATGAAGATAAAGCAGCATTTAACGAATACATCAAAAAATTTCTAACGAAAAAAAGAAGTGCCAATTTCAATAATGCTGAACAACTAAAAAAAAGTACCGAACATTTTATTCATTATCTCAACCTTTAAACGCTTAAGAAAAAGCACAATGAAGAATCAAGAAACATTATATTTAAAAATTGCCAAAATCATTGAAGATCAAATTCACACTGAAACTTTAATGCTTGGCGACAAACTGCCTTCTGTACGAAGTGCGCAAAAACTATATAATGTTAGCCTTAATACCATTAAACAAGCGTATTTAGAACTCGAAAGCCGTTCTCTTATAGAATCTCGTCCAAAAACGGGATATTATGTAAGCAAAAGTTCACAACGCACAACGGCACTTCCAACAATTGCGAGTATAGATAATCATGAAACAGAAAATACGCCCGAGGAGCTTATTGATAAAGTTTTCGGTACCATCAATCAATCTGATGTGACACAATTTGCACTTGGATTACCTGGAAAAAATTTTCTTCCAATTGCAAAACTTAACAAAGGAATCATCAATGCTGTACGAAATAGAAGTGACGCCGGCACAACCTACGAACCCGTTCAAGGATCAGAAGAACTTCGACGTGCCATTGCAAAATGGGCACTTGTTATGGAAGGAAAAATTACCGAAGACGATCTTGTAATTACTTCTGGCGCTATGCATGCTACGTACAATGCACTTATGGCTGTGACATCTCCAGGAGACAGTGTTGCTGTAGAAAGTCCTGCTTATTTTGGAATACTTCAAGCCATTAAGGCATTAGGTTTAAAAGCTGTTGAAATTCCGACCCATCCTTTGTATGGAATAGATCTCGACGCTTTAAAAAAAGTAATGCCTGAAATAAAGGCCTGTTGTTTTGTTACTAATTTTAATAATCCAATGGGGTTTCAAATGCCTGATGAAAACAAGCAAGAACTGGTACGACTAATAACACAATATAATATTCCATTAATTGAAGACGATATTTACGGCAATCTTTACTTTGGTTCAGAACGCCCAAAGCCTTGTAAGTTTTATGACGAAGCTGGTTTGGTTTTGTGGATCGGATCTGTTTCTAAAACGCTTGCACCAGGTTATCGCGTTGGATGGATTGCGCCCGGAAAATTTAAAGATAAAATCATACGTCAAAAACTAGTTCAAACGGTTTGCAATTCTTCTTTATATTCAGATGTCATTGCAGATTTCTTAGAACATGGACGTTACGATCATCATCTGAGGTCTTTTAGAAATAAGCTTTACAATAATTACCTTCAGATTAGCCGTGCTGTAGAATCTTACTTTCCAGACAACACCAAAATAGCACAGCCAAAAGGCGGTTTTATGTTATGGATAGAATTAGATGAAAGAATTTCTACAACAGAATTATACAACACTGCTCTCGCCCAAAAAATCGTCTTTGCACCAGGAAGAATTTTTTCGCAGTACAATCAATACAACAACTGCATGAGATTAACCTATGTTTTAGAATGGAATGAACGCGTAAATTCTGATCTGGAAAAATTGGGCAGAATAATAAAAAATAGTCTTTAATAGCATTATGAAAAATAACGAACAAGTAGAAATAGCAACTTATAACCCGAAATACAAAAAAGATTTCAAGGATTTAAACATAGAATGGATTTCAAATTATTTTGTAGTTGAACCAAATGATGTAAAAGCGCTTGATCATGCCGAAGATTACATTATAAACAAAGGCGGAGAAATTTTTGCGGCAGTTTTAAACGAGGAAGTTTTAGGCGTTTGCGCATTAATAAAAAGCGAAGGAAAAGACTACGATTACGAATTAGCCAAAATGGCCGTTAGTCCGAGAGCACAAGGAAAAGGTGTTGGATTATTATTGGCAGAATCTGCGATAAAATGGGCTAAAGAAAAAGGAGCTTCTAAAATCTATTTAGAAAGCAATACCAAATTGAAACCAGCTATTAAATTGTATGAGAAATTAGGATTTAAAGAAGTAACAGGCCTTTCGTCAGCTTATGATAGAGTTGATATTCAGATGATTCTTATGTTAAATTCTTAAATCTGGACTATTTCAGTAAAAGAAAAAGTGGACTATCAAAAACGCTCTTTATCCTAATATATTTGCTGTAATTTTTTTTAGATCGAATGAACATACACTTTATACAACACGAAACTTACGAAGCTCCAGGCGCGTATTTGAATTGGGCAGAAAGCAGAAATCACAAAACAACTTTTTCTAAAGTTTATAAAAATGAAGCTTTGCCAGATTCTGCTGATTTTATAGACATGCTGATTGTAATGGGCGGGCCTCAAAGTCCAAACACGACTCTTAAAGAATGTCGTTATTTTAATGCTGAAGCTGAAATTGCTTTGATTCAAAAATGCATTTCTCTAGGAAAAGCAGTTGTGGGAGTTTGTTTGGGATCGCAACTTATTGGCGAAGCTTTAGGAGCAAATTTTGGTCATAGTCCAGAAAAAGAAATTGGAGTCTTTCCGATTACTTTAACCAAAGAAGGATTAATAAACGACAAAATAAATCATTTTGGCACCACTTTAAATGTTGGCCATTGGCACAACGATATGCCAGGTTTAACCAAAGAAAGTAAAGTCTTAGCTTTTAGCGAAGGCTGTCCTGTTCAGATTGTTTCCTATTCTGATCTTGTTTATGGCTTTCAATGTCATATGGAACTCACAATCAAAGTCGTTTCTCTTTTAATTGAAAGTGAAACTGATTTATTAGCCAAAAGCAAAAAATATCCATTTGTTCAAAATCCTGAAGAAATTCTTTCTCATGATTATACAGAAATGAACGAAAAGCTTTTTGTTTTTCTAGATAAACTTACAGATGCTTATAAAGGTATTTATAAGGAGTCTCAAATTGACGATACATTTTCAGAAATAAAAAGAGAATAATTGCTTTCCATTTTTACTAAAAGAAAGTCCTCAACTCCAAAACATTCTTTTTAATTTTACTCCACCAGAAAAAAAAGCTTCCTCCTATTTGTAACATTTCTGCTGCAAAAGCGTCAAATCTTAAATTTAATTACGGTTCTTTGCAACTTATTACATTTCTGATTTGAAATTGCTCAAATTTCTGAATACAATAATATTGATACCAATGAGTTTAGACTAGGAAGCTAGTTACGATATTTTCGTTATGGACAATAAAAAATTTATTTTAAGTTTAAAAAAAGGTAATGAAGCGGCTTTTAAGGAAGTTTACTTCAGCTACTACGATAAACTAATAAATATTGCCAAACGATTTAACTCTTCTGTATTTACTCCTGAAGACTTTGTTCAGGAAACTTTCATAAGACTATATAATAAAAGAAAACTGCTTAACGAAGATGTTTTGTTTGATAAACAAATATTTGTTATCTGCAAAAACATTATTATCAATCACGTTAACAGAGAAAATAAAATAATTCAGCTTGATCCGAATCAAGTTGACGTGCCACAGGAAGAACCTGACTCTGGAATTTTTGAAGAAAGGCAAGAAAAACTACAAAATTTCATTAATCAGCTTCCAGAACAGCAACAAAAAATCTTCACTTTACATAAACTGGAAAACCTTAGCTATAAGGAGATTGCAGAAATAACAGATCTTTCTGAAAAGACCATTGCCAATCATATTTATCTCGCCAGTAAATTTATTCGAAAAAAAATCGAAAACCATTAGGAACTTTTTAGTTCTCGTTTGTTATACTATAAAACAAGAACTAAAAATGCATATCGAAGCGTATAAAACTAATGTAAAAACAAAGAAAGATGCCAGCTTGCTTGTAGCTTATCTTCAGTTTGTCATTTCTGACTGTATCATCAATTTTGATCGTCAGGGACGCGAAAACATCCTCAAAATCGAAACCAACCGTGATATTAAAGAAATGGTTTATCGTGTTTTCAGCAAACAAGGATTTCATTGTCAAATCATTTAATATCTAGAAAAGATGGATCAGGAAAAATTTGACGAAGAATTTAAAAAATTATGGAAAGAGTCTCCCCTTTCTCACTCCGAAGATGAAAAAGAAGCTTCATGGGAACAATTTCATTCTATAACATTTTCAAAAAAGAAAAGAAAATTTAAGCCTTGGCATCTTTATGCGGCGGCTTCGGTATTACTTTTTGCTCTTATTGGAACTGGATTTTATTTTACAGAAAACCCTTCAGCTGAAAATGTAGTTCTTTCTGAAAATGTAATCGAAAATAAAACCTCAACAATAAAATATGTGGTTTTGCCAGATAGCTCAAAAGTAGAATTGGCTCCAAATTCTAAAATTATTTATGGAAACGATTTTGCTTTAAATAGAAAAATCCAAATGGATGGCGAGGCCTATTTTAAAGTCAAGAAAGACAAACAGCATCCATTTCAGGTTTTTTGCGATGAAACAACAACTACCGTTTTAGGAACTTCCTTTATAGTGAAAGAATCTAAAAACGAAGAAATTACTGTTGAATTATTTGAAGGAAGCGTTCAGATGAATGTGAAAGGTCAAAATCAAAAATGGATTTTGAAACCGGGAGAAAAATTCACCTACGGAAACCAAACCGCTTCGGTATCAGAATTTAGCCGTTTTGTAGATTTTGATAATGAAAATCTTTCTGCGATAAGCCATTACATCGAAGAGAATTATGGCTATAAAGTGGTTCTTCCGAAAGAAAACCAAAATCAGAAAATCACAATTCGAATTAATAGAAAAGAAGATTTAAAAACGATTTTACAATTGCTATCAGAAATGTATAACCTAAACTTTGAAATAAATGAAGATTTAAAGCAGATCACTTTTCAATGAAGACAAAAAAGGATGTAAGCCGCGAAACTCCACATCCTCCTTAATGTTCAGGATAACATCAAGTTATCCATTTAATAATATTCAAAAATACAAAATTTCATGAAGCATATAATTTCAGCATGCTTTTTTTTATTCAGTTTGTGTATGTCTGCTCAAAGCGTTACCGTAACTGTTGACCAAAATGTAACTCTAAAAGAATTCTTTAAACAGATCGAAAATCAAACCGATCTTAAATTTGCTTTTACTGATCAAATTGATACCAATAAAAAGTATTTTACTCAGAAAAATACTTTTAAGAATATTGAAATCAGCAGTCTTATTACGGAATTGAATAAAATTTCGTCTGTACAATTTTCTGTAGTTGGTAACAATATTTTTGTTAAACAGAAAGTGCAACAAACTCAAAAGCCTGCCAAAAAAAAAAGCAAGCTAACCGGCCACGTTCTTGATGACGAAAGACAACCTGTTATTGGCGCTAATGTCTACATTAAAGAACTCGAAACTGGTGTTGTAACAGATCCTAACGGAAAATATAGCATCGATGTTCCAAATGGAAATTATACCGTTCAGGTAAGTTATGTTGGATTTAAAAATGAAGAAAAACGAGTTTCTGTTTCTGATGACACTAAGGTTAATTTCAACATCGATTCTGACAGTCAGCAATTGGGAGAAGTTATTGTAATGAATAATAAAGCAGTTGACATTAAAACAACCCAAATGAGTGTTAACAGGCTTTCTATGCAGGAAATCAAAAAAATTCCAGTTGCAATGGGAGAAGCCGATCCTTTAAAATCGATTTTGACTTTGCCTGGTGTTACCAATGCTGGAGAAGCTTCTTCTGGCTTTAATGTTCGCGGTGGTGCTGCCGATCAGAATTTGATTCTTTTAGATGGTGCTCCTGTTTATGCAGATTCGCATATGTTCGGGTTCTTTTCTATTTTTAATGCTGATATCGTAAACGGTTTAGATTTATACAAAGGAGGAATTCCGTCAAAATTTGGAGGACGCGTTTCTTCTGTTTTAGATGTTACGCAACAAACGGGAGATTTTGAAGAGTATAAAGTTAATGGAGGAATCGGGATTATTTCGAGCCGTCTTTTAGTTCAAGGTCCGTTGCAAAAAGAAAAAGGTTCTTTTATTCTTTCTGGGCGTGCTTCTTATGCACATTTATTTATGAAATTGGCTGATAATAATAACTCAGCAATGTTTTATGATTTGAATACAAAGCTGAACTATCGTTTTAACGCCAAAAACACGCTTTCATTTTCTGGTTATTTCGGAAATGACGTATTCGATATTAATGATCGTTTTGCAAGCACTTATGGAAGCACAATGGGAATTTTGAGCTGGAAACATAAATTTTCTGATCGCTTAAGCAGTAATTTATCAACGTTCTATAGTGATTACAGATTTAATTTAGAAATTCCGATTGAAAGCTTTAAATGGGACAGCAACATTCAGAGTTACGGATTGAAATACAATTGGAATCTTCAGCAGTCTGAGAAATTTAAAATCAATTATGGTGTTGATGGTTTGTATTATAATTTCAATCCGGGAGTTGTAAAACCAACTAGCCCAGATTCTCAGTTCAATTATATGCAATTGGATAAAAAATATGCTTTAGAAGCATCTGCTTTTGTTGATTTCGAAAATCAGATTACTGAGAAATTGAATTTCCGTTACGGACTTCGCTACAGCATGTTTTATCGTTTAGGAGATGAAACAATAAGCACTTACGAAAATGGTCAGGCAGTAGTGTATAATCCGTTATACAATATTTATGAAGAAGGAACGCCAAACGGAAGCATTACTTACGGAAAAGGAAAAACTATCAGCAAATTCAATAATTTTGAACCTAGAGCTGCTTTATCTTATGCCTTTAATGACGAAACTTCTATAAAAGCAAGTTACAACAGAATGGCGCAGTACATTCATATTTTATCAAACACACAATCTCCTTTACCAATGAGCATCTGGACTCCAAGCGGACCTTTTACAAAACCTCAGCTTTTGGATCAGTATGCGATGGGTTATTTTAGAAATTTTAAAGACGGAGATTACTCTTTAGAAACTGAATTATTTTATAAAAATGTTCAAAATCGTATTGACTATATTGACGGTGCTGATGTTTTGGCTAACAACAACATTGAGCAAGTTATTCTAAACGGGAAAGCCAGATCTTATGGAATGGAATTACTGTTTAGAAAAAATACTGGCGTATTCACAGGATGGGTTTCATATACCTTATCTAGAGCCGAACAAAAAACACCAGGAAGAACTCCTGAAGAACCGGGAATTGCAAACGGTAATTGGTATTTATCTGGATATGACAAATTGCATAATTTAAGCATTGTGGGAAGTTATGAATTGAATCCGAAATGGTCTTTCAATAGTAATTTCACTTTACAATCTGGTCAGCCAGTAACGTATCCTAATGGTTATTATGAAATGGGCGGCATCCATGTTCCAAATTATTCTTTAAGAAACGAAAACAGATTACCACTTTTCCACCATCTTGATCTCGCAGCGACTTATACGCCAAAACCAGACAAAAAGAAAGGGTGGCAAAGCTATTGGGTATTTAGCCTTTACAACGTTTACAACAGAAAAAATGCAGCTTCTATGAGTTTTACAACCAATGAAGACACAGGAGCAAATGAAACCCGAAGACTTTCTATTTTCGGAATTGTACCTGGAGTTACTTATAATTTTAAATTTTAATGCTATGAATAAATTAAAAAAACACATAATGAACAAAGCACTGGCATTAATAACTCTACTTTTTGTTTTTTCTTTTGCTTCATGCGAAGATGTGGTCAATCTTGATTTGCCAACTGGTGAAACCAAACTGGTTATTGATGCTGAAATTATTTGGAAAAAAGGAACCGACGGGAAAGAACAAACTATAAAAATTAGTAAAACAGCTCCTTACTACAGCGGCTCGACGCCAAAAGTTTCGGGTGCGCAGGTACGAGTAGAAAACGGTAATGGCGATACTTTTACTTTTAACGAAACCGAAGCTGGAGTGTACAAATGCACCAATTTTGTTCCTGTACTTAATGCTGATTATAAATTATTTGTTGATGCCGAAGGCCAAAGTTTTACAGCTGTTGAAAAATTGACTTCTGTAACTCCAATTAATAAAGTGGAGCAAAATATTGTTAAAGATTTTGACGGAACAGATATCATTGAATTGACTTTTTATTACACTGATCCTGCAGATCAAACCAATTATTATGTGACTGATTATCAAAGTTCATTTTTGATTTATCCAGAATATGAAATCACAAATGATGAATTTTATAACGGAAACGAAATCAGTACAAGATATTCTCATGAAGACGATATAAAAACGGGAACGACTGTAACAATTACGCATAGAGGTGTTTCTAAAAATTTCTATAATTATTGGAAATTAATTCTAGAAGCTTCAAATTCTAATCCGTTTTCTATTCCTCCTGGAAATATTAGAGGAAACATTGTAAATACAACCGATGCTACTAATTTTGCTTTGGGCTATTTTAGACTTTGCGAAGCAGATCAGGTTCCTTACTTGGTGAAATAAATAAACAACCATTTCATAAATTCAAAAACTCCTTAAATAAAACATTTAAGGAGTTTTTCTTTTTAAGCTAATTTTATTCTACCTCAAAAACAGCTTGTATTTCTACCGAAGAATTTACAGGAATTGATGAAGCTCCGAAAGTCGCTCTAGCATGTTTTCCTTTTTCGCCAAAAATTTCAACAGTAAGATTTGAAGCAACGTTCATTAAATCGGCGTGTTTGGTATAATCGTCTTTGGTATTGAAAATCCCTGTCAATTGCACACAACGTTTTACACGGTTTAAATCTCCGTCAACTGCTTCATTCAAAACCGAAATTACGTTTAGCATTGTCTGTTCGGTTGCGTCTTTAACTTGCTGTTCATCTACATTCAATCCTAATTTTCCTGGATTCAGGATTTTTCCATCTTTTAAAGCCACTTGATTAATAAATATCAAATTTCCTGTACGAACATATGGCTGATAATTTCCTGCTGGTTTAGGCACTTGCGGCAATACAATATTCTTCGATTTTAAAATAGCATTAATTGAAGATTCTTGTTTTACTGTTATTTCTTTCTTAGCAAAAGTTCCTTTTAAAGCAGAAGCAACTTTAGCAAAATTTTTTCCTTGCAATTCGGCTAAATAACGTTCATCTTTTGTTGGTCTTTCAACATCTTTTAAGGAAGCCAAACTTGTGGTTCCTAAAACAGAATTTCCCTGTGGAATTTTCTTGTCGATTTTTTCATTACCTCTAATTCCGTTTGAAACCAAAACCATTCCATGCACAGCCAAGCTATTCCAAAAAGACTGTAAAGCCAATTCTTTTCCAGCGCCACTTCCTGCCGACATGAAAACCATTGCAGGCATTCCTTCTAAAGCATGATTCGTCCATAAATTGACTGTTTTAGAGAGAAACTCACTCATGGCAGTACTAATATTTCCAAAATAAACTGGCGAACCAAACGCGATTCCGTCATACGATGGTAACTCCTCAACCGTTGCAACTGGAATTTCTTTTAATTTTGAACTAGTTGCCGTTTTTACTTGTTTTATAATTGCTGTAGCATTTGGGTCACTCTCGATTCCTTTAGCAATTTCTTTTGCCAATTCGCAAGTTCCGCCATTGTCAGAATGTATAAGTACCAATATATTCGTTTTTTTATTCTGCGCTTCACTTGTATGGATCACTAATACTGTCAAAATACCTATCCAAAAGAGATGTAGTTTATTCATGTTATTGTAAATTATATTCATTTACAAAATTAGCGATGACGTTTTTATTAACTTTGCCAAAAAGTACATGCAAAACGCCAATTTAAAATGTGGCTTATCTGAACCAACAGAAGGTCAATTTCTAGACAATATATCAACAAACGCTTATGTTTGGTATGACCAAAACTGGCAACATGACGAATATCTGCACACGCATGAACGTTACCAATTAACTTATGTAGAAGAAGGCTATCAATATTTTCATATTGAAGAAAAGACTTATCTAGTTCCGCAAAACCATGTTATCTGGATTCCGACCAAAAAAGAACATCGCATTTCTTCAGAATCTAAAACCGTAAACTTGATAATTGCTTTATTCAAATCTGTTCCCACGCAAGATTTTTTTCAAAATGTACATGTTTTCTCGGCTCCCAATGTTTTAAAAGAAATGATTCTTTATGCTCAAAAATGGGATAAACTTTTAACAGAAAATGAAGAACAAGCCAATTTCTTAAAAGCGATTTTAACGAGTCTTCCTAACTTTTGCAAAGAAAACAATGCCTTACAAATTCCAATTCCTGCAGATGACCGTTTGATTCCTGTTTGCAATTACATCAACAAAAATTATCAATATGCTTTTGAAATTGACGAATTGGCCAATCTAGCCCAAATGTCGGTTCGCAGTTTGCAAAGGATTTTTAAACAGAAAACAAATATTACGCTTCAAAAATATTTGCAGCTAATTCGTATTCTAAAAAGCATTGAACTTTTAGATGCCAAACAATATACTTTAAGTCAGATTGCTCATTTGGTCGGCTATAAAAGTTTATCTGCTTTTAGCGCTTCTTACTTTAATATAATTCAAGAAAAACCAAAACTTAGGAAATGATATTTTAGCTAAAAAAAATAAATTAAATCAGGTCTAAAACACAAGAACCACAAATTCATTAATTTGAATTTGTGGTTCTTTTTATTGAGAAAGATTTATGTTAATCAAATCGTTCTTTGTATTTTTTAAATAGCGTATTCATAATTAAAAGTATTATTCCAACTCCTAATAAAACCATAGCTCTGATTAGGAAATCTGCGTTTGATAAGTCAAAAAACATGAGTCGTATAACACAAATTCCTACCAAAGACAATGATACATATCTAAAATATTTTTCTTTAAGAAGAATACCTAATATAAGCAATCCTAGAGATTCTAATATCCAGAAGAAGGTTAAGATTCCTTTATCGAATGTAAGGAACAAAAATAAACCAATACTAAAAGTAGCTGGATAAATAATAATGCTGTTTTTAAATTCGAAATCTTCGATATATTTATAGACAATAAAAATGTATAGCGCCAGTAACGCAAATATAATAAGGTATACAAATTCAAATCTAGATTCAAAATAATTGAAACTTACAAAAGCCAAATGAAAATTGGCCAGTAAGTAATACACAATACTGATTTCCTTTTTGTTTCCTATTTTTTTATAATAAAGAATACTATTTACAATAGCAGTTGAGGCCCAAAATACAGGAAGCCATTTATGCTCTAATTGCGCAAACATAATTGTAGAAAGCCAAAGATTGATGACGATTTGAAAATCTACTTTCAATTCTTTTATGAAATCTTTTTTCTTGATCAGGATAACTAAGACAATCAATAAAGCCACACTCAATAGCTGTAATCCCCAATCGATCAAATCAAAATCATTAAGCTTTTTGACGCTGTAAAAAGCAGAAACTAAAATGGACAAAAGTGAAATAATTAAAATCGATTCTGGAGCTAAATTTATCTTTCTGTATAAAATCAGACCAAAATTCAAGATGGCCAAAAGCATAAATATAGTTGGCAAATAAGCAATTTCTACCTGAATAAATAATAAAGTTATGATCCATAAGTTTTGAACAATCGGTAAAACTGAAATAAACATTTTACCTGCTTCTCTTGTACTTTTTACTTGCAAATAATAATAAACTACAGATAGCAAAACGCATAAGGCTTGCACACTATAAAGTATAATTCTATTATCAAGATTGGCATCAAAAATGGCCTGATAAATACTTAAAAATATTGTTCCAATTAATAGTACAAACGAATAAATGTTGTAACGCTCAAATTTTTCAATTTTCTGAAAAATCCAAAAAATTAATATAGCCAAACCTCCTAAATATATTGGAATATAGGTAAGTTCAATACAAGAGAAACCAAAAATTAAAGCATTAAAAAGTATCAGCTCACAATTTAATGTATGGAAACTTCCCCATCCAGAAATAACCTCGTTTGACTTGTTTCTTATTTTATCTGCAAACAAAATATAAACTTCGACAGCAGAAAGTCCCAAAGCAATCAATCCAATTTCGATAGTATTTAAAAATTGGGTGTTATATAAAAACAAAGCATTTCCGAAGATTAAAAAAACTGCACAAAATAGATACAGCAGAATTTGGTTGTCTGAAGAAAGTGTTTTTCGCTTAAATTGAAGCCAAAGAAATTCATGGTTTAATAAAGCAATCGCAATCCAAGGCAAAATTTGAACAATATTTCCTAAAAACAGATATTTATAAGAAAGCGAAACAAGTAACGCATTTGCACCCACAATGCTAATTGTTTTAATGATGCTTTTATCTGTATAAAATTCTTTTACAAACCAGTTTGCTATAATTACAGCAATAATTCCTAGAGCATAAAAAATATCTAAATTAGATTTTGCTTCTATAGCAATTAATACTACACCTACTACAATAGCAATGTTTAAAAAAGTAAATCTTCCTATATCAAATGTGTTTGTTTTGAATTTGAAGCGCAAAAGACACCACAATAAAGCAATAAACACAAGCGGATAATAGAACGAAATTTCGATTGTATGATACCAGCTTATGAAAAAGAACATCGAAAACAGAATAGAGAGAATTCCATTTAAGCTCAAATCTTTCTTTAAAACGAAAACATCTGTTTCTAAAAATTCTTTTCTTGCAACACAAAAAACAGAAACTGATAATGTTGCTACTATCATCACAATTAAGGAAGCAAAGATATTTGTAATGTTGGTTTGTACTGAGGATGGATTGATGTGCAAAATAAAGAATCCTAAAATAAAAACCCCTAGAGCATGATTGAGTCCTAAAAATATTTTATGCAATAAAATTTCCTTGCTTTTGTAAACAATTATTAGGCATGTAACCACTAAGAAGTACAATCCGCATGCGATTATATCATAACCTACTTTCCAATCATTAAGCATAAAAATGGTTAACGCAAAAAGTACAAACGAAACCATTCCGTCAAGATGATACAGCCAGAAAATCTTTTTCTTTCTGGCAAATAGTGTAGCAAAAAGGCAAAGAATACCCGCGGCCAGCAAAACAAAAATTTTGATTCTGCTTCCGGTTGAATGCAAAACCAGGCCTAAAGCAAATAAAATCCAATTTGTTAAATGCGTTACAAAGGCAATTTTATCAAATCTTGTATTGGCATAAATACTTCTGTATTGCATATACATACAGCTAACCGAAACCAAAACAATACCGATTATAGCTAAGATATTTTGAGACTTGCTTAACGCATTTGTGCCTTGTGTAAACCAAATATCAAATATTATAAAACCAGAAATAACAATTAGTAAATGATACTCCCATTTTTCTTTGTACGATAAAATAATTCCCGCTGTTGCAGTGAGTGACGCTAGTAAAAATGTAATTAATAGTTTTTCGGGAATTACGCAGAGAATTAAAATACTCAAAATAGTATGGAGCGATAAAAAGGTTTGCTGCTTAATAATATATCCCACATACAAATTGATTCCGATTCCGATTCCAATAAGCGAATACGCAAGGGGAATATTATCTATAAATGTAAGAGCCGGAATTTGCGATGCACCAAAACAGCCAAACAAGAATAAACTTGCTCCAGCGCTACGAAGCCAAAGTCCTGTTTTGAACCATTTTTCTTTCTTCTTTAAAAAATAATAAGATCCAGCTAAAATTCCAGCATACAACCAAAGAATTAATACACGGAACATTGGCGAAACTTTCAATGCTGTATAAATACTCAGATAACCAATTCCTAACACCATAATTGCGGTTCCAAGAATTCCTGTCCAGTTTTCGGCAAATTGCTGTTCTAATTTTTTGATTAAAACTGAAAAAGCGCTTTCTACATAAATTTTCTCTTCTTCAAATTCTTTCGAATCATCATTTACAGTCTCTTTGTTTATAGGAAGCGTTTCAAAATTTTCTACAAACTGAGAATTTTCGTTTGCTTCAATTTCGTTATAGGAATCAGCTGTTAAAGTATCTGAAACTAATATTGGACTTTCTGAAATTTCTGCTGCTACAATATTGTTTTCTTGAGAAATATCGTCAATAAGAGAAGCAGCATCTGGAATAATTAAAGGTATATTTTCGGGTATAGGTTCAGAAATTATTTCAATCTCTTCTGCTATAGAAGTCAAGTCTCCAGGTTTAAAATCAGGTTGAGTCAGCTGATTTTTTATTTCTTCAATTTCTTTTTTCAAAGATTTATAATCTTCCTTAATCTTTGAATAAGAAGAATCTAAAAATTCATTCTCCTTCTTTAATTTCGAAAAATTATTAAATAAAATGACAACACATGCAATTAATGATAAAAGAATAAAATTCTCCATAGTCCAAATTTTGAATTGGCTAATGTAAGAATTGTAATCTTAATTTAACTTTTTAAATAAAATAGTTTTGTGATAAAACAAAAAATCAAAAGACACCAGTAATTTGAGATATTAGAAACAGTTTTTAATTTGTTTTTTCGATCTGATAAACAAAATTCAACTTTGGTTTTTCTCCAAAATAAGCCACTTCTTCTTCAGCTATTTTTTTTGCTCCTACTCTCGAAATTGCAATTTGCGAACGGATATTTTCTGAACCAATATGAAATTTCACTTTGGACACATATTGAAAAAGATAATCCAGCATAGTCTTTTTTACACTTTGATTCACGCCTTTTCCCCAGCACGAAACAGCATAAAAAGTATAGCCAATAAAAATACTATCGTCTTCTTGATCAAAATCATAAAATCGTGTACTTCCGATAACTTCTCCGGTTTCTTTGTTTATAATTTTAAAAGCTCCTTTACTTTTAATAGCACCTTCAAAAAAATTTTCAAAGACTTCTTTTTTCCATCGGTCTTTGTTTGGATGTTGTTCCCAAATTTTAGGATCGGAAGCTGCTTTATATAATGCATCAAAATCTTTTTCTTCTAAAGGAGATAGAATGCAGAGATCATTTTCTAAAACGGGTTGTAAATTAAAATTCATTATTCTTATTTTTTTATAAAACTAATTCTTCAAAAATTGGGTCTTGCAAAAGCGCAGCATATAAGGATTCTATGGCATGTTTAGAACCATGTATTTGCCATTCTAAAATAATATGGTCTATATTACGGTGTTGCACTAACAGTTTAGATTTTATACCATAAGTCGAAAAAAGTTCTTTGCATCTTGCGTGTCCTGCGTCTGAACGTTTAAAGGTTATTCTGAGCGTTTTATGTTCGTTGATGAGGTCAATTTTATCTTGAAGAATGGTAAGCATCGTTAAAATTATAAGAATCATAAGTGCCGCGCAAGCCGAAGCAAAGTAATAACCCGCGCCAACTCCCATACTTACAGCCGCAACCGACCAAATTGTCGCCGCGGTCGTAATACCCGAAACGTGGTTGTCTGATCTAAAAATTACTCCTGCGCAAAGAAAACCTAATCCTGTTACAATATTAGAAGCTATACGGTCTGGATTTCCTGCTCCTCCGATCCATTGTGACATTAAAGTAAAGAAACAAGCTCCAACAGAAATCATTATTGTGGTGCGCAGACCAGCTGCTTTTCCTCTGTATTCTCTTTCGGCCCCAATTAAAGCGCCCCAAAATGCTGCTAAAAGCAATCTTATGATAATTTCTAGTTCCATTAAAGTCTTCTATTTTTCAAATAAAATTACATAAAAAACACAAAAAAACCTCCAAATTAAACTTTGAAGGCTTTTCCCTTTATCTAAATTTTTAACTTATTTATATTCTTGTTCTTTCTTTGCATACCAATCTTTCATGACATAAAAAGCTTTCTTTTTAATTCCCTGATCAGAAATTAAACCTTTGCGATTGAAGAAATCCTGAATATTCGGCAACTGTCTTCTTGGTGATCTAAAATCGACTAAAATCCAAGGCGAAACTCCTGCTAGACCTTCAACTCTGTTGAACATTTGTGTGTTTTGAATGTACAATTCTTCTTGATATTCTTCGTTCCAACGTTCTTTTTTATTGCCATGAAGACCTTGTAACGCTTCGCCTCCAAATTCACTTATAATAACGGGTTTGTTATATGGAATTACCCATTGCATGTCTTTGCAAGATTCGTTAGTTCCTCTGTACCAACCTAAGTATTGATTGAAACTTACGATATCTACATATTCATTCATATTATCATGAAGTGTATTGATGTTATTCGAACTCGAAGTAACTTCCATCGCCATGCTAATCAAACGAGAATTGTCCTGCGTACGCGCATATTTTGCCAGTTTGCTTAAGAAAGCATCTCGGTCATCGCCGTGTGGCGTTTCATTGGCAATTGACCAGATTACAATTCCGCAACGATTTTTATCTCTGTAAATCATATCGTGCAACTGACGTTCGGCATTGGCATATGTATTTGGATTTGTCCACGAAATTGTCCAATACACCGGAACTTCAGACCAAATCATCAATCCCATTTTTTCGGCTTCTTTAACCATGTTTTCGTTGTGCGGATAATGTGCCAGACGAACATAATTGCATCCCATTTCTTTTGCCCAAGTCAATAACGTAATGGCATCTTCTTGAGACCAAGCTCTTCCAGATCTAAAAGGCGCTTCTTCATGAATACTAATTCCTCGCAAAAAAACTTTTTTTCCGTTTAATAGAATTTCTTTGCCTTTGGTTTCGATAGTTCTAAACCCAATTTTATCAGTAATATTTTCATCTGCTTTACCTATAGTTACATCGTACAATTTTGGTTGTTCGGGCGTCCATAAAACAGGATTGGCTTTTATTTCGAAATAGGCAACTCCTTTAGCATCTGTTGTAACTTTCTTTTTGATTTTTAATTCTGGAATTGAAACTGAAACTGATTGATTTCCGCTTTCATTATTGAGTTTTATCCAACCCGAAATTTTTCCTTTTTCTTTTTTATCCAATTGAACCAAATAATCTTCAATATACGTATTCGGAACTTGAGCCAGAGTTACGTCTCTTGTGATTCCGCCGTAATTCCACCAATCCATATTTACCGTTGGCACGTTGTCTTTATGGCGTTTGTTATCGACTTTTACTACTACAAAATTGTTTCCGTCAACTAACAAATCGGTTACATCAAAATTAAAAGGTGTATAACCTCCAATGTGTGTTCCTGCCAATTTTCCGTTCACGTAGACTTTTGCATCATAATTGACTGCCCCGAAATGAAGAATTCCTTTCGATTTTGCATCTTTCTTATAATTAAAGTCTTTCTGAAACCAAACCGTTCCTTCGTAAAAAAACAGTCTTTGATCTTTCGAATTCCAATCAGACGGAATATCCATAACTGCTGAGGTTGCAAAATTATATTCGCTTAATTCTGTGGTGTTCCATTTTTTATTTTCGAAAAATCCATTGTCTTTAAAAGGTTCTAAACGGTAATTAAAATATCCATTTTCTAAAGGATCTACAATATATCTCCATTTTCCGTTTAAAGTAATATTGTTTCTAGCTGAAATATTAGTTACTAATGGAATTTCCTGAGCTATTGTTTTTCCCATCAACAAAAAAGTACAGCACAGCATTGCAATTTTCTTCATAATAAAATCATTTTGGTTTCAATAGTTAATTCGTTTTTCATTAAAAAATGAAAACTATAAAGTTAAAAAGTTTCTCTAATGCAGCGGTAAACTACTGTCTTTTGATTGTCCAAAATAACCCATCAAATACTTATCAGTTTTATCTTAGAACAAGCATTCTTGCTGATTGTGGGTTGTATTTTCATGAAAACTATATGTCTCGATAAAAATTAATGTGCCGCTCCGTTGGAGCTTTTTGTTTTTGAGGATTTAAATTATGCTATAAATATTGTGCTCCGCTGGAACTGTCTCTTAAAAATAAAAAAGCCATTTCAATTAAGAAATGGCTTATGTCTCGTTCCGCTGGAGCTTTTTATACTTTCGTATTAATTTGCTAGAAATATTTTGCTCCGCTGGAGCACTTTCTTAAAAGCGATTATCTCAAATTTTAAACCGCTTCTTCTGTCTCTTCAATCAATCCCAAAATTTTGCCATAAGCAATTGCTGCTTTATGAACCTGAACCGTCCAATCTTCGGCGGCATTATCATCGGCTCCGTCAGAAATATATTTTAAGCTTAAAAACGGAATATTCTCTTTCATGGCAATCATCGCCAAAGCGTAGGCTTCCATATCAACTATATTGTAGACATCTGAACAATGTTCCATTTCAAAATTATCTCCAGTTCCGCAAATTCCTTCTTGAAGATTATCCATCAACAAACCATATTCTAAAACTGGCGGTAAACCAGAAAGTGGCGTTTCGTATAATGCAAAACCTAAACCGCGAACATCCATATCTCTTTGTACAAATTTGGTACAGCAAATTACTTCGCCTTTTTGAAAGCAACCACTTCCTGCCGATCCTAGATTTATAATGATAGAAGGCCTTTTCTTTTGAATGGCTTTTGTCAATTCGTAAGCTGCATTTACTTTTCCAATTCCTGTAAATAAAATATTATGCCCTTTAAAAACTTCTGCTGCTTCAGATTCAAGAGCAAAACAGAATAATATATCTTCAACGGCAAAAGATGCCGTTTGGTTAATTTGTATCATGCGTAATTTATTTTTGGTTTACAAAAATACGCTTAAAAATTTACGCAGCTGTAACCTAAATTTAAAATCAAAAAAACACGTTAAAGTCTGTTTTCTCTATTGGATTTTATGATATAAAAAATACATTTGCTAAAACCAGTAAAAAAGTTTAAAACCAGAAAGAATAACTGCATGGATAATGAAAAATTTATTTTCTGCCTTGAAGGCGTTAAAGATATAGACGATCATACGCCGACCAATGTGGTAAAATGTCTGGAAGAATTGGCTATTGACCAAGGTATTTCGAGCATTCATAAAACTTGCGACACAATCGAAGGTTTAGAAGAAAGTCTGAATATTTTGCTTTATGAAGATCATAATTTCAAAGATTATGAAATTATTTATTTGGCAATGCCAGGTCAGGAAAACAATATCTGTCTTCACGATTATTATTACAGCATTGAAGAAATTGCCGAATTGTTTGAAGGTAAAATGAAAGGTAAAATCATTCATTTTGCCAATCTTAAGGTTTTGGATTTAAACGAAGAAGAAGCCCAATATTTTTTAGATATTACTGGCGCTAGAGCTATTTCTGGGTATGGTTCGACTTACAATAAAATTGCAAGTTGCAGCACGATCGACAAAGCTTTTTTTAGTTTGTATCAGGAAAACGACAACCTAATTGAAGTTGTTGAAGATCTTTATACCAAACATTATAATCTGTGTAAACTGCTTGATTTTAGATTATATTATTAAAAATGAAAAAGAAGCAAGCAGAGAAAATAAAAACCTATGGCCCAAAAGGATTTCGAGAGAAGTTTTTAGGAGAAGATAATCCTATTCATTTGCTTTTCAAGTCGAATTCTGATCATTTTTTCTGTCTTGAAATCGAAGAAATGATGCAAATGCAGCATCCAGTTCCGCCTTCTAAACATTCTTGCCATACTTTGATTTTTATTTCTTCTGGTCAGCATGTTATGAAATTAGGTTATCAAGAATACATTACAACCGATAACGAAATGATTATGGTTCCGGCCGGTCAAATTTTTTCGCTTGATAATGTTAACAATATTCATAAAGGTTACATCTGCCAGTTTCATCCTGATATTTTGATTCGAAAATATGGAAGCCGCGAGCTTCTTAATGATTTTGATTTTTTAAAAATTTCGGGAAATCCAAAAATAAAACTTGCTCCTGAAGATATTACTCCAATAACCAATATTTTAGAACGATTGAAAAAGGAATATTCTGAAACAACTGTTACAGATTTGAATATTGTGCAATCGTACTTGATTACGCTGTTTTATGAAATGAATAAAAATGCGGTAAAAACTTCTAAAAGCATTTCGGCAGCAGAAGCAATTACAGCAAAGTTCAAAGAATTGATTCATGACCACATTAAAACGCAGCACCAAGTTAATTACTACTCTTCTTTATTAAATGTTACTCCAAACCATTTAAACAAATGCGTTAAAACCGTAACAGGAAAATCTGCTGTTAAATGGATTGACGAAAACATATTACTAGAGGCCAAATATTTACTATTTCAAACTACACTTTCTGTGGGCGAAATTGCAACACAAGTAGGCTTTGAAGATCAATCTTACTTTAGCCGATTTTTTAAAAAAACAGAAGGAATCTCTCCTATACGATACCGAAAAATGATTGATAAGTCCTAATTATTGATTATAGAATCCTAACAAATATGCGGGTGTTTTTCAGAAATTTGCTACCTCAAAATGCAAATTATGATTTATGTTTTTAAAACTTCCGTTGATAATCAGACCAAATTCGAATCGGCTTCTGCATTACTAAATCAATTATTACCAGAATCTAAGTGGAATTTCGACCTCGAAGATTGTGATAATATTTTACGAATTGATAGCGAATTGAATGCTGTAGAACTGCTTCAAAACAATACTGTTTTTGAATGCATCGAATTAGAATAAAACTTTATACGCCTTCATAAAAATTATAATGGAATCAAAATTATATCAAAACCGCACTTTTGAAACGATCGACTATTCGGAACAAAGTTTAGCCCATACTGAATTTGTAAACTGCGAATTCATTAACTGTAATTTCTCTAAAAGTGATTTAGGCCATAACGACTTTTTAGATTGTACTTTTAAAAATTGCAACCTTTCTTTGGCAACTTTAAGAAATACCGGATTGAAAAACATCAAGTTTATTGGCTGTAAATTAATGGGATTGGATTTTAGTGCTTGCAATAGTTTTCTGTTTTCAATGAATTTTGAAGATTGCATTTTAGACTATTCTACTTTCATTTACAAAAAGCTAAAGAAAACTACTTTTGTAGATTGTTTTTTAAAAGAAACTGATTTTTCTAATACCGATTTGTCTCTGGCAGTTTTTAAGAATTGTGATCTTTCTGGTGCCACTTTCGTGGAAAGTATTCTAGAAAAAACAGATTTCAGAAGTTCTCGAAATTATGCTTTTGATCCTTCTGAAAATAAAATCAAAGGAACAAAGGTTTCACACACAGCACTTGCAGGTTTACTTCAAAAATTTGATTTATCTATTGAGTAATTTTTAGTTTTTAGTTTTATTCAATTCAATCTAAAGATAAAAAGCGGGATTGCAAATTCAATTGCATCCCGCTTTTCTCTATTTAATCAACCACGATTTTTATTTTAACCAACGAGGATCTCCAATGTTATTATCAATTATTGTTTGATTTTTAACTGTGAAATCTCCATTTGCAGGATCTACAAACTGTGGATTAACACTAGTAGCAGACGCATCAATTTTATTGTTTACAATTGTACCATCTACAAAACTTACAGCATCATTATAATAATTTTTATTAAACGTAGGCATTGTTGTTGCAGGCTGGTTTGTATAAATTGCACTTGTTGATGTAATTAATGTGTTTTTCACCGTTGATGCATTTGACGCAAAACGTAAATACAATAATCTCTTTGGCGCTGAAGTATTTGATACTTTATACAATGTACAGCTTTCAATTAATACATTTGTTGTCAATCCTGTCCCCGAAAAACCATTTGCAGGAGCAACAGCATCGGCTCTAACAAAGTCACGTCCAACAGAACAAGTATCAAATGTGCTATTTTTCACAACGACGTTTGCAACATAAGTGTTTCTGAAATCAATAAAATCAGCTTGTGCATTTGTATTTACATTTTTAACAATACTATTATCAACTGTAAACGAATTCAGTTTTGCTGCAGCAGCATTTCCATAAACCAAGGCTCTTAAATAATCATGAACATTACAACTACTAATTAAGATGTCTCCATAACTTGTACTTGCTCCAGACAAAGTAATAAAGTTACTATCACCAACAGCTGTTCCTTCTAAATCTAAGTCAATTAATGAAAGATTTGATGTTCCTGCATTAAGTGTAAACTTCACATGCAGTTTTGGTTTATCATAACTACGAAGTCCTCTTAAGGTAATCGATTTATTCAAAACTACTTCGCCTGTAAATACAGTATAATCTCCTGGCATTAATACAAGAATAGATCCTGAAGCTGCTTCATTAATTTTAGCATTTAAATTATCTTCTGCTTTTACTAAGATTCCTGTTCCAATATCAATTCCTGTTGTAAATGTTGTTTTTCCGCTCTTTTTAGCACCATTCACTAACTCTGCTGTATAAGCTGTTTCTGGAGATAATCCTGTAATAATGGCAATTCCTTCTGTCTTTTCTGTCGCTGTAAGAGTATGCGTTATTGCTCCTGAATTTAAAACAATTTGTGCAACACTATTATTAGGAGTCCATCTCAATGTAGCTTGTTTAGCTTCTATATCTCCATCTTGAATAGGCAAGAAAAGCTCTGGTGCCAAAGTTGTAGCAGTAGCAATAGACCACTTAGAATCTTCTAGACCTGTAGCGCTAATTGCCTTTACTCTAAACGAATAAACTGTTTCTCCTTCTAATGCAATTTGCACAGGAAGTTCTGTTGGAGCAACATTTAAAGTTTTATAAATTGTACCGAAATTAGGATCATCGGCACTAATTTCTACTACATAATGATCTGCATCATCTTTAACTGTCCAATTTAATTCGACTGTAGTTTTATTTCTAACCACGGCCGAGATGCCTACTGGCGAAAAAGCCCTATTTACATCTAAACTGTCAATAACCGCTTCATTGTAACTCTCACAGCTTGAAACCGCCAGAGCCAGCAACATTACAGCAATAAATCCTTTTACTTTATATTTTGTTTTCATAATTATACTTTATTAATTTTCACGTTACTAACTATAATCACTTGTTATTAATAACCGTAATCATTTGTTAGCATTCCATTACTACTCTCAATAAACACTTTCCAAATTGGCCAGAATTGTCTATTGTTTGGATCTACTCCAGGTTTATATAAAGTATTGATTTTAGTATCTGCTGTTGCACCTGTCCAAGTCCATGTAAATTGCGAATAATCTGCTCCCGGGTTTGTAGTTTCTCCACGGTTCAAACCATAAATATCAAGACTAACATTATCTGCTTTGTATTTATAATACAATGTAGTAGGAACATCTTGATAATTTCCTGAACGATTAGACAAATCTCTCATATCAGCTTTAGCTTCATCCATTTTTGTCTTAAGTAAATTCCAACGGATCAGTGCTTGTTTACGCTCCATTTCTCCTGTAAACTCGTACTTGTTTTCATCAACAAGAGCATTAAACATGGCTACTTTACTAGTTAGTAAATTCACATAGTTATCAACCTTTTCATTCTGAGATGCTGCTGGAAATGCTCTTCTTCTAATTTCTTTTAAATATGGAGCTGCTGCTGCTGGACCTTCTAACTCATTTGCTGCTTCTGCTGCTATTAAAAGAACTTCGGCGTATCGCATATAAATTTTATTCACTCCATCATCATTTGTTGATGTCACAAAGCGAGTCATCCATTCGTATCTATATTTTCCAAAATACCAAGTATTTAATGCCCCTAATTCTTGCTTAGCAACATTATTTACCGCTGTACCATATTTATAAGGAACACATGTTACATCTCTTCTTGTATCTTCTTGATCATAATCATAAAAAACCGTAGGAAGTGGTCCTGCAGTTCCTCCACGATTCGCTCCATTTGCATGAAACTGGTCGTTTGTAGTATGTTTTACAGCAAAAGTAAACAACATACGCCCTCTACCATCTGAAAAAGGTATTTCCCATAGAGATTCTCCGCCTGCAACGATATATTCTTGATTGTATTTTTTCCAGAATGTTTCAAATGAAGACTCTAAATGTGCAGAACCGCTTGCAATAACAGAACGAGATTCTGCCAATGCTAGAGCATACATATTTGCAACAGACAATTCAGGATCTGTACTTCTTCTAATACCGTCAGGATATTGCTGGTAACCGCTGGCAGCCAATGCCAAACGAGCACGGAATCCTTTTACGAACGCTTTATTAATTCTTTCTACGCTACTTGTTGCTGCGCTTCCACCTGGCCAAGGCACTAATGTTGCAGCTTCTCCTAAATCGGCAATAATCTGCTTGTAAATCACATCACGACTTGATTTCGACACATATAAAGTTTCGTTATTTAACGGTTCAAATCTTGCTGGCACATCTCCCCATGCTTTTACTAAATCGGCATAATAAATAGCTCTTAGAGTTAATGCCTCACCTAATAAATATCCTAGCTCCGATCCAGGAGTTGGATTTCCGTAAGTACGCAAACCTCTAATAGCAATATTAGCACGTTCAATACCTGAGTACATCATTGCCCACGCATTATTAGTTGTATTCATTTGAGAATTAATCGATTGTGCATCATAAGTACACAAATCTGACGCATCACTCACGGTTTGAGAAGAGTTATACCATTCTGTATCTGTATTCAAACCATAAAAAGGAAGATAACGGCCTCTATATGAATTCGTTTCTGCAAAAGGAATTTTTATTCCATCAATTGCGCCTTCAGCCAATCCTGGATTAGAAAAAATAACTGATTCATCTAATGTTGATTTTGCTGGTGCATCTAAGTAATCATCTGAGCAAGAAGTAAAAAAGCTTGCAACAAACATTCCTGCTATTAATATTTTATGTTTCATCTTGTGAAAATTTAACTGAATTAGAAATTAAGGTTTAAACCAAATATCATCTGTCTACTTCTTGGATAAGCTGAATAATCAACTCCTGGAGTATACGGTGTCGCTCTTCTAGTTGAAGCTTCTGGATCTTGACCTGAGTACTTAGTCCAAACAAAAACATTACTAGCTGTTAAGTAAAATCTTAACTTAGAAATTCCTAGAGCAGAAGTTAGCGCATCTGGCGTAGTGTAACCTAAACTTAAATTGTTAAGTCTTAAGAAAGACCCATCTTCAACAGACCAATCAGTAAAAACATAACGAGGCATGTATGGAGACCACATTGTAGTATTTGCATTTAAAGCAGTTAACTGAGCAGGATCGGTTACTAGTTGTCCTGTATTAGGATCAAGATTTGTCCATCTTTTTCCATCTGCCATTTCAGAACCTAAATTTCTATATTGTCCGTTAGGAACTGAAGTAGAAAATTCTGTTTTATTTCCGTTGTATACATCGTTTCCAATACTCCAGTTAAAAGCTGCAGAAAGATCAAATCCGTAAGCATTAGCATTTAACACCATACCTCCAGTGCTTTTTGGATTCGCATTTCCTATAACAGTAAGATCTTTGCTATCTACAACATTGTCACCATTAATATCTTTTAATTTCATAGCACCTGGCTTCATTGGGCCAACGACAGTTTTAGCATCTGCAACTCCTGTTTTTAAAGTATAAGTTCCTGCATTATAATCAAAGTCTGAAACTTCATAACGTCCATCACTTTTATATCCATACATAATCCCTAGAGGTTGTCCTACGTTTACAAGATAATCTGCTGTGATTGAAGAAGAAGCCCATCCACTTGACCATGTAAAATCTTTCATTACACCAAGAGAGTTAATTCTGTTAGTATTGAATGCAGCATTAAATGATACACTCACTCCATATTTAGGTCTTTCAATTAAGTTAAGGTTTAAAGTTGCCTCTACACCACTGTTTTGAATTTCACCCATATTTCTATACTGATAGTCATAACCTCCAGAAATTGGGAAATTCATTAGCAAGTCTTTTGTTTTGTTTTTATAAAACTCAACAGATCCTGTTACCTTATTTTTGAAAAGATCGTAATCTAAACCAATATTTTGCGTTACAGTAGTTTCCCATTTCAAATCTGGATTAGCCATTGTTTTTGAAGCTGCCCAATAGCTATCTACTCCATTAATCCATGTAGATGTAGTAGATGCAAAACTTTGAACCATTTGTCCTGTCGGAATATTATTGTTTCCTGCTTCACCATAACTTACTCTTAATTTAAGCAAATTAACCCATGAAGCATTTTTCATAAATTCTTCTCCCGAAATTTTCCAAGCTGCTGCTGCTGCTGGGAAAAATCCCCATTTATTACTTCCTAAGAACTTACTTGAACCATCGGCACGATAAGTCGCTGTTAAAAGATAACGGTCTTTGTAATCATAATTTGCACGTCCGAAGAAAGAAAGTAATTTATCATCTGGGAAATAGAAATTATCAACTGAAACTGGCGTTCCTTGTGTAGTTAATTTTTTTGCTTCATCTAATTCAAAAGATAATGGAAATCCGTGAATTGTACTTGTCAAATCATTTCTATTATAATTAATAGACTCTTCTCCTAAAAGTAATTTTAAGCTATGATCTTCTCCCATTATTTTTTTCAAATCATAGTTAAGAGTATTTGCATTTCTAAAGCGAGTATCTTTTCTATCTGACATTATCAATGCAGGCATACCTTGTCTTTCGGCTGCAGGATTATTTTTTACATAATACGTTGTGCGGCCGTAGAAACGATAATCTTGGAAGTTGTAATTATCTAAACCTAATTCTGTTTTGAATATTAAATCTGAAGTAAGTTTCCAAGAAAAACTTCCCAATGTATTAAAGTTCTTTCTAAACTGCTGGCGGTTGTTATCTGTAATAGCAACAAAAGGATGTGTTAAGTTGTTAGCAACCGCTTCGTCTGTATCGTCTGTCGTTAAACCTGGAATAGGAATTGGTGCATAACCCACAATATTTTTTAAACGAGAATCTGCAGAAGAAGCTTCATTTTGCTCATTCATACCGGCACCGTTAATTTCAGTATCAGAGTAACGTACTGTAAAACTTAAATCTACTTTATCAGAAGCTTTACTATTTAAAGCAAGAGATAAGTTGTTTCTTTTAAAATCTGATCCAAGCATAATTGCTTTTTCATCATAATGTGCATAATTGAAGTTATAGTTCATTTTATCACTTCCACCACGAATAGATAAATCACGGCTTTGCACTTCTCCGGTACGTCCAAAAACTTGCTTTTGCCAGTTATTGCCTTTCATACCTTTGTACATATCATAATCCTGCCAATTACCAAAATACTTAGTATAAGAACTTGGATTACTCAAAATAGTTTTATCGCTTTGATCTAGTAAAGCATACTCATACTGCCATTTTACGTAATCTTCTGGAGATGTAACATCGATAGTATTAGCCAGCTTTTTCATTCCGTAGAACATATTATAATTTACTGCTATTTTACCATCTTTACCTTTTTTAGTTGTAACGATAATAACTCCATAAGCTCCTCTAGAACCATAGATTGCAGTAGATGATGCATCTTTCAAAACTGTCATTGTTTCAATGTCAGAAGAAGAAATATCATTGATATTATTTACCGGAAATCCATCTACGATATATAATGGAGAAGCATCTTGACTTAAAGATCCATTTCCTCGAATTCTTATCTGAACGTTTGAATCTGGAGAACCTTCAGAACTGCTTACCGATACTCCGGCAATACGTCCTGTTAATGCCTCAGCTACGTTTGGCACTGGAATTTTACGAACTTCGCTTCCAGAAAATGTAGCAACTGCTCCAGTCAAATCAGATTTCTTAGATGTTCCATATCCAATTACAACAACTTCATTTAAGTTATTAGAATCTTCAGACATTGTTGCGTTTACTTTTGTTTTTCCGTCTGCAGAAATGTCAATGCTTTTAAATCCTATGAAAGAAAAGCTTAAGACTGCTTTCGGATTAGTAAGCTTTAATTTGTAATGCCCGTCAAAATCGGTAGAAGTTCCGTTCTTAGTTCCTTTTTCTAAGACGTTTACCCCAGGAAGAGAAAGTCCCGCGGCATCCTTCACGGTTCCCTCTATCGTTGTGCCCTGCGCGTGTATTTGACTACCGATCAATAAGCACAGTAAGAAAACAAGTTTAAAGCAAAAGTTTGCTCCTTTGTTTAATAATTCTTTAAAGTTCATGGTTGATTGTTTAAGTTATTAAATGGTTTTTCTTTGTGGTTTAAGTGGTTTTTTGTGGTTACTTTCAATTCATTTATGGTTAATTTTTGTGGTTTTTATTTTAACAGTATTTTATTTATCACCGAAGTAAATCTTTATTCTTGCCCATTTTACTTCTCTTTTACTTAATCGTTTTCGAACTATGCAAAAAAAGTTGTAATCGATTACACAAACATAGATATTTTTTTTAAACGAAAAATAAAATTTCCCAAAAATTTCATAAAAAAAATTACATATTAGAAATTTTATTGCTTTTTTATGTAACATATGTAATTTATATCAATATAAAATATTAATAATATTATTATTAATCGTTCATTTGATTCGATTTTTACAAAAAAAACAATCGATTACATGAATATAAATTACAAAATTTATTATGTGTTAGTTTTACACTTAAAAAGTTAAAAAGATCCTAAAAAAATTTAAATACAGAATAAAGATGAGATTTATTTTAAAGAGTATTTTCTGACTATAGAAGTAAAATCATTAGCCAACGAAAAGACATTCTTAAGCTAATTGATTCATTGAAGACATAAAAAAAGCCCTTAAACAAACGTTAAGAGCCTTAAAAAGAATATATTTTAAAATTATGCAGCTTGCATGTGCACTTGTTTTTGATGTAACCTCATCAATATAAATGTAATCACCATTCCGGTCATAGCCATTGCAATACCTATAAGATTAGGCGAAGCAAAATTATAACCAGCTGCTAGAGGCAGTCCTCCTAAGAAAGCTCCTAAAGCATTCCCGATATTAAAACTTCCTTGAAGCGCTGCTGATGCGATCATCTCTGCATCTTTGGCTGTCTTAATCATAAGCATCTGAATTGGCGCAATAACAGAGAAAGAAATTGCTCCTGTTAAGAATGTCAAAAACAATGAAACATATTGATTGAAAGAGAAAAAGTAAACCATCAACAAATCAAGCACCATTACAAATAGTAACGCAAGTACGGTTGGTGCTGGCGAATATTTATCTGCCAATTTTCCTCCGACAAAATTACCGACAACCATTCCTAATCCTGCTAAGATTAAAATTGTAGAAACATCTTCTGGTGAAAATTTCGATACATTAATTAATAAAGGAGCAATATAACTGATCCAAGCAAAAAGACCTCCAAAACCAATTGCCGTAATTCCGATAATTAACCATGCTTCTGTTTTCTTAAAAAACTGAAGTTGTGTTTTCATATTCACGCTTTCACCTTTTTCAAGATTCGGCATCCATAAATAAATTGCCAAAAAGGTCAACAAACCAACAATCGCAATTAATACAAAGGTATAACGCCAAATAAAATGGTGACCTATATAAGTACCAATTGGCACACCTATTAAATTAGCAATCGTTAAACCAGCAAACATTATAGAAATTGCCTGCGCTTCTTTTCCTTTGTCTGCCAAACGGCTTGCGACTACCGCTCCCACTCCAAAGAATGCTCCGTGCGGCAATCCAGATAAAAATCGAGAAGCAAATAGAACATTATAATCAGGAGCTATAATTGACAATGCATTAAAAACTGCCAGCATTAAAGCCAAAATTAAAAGCATTTTTTTAGGCGCATAATTTCTTCCTGCGATTACTAATAAAGGCGCTCCAATAACAACTCCAAGTGCATAAGACGAAATTAAATATCCAGCAACCGGAATCGAGACTTTCATATCTGAAGCAATATCTGGGAGCAATCCCATCATTACAAATTCTGTAATACCAATAGTTAACCCTCCTAAAGAGAGTGCAATAAGACTTTTTTTCATTTTGATTTATTGTAGAAAGGAATAGATTTCTACGATGCAAAATTAACACCGTTAACCTTTAAAAAAATTGTAAATTTGTGACATAAAATTGTACATTTAAGTTATGCCTAAATTAAATCAGTTTAAAACACTTGTTCTTGATGAATTTGAAGAAGAGAAATTTCATCTTCCTCCACATACTCATACCTATTATGAAATCATTTATATAAAGAAAGGGAGTGGCATTCATCATTTAAATAACAATCTGCTTTCATACAAAGCTGGAGACTTATTTGTTATTTCGCCAGACGACGAACATTATTTCGATATAAAGAAAAGTACACGATTCATTTTTATCAAATTCACTGATAATTATTTCAATTCCAAACAAAATCTAACTTGTGATGAATTTCTCGTAAATACTCCCGAAAGTTTCATGCGAGATAAAATCTTAAAAGAAACAGTTTTAAAGTTTGATGAACCTTGCAAAACGATTCTAAAAAATACAGTTGAAAATATTGTAACATACGATCGCTATATTGATGTTACTTCTTCTCCAATTGTTTTCTATCAGATTCTTTCCATTTTTGGATTAATTAAAGAAACGATTCGCGGTATGAATCTACAGATGCAATCGACACATTTGGATAATGAGCAAATTGCCAATTATATTCATCAAAATATATATCAGCCAAAACTAGTTCAAGTAAAAGTCATTGCAGAACATTTTAATATTGCCCAAACTTATTTTAGTGCTTATTTCAAAAGAACTTTCAGCATAAGTTATCGCGAATACATCCATAATTTGAGAACGACTTTAATCGAAAAAAGATTTCATAACAATCAATTGCCGATTAAACAAATTGCGTACGAATTTGGCTTTACAGACGAAAGTCATTTGACTAATTATTTCAAAAAACGTAAAAACATGAAACCGACTGATTTTAAGAAACTGTAGTTAGCGAAATCTTAAAAAGTGATTTCCTCACGCATTTTTATCTAAATTTGTACCTCAAAAACAATTTCTTTGAAACAGAAAACCCACATAATATTGCTTTTTATAACACTTAGTTTCTTTTTGAATCCGAGTTATACCTACGCATGTAATATCGGGAATCACAAAGAAATTGCTTCTAAAGAAGAAAACAGCTGTTCTAAAAAATGCTGCGAAAGGAAAACTTCAAAACAAGAAAAACACAATTGTGATGGAAAATGCCGTCATTCTGGTTGCACAACTTCTGCGCTACAATTCGTTATTTTAACTTCAACCGATCTTGATTTGCAAAATGACGTTTTCAATTTTTCTTTAAAAAACGCGATTTCATCTTACAGTAATTCCACTATTTCTGCGGGATTTACTTCTATTTGGCTGAAGCCGAAAATATAATTATCGCATTTATGACAGCCCATATTGGGTCTTTTTTAAAACGAAATTTTTAATTAATTTTAAAGGAAAATAAATCCTTTACCAAATATTATATACAATGAAAAAATCAATCATAGCTTTAGCAACAGTACTAACCGCATTATTTAGTGCAAACAATATTCAAGCAAATACAATAAAATTAGAATCAGGAACTACAGAAGTCGTTGACGCAAATCAGCTTCAATCTGTATATGACGCTTATTTTGATGTTAAAGATGCACTTATAAAAAGTGATAGCAAATTGACTTCGGCAAAAGCAGCAACATTATTGACTGCTATTACTGCCGTAAAAATGGACAAATTAAAAAGCAACGAACATACGGTTTGGATGAAAGTGGTAAAGAAATTAACTACTGACGCTAAAAGTATTTCAGCTACAACAGATCTTAAAAAGCAACGTGAAACTTTTAAATCTTTATCTAAAAACACTTACGATTTAATAAAAGTTTCTAATCCAGAACAGCCAATCTACAAACAATATTGCCCAATGGCAGACGCTGATTGGTTAAGCAAAGAAAAAGCGGTTAAGAATCCATATTACGGTTCTTCGATGCTGACTTGCGGAAATGTGGTAGAAACGATCAAATAAATATGAAGCTTTACATCAAAAATATGGTGTGCAGCCGATGCAAAATGGTAGTGAAGTCTGAGTTCGAAAAACTCGGACTTCAACCTATTTCTGTAGAATTAGGAGAAGTTGAACTACAGGAAGAAATCAACGATTTGCAAAAAGAAATTTTATTAGAAAACCTGCAATCTTTGGGTTTTGATCTACTCGATGATAAAAAAACAAAAACAGTCGAAAGAATAAAAAACCTGATTGTAGATTTGGTTCATCATAAAAACAATGATTTAAAAATCAACCTATCAGAATATCTCGCAGAAAACTTAAATCAAGATTATAATTCATTAAGCAATTTATTTTCTGAAATCGAAAACACAACAATCGAAAAGTATTTTATCAATCAGAAAATTGAAAAAGTAAAAGAATTACTGATTTACAATGAGCTTTCATTAAGCGAAATTGCCGATATTCTAAATTACAGTAATGTAGCGCATTTGAGTAATCAGTTCAAAAAAATTACGGGCTACACTCCTACTTCATTTAAACAATTGAAAGATAATAAGCGTATTCAGATCGAGAATTTGTAGTTTTTTTTAAACCGCAAAGATGTTAAGGTTTACGCAATCTCGATAGCTATCGGGAGCAAAGATTTTTAGCCACAGATTAAAAAGATTAAAAGGATTTCAAAAATCTGTGTTAATCTTTTTAATCTGTGGCTAACTTTTTATGCGCAAAGCTTTGAGAACTCTCTAATCTTTAAACAAACAAAACTTAGTGCTCTTTGCGTAAATTCTTTGCGTCCTTTGCGTTAAAAAAACAGCATTTAGTAAATCTTACAAATCATTCCCAAAATTCTACAAACCGTTGTAAATCTTACTTCGGAAATTTGCATTGTAATACTTAAAAACCAATACAATGACTCATCAATATATAATTTCAGGAATGTCGTGCAACGGATGTCGAACTAAAGTCGAAAAAACTCTAAACGAAGTTGAAGGCGTTCAGGCAGAAGTGACTTTGAATCCGCCAATGGCTACGATCACAATGGACAAACATGTTCCGACAGAAAAATTTCAAGAAGTTTTAGCTGCTGCCGGAAATTATAGTATTGAAATGGATTCTCCTAAAAATCACGGCGAAGCTAAATCTTGCTGCTCTGGCCATAAAAAAGAGAATCACGATCATAATCATCATAAAACAGAAACTAAAAAAGTACACGTGCACAGTGCAAATGGCGTTTATTATTGCCCAATGCATTGCGAAGGTGACAAAACGTATAACAAACCTGGCGACTGCCCAGTGTGTGGAATGGATTTAGTGCCTCAAGTTGCTATAACAGCGACACAATTTACGTGTCCGATGCATCCAGAAATCGTTTCAAACGAACCAGGAGATTGTCCAATTTGCGGAATGGATTTAGTTCCAATGCAAGCTTCTGAAAGTGAGGAAAACAAAACTTACACTGATTTATTGAAGAAAATGAAAATCGCGATTTTGTTTACGCTTCCTATTTTCATTATTTCAATGTCAGAAATGATTCCAAATAATCCGCTTTACAATATTATGTCCATAGAAAAATGGAACTGGGTTCAGTTTCTATTTTCACTTCCTGTTTTATTTTATGCTGGCTGGATGTTTTTTGTCCGCGCTTACAAATCCATTGTGACATGGAATTTAAATATGTTTACACTAATCGGAATTGGAACAAGTGTTGCCTTTCTATTTAGTATTGTCGGAATGTTTTTTCCAGATATTTTTCCAGCCGAATTTAAATCACATCACGGAACCATTCATTTGTATTTTGAAGCCGCAACTGTAATTATCACCTTAGTTTTATTAGGACAATTATTGGAAGCCAAAGCACACGGACAAACGAATGGAGCCATAAAAGAACTATTAAAATTAGCGCCAACTGAGGCTACTTTAGTTGAAAACGGAATTGACAAAGTAATTTCTATTCATAACATTAAAAAGGGCGATTTACTTCGTGTAAAACCAGGAGAAAAAATTCCGGTTGACGGAAAAATAACTACTGGCGAAAGCAGTATCGATGAGTCAATGATAACTGGAGAACCAATTCCTGTTGATAAAAAAACAGGCGATGCTGTAATTTCTGGAACAATAAACGGAACAAAGTCATTTGTAATGATTGCCGAAAAAGTGGGGTCAGAAACGATGCTTTCACAGATTATTCAAATGGTAAATGACGCAAGCAGATCTCGCGCTCCGATTCAGAAATTAGTCGATCGTGTTTCTAAATATTTTGTTCCAACCGTTGTTATTATTTCGGTTTTAACCTTTTTTGCTTGGGCGAAATTCGGTCCTGAACCTGCTTATGTTTACGGATTAATTAATGCTATTGCTGTTTTAATTATTGCCTGCCCTTGTGCGCTTGGGTTGGCAACTCCAATGTCGGTTATGGTTGGTGTTGGAAAAGGCGCTCAAAACGGAATTTTAATAAAAAATGCCGAGGCTCTAGAAAACATGAATAAAATTGATGTTTTAATCACTGACAAAACAGGAACCATTACAGAAGGAAAACCATCTGTAGAAAAAGTCTATTCGGTTAATAATGAGGAAGATTTTCTGTTTCAAAATATTGCTTCGTTAAATCAGCACAGCGAGCATCCTTTGGCGCGAGCCGTAGTTAATTTCGCGAAAGCAAAAAATAGTGCTTTAAAAGAAGTTCAAGGTTTTGAAACTATTGCTGGAAAAGGAGTTTTAGGAACAATCGAAAACAAAAAAGTTGCCTTAGGAAATAAAAAATTAATGGACGAAATCGGTGCTTCTGTTTCTAGTGATTTAGAACAAAAAGTAACTGCCGAACAAAATTTAGGAAAAACTATTTCGTACATCGCAATTGAAAATGTTGTTTTAGGTTATGTTGCCATTACTGATGCCATTAAAGAAAATAGTGCAAAAGCGATCAAAGAATTAATCGATCAAGGCGTTGAGGTTATCATGATGACGGGAGATAATCATAACACCGCAAAAGCAGTTGCCGAACATTTGCATTTGAGTTCATTTAAAGCAGATTGTCTTCCACACGATAAATTAAAAGAAATTGAACGTCTTCAAGCTCAAGGAAAAATTGTTGCCATGGCGGGAGACGGAATCAATGATGCTCCGGCTTTAGCGCAATCTAACATCGGAATTGCCATGGGAACAGGAACAGATGTTGCAATCGAAAGCGCTAAAATTACTTTGGTTAAAGGCGATTTAAACGGAATTGTAAAAGCTAAAAACCTCAGTCATGCTGTAATGTCAAATATCAAACAGAATTTATTCTTTGCTTTTATATATAACACTTTGGGCGTTCCAATTGCAGCAGGAATTTTATATCCGTTTTTAGGAATCTTGCTTTCGCCGATGTTGGCTGCAGTTGCCATGAGTTTGAGTTCTGTATCTGTAATCGTAAATGCGTTGCGATTGAGAAATTTAAAATTATAAGCTAATGATTAAGATCAAATATATACTTATACTATTTTTAATCGCTTTTCAGCTAAAGGCGCAAAAAGTAGTGCGTTATGATTTGCATGTTCGCGATACGATTGTGAATTTTTCGGGCAAAGAAAAACGTGCAATTGCGGTAAACGGACAAATTCCAATGCCAACTCTGACTTTTACTGAAGGCGATATTGCAGAAATTTATGTTCATAACGAACTCAAAAAAGAAACGACTTCAATGCATTGGCACGGATTATTTCTGCCAAATAAAGAAGATGGTGTTCCGTACCTAACTCAAATGCCAATTGAGCCTGGAACAACTCATAAATATACTTTTCCGATTATTCAGAATGGAACTTATTGGTATCATAGCCATTCTGGTTTGCAGGAACAAATTGGTTTATACGGGCTTTTTATCATCAACAAGAAAAAAGACGATTCAACTATTAGAAAAGGCATTGACGATTTACCTACTATTCCAGTTATTTTAAGCGAATGGTCAGATTTAAAACCAGAGAATATTCAGCGAATGCTTCATAATGCAAATGATTGGTTTGCGATTAAAAAAGGAACAACACAAAGTTATGCCGAGGCTATCAAAGAAGGACATTTTTCGACCAAAGTAACCAACGAATGGAAACGAATGAACGCCATGGATGTCAGTGATGTTTATTATGAAAAGTTTCTAATCAATGGTAAAAATGAACAGCAGTTTTCAGACCTTAAACCAGGTTCAAAAGTCCGCTTACGAATTGCCAACGGAGGCGCATCAAGTTATTTTTGGCTGACTTATGGCGGAGGGAAAATCACCGTTGTAGCCAGTGACGGAAATGATGTTGAACCTGTAGAAGTCGATCGTCTGATTATTGCCGTTTCTGAAACTTATGATGTTGTGGTTACAATTCCTGAAGACAACAAATCTTTTGCTTTTTTGGCTACAGCCGAAGACAGAACAGGATCTGCGTCTTTGTTTTTAGGAAATGGAGAAAAACAGCCTATTCATCATCTTTCAAAACTAAAATATTTTGAGGGAATGAAAATGATGAACGATATGATGAAAATGAATGGAGAAATGAACGATATGGGCATGAATATGTCTTTGAATAAAATGGATATGAATGCCGTAATGTATCCAGAAATTTCGGGCGAAGATGAAAATTCAAAACCTAAAATGGATCATTCTAATCATAATATGGAAGACATGAAAATGGAAAGTGACAGCACTGAAACTTCAGAAATTGTGACTTTGAATTACGGAATGCTGAAATCTCCATTTAAAACCAATCTTCCAAAAGATGCGCCTGTAAAAGAATTGCGTTTTACGCTTTCTGGAAACATGAATCGTTACGTTTGGAGTTTAGATAATAAAGTGGTTTCTGAAACCGATAAAATTTTAATTAAAAAAGGAGAAAACGTTCGTATCGTTTTATACAACGGTTCGATGATGCGCCACCCAATGCATTTACACGGACATGATTTTAGAATCTTGAATGAACACGGCGATTATTCTCCATTGAAAAATGTGATTGACATTATGCCAATGGAAACCGATACGATCGAATTTCAGGCAAATGCCGATGGCGACTGGTTCTTTCACTGCCATATTTTATATCATATGATGGCTGGAATGGGAAGAATTTTTACTTACGAAAATTCAGCTCCAAATCCGTTGATTCATCATCCGGAAATGGCTTTTAAAATGCTTAAAATGGACGACAGAATGTTTCATTTTATGGCTGAAAATGATTTTGCGTCTAACGGAAATGACGGTGAAGCAATGTTCAGCAATACCAGATGGAGTATTGGAACCGAATGGAGGTTGGGTTATAATAACGAACATGGTTATGAAACTGAAACACATATTGGAAGATATATTGGGAAAAATCAGTGGCTGATGCCTTTTATTGGTTTTGACTGGCGATACCGAAGAATGGGAATAGACGAACAGGAACAAAATCTTTTCGGACAGAAAAATACCAAAGATAATCGTTCGGTTTTTAGCGCTGGTCTTGAATATACTTTGCCAATGCTCATAAAAGCGCAAGTCGAAGTATATACAGATGGAAATGTCCGCCTGCAATTTGAACGAAAAGACATTCCTCTTTCAAAACGTCTTCGTATGAATCTAATGTGGAATACCGACAAAGAATATATGGCTGGTTTAAAATATATCGTTGCCCGAAACTTCGGAATCACAACACATTACGATAGTGATATGGGTATTGGATTTGGAGTGAATTTGAATTATTAATTATAAAAACATTAACTTTTTTGTAAGAATCAACTCAACGAAATCTTTCTATATTTGACTACCAATTATAATCTCTAACTCAAAAAACATTTAATTAAAATGACAAAAGTTATCACAGTAATGACAGCAGCCTTATTCTCAATTGGAGTAATGGCTCAAGAAACAAAACCTGCTACAAAAGAAAAAGCAAAAAAAGAATCTTGCTGCAAAAAAACAGCAGATAAAAAAGATAAAAAATCTTGTTGCGTTAAAAAATAAACTGAAATTTATTTCAAGAAAAAGACCTCGACTATTTGAGGTCTTTTTTTGTGTTTATTTGCCACAGATTAAAAGAATTAGAAAAGATTTTTTTTAATCTTCATAGAGAAATCTTTTACATCCTTTTAATTTGTGGGTAAAAAAAACTATTTCACTGTCGCAACGTTTCCTGTTCTAGTCAAAACACCCCAACTTTGGCTTTCTCCTTTTATAGCTTTTCTCAACGCTTTAAATAAAATCACATACATTAATTGTCTGTACACAAATCGTTGCGGAATCAACCAAATTAGCTTTGTAAGTTTTTCTTTTTCAAAAACAAAGGCCACAACACTAACTAACATATCAACTAGCATAAAAGCAATATAATAAATCAGGATTTTATGAAGACTGTCTGAATCGTTGTGATTCCAAATCAAACTTACAATAAGAACTAAATCTGCCAATGGCGCAAAAATGGGTAAAACGATCTGAAAAATCAAAATATTGGGCAAAGCAACCATTCCCAAACCTTTGTATCTCGGATTAAAACACGCATCTCTGTTTTTCCAAAAAGCCTGCATAATTCCGTAACTCCAACGGAAACGTTGTTTCATAAATTCCTTCAAACTTTCAGGCGCTTCTGTCACCGCAACTGCTTCAATGCAATTTATAATATGATAATCGTTTCTTAGAATACGTATGGTCAAATCACAATCTTCTGCAAGTGTATCAGTTGTAAAACCTCCAGCTTTTTCAATTGCTTTTTTCTTAAATGCACCAATTGCACCAGGAACTACAGTTATTCCGTTTATTAAATCAAAAGCTCTTCGATCAAAATTCTGCGCCGTTGTATATTCAATACTTTGCCATCTGGTAAGCATAGTGTTCTCATTTCCAACTTTTACGTTCCCAGCAATAGCACCAATTTCTTGGTTGTCTTTTAATTGCATTGTAAAACCTTTCATTAATTGTGAAATCGCATCTTTTTTCAATTGTGTATCTGCATCAATACAGACTACATATTCATTTTCGGTAAGCTTGATTCCGTAGTTTAGTGCCGAAGCTTTTCCACCATTTGGTTTTGTGTGTACTTTGACTTTTAAATTATTCGCGAAAGCTTCATTAATCATGGCAAAAGTTTTATCCTTAGAACCATCATCCACAAAAACAATATCAAAATCTGGGTAATCTTGTCCCAATAAATTTTCAATTGTTTTTACAGCATTTATTTCCTCATTATAAGCCGGAACAATTATACTAACTTTAGGACTTTCATTATTTGTCTTATAAACTGGAGGATGTTTATGATCACGCCATTTTTTCAGAAAAGCCATAATTGCCATTAATGCAATTCTCAAAAAACCTAGAAAAATAGCAACCCAAAATGTAGCTGTAATAAAATGCCCGAACCAATATCCAAAATCAAAAATAAAATTATCTAAACTTATAAACTGGCCTTTTGCTTTAGGCATAATTTGATCTTTGGTTTTGCCCAGTAAATGCGAAACTGTTGTAAACTGAATATTTCTGTCTTTAAAATATTTAATAATTCTAGGCAGAGCTTCAACAGTTGCTTGTCTGTTTCCGCCCGCATCATGAAGCAAAATAATTCCTTTATCAGGATTTGCCCCGTATTGTTTTATGGTTCTAGCATAAACCGAATCGGCACTAACGCCTTTTTCCCAATCGTTAGGATCAATACTTTCTCCAACAGAATAATAATTTTGAGCTTTACTTAATGCAATTGGTTTTAATTCGGCTTCAGTTGTAGGTTCTGCGTCTGCATTGTAAGGTGCTCTAAAAAGTACTGTGCTTCGTCTTGTTACAGCTTCAATCAACAATCTTGTCGTTTCCATTTCGGCTGAAGCTCTTTCTGGACTTACCAAAGCAATATTTGGATGAGTAAAAGTATGATTACCGATTTCATGCCCTTCATTATAAATTCTTTGCAGCAAAGGAATATTGTCTTCGGCTTGAATACCAATAACAAAAAATACGGCTGGTACTTTTTCTCTTTTTAAAATATCTAATATTTGTGGTGTATAAGTAGGATCTGGGCCATCGTCAAAAGTCAGAATCACTTGTTTGTGAACATTTCCAAACTTACTTATTACGTATTTAGTTGGCAATTCTACATATTTTTGTTCGGTAATAATATTATCGTCTTTATCAATTTCCAAATCAATTTTTCCTGGCGCAGGATCGGCTATTACATTCAATATTTCGCCATCGCCAATATATGCAGGACTTTCGATTCTAGTACTGACACGTTTCATTACACTAAAATCAAAAGGCTTTTTACTGACACTTTCGTTTGTCAGACTACGCTGGTAATAGCTCCATAAACGCTGATCTTCGCTTCCTAAACGCCATAAGGCCGTTCCTGCCAAACCATATTCATCACTAAATCTGATAGTATTAAAATTAGTTGCCGCATCTTCAAAATCAACTTCGTGTTTTTTGCCATTACTATCTATATACTTAAAAGAGTTGTTGTAGGTATTGTTATCAAATTTTATTGTGGCATTGTGTTGTTTTGCAATTGCAATTGCTTGATCGTAAGTGATGGTTTCTCCCTCTTCTGTTTCTTCCCAATCATAACCATAACCGGCAAAACAAAGAATAATTTTGTCTGACGGAATTTCCTTCGCTGTTTTATCTACAATTCTTTCAATCCATTTCTGACTGCTTACTTCGCCTGGAACACTGCTCGCGTAATGCTCATCATAGGCCATTAAAAACATATAATCATTATACTTTGACAATTCTTTGACATTAAAATCTTCATTGCCAGCCATTATATCTTGCGAAACCAAATAGCCAAGCGGATGCAATTTTTCATATAATTCTTTCTGAAAAGCAATTATGGGCTCATCACTATTCTCTTTAAATTCTTCAAAATCGATATTAATTCCCTGCAGTTTGTATTTATCCAAAACTTTTACAATATCATTTATAAGTCTTTCTTTTTTTGACTTATCATGAAGGATTTGATGAATCAAATCACCATCAAAATCTCCTTCGCCCAAAGATTCATTGATATTATTAATTAACGGAAGAATTTTCACCTTCGCTTTTTTCATGACTTTAAGCGCTGCGGTATCAATTTCGGTTCTCAGCAAATCTGTTTTTGGATCAATAAAAAACCATTCTGGAACTACCATATTCAGTTTATCTACATTTTTTTGAAGTGAAAATAAACTTTGTGGATCCCAGTCCACCAAGAAAGCTGCTCGAACTTCGGTAGCCGTTTTAGTTACACGAGGTTGACTTGCGAGTTTCTCAACTCTTGATTTTGATCTTAAAAAATAATCGAATCCTCTAAACTTTTTTAATTCTTTTGCGCTTAATTCTTTTGGAACAATCGGATTATCGAGAGTTTTTCCCGCAGTTGATTTATTTGCTAAAAGTGGTAGTTCTGGTTTTAATCCTCTTTTTAAAGTGATGAAAAAAATCGGAACCATTAAAATAAGAAGAAACAAAATAAGTCGGCTAGACCATTGAAATGTTTTCCAACGTTTTTTAGTCTCTGTTTGAAATATTTGTTTTTTTTCCTCCATAAATTCTTTTTTCGAATGAATTAATTGTTTGCATACAAAAACAATAACATATTTTTCCTACAAATATAAAGCTCAATTTAGAATATAAAAGTAGTATCTCAACATGAAGACGGAATGAAAACACTAAAATATTAGAGTTTTAGCTGAATAATTTTTCAAATAAATTTACAAAAGAAAATTTAACAAAATCAAAAACGCACTGAATTTCAAATAGTTAAAAACAAAATCGTTTTTTTATGCACAAAAAAAGCCTGTTTCTCAACAGGCCTTTATTAATATTTAAAAGTTTTTATTTTATTTCAAACGAACACTCCATTCAAAATCCATTTCAGAAACCTGAACACCTTCTTCATTTGTTCCAATAGATTTCATCCAGAATGTCTGTCCTTCTCCAGTTTCAATTGTTCTTTTTATAGCATCGGCAATTAAATGGCCATCATTGCAAACAAATGTAATTCTTCCAGTTGCTTTTTTTGTAAAATTTCCTTTGTTGTTGGCTACTAACATAGAGATTTTTCTACCGCTCTGTTGAATCTGAGAAATTACCAAAGCTCCAGTTGTTAACTCTGCCGCCATAGCTTGAACTGCAAAATACATAGAGTTAAACGGATTCTGATTGATCCATCTGTGCTTTACCGTTACTGTACAACTGCTATTGTTTATATCTTTTACACGTACTCCGCAAAAGTATGCAGAAGGCAATTTGAATAAGACGAATTTATTAAGTTTTGATACCGAAAGTGCCATATGATTTATTTTTTATGTAAAAATACAAAAAAACTATGCACGCACAATAAATTATTAACTTAACAAAACGAAGCCAATAAACATAAGACTTTCGAATGATTTTCAACAATTTAAAGTCAATTTCATAGTTTTAAATTTGTTAAATTTTTGTTAATAATTAGTACTATGCAAAACAAGATACTGTTTTTTAGCCATATATTTGCATAAGAAATTACTATATACTTTTAATCATGGAAACAACAACACCACTAATCATGGAAAAAACATCAGAAAAGAATACAGCAGCATTTACTCATTTGAGTACTTTAAGCCAATATATAATTCCGTTTGGGAACTATATTTTTCCGCTAATAATTTGGACTAGTTACAAAGACAAATCTGAATTTGCAGATCATCACGGAAAACAGGCTTTGAACTTTCAGTTAAGCATTTTGCTTTACTCTTTAATTTTAGCCCTTATTGCTATCCCAATTTTTATTACAGTTTTCTTGCAGAATCTTCCAATAGAAGCTGTTTTTAATGACGACGATTTTGTAATCAGAAATTTCAACATTCAAGCAAACATTGGAATTTTAAGTGTCGGGATTACAGCTGTCGTTCTTTTTGCAGTTTTGAAATTTGTTGAATTCTTTTTAGTGATTTATGCTTCAATAAAAGCTTCAAACGGAGAATTATATAAATATCCGCTTACGATTCCTTTTGTAAAGTAAAACGACAAAATTAAAAGTTATAGCCGAAACATCAATCAAATCATATACGTTTCGAAATCAATCATCAATCAAATCATCATCAATCAAAAAACGAATTGTTCAATCAAAAAAAAACAAAATGAAATTATGAACATTGAAAACACAAAAGCACAGATGCGCAAAGGTGTTCTTGAGTTTTGCATCTTATCAGTTCTAAAAGAAAAAGACGCATATACATCTGAAATATTAGACACTTTAAAAAACGCAAAATTACTAGTTGTAGAAGGAACCGTTTACCCGTTGTTAACTAGATTAAAAAATGACGGTTTACTAAATTATCGCTGGGAAGAATCGACCTCAGGGCCGCCACGAAAATATTATGGATTAACCGAAATAGGACAAACTTTTTTAAACGAACTTAGCGGCACTTGGACAGAATTATCTGACGCCGTAAATCTAATCACCAATCAAAATCAATAAGTCATGAACAAAACAGTAAATATTAACTTAGGCGGGATGTTTTTTCACATCGATGAAGATGCATACTTAAAATTGACACGCTACTTTGACGCTATAAAACGATCACTTAACAACTCATCTGGTCAGGATGAAATTATTAAAGATATCGAAATGCGTGTTTCTGAATTATTGACAGAAAAACAAAAAAGCGAAAAACATGTTGTTGGACTGAAAGATGTTGACGAAGTGATTGCAGTAATGGGTCAGCCAGAAGATTACCGCATTGAAGATGAAGAAAACGCAAACCAATCTTTCAATAATTACGGCCCAAGAAAACACAAAAAATTATATCGCGATAAAGAAAAAGGTATGATTGGTGGTGTAGCAACAGGTTTAGGACATTATTTTGGAATTGACGCTGTTTGGATTAAAATCATATTCTTAATCTTCGTTTTTGCAGGTTTTGGAACAGGAATCTTAGCTTATTTCGTTCTTTGGATTGTAACTCCTGAAGCGGTTACAACTTCTGAAAAATTAGAAATGACAGGAGAGCCAGTAACGATTTCGAACATCGAAAAAAAAGTTCGTGAAGAAATTGATACGCTTTCTGAAAAATTCAAAAATGCAGATTATGATAAAATGGGAAACCAAGTAAAGTCGGGAGCTGAGAGAATAAGTAGTTCATTTGGAGACTTTGTCATGACGGTTTTTAAAATTTTTGCTAAGTTTTTAGGTGTGATTCTAATTATAGCAGGACTTTCAACTTTGATCATGTTATTGATTGGGGTTTTTACTCTAGGAACTAACATTTTTATCGATTTCCCTTGGCAAAATTTTATTGAAGCAGGAAACTTTGCAGAATATCCGCTTTGGTCATTTGGATTATTAATGTTCTTTGCAATTGGAATTCCATTTTTCTTCTTAACACTTTTAGGATTTAAATTGTTATCTCCAAATTTAAAATCAATCGGGAATATTACAAAATACACGCTTTTAGCTCTTTGGATTATATCTATTGCAATTCTTACTAGTATTGGAATCAAACAGGCTACTGAAATTTCATACGATAATAAAGTAGTAGAGAAAAAAGTTCTAGCAATTAAACCAACTGATACTTTATACATTAAATTCAAGTATAATGATTACTATACAAAAAGCTTGAACCACTATAGAGAATTTGAATTTGTACAAGATTCTGCAAACAATGAACTGATTTATTCTAATGATGTACGTATACATGTATTGCATACAGACGAGTCGACTCCATTTATGCAGATCGAAAAAAGTGCAAGAGGAAACTCTTTTACAAATGCTAAAAAAAGAGCAGAAAAAATTAATTACAAGTTTCAAGTTAACGGAAATCATTTAATTTTGGATAACTATTTTCTGACAGATGTTAAAAATAAATTTAGAGGTCAAGAAGTTGATATTTACCTTTATCTTCCAGAAGGACAACTAATTAAACCAGACTCATCTGTTAGAGATTATTACAATTCAGATGACAATTTCTTCGAATTAAATTATAAAGGAGATTACAACTATAAAGTTATCGGGGCTAAAGTAAAATGTTTAAACTGTCCTGCTGATGAAAACAATGATGAAATTGACTACGATAGTATCAACGAAGATGTTAATGAAGCAATTAATGATGCTAAAATTGATCCTGCTGACACTATAAAAGAAGTTTCGGTTAAAATTAACGGAAAAGAAGTTTTAAACGGAAAAAAAACTAAAGGAAGACTAACTACTGATAAAAACGGAGTGATAATCAAAATTAACTAAACCATGATAAAAATAATCATTCATATTACGAAATTTATAATTATAACTATTACGGCTTTATTATTTGCTTCATGCAACTTTAACATGAATGCAATTGAAGGAAGCGGAAATGTTACAACAGAAAAAAGAACCGTTAATGGAGAGTTTAAAAATATCTCTGTAAGTAATGCTATCGATCTAGTTATTCAGCAATCTGACCAAACAGAAATTACAGTTGAAGCCGACGATAATCTTCAAAAAGAAATTGTTACTCGAGTAGAAAACGGAACTCTTATTATTGAATGTAAATACAGCTCTTTCCGTAACATTACGTCAAAAAAGGTAACGGTAAAAATGCCTGCAATTAATAGAATTGAAGCTTCTAGCGCATCAACTGTTGAAACTAGCGGACTTATTCATGGTGAAGATATTACTTTGGAACTTTCTAGCGCCGCATCAATGGATATGAATATTGAATCGGATAGAATTTCAATAGATACAGGAAGTGCTGGTTCTATAGAAATTAAAGGTAAAGCATTAAGCCTTAACGCTTCTGTTTCAAGCGGCGGAAGTATTGATGCTGAGGAATTAATGGCAAATGATATTCATGCAGATGCTTCTAGCGGAGGAACAGTTTCTGTACACCCAATCTTAAGTCTAAAAGCAGAAGCTTCTAGCGGTGGAAATGTAAACTACAGCGGTAATCCAAAAAAAGTTGAAAAATCTGAAACTTCTGGAGGAAGCGTTAGCAAAAGCTAGACAAACAACTGTTAAATATAAAAGAAATCATTCATCAAAAGTGGATGATTTTTTTATATTTGTCAAAATCAAATCTAGAATTAATGAAAAAAAGTACAGCGCTGCTCTTATTATTATTTGTTACAACCTTGACTTTTGCACAAAAAAGAGAAAAAATAAAAGGTTCTAAAATCGTTACCACTTCATTACAAGAAATTGGAAGTTTTGACGCTCTTGAAGTCGATGATAACCTGGAAGTTTACTTGGAAGAGGGAGAAAAAAATGCGATCAAAATCGAAGCCGATGACAACCTGCACGATATTGTAGGAATGGATTTAAGAGAAAAAACGCTTCGATTATATACTAATAAAGAATCTACTATTTTCAAGAAATTATCTGTAAAAGTTACTTATACTAAATCGTTGAAAAAAGTAATTACTAAAAATGAAGCCGTTGTTTATGCTATTCAAGAATTGCATCTAGATGACATCACAATGAATTGTCTTGATTTTTCTAAACTATTTTTGAATGTAAATTCTAAAAAATTCACTCTTATAGCAGATGATAAAACAAGAACAGAATTAAATTTAAAAGCAGAAGACGGAATCTTACAGTTGAGCAAAAATGCAGTTGTTAAATCTTTAGTTTCTTCTATAAAATTCAAATGTGATTTATATCAAAAAGCAAATGCTGCGATAGAAGGTATTGCTGAAAAAGCAACTATTAGATTAGACAATAATTCTGTTTTTACAGGAGCAAAATTTACTTTGAAAGAAGCAAATGTAACTGCTGAAAGTTCTGCTGTTGGAAGTATTCTAGCCGAAACTACACTTTCTTTAGCAATAGGTGACAAAGCAGAAATTTCTCTTTACGGAAATCCAGCAATACAGCTTACGCGTTTTTCTGAAGAAGCGAAGTTGCTTAAGAAGATAAAATAATTTGTGTTAGATTTTCTTTCTTTCAGGTTTTAAGTTGAAAGAAAGATTTGAATACAAAACAAAAAAATCCCAATCTAAATTTTAGATTGGGATTTTTTTATAGCAAAGTTTTAAACGTTTCAACAACTTGAAGCTTAAAACTTATTATTCTTTAGAAGCTAAATATCTTTCTGCATCTAATGCAGCCATACATCCTGTACCTGCAGCAGTAATTGCTTGACGATATACATTATCAGCGGCATCACCAGCTACAAAAACACCATCAACATTAGTTTTAGATGTTCCTGGAGTATTTACGATGTAACCTGTTTCATCTAATGTGATATAATCTTTAAAGATATCTGTATTTGGTTTGTGTCCAATTGCTACGAAGAAACCAGTTGCAGGAATTTCGATAGTTTCTCCCGTAGTTTTATTTAATGCTTTAATAGCATGAACTACATTATTATCTCCAAGAACTTCAACTGTATCATGGTTCATTAAAATCTCAATGTTTTCAGTTTTACGAACACGCTCTTCCATAATTTTAGAAGCTCTAAATTTCTCACTTCTAACCAACATTGTTACTTTTTTACAAAGTTTAGATAAGTAATGTGCTTCTTCACAAGCAGAATCTCCTGCTCCAACAATAACAACATCTTGATTTCTGTAGAAGAATCCGTCGCAAACCGCACAAGCAGAAACTCCACCACCCATATTTAAATAGTGTTGTTCTGATGGCAATCCTAAATATTTAGCCGAAGCACCTGTAGAAATAATTACAGTTTCGCAGTGTAATTCGATTGTATCATTAATCCAAACTTTATGAATATCTCCAGAAAAATCAACTTTTGTTGCCCATCCGTCACGAATGTCTGCACCAAAACGTTTTGCTTGTTCTTGCAACTGAATCATCATTTCAGGCCCTGTTACTCCATCAACATAACCTGGAAAGTTCTCAACCTCATTAGTCGTAGTCAACTGACCACCAGGCTGCATTCCTTGATATAATACTGGATTCATGTTAGCTCTAGCCGCATAAATAGCTGCAGTATAACCTGCAGGACCAGAACCTATAATAAGGCATTTAATTTTTTCGATTGTATTTGACATAGTAATAGTTTTTTTGAGTTGCAAATGTAAACTTTATTATAAAAAATAACCTCGAAAATAAATCTGAAATAGCTATCTTAAAATAAGTTTTATTTATTTTCCTTTTTTTCTTTTACAAATCAAATTTATTTATATCTTTGCATCCGCTTTCGGGCACTACAACAAAAATTACATCTTCGGGGTGTAGCGTAGCCCGGTTATCGCGCCTGCTTTGGGAGCAGGAGGCCGCAGGTTCGAATCCTGCCACCCCGACAAAAGCCGAATAGAAATGTTCGGCTTTTTTATTTCCATAAACTTAAACATCAACTTTGCGTTTTTGCAACTTTACGAGCAAAAAACGCAATAGAAAAATAAAAAAAAACTCCGAAAACCAATAGTCTTCAGAGTTTTTGTTTCGAGATTTTTTTTATTATTTCCCCATACTAATATAAGAAGGATACGATTCACGTTTTGGCAAAACAAATTCCTCATCAAAAGGCTGTGTGCCTTCGCTATTATTATAAGACGCTACACGTTTTACACCAGTTGACGTGCTTCCGCCCGTACTATTTATAACATTTTGAATATTACCCGATCCAGCAAACCGAGTAATGCACATTTTCTCCAATTTCACATTTGGACTGTTTGGTATTTCAAAACCATTTTTCTTATTTACATTTCCATCCGTTCCTGTAAAAACTGCATATGAACCCATTCCGACTGTATGATGTTCTTTGACGGTATTTGCTACTTTAAAAGCCGCATAACCATCAACTCTACCTCCTTGACTACTCCAACTTGCTTGATTCGGAGCATCGTATGGAGGTTCATTCTGAAAGAAAAAAGTTCTCCCGCGCTCACCAAGCCATAACACTTCGTATTCCTGATAATGCTCAACAAATAATGCATAAAGCGTAACATCATTTCCTGTAACAATAAGTCCGTTTTTACATCTATCTCTCGTCCAGCGTGCATCGCCTCCTTTTTGCGAACCATGATCGGCACGCCACAACCAGAAATGATCTCCTACAACATTATTACTATTTATTTGCATAGAAGCCTCAATCTGAATATTTTTTGACTGAACTCCACCTACTCTACAAGTAATATCACTAAGCAGAATAGGATCTGCACTGTGATCCGTATTTGCTCCTTCATTACCAATTCTAATTTGATACGTGGTACTATTTAATGAATCCATCAAAAGTCCCCCAATGATAATTCCATCTTTATCATCTGCATAAATGCATCCCCAACTATTTTTCTCGGTAGGCTCAAGCGTAACTGATCCAATACCTGCTCCTAAAAGAATCGCATCTTTCCTATTTACTTGGATTGGAGCATTTAATGCATAATGTCCTGGAGTAAAAAATATATTTTTGCCAGCTTTCAAAGCTGCGTTAATTTCCTTATCGGTATCTCCTTCTTTAGCAACATACCAACTCGTAATTAAATCTTGAATTTTACCTTTCCCCATATCTTTCACAGACCAAGAAACCCCAACTCTATCATTTTGCCACGCTGGAACAAACACTTTGTATTCTCCATCACTATCAATAAAAAGAAAAGGTTTTTCTCTGATAATAGGTGTCGTAGGAATAGGCGAATTACTATCATCTGCTTCAGGAGCATTGACGCAACCTTGCCACACCATATTATAAGAACCTCCCATGGCACCAGAACCCGAAGGAAAAACAGCATTTCTTATATACCATTGTTGCTGTCCGCCCCAATTCGGCCTTGACGTAGTGTAATGAGCATCGACAATAAAACCGCCACTTCCCCAAAAATTGGTATCTCCAATATCCGAAATATACTTAGAAGTACTTTCAATCAAAAGTCTTCTTGCGCTCGTTGATTGAGAAACCGTCCACGAAAAATCACGCATAATTTCTACGTTTTCTACAGAACGCCAAAACGTACATGTTGCATTTGCTCCGCCAGAAAGATGCGGTCTTGTAAATATTGCGCCCAATTTAACGTCAGAAGGCACTTTTCCTAAACCTCCAATATGAGAATAAAACCCCAACTCTATAGCATTTGCCTCTTTTGACGATGCAGAACCAGAACCACCAACATCATAAGTCTGACCATTTACATTTGGTTTAAAGTAATAAGCTTGGCGTTTTGTTGTCCATTCGCCATTTGCACCACCTAAACCAATACTGCTAAACTGAGAGTTAATTTCATCTCGTGCAGTTTCAGTTTTTTCGTGTTTTCGATCATAGAAATACATATTGTCTCCAAAAATTTGATTTTCGAGAGAAATTACAATAGTGATATTGTCACGAGTGACTTTATAATAATTCTCATATTTAGCTTTATTAGGCTTATTGTCAATAAATATCAATTTAGAAGTCGATCCCACTGACACAAATTCTGATGCTAAACGACTTCCTCCTCTTGTAATAACATAATTTCCCGAAGAGCCAAAAGCCGACCATGATAATGTAATAGTATGTTTCTTTTTGTCGTAAACAATTTTGCGTTCTATTTTTTTATTTCCCTCCATTGTTTCGTTGATCGAATCAGGTGAAACAAAACTGCATAAAAACAGAAAAAACGCAAATACTGCAAGTAATGAGAATGCTTTTTTACTCATAAGAATGTTCTTTTTTGTGGTTTGATAGATTGTAATAAATGTAATTTTTAGAAATCCCAAAATAGCAATAATCTTTAACCCGCATCTTCATTAGAACATTCAATTTTCTTATCAAAAACACTACAAAAACTGGATATTTTGCCTTTTTATAACATAAAGAAAGCTTATTGAACTCATCTGTTTGTCTTTAATCGCTTTTTTTTGTGTGCAAATAGAAAGAAAAAATCAAATGAAAAAAATTGTACTATTTATTGCTTTACTTTTTTTCACCATTATTAAAGCACAGCAAAAAAACTGCTCTCCTATTGACTCATGTGCGCTAATTAAAGAAAGTATTTTATATAAGAAAAATGCACACGCTTCCTATTATCATGATAAATTTAATGGACGAAAAACAGCAAGTGGCAAAAGATTTAATAATAATAAACTCACTGCAGCGCATAAAAAATTTCCTTTTGGCACTATCCTAAAAATAACAAACGAAATAAATAAGAAATTTACAATTGTAGAAGTTACTGACAGAGGCCCTTTTGTAAAAGGACGAGAAATTGACCTCAGTAAAAGAGCATTTATGGAGATTGCTTCAAATAAAAAAAGCGGTTTAGTTTATGTTACAATTGAAATCTTAAAATAAGATTTTTTTCGAAACAAAAATAGATTCTTGTCTTTTTCCAGCTAGAATATCAACTAAATTATTCAAAAATCTTATTATAATTTTATTCATAACTAAAATTATTTTCCGCCAAGCACCCATGAAACCACGATTAAGCGAACTTTCACAAATGTTAACAAAATAGATTTTCAAAAACCATAAATAATTGTATTTTTACGGTTCAAAATTCAGAAAATAAATGGGCAAAATCATTGCTATTGCTAATCAAAAAGGAGGCGTTGGAAAGACTACTACATCAGTAAATCTTGCTGCCTCATTAGGTGTTTTAGAGAAAAAAGTATTGTTGATCGACGCAGATCCACAGGCCAATGCTACATCTGGTCTTGGAATTGACGTAGAAACAGTTGAAACTGGAACTTACCAAATACTTGAGCATACTGTAACACCAAAAGAAGCCGTTTTAAAATGTACAGCTCCAAATGTAGATGTGATACCAGCTCACATTGACCTTGTTGCTATCGAAATTGAATTGGTTGACAAAGAAAACCGTGAATACATGCTTAAAAAAGCATTGGAAGAAGCAAAAGAAGAATATGATTATATCATTATCGACTGTGCGCCTTCTTTAGGTTTGTTAACCTTGAATGCCTTAACAGCAGCAGATTCTGTAGTTATTCCTATTCAATGTGAATATTTTGCACTTGAGGGATTAGGAAAATTATTGAACACTATTAAGAGTATTCAAAAAATACACAATCCTGATTTAGACATTGAAGGTTTATTGCTAACAATGTACGATTCAAGATTACGTTTATCTAATCAAGTTGTAGAAGAGGTTCAAAAACACTTTAACGACATGGTTTTTGACACTGTAATTCAGCGAAATGTAAAATTAAGTGAAGCTCCGAGTTTTGGAGAAAGTATCATTAATTATGATGCTACAAGTAAAGGTGCTGTAAACTATATTCATTTAGCTCAAGAAATTATAAAGAAAAACAGTAAATAGTTTTTATGACAAAAGTAATTAAAAAACAAGCCTTAGGAAGAGGATTATCTGCACTATTAAAAGATCCAGAAAACGACATTAAATCAGTAGAAGACAAAAATGCTGATAAAGTTGTTGGAAACATCATTGAGCTTGAAATAAGTGCGATTGAAATAAATCCGTTTCAGCCTAGAAGCAATTTTAATGAAGAATCATTACGCGAATTAGCCACTTCAATCAAAGAACTTGGTGTAATTCAACCTATTACTGTTCGTAAATTAGATTTTAATAAATATCAATTAATCTCTGGAGAACGTCGTCTTCGTGCATCAAAATTAGTAGGCTTAACTCATGTTCCTGCCTATATTCGTATTGCAAATGACAACGAATCTTTGGTTATGGCTTTGGTTGAAAACATCCAGCGTCATGACTTAGATCCAATTGAGATTGCTTTATCATACCAGCGTTTAATTGACGAAATTCAATTAACTCAAGAACAAATGAGTGAAAGAGTTGGTAAAAAACGTTCTACAATTGCCAATTATTTACGTCTTTTAAAATTAGATCCGATTATCCAGACAGGTATTCGCGATGGTTTTATTAGCATGGGACATGGTAGAGCAATTATCAACATTGAAGATTTAGACGTTCAGACCGATATTTATCAAAAAATCGTTAGCCAAAATTTATCAGTTCGTGAGACAGAAGCTTTAGTTAAAAATTATCACGAAGGTTTACAGCCAAAAGCTGACGGAAAGCCAAAAGCTGATGCTGCATTCGTAGTTAGAGAAACTCAAAAAAACAGTTTTAACGATTATTTTGGCTCAAAAGTTGATATAAAAGTCGCTGGCAACGGAAAAGGAAAAATTACAATTCCATTTAATTCTGAAGCTGACTTTAACAGAATTATGAAATTAATAAACGGATAGTGAATAAAATTGTCCCCATTGGTCTATTGTTCTTTCTAACAGGAACCGTTTCTCTTTTTGCCCAAGCAAAAAAAGACACGGTTTTGGTCGTAAAAGACACTACTGCATTAGAAGAAATAGACCCGCTTACACCAGCAAAAGCAGCTTTCTATTCTGCTGTATTACCAGGTTTAGGTCAAGCATACAACAAAAAATATTGGAAAATTCCATTGGTTTACGGAGCAATTGGAACAAGTTTATATTTCTACATAGACAACAATAAAAAATACCACGATTATCGTGACGCCTACAAACGAAGATTAGAAGGCTATAATGATGATAAATATAAATATTTGGATGAAAGCCGACTTGTTGCTGGTCAAAAATTCTACCAGAGAAACAGAGACTTATCTGCCTTATTTGTTGTCGGATTTTATGTTTTAAACATTATTGATGCCAATGTTGACGCGGCTTTGATACAGTTTAACGTAAATGAAAGACTCTCAATGCGTCCAGAAATTTATCCTGCCGATGTAACATTTAAACCAAACGTCGGACTAACCTTTAATTATAAGTTTTAATAGATTGAATTCTATTTAAAAAATCAAAAAACAAATCATAATGAAAATTGCGCTTTTAGGATACGGAAAAATGGGCAAAGTAATCGAAAGAATTGCTTTGGAAAGAGGTCATGAAATAGTTTTAAGAAAAGATGAATTTAACACCTATGACGGACTTTCGACTGCTCATGTTGCCATCGATTTCAGTGTTCCTTCTGCAGCAGTGAGTAATATTTCTGCATCTTTTAATGCTAATGTGCCTGTAGTCTCAGGAACTACTGGATGGTTAGAACATTATGACGAAATGATTGCACTTTGTAATGAGACAAAAGGAGGATTTATTTCTAGTTCAAACTTCAGTTTAGGAGTAAATATTTTCTTTGGATTAAATGAATATTTAGCTAAAATCATGAAGCAATTCGATTCTTATAAAGTTTCGATGGAAGAAATTCACCACATTCATAAACTTGATGCTCCAAGTGGAACGGCAATTTCTTTAGCTCAAGGCGTTATTGAAAACAGCAATTACGCTAATTGGACTATGGAAGAAGCTAAAGCAAATGAAATCCAAATTGAAGCAAAAAGAATTGGAGAAGTACCTGGTACACACACAGTAAATTACGACTCTGCTATTGACAGCATCGAAATTAAACATACTGCTCATAACCGCGAAGGTTTTGCTCTTGGAGCTGTTATCGCTGCAGAATGGCTAGCAGGAAAACAGGGAATTTTCTCAATGAAAGATGTATTAAACTTACAATAAATTGACTTAAATTCAAGATTAATAAAAACTTGAATTTGAAACTTAAAATACAATATTATGACATTTTACTCTTGGTTCGTATTTTTCTTAGCCGTTCAAATTATTCATTTTCTAGGAACATGGAAATTATATCAGGCAGCAGGAAGAAAAAGTTGGGAAGCCGCAATTCCGGTATACAATTCTATCGTTTTAATGAAAATTATTGGACGCCCAACATGGTGGACATTACTGCTTTTTATTCCAATCATTAACTTGATTATGTTTCCAGTTATATGGGTAGAAACTTTAAGAACTTTTGGCAAAAAATCAACTTTAGACACTATTTTAGGTCTTTTTACTTTAGGTTTTTACATTTATGTTGTCAATTACACACAGAAATTAGAGTATAATAAAGACCGTAAATTAACTCCCGAAAATAAAACTGCAGATACGGTTAGCTCTTTATTATTTGCAATTATAGTAGCAACATTAGTACACACTTATGTTGTACAACCATACACAATTCCGACATCATCTTTAGAAAAATCTTTATTGATTGGTGATTTCTTATTTGTGAGTAAATTAAACTATGGGCCTAGAGTCCCAATGACCACGGTAGCTTTGCCAATGGTCCACGACTCTATTCCTTTAACCAAAACTAAATCCTATTTAAGCTGGCCACAATTACCGTATTTAAGACTTCCAGCCCTTCAAAAAATAAACCGTTGCGACATTGTCGTCTTCAACTGGCCGGTCGATACCGTTCATTACTTCTTTGAGCCAAAAGGAAGACCTGGTGTCATTAAACCAATTGATAAAAAATCAAATTACGTAAAAAGATGTGTTGGTATACCTGGAGACAGCTTATCAATAAAAGATGGTTACGTTTTTATTAACGGAAAAAAATTAGTTTTACCAGAAAGAGCAAAACCACAGTATTCATACGCTGTAGCTTTAGACGGAAAAACTCCAATTGACTTTGAAACGATCTTCAAAGAATTAGACATTACAGACCCAGCAGGTTTTAGAACCGAAAAAAGAGACACACTTTACTTGGGTTCATTAACTGAGGCTGGAGCAGAAAGATTCAAACATACTCCTGGAGTTACTGCTGTAATTAGAAAAATTGATACAGGAAATAACAATGATATTTTCCCTCATATCAACAAATGGAACCAAGATAACATGGGACCTATTTATATTCCTGAAGCTGGAAAAACAGTTGCATTAACAAATGAATCACTTCCTTTCTATAAAGAAATTATTACGAATTATGAAGGAAACACTTTAGAATTACAAGGTTCTAAATTCATTATTAATGGAAAACCTGCTACAACATATACCTTCAAACAAAACTATTACTGGATGATGGGAGACAACCGTCATAACTCAGAAGACAGCCGTTATTGGGGTTATGTTCCAGAAGATCATATCGTAGGTAAACCAGTATTCATTTGGATGAGCTGGGATACTAACGGAAAAGGAATTAACAAGATTCGCTGGAGCCGAGTATTTACAACTGTAGATGGCGAAGGTCAGCCTCAATCTTACTTTAAATATTTCTTGATACTTCTAGCTATTTATTTCGTAGGAGATTTTATCTGGAAAAAAAGGAGAGAAAATAAAGCATAATTAAAAAAACAAACAGTCAAACGTTTAAAAGTCTAAAGTCATAAAGTCAAGCCAAAAACTTACTTTATGACTTTTGACTTTTGACTTTAAAAACTTTAGACATACTATGAATTCCTTAATACTTCCAACTTATTTCCCATCTATCAGTCATTTTGCTGTTATAGCACAATCTGACAGTATTACTTTTGAAATGGAAGATAATTTCCAAAAACAGACCAATAGAAACAGAACTTATATCTATAGTCCAAACGGAATTCAATTATTAAATATCCCTGTTAAGCATTCTAAAGCTACGCATCAGAAGACAAAAGACATTTTGATCGAAAACGAATTTGATTGGCAGAAACAGCATTTTAAATCGCTTGAAGCGGCATATAGAAGCTCTCCTTTCTTCGAGTACTTTGAAGACGATATCGCTCCTATTTTCGAGAAAAAACACCAATTTTTGATGGATTTAAACTTCGAAGTTCTAGATGTTGTAACTAAATGTCTTCGAATGAAACTGGAATTTGGAAAAACCGCAGAATACTTTCATGAAGTAAATGATTTTAACGATTTCAGATATTTGGCAAATGGTAAAAAAGATGCTAATTCTTTTGAAAAATACACTCAGGTTTTTGATGACAAACATGGCTTCATTAATAATTTAAGTGTTTTGGATCTACTTTTTAACGAAGGAAAATTTGCAATGGATTATTTAAAAACACAGAAAATCGTATAAATTATGAATTGTAAGTTATGAGTTATGAATTCTCATATCTTTCTTAACTTATCACTTTCGATTAATTAATAAATCATTCCATTGACAATCTTGTCATAATCGGATAATGATCTGAATTTTCGAAATCAGGGAAGCTTTCAAATTGCTTTACTTTCATTTTATTGTCTGTAAAGATGTAGTCAATTCTTGCTGGATAATATTTAAATTTATAAGTAGCTCCAAAACCCTCTCCTGCTTCTTCAAAAGCATCTTTCAATTTTCCTTTGATGCTTCTATACACATAAGAAAACGGACTATTATTCATGTCTCCACAAATAATCATTGGAGTTTTGCAGTTTTTTATATGCTCTCTAAAAATCTCAGCTTGTTCTTGCTGTTGCTTAAACCCTTTGCTTATTCTGCCATAAATTCGCTGAGATTTCTTTTGGTTAACATTATCAATATCATCTGATATTTCACTTACATCAGGAGAAATTTTAATAGACTGCAAGTGCATATTATAAACACGAATAATATCTTTTCCACGCTTAATATCGGCATAAACTACATTATTGTCTGATTTTGGAAAAATAATTTTTCCTTCTTCAATAATTGGGAACTTAGAAAAAATAGCCTGTCCCGTTTTTATTTTTTTTCCATCGATAAAAATATAACGGTGCGGATATACTTTCAAATCTAAATGTGCCGAATTAGAATATTCTTGAATACACAAAATATCAGGGTCTTTTTCGTCTATAAAAGCTTTAATATTTGCTGGAATATCATCGCGATCAAGCCATTTAAAAACATTAAAAAGACGAACATTGTAACTCATAACAGAAAAATCTTTTTCGTCTTTCACATATTCTTTTGCAGAAAACTTATAGAACTTACTAATAAATGTAATACCTGTCAATAAAACTAAACCAGATAAAATAAGACGTTTTTTGAACTGAATTCCCCAATAGACGAAAAACAATATGTTGGCTACAAAAAAAGCGGGCATAAACAACGTAAGCACCGATAAAAGCGGAAAACTTTTAGGTGCTAAAAAGGGTAAAACATAGACGCTAAATGTAAGCACAGTTAGCACTATATTCAAAAAGAACATTATTTTATTAAACCAAGAAAGGTTTTTCATATTTAATTCTCCTACAAGTTTATTTTCCAGCTTTAAATAAAAACTCTTTTTCTTCTTTTGTCAGACAATCATATCCTGATTGACTAATTTTGTCTAAAATTTCATCAATCTGTTGCTGCGTTTTGTCTTTCGTAACAATTCTTGATGTTGTTTTTTCTGTAGGTTTTTTGTAATTTTTATGAACTTTTGTGAATGGGGTCGTAGGAGATTTTCTAAAAAGATTTACGAAGAAATCTAAGGTTTTAGAAACAATGATACTTAAATCGGTACCGTTCTGGAGTAATTTAATATATACAAATCCGAAGAAAGCACCTGCAAGATGCGAAATATGTCCGCCCATATTTCCTAAACGAAACTGCATTAAATCTAAGATTATAATAACAGCTGTTATGTGCCAAAGTTTTACATTTCCGAAGAGAAATAATCGCACATTCATTAAAGGAGAATAAGTTGTTGCTGCCACTAAAATAGCCATAATAGCCGCCGAGGCACCAACAATAGAACCGCTGATATTAGAAAAATAAAAACTTAGCGCAAAAGCTACTCCTGCAAAAAGAGCGCTTAAAAGATACAATCCTAAATATTGCTTTTGAGTAAAATAAGTCAAGAACAAGGTACTTGCAAAATTAAGCACCATCATATTAAATAACAGATGAAAAAATCCGTCGTGAAAGAACGCATACGTTAAAAAAGTCCAAGGTTTAAACATAAAAACCTGAGGATCTGACGACAAAGCCAGCCAATTTGGAAATGCAAACTGACCTACTGAAAATTGATAGAAAAAGATAAGTGATACAATAAAACATGCTACGTTCCAATACATAACTCGCATAGCAATACCACCCAATCTATACTGTAATTTTAAATCGTCTAGAATATTCATAAAAATTCTTCTATTTTAGAATTCGTACTTTAAAGTTAAAAATTAATTCCAACGGTTGTTATTAAACTGATTTTTTTTCCAGTACAGCATCATTAAAAAACCTGCAATTGCACCACCAACGTGTGCGAAATGTGCAATTCCAGTTCCTCCGCTTCCAAATAAAGAACTTCCTTTAAAACCTAAAAATAAATCAATTGCTAAAATTCCAGGTACAAAATATTTTGCCTTGATTGGAACAGGAATAAACATCAAAGCAAGCTGAGCATTTGGAAACATAAATGCAAAAGCAGTCAGCAAACCATAAATTGCTCCAGAAGCTCCCAAAACAGGCGATTGCACAATGAAACTTGTTTCTCTCAATATATTAAACTGCTCTTGATTACAATGTGCTTCGCTTAAAATATTCAAAACTTCGCCCTGAACCATTTTACCATTTGAATCAAAAAGAGATTGATAATCAGCATTTAATATTACGTGAAGATCCGATTTAGACAAATTCAAATTAGATACAGAATCTAAAAGAGAATGTATTTGCAAATAATTTACTCCCGTATGCAATAAAGCAGCTCCAAGTCCGCATGAAATATAGAAAAACAAGAATTTTTTTCCGCCCCAAAAATGCTCTAAAGCAGATCCAAAAGAAACCAATGCAAACATATTAAATAAAATATGCATGAAATTTGGCAATTGTGCATGCATAAACATATGCGTAATGATCTGCCAAATCCCAAAATTGTCGCTTTCAGGATAATACAGCATTAAATACTGATAGGAAACTGGCACTAACTGAGAGCCAATAAAAAAAATAATATTAATAATTAGCAGTTGTTTAACTACTGGAGTCATATTCATCATACGGCAAACTTTTTATCTATATCTTCAACACGCATCGTAATGAAGGTAGGTTTTTGAAAAGGTGAAATATTTGGATCTTTGCAGGCAAACAAACCGTTTACCAAATTATCTTGTTCTTTTTCGGTTAAATAAGATCCTGTTTTAACCGCTAAACTTTTAGCCATTGATTTGGCAATTGTATCGTTCTGACTGTAACTGTTGGCCGGAATTCCATCTTGCAAATCGCTCAATAATTGCTCAATTACCTGCGAAACTTCACTTTCTGTAATATTTACAGGGATTCCCGAAATTACAACATGATCGGTTTTACTTTCGTCAAAAACAAATCCAGTAGTTTCCAAAGAAGGTTTCAATTCTTCTATCAGTTTCATTTCTGACGCCGAATAAAACAAATCCAGAGGAAAAAGTAACTGCTGGCTCGAAGCTTGATTTACGGTCATGTTCAGTAAAAATTGTTCATACAAAATTCGCTGATGCGCACGCTGCTGATCCACAATAATCATTCCCGATTTTATTGGCGATACAATATATTTTTTATGTATTTGATAGGTTTTCTGCGTTGCTTGTTCTACTTCTTCATCATCAAACAAAGAAGAGGTTACTTCTTCATTTTCAAATGTAAAAGGCGAGCTTTCTATACTTTCAGGATTTTCTGTATCTAAACCAACGTATAAACTTTCCCAGCTTGCTGTAGGTTCTACCCTTTTAGAATATCCTGAAAATGACGATCCAGAAGATGACGATCCTGATGAAGACGAAAAAGAAGAACCAGAACTATATCCTGATGACCCCGAACCAGCTTTACTATAATGCTGATTGGTTTTATCATCAGTAAATGGATTAAAAGTTCCGTCTACTTGAATCGTTGGTACTTCTGCTTCTACATCTTTATAATGATATGGCGTATCTAAATTAGAATCTCTATCAAAATCTAAAACCGGCGCAACATTAAATTGTCCTAAGCTATGTTTTATAGAGGCTCTTAAAATGGCATATAATGCTTGCTCGTCATCAAATTTAATTTCCGTTTTAGTTGGGTGTATATTAATATCAATTGTGTTTGGCGGAACCTGCAAATACAAGAAATAACTTGGCTGAGAACCGTCTTTCAGTAATCCATCATATGCAGACATTACAGCGTGATGCAAGAAACTGCTTTTTATAAATCGATCGTTTACAAAAAAGAACTGCTCTCCTCTATTTTTCTTAGCAAATTCAGGTTTACATACAAAACCTTGAACATTTATAATTTCGGTATCTTCGTTTACAGGAACTAATTTTTCATTCGTTTTTCCAGACATAATACCAACAATTCGCTGGCGATATCCTGCTGCTGGAAGATTATACATCTCGCTTCCGTTATGATAAAAACTAAAATGAATATTAGGATGCGCTAATGCTACACGCTGAAACTCATCCATAACATGACGAAATTCAACCGTATCTGATTTTAAGAAATTACGGCGAGCAGGAATATTAAAAAACAAGTTTTTAACCGCAAATGAAGTCCCTTTTGGCAAAACAGCCACTTCTTGCGAAACAAATTTACTTCCTTCAATTACAATATGTGTACCTAGTTCGTCTTGGTCCTGTTTCGTTTTCATTTCCATGTGTGCAATCGCTGCAATAGAAGCCAAAGCCTCTCCACGAAAACCTTTTGTACCAAGAGAAAATAAATCTTCTGCCTGACGAATTTTTGAAGTGGCGTGACGCGCAAAACACAAACGTGCATCTGTAACTGTCATTCCAACTCCGTTATCAATAACTTGGACTAATGATTTGCCCGCATCTTTAATAATTAATTTAATATCAGTTGCCTTCGCATCTACAGCATTTTCTAACAATTCTTTTACGACTGAAGCTGGTCTTTGAACCACCTCTCCAGCAGCAATTTGGTTAGCAACGTGATCAGGAAGCAATTGAATAATACTCGACATTAAGCAAAAATAAGTTTAAAAGTTAGATTAGGTTTTTGCAAACCAAGAAGTACAAATTTAGTAAATTTTGATTGGCTTTTAGAATAAGAACAATCATAAAAAAAACAAAAAACCTATACCGTTATTACACAGTATAGGTTTTAATATTTTTTAAAACAAATGTGCTTATTCGTTTTCTATTTTCTTCGGAGAATCTTCAATTTGAATTGCTCCAGAAGTTAATAATGGCTGATTAAAAACGTGAGCTATTGAAGCTTGCTGACGAATATAAGCCATTTTAATTGCTGCAATCGCCGCTTCAGTTCCTTTGTTTCCGTGAACTCCTCCACTTCTATCAATTGACTGTTGCATATTATTATCTGTTAAAACACAGAAAATAACTGGAACATCAGTTTGAACATTCAAATCTTTAATTCCTTGTGTAACGCCTTCACAAACAAAATCAAAATGTTTAGTTTCTCCTTGAATTACACATCCAATTACAATAACCGCATCAACATTTTGTGTTTGAAGCATTTTTTTAGCTCCGTAGATCAACTCAAAACTTCCTGGAACATTCCAACGGATAATTTGTTGAGCAGGAACATCGCAATCAACCAAAGCGTCAAAAGCACCATTATAAAGTCCTTCTGTTATAGTATCATTCCATTCAGAAACAACAATCCCAAACCGAAAGTCTTTCGCATTTGGGATTGTGTTTTTATCGTATTCTGATAGATTTTTATTTTCAGTAGCCATCTGTACTATTTTTGTTATTAAATTTCAGACTGCTAAAATACGAATCTAAAATCTAAAAACTGAACTCAAATAGTATAATTATTGTGCTAATCCGATCAAAGCATCAACAGATGCAGCTTCTGGAGTACTGTCGTAATTATCTTTAATGTCATTAAAGTATTTCAAAGCATCTTCTTTTTGCCCTAAAGCCAAAGCAGTTTTTCCAGCTTTTAATAAGAAACGAGGCGTTGTAAAATCGTTTTTGTTAGACTCAGCAGCTTTTACATAAAAATCTAAAGCTTCTTTTTGCTGATTTTTTTGAGAATAAGCATCTCCTGTAGCACCTTTAGCTAATGCACTCAAGATTACATCTTCAGATTTAAATTCACCTAAATATTTAATTGCCTCATCAAATTTACCAGTATTCAAGTAAGCGATACCAGCATAGTAGTTTGCTAAATTTCCAGCATCAGTTCCAGAATATTCGTCAGCGATTTTGATAAATCCGAATTTACCTTCTGAACCGTTTAATGATAATTTGAATAATGAATCGCTAGAAACACCGTTTACAGCTTTTTCAAAGTTTTGTTGCGCAACAAACATTTCACTTGCAGCCTCTTCTTGTTTAGGAGTTGCAATAAATTTTTGATAAGCCAAATATCCAATTGTAGCAACTGCGATACCAGCAACTAAACCAATAATGATTTTTTGATTTTTAGCCACCCAATCCTCAGTTCTTGAAGCCGTTTCATCTAATTTTGAGAAAACTCCAGCTGTTGTGCTGTCTTTTTCGTCAATAACTACTTGTTGCTCTTCAGTAACCACTTCTTTTACTTCCTTTTCTTTTGGTGTCTTATATCCTCTTTTATTGTAAGTTGCCATTTAAAATTTATTTAGTGAACGGCAAAAATAAAATTTTTATTGAAAATGACGTAAAAAATTTCAATTTTATCACTATTTTAAAAGAAATATTTTCTTTTGTGATTTGTACTTTCGCGGAAGCGCTAAAATAAATTGGCTGAGAATCGCCCTAAAGCCAATTATATCGATAATTTTCGGTAATTTGCAGCCTCAAATTTTTACTGTTCAAAAACGGTGAATTTTACACTTGGAGTCCCTAAAAATGCATTTAAACAAAATCTCATTATTCAATTATAAGAACTTTTCTGAAGCAAGTTTTGATTTTGACATCAAAATCAACTGTTTTGTGGGTAAAAATGGCATTGGAAAAACCAATGTGCTCGATGCTATTTACCATTTAGCTTACGGAAAAAGTTATTTTAATCCGCTTGCTGTACAAAATATCAAACACGGTGAAGAATTTTTTGTAATTGATGCCGAACTCGAAAAAAATGAGAGAACAGAACAGATTGTTTGCAGTTTAAAAAAAGGGCAAAAAAAGGTTTTAAAGCGAAACGGAAAACCTTACGATAAATTTTCAGATCATATTGGGTTTATTCCGCTTGTAATTATTTCGCCAGCCGATCGCGATTTGATTATTGAAGGAAGTGAAACACGTCGTAAATTTATGGACAGCGTGATTTCGCAATTAGACGCGACTTATCTGCACGAATTAATACAATACCAAAAGGTAATTACGCAACGAAATGCACTTTTAAAATATTTTGCTCTCAATCATGTCTTTGACAACGATACCTTATCTATATATAACGAACAACTGCAAGGCTACGGAAAATCGATTTTTGAAAAACGAAAAGATTTCTTAGAGCAGTTTATACCTATATTTAATAGACATCATCAAGCAATTACAGGATCTGAAGAAAGTGTGCAGTTGGTTTACGAAAGCCATTTATTCGAAAAAGATCTTTTGACACTTTTACAGGAAAACATCAATAAAGACAGAGCGTTGCATTACACAACCGTTGGAACTCATAAAGATGATTTGTCTTTTGAAATTGATTCACATCCGATAAAAAAATTCGGATCGCAAGGACAGCAGAAATCTTTTCTGATTGCTTTAAAATTGGCACAATTTGAATTCTTGAAAAAACAAAGTGGTGTAAAACCTATTCTTTTATTTGATGATATTTTTGACAAACTAGACGAAACGCGTGTTGCTAAAATCATAGAAATGGTAAACAGCGAGACGTTTGGACAACTTTTCATCTCAGATACTCATCCCGAAAGAACCGAAGCGATTGTAAAATCAACACATCAGACTTATAAGATATTTAATTTGTAAAGTTTTTTTGCCACAGATTGCAAGGATTAAAATGATTCAATCTGTGTAAATCTTTTAATCTGTGTCTAAATAAGAAAACAAATTAGTGTAAATTCGTGCAATTAGTGGCAAACTAAAAAAACGGATTAGAAAAAAAGTAACTGCAATCAAAAAACACAGAATATGTTAGCGAAAGAATCATTGCAATTTTTAGACGATTTAAAAAAGAATAATAACCGTGAATGGTTTCAAGAAAATAAAAAACGATACGAAGTTTTCAAAAAAGATTATCATCAATTGGTAAGCGATTTTCTAGATGCAATGAAACCGCTTGATCCTTCACTAGAATTATTGGAAGTAAAAAATTGCACTTTCAGAATTAATCGTGACATTCGATTCTCAAAAGACAAATCTCCATACAAAGCGCATTTAGGAATCTGGATGTCTGGCGGAACAAAAGGTTTAAACCGCGCAGGATATTATGTACATATTGAGAAAGGAGCAAGTTTTATTGCCGGCGGATTTTATTCTCCCGAATCTGAAGATTTGAAAAAAGTCCGTAAAGAAATTGCTTTTTTCTACGATGATTTACAGGAAATCTTAAATGACAAAAACTTCAAAAAAGAGTTTGGAAGTTTAGATATAAACGAGAACAATTCCCTAAAAAGCATGCCTCGCGGTTACGAAAAAGACCATCCAGCAATTGAGTTTTTGAAACTGAAAAGTTTTACGGCAACTCAAAAATATGACATCTCCGAAGTTACTCAGAAAGACTTTGTAAAAAAGATAAGCCAGAAATTGATTGCTCTAAAACCTTTAAACGAATTTATAAACCGAGCTTTAGACACTGAAGAATTCTAGAAAAAGATAAAACGCCACGAATTTCACGAATTGACACGAATTAATTAGTGAAAATTTGTGAAATTCGCGGCGACAAAAACTCATTTACTGAATGAAAAGGAAAATACTTTTTCTTGGAGAATCTTATCGCGCCGATGCTATCACTTGGATGAAAGGCCTCAAAGAATTTGGCGATTTTGAAATTGTCACTTGGGAACTTCAAACATCTAACAATCATAGATTCAAGCGTATTTTAGAGTATTTCTTCTCTCCTCTTTCTATTCGAAAAATCATTAAAAAAGAAAAACCAGATATGGTTATTGCAGAAAGAACAACCAGTTATGGTTTTCTTGCGGCATTATCTGGATCTAAAACTATTGCCATCGCACAGCAAGGCCGAACCGATTTATGGCCTGAGGAATCTAAATTATACCCTTTTAAAAAATTCATTCAGAAATATGCTTTCAAAAAAGCGCATTTAATTCATGCCTGGGGACCAGTTATGGCAATTCACATGAAAGCAAGTGGCGTTGACATGAATAAAGTTTTAATACTTCCAAAAGGAATTGATTTATCGCTTTTTAGTCCATCCACAAACAATTCAAATAAAATTGAAGCTATTGTAACGCGTTCTTTAATGCCTGAATATCGACACGATTGTATATTAAAAGTATTTGGAATTTTACATCAAAAAGGAATTGACTTTTCTTTGACAATTGTTGGCGACGGAACAAGATTGCAGTATTTAAAAGATTTATCTAAAGAACTTCAAATCGAAAATAAAGTAATTTTTACAGGAAGAATCCCGAATACAGAACTTCCAAAATTACTACAACAATCGAATATTTATATCAGCATGCCAATTACCGAAGGTGTTTCTGCATCTTTGTTTGAGGCAATGGCCTCTAATTGTTTTCCAGTTGTTTCAGACATTCCCGGAAACCAAAGTTGGATTACGCATCGAGAAAATGGTCAATTAATTACAATTGATAATATCGAAATGCTGGCCGAAGAATTAATTTGGTCTTTTGAAAATTCTGAATCTCGAAATCAGGCTATTATTCGAAATAGAAAATTTGTGGAAGAAAATGCTAATTATGACATCAATATGAAAGTTATCGCTGATCGATATCATAAATTGATTGATTCTAGAAAATAATTTAACCGCAAAGTTCGCTAAGATCTGCGCAAAGAACACAAAGCTTAGCGCTCCTTGCGCAAACTTTGTGTCTTTGCGGTAAAAACTACATCGTAACTTTTATTAAAACTCAACGACATATTACCAAAACAAATTGTCTAATTTAATTCTTTAGTAATATGAGCAATAGAAGAAACTGGTTAAAACAAATAGGTTTAGTTGCAGTTGGATTAGGCCTCTGCCAATTTGAAACATTCGCAAATACTCCATCAGAAACTTATATAATTCCAGATTTAGACCAATCGCCCATATTATTACGATCAAATGAAAATCCTTACGGCCCTTCTCCACTTGCTCGCGCTGCCATGCAAAAAAGCATAAATAATAGTAATCGATATGGCTGGAATCTTTCAGACGAATTAATTGCACTTATTGCTACAAAAAACAATGTTTCAAACCAGAATATTTTACTTGGCGCTGGCTCAACAGAAATTCTAGACTTGGTTCTTCAATATACTGCTTTACAAAAAGGCAATTTTATACTCGCCGAAACAACCTTTAATTATTGGACATTTCCTTCTGAGAAATTAGGGTTAAAAAAAATCACAGTTCCGCTAACTGCTGATAAAAAACATGATTTAACTGCAATGCTAAAAGCAATTGATTCTGATACAAAAATGATCTATATCTGTAATCCCAATAATCCGACAGGAACAATTTGCGATTATGAGCAACTAGTTTCTTTTGTAAAAGAAGCTTCTAAAAAAGCAATTGTTTTTGTAGACGAAGCATATCTTGATTTCACAAAAGAAAAATCATTAAGTAATCTTGTAATCGAAAATAAAAACTTAATCGTTACAAAAACTTTTTCAAAAATGTACGGTCTAGCCGGTGCCCGTATAGGCTACGCTGTTGCATCTTCGTCAACAATTGAAGAACTTAGCATTTTAAAATCTTCTCCTAATTTGTCTGTTAGTGTGGTATCTACAGCTGCGGCGATAGCATCGCTAAATGACGATAAATTTATTCAACAAGTACACACGGCAAATGAAGAAGTAAAAAAATATACTATCGACCAGCTTACCAAACTAAATTTAACATGCATTCCTTCGCACGCAAACTTTATTTATTTTTCTTTAGACAATTATAAAAAAGATTTTTTCAAGCAATTAGAAGCCCATAATATACAAGGAACAAAAATCTACGAAGAAAACGGAAAATGGACTAGAATTACTATTGGCACAATGAAAGAAATGCAGCGATTTATTGAAGCCATAAAGTAAAATTTTGAAAAAAGTCTTTTTACAGAAAATCTACTCAAATAAATTATAATCGTTACTTTTGATCTCAGAATTTTTCCGAAGTTTCGGAACTTAAAAAGCCTTTTATTTATGGAAATCCAATCCAATTTTTCTTTAAAAAAATATAATACTTTCGGCATTGAAGCCAGTGCTAAACAATTTGTTGCGGTTCATTCTATTGATGAATTAAAAACAGTTTTAGCAGAAAACAAAAACGAGAAAAAATTCATTTTGGGCGGCGGAAGCAATATGCTTTTGACAAAAGATATTGAGGCGCTGGTTATTCATATCGATTTAAAAGGAAAAAAAATCACAAAAGAAGACGAGGATTTTGTTTGGGTCGAAAGTCAAGCAGGAGAAACTTGGCACGATTTCGTTCTTTGGACAATAGACAACAATTTTGGCGGATTAGAAAATATGTCACTAATTCCTGGAAATGTCGGCACAACTCCAGTGCAAAATATTGGCGCTTATGGAACGGAAATTAAAGACACTTTTGTTTCTTGTGAAGCCATGAATATTGCAACTCAGGAAATAAAAACTTTTGAGAACGCCGAATGTAATTTTGGCTACCGCGAAAGTATTTTCAAACATGAAGCTAAAGACCAATATATCATTACTTCGGTTATTTTTAAACTGACCAAACGCAATCATAAAATCAATACATCTTACGGAGATATTTTGGCTGAATTGGCTAAAAACAACATTACAGAACCAACCTTAAAAGATGTAAGTAATGCTGTAATCGCTATTAGACAAAGTAAATTGCCAGATCCAAAAGAATTAGGAAATAGTGGAAGTTTCTTTAAAAATCCGATTTTATTGAAATCTGATTTTGAAAAAATACACCAAAAATTCCCAGAAATGAAATTTTACGAAGTTTCAGAAACAGAAGTAAAAGTTCCTGCAGGATGGCTAATTGAGCAAACGGGTTTTAAAGGAAAACGTTTTGGCGATGCTGGAGTTCATAAAAATCAAGCTTTAGTTTTGGTAAATTACGGAAACGCGACAGGTCAAGAAATTTTAGCGGTTTCGAAAGAAGTCCAGAAAACGGTTTTTGAAACTTTCGGCATTCAGATCGAGGCGGAAGTTAATGTGATTTAAATATAATCTTCATTTTTTAAATCTTTAATGAAAAAACTAAACATAGGAATTCTTTTAGTTCAATTTCTAGGAATGATTTTCCTAATTAATGGCATTTTTCAGTTGCGTTTATTTACTGTTGCAGAAAAAGTCATTTGCATGAAAAATCAATTTCAGTTTCAAAAATCCGAAAATTGGAACAGACTATTCCCTACAAATGAAGATGTTTCCAATTTCTGGCCAAGTGTTTTTATATGGATCTTTTTTGCTCTTTTAATGGGCATTTTCTACGTTGCATTTCTTAACTGGAAACGTAAACTTTCTTCTATAAACACTATTTTGCTTGCAATCGCCTTGTATGTTCTTTTAAGATTAAAGTTTTTTAGAAAAGAAATATTTTCACTTCTTTTTAGACCAATCAGAGTAATGCTTTCAGATGATTTTGCCATACAATGCTTAATCGAAGGAATTGTTTTTACGATCATTGGACTTTTCCTTATTTATTTTAGCGTAAATTCAAAATTGTTTAATTTAGATAAAGAAGTTGCTGAAAATTAAACATAAAAATTTATTTGTAAATCTTTCTTAAACCACAAATAATGTACACACCTGACCTATATAAAAACGAAAATCCTGGAGAAATTAGAGCTTTTTTAAAAGAAAACAGCTTTGGAATTCTAGTTAATCAGACTAACGGGAAGTTGTGCGCAACTCATATTCCGATAGAATTAGAATTAAATTCTGATGGAAAGGAAATTTTACAAGGGCATATTTCAAAACTGAATCCACAAGCAGAAGGTTTTGCAGCAAACGATCAGGTTCTAGCTATTTTTACAGGACCACACAGTTATATTTCATCGTCTTGGTATGATCACGAAAATGTTCCAACATGGAATTACATAGCCGTACATGTTTACGGAAAAATCAAGATTGTAGATTATGAAACTTCTGTAGAACAACTGAAAAAACTTGTAGACAAATACGAAGCGAATTCTAAGAACCCTATTCGTGTTGAAGATTTATCTGAAAAAACTATGCGGGAAGCCCGTGGAATTTTTGGTTTTGAAATCGAAATTGAAGAAATTCAAGCTACAAAAAAACTGTCCCAAAACCGCGATGATCACAATTACAAAAATATAATTTCGGAACTGGAAAAAACCGAAAACCCTCAGTCTATTGCTGTTGCAAAAGAAATGTCAAAATGCCGAAAGTAAATCGGTTTTGGTTATTGAATTTAGCGAATTGATAAGTACATTTGCAGTCGCAGAACGTGAAATTAATAGAACCAAATAAATCAGATGCTTATATACATATTTTACTTTTTTATTGCTATTGTCGTAGTTCAATTATTTTATTATTTAGGAGTTTTTGGAAAATTTGCTTTTGCCAAACCTCAACATGTGAAACCTAAAAATCTTCCGGTTTCTGTAATTGTATGCGCTAAAAACGAAGAGGAGAATGTAAAAAAATACATTCCGCTTTTAGCACAGCAAGATTATCCAGATTTCGAAGTTGTTCTAATTGACGACGCATCTAGCGATGAAACTCTTGAAGTTTTTGAAGAATTTGAAAAAGAATTCTCTAATATCCGTTTGGTTAAAGTCGAAAACAATGAGGCTTTTTGGGGAAATAAAAAATACGCTTTAACGCTTGGAATAAAAGCAGCAAAGAAAGATTATTTACTTTTTACAGATGCAGATTGTTTCCCAAATTCTAAAGATTGGATTTCTTCCATGTCTTCTCATTTTACTATGAACAAAACTATCGTTTTGGGTTATGGTGGCTATGAGAAAGTAGAGCGTTCGTTTTTAAACAAAATTATTCGTTTTGAAACTGTTTTAACAGCAATGCAATATTTTTCTTGGGCAAAAATGGGACTTCCATACATGGGAGTCGGCAGAAATCTTGCTTATAAAAAAGAAGAATTTTTTAATGTAAATGGTTTTATTGACCATATTCAGATTCGTTCTGGCGATGACGATTTGTTCATTAACCAAGCGGCGAATAAAACAAATACCACTATTTCTTATACACCTGAAAGTTTTACATATTCAAGACCTAAGACAACTTATAAGGAATGGTTTACTCAAAAAAGAAGACATGTTTCTACTGCAGAACATTACAAGTTTTTTGACAAAATGCAGTTAGGTTTGTTCTTTCTTTCGCAATTATTTTTCTTTTTGTCAGTTATAATATTGTTAGCGTTTCAATTTCAATGGATCGCCGTATTAGCAATTTTAGCAACACGTTACACTGTTGTATGGACAGTAATCGGATTTTCAGCAGGAAAACTAAAAGAAAAAGATATTAAAATTTGGTTTCCAGTTGTTGAGATAGCGCTTATATTAACGCAAATTAATATCTTTATAACTAATATCTTTTCAAAACCAGTATATTGGAAATAAATTCTAAAATAGAAAAAGCAAAAAAAGGCGATCAGATCGCCTTTACTTTTTTATTAGATCATTATTGGAATGAGGTGTATTCGTTTATGCTCAAACGAACCGAAAATGAAACCACCGCAGAAGATATTACCATAGAAACATTCTCTAAAGCTTTTGACAAAATAGCTTCTTATAATCCAGAATTTCAGTTTAACACCTGGCTTATTGCAATTGCAAAAAATGTCTATATTGATTTACTTCGAAAAAAGAAAACCAATCTTTTTATAGAAATCACAGACAACGAAGACCAACAGGCATACAACATTGCCGACCCTACTCCATCTGCAGAAGATGCTTTAATTAAAGAACAGAATCTCTCTCGTCTGCTCTTATGCATCAAAGAACTTAAACCACATTATCAAGAAGTAATTCAGCTTCGTTATTTCCAAGAAATGTCTTATCAGGAAATTGCTGCTAAGATTGACGAACCTTTAAGTAGCGTCAAAGTAAAACTTTTACGTGCTAAAAAATTATTAGCAGAAATCATTGAACGTAACAGATAATTTATTATCTTTAATCAAAGAATAAACAATTCTTACCTTTATTCTTAAAATAAACACATTTTCACAACATTAAAACTACAACTTCTACGTTGTTAGCTCAACCCTAAACCTTTTCTGCGTATGATTTAAAGTTACTTAACCTTAAAACCCAAAAATTATGTCTAAATCAAGCATTTATGAAAACAAGTGGACCGATCTTGTTTTCGAGAACAAAAACAAAGAATACGGCGCGTATCAATTACGCCAGGAGAATTCCAAAAATTCTGTTACAGCTCTCTTTATGGGTTTATTGTTAATAACGGCTTTAGGAAGTACACCAGTACTTATTAGCAAACTATTTAGGACTTCACCCGTTGAAGTAGAGCCAGAACCAACAATCTACAAACCTACGGTTATACCTGTGGATCCAATTGTTGTGCCGCCACCGCCAGCTCCACCTGCGCCTATGGTTGAACATAGCACAGCTCCAAAAACGGATGCGGTTCAGTTGACAAATCCTGTTGTTAGTAGAACACAAGATGCAGTTGAAAACATTGCGGTAAATACAGAAAATGTACCTGTTTCAGACAATACAACTGGAAATGGACCTGCAATTAATACAATGCCTTCTTCTGGAGGAAATGGTGAAGTTGCTTCGGTTGCGCCACCAACTAATGAGCCTGTTTCTATTGCCGTTTTGGATAAGCTTCCAGAATTCCCAGGCGGAATTGCACAGTTTTACAAATATGTTGGAAATAATTTCCGCAGACCAGAACTTGATGTAGAAAAAACATTAAAAGTGTATGTATCGTTTGTAGTTGAAAAAGACGGATCACTTACTGACATTATGGTAAAAAATGATCCTGGCTACGGAATGGGTAAAGAAGCAATTAGAGTTTTAAAATCATTAAAAACAAAATGGACTCCAGGAGTTCTTAACGGACAAGCAGTGCGAACTGCATACAATCTTCCTATTACGATAAAAACAGAAGTTGACTAATTTATAGATATTTTGAAAAGTAAAAAGCAGAACTTTAGGTTCTGCTTTTTTGTTTATATTCGTTTAAAATCCACTACATTTACCTCTTAAAAACGGAATTCATTTCAACTAATTAAAAACAAAATAATGGGAATATTTTCAGCCATTCTTGGTAATGCAGGTTCTGTAAGTTCAGAAGATTTAATCAAGAAGTATGGACAGCTTTTAACTACAAATGAAGAAATCGAAATGGGTTTTAAACTTATTCGCGACACTTTTATTTTTACCAACAAAAGATTAATCTTAGTTGATGTGCAAGGAATTACAGGAAGCAAAACAGAATACAAATCTATTGCTTACAAAAACATTACAAGATTCAGTGTAGAAACTGCAGGAACTTTTGATCTTGATGCCGAATTAAAAATCTGGATCTCAAGCGAACAGCAACCAAGTATTGTAAAACAATTCAACAAATCGGTTAATGTTTATGAAGTGCAAAAAGTTCTTGCTTTTCATGTATTAGGATAAAAAAACAACCCCAGCATTGCTGGGGTTTATAATTCTAAAGAACAACTCTTATTTCTTTTTGGTTGTAGTTGTTTTCTTTTTGGTTGTTGTAGTTGTCTTTTTAGTAGTTGTTACAGGAACTGTATTTACAATTTTCTGCTGTACATATGGTTTGTACAAACCATCTTTTTCTGCTCTTTTCTTAGCATCATCTGCTCTCTTTTTAGAATCTGGATGCGAACTCATCATTTGATCAATAAATGACGCTTCAGATCCTTCGCTCATTTTTGCCAAAATTCTAAAAGCAGATTCTTCAGCATTTACATCATAACCATTTTTCTTCATGAAATTATAAGCAAATAAATCGGCTTCAGATTCTTGCTTACGGCTGTATTTACTATCAATAATCGCGCTTCCAATTTTTCCAAGCTGACTATCTGTAACTGTTGCCACAGTTGCCGACTGAGAAGCAACTCCATCCATTAAAGCTTCTTTTTGATAAGCTGCACGAACAGCATCTCTAGAATCGTTGTTTGCAACGTGACCGATTTCGTGCCCAATTACAGCAACTAATTCGTTATCATCCATGATATCCATTAATCCAGAATACACACGAACGCTTCCGTCTGCAGTTGCAAAAGCATTTACTTCTTTCAATTTATACACTTTATAATTTAAAGTAAATCCTTCTCCAGATGCATGTTTGCCAAAAACACGATTTAATCTTAAAGCATAACCATCTGTCGGTCCAGCAATTTCATGTTCAGCGTCTAATTTATCAACGGCTTCTTTAGATAGTTTTGCTGCATCAGCATTACTAAAAGTAAAACCAGTAACTCCTTTTTGAACTGCCCCAATTGCTTTATCTCCCAGATTAATCTGTGCATTTGTTTTAGTAAAACTAAAAGCGGCCAATAAAACTCCCAATACAATAAATTTCTTTTTCATTTTTTACTTTTATTAATTTAACAACAAATATACTATAATAACATTTTCACATTTCTATTAGAAATCTAGTTTTTTAACATTTAAAGGTATAATTTTTAAACTAGCTATACTGCAGTCGCTTAAAATATTATCTAACAATATTTTAAAACAAAAAAAGGCAAACACTAATGAATTTGCCTTTTACCTTTATATCAAAAAAATTATTTCTTTTTTGCAGTCGTTTTTTTAGCCGTTGTCGTTGTTTTTGCTTTTACAGGCGCTGTGTTATCAATTTTCTGTTGCACATAAGCATGATACAAACCGTCTTTTGTTGCCTTTTTCTTAGCATCATCGGCTCTTTTTCCAGAATCTGGGTGAGAACTCATCATTTTGGTCATAAAAGACGACTCAGCTCCTTCGCTTAAATTTTGCAGAATTCTAAAAGCAGATTCTACAGCATTCACATCATAGCCATTTTTTTTCATGAAATTATAAGAGAAAGCATCTGCCTCAGATTCTTGTTTTCGGCTGTGTTTGCTATCAATCATGGCACTTCCTATTTGTCCTAATTGAGAATTGGTTAGCGTTTCCATTTTTCCAGATTGTGACGATGCGGCATCCATCAGGGCTTCTTTTTTATAAGCCGCTTTTATTGCGTCTCTTGTATCATGATTAACAACATGTCCAATTTCATGCCCAATAACAGCAAGCAATTGATTATCATCCATAATATCCATCAAACCTGCAAACACGCGAACACTACCGTCAGCACAAGCAAAAGCATTAATATCTTTTACCAGATATACTTTATAATTTAAAGTTACCCCTTCGGTGGTTGTGTGTTTTCCAAATACTCGATCTAAACGAATTGAATAGCCATCTGCAGGTGTTGCAACGGGATTATTTGCATCCATTTCATCGATAGATTTTTTTGCTAGAGCCGCCGCATCTGCATCACTAAAAGTAAATCCTGAAACACCTTTGCTCAAAGCTCCCATTGATTTATCCGAAAGTATTTGTGCCTCTATTTTACCAAAGCCAAGAGCTGCAAACAACATTCCTACTAGAATAAATTTCTTTTTCATGTTTTTAAACTGTTAAATTAACAGCAAAATTAGTACAGTATAAATTTTACAATATCTGAAGAAGTCAAATTTGTAACAGATTAAGGTTATATTCTTATTTTACAATAAAATAGCCAAAACGTTAGAAGAAGAAACAATCAGCAAGGAAAACAAAGTCAAAAAAACATTTTAAATCAAAGTATTAACATTAAAATTTACTTATTGCAAAAATGTCTACTCTTTCAACAAAAGCAAACGAAAAGCAAATAAACATCTCTAAATAAACTACATTCCGTATCTTTGTACTTTGAACATTGATATATGGAAACAGTCACTGAAAATATACAAACCACAAAACCAAAGTGGTTAAAAGTAAAATTACCTATCGGACAAAAATATACTGAACTTAGAGGTTTAGTTGATAAATATAGTTTAAATACCATTTGTACTTCTGGAAGCTGTCCTAACATGGGCGAATGCTGGGGTGAAGGAACAGCAACTTTCATGATTTTAGGAAATGTTTGTACTCGTTCTTGCGGTTTCTGCGGTGTAAAAACCGGAAGACCAGAAACAGTAGATTGGGATGAGCCAGAAAAAGTAGCTCGTTCTATTAAAATCATGAACATTAAACACGCTGTAATTACCAGTGTTGATAGAGATGATATTAAAGATGGTGGTTCTATCATTTGGATGGAAACTGTAAGAGCTATCAGAAGAATGAATCCTCAAACTACTCTTGAAACTTTAATCCCAGACTTCCAAGGAATTGAAAGAAACCTTGATCGTATTGTAGAAGCAAATCCTGAGGTTGTTTCTCATAACATGGAAACGGTACGACGTTTAACTCGCGAAGTTCGTATTCAGGCAAAATATGATAGAAGTTTAGAAGTCCTTCGTTATTTAAAAGAAAAAGGAATTAATAGAACAAAATCTGGAATTATGCTTGGGCTTGGAGAAACTGAAGAAGAAGTTTTCCAGACTATGACTGATTTGAGAAATGCAAATGTTGATGTGGTTACTATTGGACAGTATTTACAGCCAAGTAAAAAACATCTTCCTGTAAAAGAATTTATTACACCTGAACAATTTGCCAGATATGAAAAATTTGGTATTGAATTAGGTTTTAGACATGTAGAAAGCGGACCTCTTGTTCGTTCTTCTTATAAAGCACAAAAACATATTTTATAAAAAAGTTTAATCGTTTAATCGTTTAATTGTAAAACCGATTAAACGATTAAACAGTTAAACGAATAAACAAAACATTGAAAACAAGAATTGCTATTAATGGGTTTGGAAGAATTGGAAGAAATTTATTCCGATTGCTTTTAAATCACCCCGAAATCGAAGTCGTAGCTATAAATGATATTGCAGACAATAAAACCATGTCGCATTTAATTAAATATGACAGTATACATGGAGTTTTGCCTGCTGAAGTAAGTCATGACGAAAATAGTATCATTGTAGATGGAAGGCATTTTTTCTTTTTTCACGAAAAAAATATTGCAAACATAGATTGGAAATCGCATTCGATTGATATTGTAATCGAATCGACAGGTAAATACAAAACGCATGAAGAATTAAATGCGCATCTAGAAGCTGGAGCAAAAAAAGTAATTCTTTCTGCTCCATCAGAAGTTGACACCATAAAAACGGTTGTTCTTGGTGTAAACCAAAATATTCTGGAAGGAAATGAAGATATAGTTTCTAATGCGAGCTGTACCACAAACAACGCCGCTCCGATGATTAAAATTATCGAAGAGTTGTGCGGAATTGAACAGGCATACATTACAACTATACACTCTTTTACAACAGACCAAAGTCTTCATGACCAGCCCCATAAGGATTTACGCCGTGCAAGAGGTGCCAGCCAGTCGATTGTTCCAACAACTACGGGTGCAGCTAAGGCATTAACGAAAATTTTTCCTAAATTGCACAACAAAATGGGTGGATGTGGTATTAGAGTACCTGTTCCAGACGGCTCATTAACAGACATAACTTTCAATGTAAAACGTGCTGTGAGCATTGAAGAAATAAATAAAGCATTCAAACAAGCCTCAAAAACAAATTTAAAAGGAATATTAGATTATACCGAAGATCCGATTGTTTCGGTAGATGTAATTGGCAACACACATTCTTGTTTATTTGATGCTCAGCTAACTTCAGTTATCGACAAAATGGTAAAAGTTGTAGGCTGGTACGATAACGAAATTGGCTATTCATCAAGGTTGATCGATTTAATTTTACTGATAAGAAAAAAATAAGATTCATTGTAATAGCATTGCCATACATGAAATACTATCTTTTTATTGTTGTTTGTTTTTTTAACTCGTTTTTGTATTCTCAAGCCAAAAAGAATACGGATAGCGTCATGTATTATAACAAGCTCGCTAATTCTAATCTTAACAATAAAAAGTTCAATCAAGCAGTTTACTACACTGAAAAATCGATTAATTTTTGTGAAGAAAATGGCAAAAAAGAGAATCTTGCAAATCAGACTTTTAAGCTTGGTAAAATTTATTATAACCAAGGAAAATTTGAAGAAGCTTTAAAAAACTTCCATAAAACAGTTTCTTTATTTGACACTTTAAAACCAAGCTGCACAAAAGTTTTGGCATTGCATTATATTGGAGTAGCCAATACAGCAAAAGGCGATTACAAAACGGCCAGTGTCTATTATACGAAAGCCACAGATTTACTAAAACAACTAAACATTAATGATAATGCCGCAGTTTTAGATTATCAGAAAGCTTTGGCATTTAAGACTAATAATGATCTTAAATCGGCAGTAAAAACTCTTAAAGCCATCACCAAAAAGCCGGATAACAATGCAATTATAAAAACCAAAATAGATGCATATTATCAGCTTGGACTAATTGAGGGACAGCTTAAACGAAATGATTCGGCAATGATTTATTTTGACAAAGCATTAGATTACAATGCCAAAATAAATGATTTTGCCAAGAAATCTAAAATCGTTCTAGCGATTAGCCAATATTACAAACAAAATAAAAATTATGATCTAGCGTATTCGTATTTAGACGAACATTATCAGCTTGAAAATTATATTTTAAAATTAAAGAATGCCAAAATTGATTTGGATGAATTCTCAAAATTCAAAAAAAATCAATCTTTAAACAATACCATAAAAAAAGAAAGCGAAGAAAAATTTCAGCTCAAAACATATCGCTATTCTAAGTTGGTGAGTATACTGGCAATTGCTTTAATTTCAATTTTATCTCTTTTGAGTTTAGCATTGTACAAAAACAATATTATTAGAAATCAGAATAATTTATTGCTTCGAGAAAAGAACAAAGAATTGATTTTGGCTAAAAACAAAGCAGAAAAAGCATCAAAAGCCAGATCTGAATTTTTATCTACAGTAAGCCATGAACTCCGGACGCCATTGAACGCCATTAACGGAATAACCCATATTCTACTTGAAGACAAACCGAAGAAAAAGCAATTAAAGTACTTAGAATCTTTAAAATTCTCTGGTAATTATCTAACTACTTTTATCAATGAAATTTTAGAAATTAATAAAATTGATTCGACTAAAGTTGAAGTTGAAAATATCAGCTTTAATTTGAAAGAACTGCTTTTTAATATTCAAAGTTCATTAAAAGAACTAGCAACTGCCAACAAAAATTATTTTAATCTAGAAATAGACAAAGCAATTCCAGACAATCTAATTGGTGATCCGACCAAATTATCTCAGATTATATTAAACTTAATCAACAATGCTTTAAAATTTACTCAAAACGGACATGTAAATGTTATTGCAAAATTGTATTCGCAAGAAGGAGAAGAAGCAACAGTTTACTTTGAAATTGTGGATACTGGTATTGGAATTCCTGAGGATAAACTCCAAACTGTTTTTGAAAGTTTTTCTCAAGGCTCTATAGAAGTAAATAGAAAATACGGAGGAACTGGCCTTGGATTAACTATCGTAAAAAAATTAATCGAACTCTTAGGAGGCGAAATAAAACTAAAAAGTGAAGTGGGTAAAGGTTCTACATTTACCTTTAAACTAAATTTTAAAATTAACAACGAACCATTGGAAGTAATCGAAGAAGTAAAACCTTATAACGACAAACAATTGAAAAACAAATCTATTTTATTGATTGAGGACAACAAGATCAATCAAATGATCACTCGCAAAATGCTAGAAAACAAAAACATCACCTGCGAGATTGTTGACAATGGAGAAGATGCTGTCGAACTTTTAAAAATCAAGCGCTTCGATATGATTTTAATGGATGTTCATCTTCCTGGTATTAACGGAACTACAGCTACTAAATTGATTCGTGAATTTGACAAAGCAACTCCAATTATTGCCTTAACAGCAATTTCGCTTGACGAAAACCGAGATATGCTTCTTTCTTTTGGAATGGATGATGTTATTACCAAACCTTTTGTTCCAGACGAATTCTACAGTACTATTGCTAAGTTTTTTGACTAACAAAGGTTCTGAGATACAAAGATACTAAGGTGCTAAGTTTTCTTTTACATACTCTAAAATCGTAGCATCGAAGTCTTGCTGATAGTTGATGAATGAACTTTTTATTGGAAGATAATACAATTGAGAAACCAATTTTGAATCTTTTAAACGCACATAATCTTTCTCGGTTGTAACTATTTTTCTGCCGTTTGCTTTAACTTGAATTGAATCTAGATCCGCATCAGAAAAATGATGATGATCTGGAAAAGTCAAACATTCATCGTTTTCATTCTTTAAATAATCAAAAAATGGTTTTGGTTTCGCAATTCCGGCTAAAAGAATTTTTGATTGTGATTTAATTTCGTTAACGGAAATTTTTTCATTTTTACCGTAAATCACATTATCATAATCAATAAAACTAAAAAATAGCTTTTGCTTGTAATTAAGCTTCAATCTTAATTTAATCGCAGTTTGTTCTTCTTCAGTTAAAATACTTGGACATTTTGTAACGACTACGATACTGGCTCTTTCTGCTCCACTCCTACTTTCCCGCAAATTTCCTGTTGGCAGCATAAAATCATCTGCAAATAAATCTCCATAAGAAGTAAGCAAAATGTAAAAACCTGCTTTTACTTTTCGATGCTGATAGGCATCATCGAGCAAAACAATTTCAGGTTTTTCTTTTTGCGAAAGCAGTTGCTGAATTCCATTTGTACGATTGGCGTCAACAGCAACCATTACATTTGGAAATTTTTGATAAAACTGAAAAGGTTCGTCGCCTAAAATTTCAGCATTCGAATTTTCATCAGCCAAAACAAAACCTTCCGATTTTCTTTTATAACCTCGACTTAAAGTTGCCACTTTATATTTATCAGATAATAATCGAATCAGATATTCTATTTGAGGAGTTTTCCCAGTTCCGCCAACGCTTAAATTTCCAACTGCAATAACAGGAAGATCAAATGAAGTTGATTTTAAAATTCCTTTATCAAAAAGAAAATTGCGGATTGAAGTAATGAATCCGTATAAAATGGCGAAAGGGAAAAGTATTTTTCGAAGTATGTTCATTATTTTAGTTTATTCAAAACGTTAGAATTAATTAGCGTTTTCATTTGATTAATAGCAATTCCGTTCAATTTTATTAATCTTTCTTTTTGTATCATACCTTGTTGTATCAACATAGCATTTATGCTTTCCAAATTTGACAATACTACTAACTGCTCAATAGAAGCGACATCTCTAATATTTCCTTTTGCATTAAGATTCTCGTCTCTCCATTCTTTGGCTGTTTTACCAAACAAAGCAACATTTAATAAATCTGCTCTCATCTGCATAAATAAAGTTCTTTTGCTTAGCATTTAAAGACAAGGGAATTAAGTTTTCTTTTATTGCGTCGGTATGTATAACGTAGTTAATTTTTGAAATTGTTCGTTGTAGGTCCCATTCGAGCTTCTTAGTACTACTTTCCTCTTCCTTTAATCTTTGAAATTCTTTTATCAAATAAAATTTAAACTCTGCACTTAGCCAAGTTGCAAATTCGAATGCAATATCTTTATGAGCAAAAGTCCCTCCATATCTCCCAGTCTTCGAAATGATTCCAATAGCATTCGTAGCTTCAATCCACCTTTTGGGAGTTAAAGAAAAACTGTTAGAACCTGCCATATTTCTAATTCCATCAAATTCGATGGAATTAAAATCAGGATTATTAAATTTTTCCCACAATCCAATAAATTCAATTGTACTGCGATTTCTCATCCAGTTCTGCAAAATATAATCACTGCGTTCGCTATCACGATGCCTCGCAATATCAGTAAGTGACATAAAATCATCTTTATTATCTTGGTATAAAACTATATCTATTCCCTGAACATTTATCTTTCTATTTTTTGCCATCTTATAAAATCCTGTAACGCCTTAATCTATTAAAAATTACTCTATCATTTAAACCTTAAAAAATGAAAGAAAAAACAGGCAAATTTAAGCGATATATTAAAACTAAATACTAAAAAAGGAAAAGTAATTTTCGAAGTAAGTTCATTTTACGAAAGTATAATTTTTTTCGTTAATTTGTTTGAGGTTTTGCCACAAGTCGAAGAACTTGAAACTTGAAACCTAAAACTTGAAACAAATCTTAAAATGAAAATCAAAAATATTATATCGGTTCTTGAAGAAATGGCTCCTTTGGCCTATGCCGAAGATTTTGACAATGTTGGACTTTTAGTCGGAGATTCTGAAACCGAATGTACGGGAGTTTTAGTTTGTCACGATGCATTAGAAAATGTAATTGACGAAGCTATTTCTAAAAACTCTAATCTAGTCGTTTGCTTTCACCCGATATTGTTTTCTGGAATTAAAAAAATCACAGGTAAAAATTATGTGGAACGCGCCATTCTAAAAGCAATTAAAAATGATATAGCTATTTATGCCGTTCACACAGCTTTAGACAATCATTCGGCAGGAGTTAATAAAATATTTTGTGATGCTTTGGGTCTGACAAATACTAAGATATTAGTTCCTAAAAATAATTTCATCCAAAAATTAGTTACTTATACAATTCCTGATAATGCAGATAAAGTTCGCAAAGCATTATTTGAAGCGGGTGCAGGAACAATTGGCAATTACGACAATTGCAGTTTTAACTCTGAAGGAGTTGGAACATACAAAGGAAATTCTGAAAGCAATCCTGTAATCGGAGAACGCCACAACTTAACCGAAACACAGGAAATAAAAATCGAAGTTACGTTTGAAAAGCACTTGCAATCCCGAATTTTAAAAGCTCTTTTTGCGAATCACATTTACGAAGAAGTAGCTTATGAAATTTACAATCTTGAAAATTCTCATCAGAATATTGGTTTAGGAATGATTGGCGAATTTGAAGTTGAAATGGACGAGAAAGACTTTCTTCAGTTTGTAAAAGAAAAAATGATTGCCGACGGAATTCGCCATTCTGCTTTTTTAGAAAAAAAAATCAAAAAAGTCGCTGTGTTAGGAGGTTCAGGAAGTTTTGCAATTAGAAATGCAATAAGTTCTGGAGCAGATGCATTTTTGACTGCCGATTTGAAGTATCATCAGTTTTATGAAGCCGAAAACAAGTTACTTTTGGCAGATATTGGTCATTTTGAGAGCGAACGCTATACAAAAAATTATATTGTTGATTATCTTCGAAAAAAAATTCTTAATTTTGCAATCATTTTATCGGAAGAAAATACAAATCCAGTTAAGTACTTATAGAATATGACGAATACGAAAGAATTAAGTGTTGAGGACAAGTTAAGAGCAATATATGATTTACAGCTTATTGACTCTAGAATTGACGAAATCAGAAACGTTAGAGGAGAACTTCCTTTAGAGGTTGAAGATTTAGAAGATGAAGTTGCAGGTTTAAGCACTCGTTCAGAAAAACTGAAAGGTGAACTTGAAGTGATTGAGGAGCAAATCAAAGCAAAAAAAATTGCTATTGAGGAGCATAAAGAAGTGATCAAGAAGTACACAAAACAACAAGAATCAGTACGTAACAACAGAGAATTTAATTCTTTGACAAAAGAGGTTGAATTTCAAGAATTAGAAATTCAATTGGCTGAAAAGCAAATCAAAGAAATGAAAGCTTCTATCGAGCACAAAAAAGAAGTTATTTCTAATTTAAAAGAAAAACTTGATGCTAAAAGCTCTCATTTAAAACATAAAAAATCTGAATTAGATGCTATCATGGCTGAAACTCAAAAAGAAGAAACTTTCTTAACTGAGAAATCTGCTGAATTTGCTGCACAAATCGAAGACAGATTATTGGCTGCTTACAACAGAATCAGAAGCAGTGTTCGTAACGGATTAGCTGTAGTTTCTATCGAAAGAGGAGCTTCTGCTGGATCTTTCTTTACAATTCCACCTCAAACTCAGGTTGAAATTGCTTCAAGAAAGAAAATCATCACTGATGAGCACTCTGGAAGAATCTTAGTTGATACACAATTAGCTGAAGAAGAAAAAGAAAAAATGGAACAATTGTTCACAAAATTCTAAATATCAAGTCCCGATTAAATCGGGACTTTTTTTTTACGTTTATTTTGCCACGAATTCCACGAATTTTCACAAATTATTTTTTTAATCTACTCCTTTGAGAATAAAAAATTCGCGCCAATTTGTGTAATTCGTGGCAGACCTTTTTTTATCTTTAGAAAAAATTTAAGTTTTGGGAATTAAAAAAGGAATTCGGTTCATCACATTAAAATCAGTTGGATCTTACATTAACTTTTTGAGTTATGTTCGTCCGAAAAAAGCTATGGAACTTTCTTATGCTCTTTTTAGCCAGCCTCGAATTGGCCGATTAAAAAAAGAGGAACTTCCAAAAGTTTTACGACATACAGAAACAGAAATGTTTCATCATAATGAACATCATTTTCAAACCTACATCTGGAAAGGAAATGAAACCAAAATTCTCTTAGTGCATGGCTGGGAAAGCAATGCTGCACGATGGAAAAAAACCTTACCACATCTTCAAAAATCTGGAAGCACCATTATTGCAATTGATGCGCCTGCACACGGACAAAGTAGCGGAAAAGAATTTAATGTGCCACTTTACGCCGAATTTATCAATAAAGCTGTAGAAAAATATCAGCCAGAAATTATAATTGGGCATTCTATTGGCGGAGCGGCCTGCGTTTATCATCAATATTTGTTTCCGAACACGAGCATTAACAAAATGGTTGTTCTTGGCGCTCCTTCTGATTTAAAAACTTTGATCGATAATTATATCTCAATGCTGAGTTTGAATAGAAGAATGTTGTCTTTATTAGAAAACAAATTTGTTAATCGTTTCAATTTTAAACTGGAAGATTTTTCGGGACAAAAATTTGCCTCTCAATTTACTATTCCTGGTTTTATTGCTCATGATACGACAGATAAGATTGTAGCTTTTGAAGAAGGAAAAAAAATAGCCAGCAATTGGAAAAACAGTCAATTTATCGAAACTAGCGGTTTAGGCCACGGCATGCACGATGACGAATTGTACGATAAAGTGATTGAGTTTCTGTTTTCTGAAGTTACTGAGCCACTAAGTCGCTAAGACCCTAAGCTTTTTTAATCTAAAATCTAAAATTAAAATGATTGCTGTAATTTTTGAAGTCATTCCCAACGAGGGAAAGAAAGAAGAATATTTAGATATCGCTGCAAATTTAAAACCCGAATTAAGTCACATTGATGGTTTTATTTCAATAGAAAGATTTCAGAGTCTAGCTGATCCTGGAAAAATTTTATCTTTATCTTTTTGGAGAGATGAAGAAAGCATTCAGCAGTGGAGAAATCTAGAGATGCATCGTGCAGCTCAGGCAAAAGGTAGAAATGAAGTTTTCAAAGATTATCATTTAAGAATTGCATCTGTAGTCCGTGATTACGGAATGTTTGAAAGAAATGAAACACCCAAAGATAGTAAGGAGTTTCATCACTCTTAAAAAAAGGTGCAGAAGTTCAAAGGAACAAAGGTTTTTTCTAAAATAAAATCTAAAATCTGAAATCTCAAGTCTAAAATTTAAATTTTGTCTACTTTTGCAGTATGGAAGAAAATTTGAAACGTCTCAATAAATTTATCGGAGAAACCGGTTATTGTTCTCGTCGCGAAGCTGATAAATTAATTGAAGAAGGACGCGTAACTATAAATGGTGCGGTGGCGGAAATGGGAACTAAAGTTTCGCCAGATGACGAAATACGTATTAATGGTAAATTAATCGTAGAGAAAAATGAAAAATTGGTTTATTTAGCTTTCAATAAACCTGTCGGAATTGAATGCACGACTAACCTTGAAGTTAAAAATAATATTGTTGATTATATTAATTATCCAAAACGTATTTTCCCAATTGGACGATTGGATAAAGCCAGTGAAGGATTAATTTTTATGACCAACGACGGTGATATTGTAAATAAGATTCTTCGTGCCAGAAACAACCACGAAAAAGAATATACCGTTACGGTAAACAAACCAATTACAGATCGTTTTATTCAGAGGATGGGGAATGGTGTTCCTATTCTTGATACGGTTACCAAAAAATGTAAAGTCGAACAAATTAGCAAATTCACTTTCAAGATCATTTTAACGCAAGGATTAAACCGTCAGATTAGAAGAATGTCTGAATACTTGGGTTATGAAGTTACTGCCTTAAAACGTATTAGAATCATTAACATCTCTTTGGATGTTCCTGTTGGAAGATATAGAGATTTGACAGATGCTGAAATAAAAGAATTAAATCAGTTAATTGAGCCTTCTAGCAAAACGGAAGAAGCAAGCTTTCCTAAAACTGAAAGTTCAACCTCAAACGCTGCAACTCCAACCAGAAGAAAAGCATTTATTTCAAAACACGATCCTAGATTTAAAAAAAGAGGAGATAATAAATAAAAAAATCCCATTCAAACGAATGGGATTTTTTTATTTATTTCTTTTTATCTAAAAAATCATAGTATAATGCTTTAGATAAAAAACTAGCCTCTTGATAATTTAAAATCATTTCTTCTCTGACTGATTCTGCATATTTCCCGTCTAAATTGTTCTTTTGGAAGTATTCTCTTCGAGCCTCATCATTAAAATTTAAACCGCTTAAAAAAATAGGCGAAACCCCCTTATTTACTGAGATATTATAATTGGTAATTATGTTTCCCCAATTTACATAACTGCATAAAAGTACAGTCCCGTAAAAACACCAAACCATCTGATTTACTAAATAAACATTGGTTTTTTGTTTTTTAATTTTCAAAAAAGTGTAAACCAAACCAATGATTGCCAAAATAAGAAAAGCGTAAACTCCCAAACGTTTATAGGTTAAACCAAAAAATGAAACATACTCTGAATTTTTGATGATGGTACTTACAATCAAAATTCCATTTAGAAAAATCCAGATTTTGGCAAGTGTTTTAAGAAGTGTTGCTTTTTTATCAAAATTGAATCCGCCTTTGAAATAAAACATAATTACACCAACTGCCATGAGAATCGAAAAGATAACAGAATTTACTCTTTCATGTGTATCAGAACTAAGTTTAGAAGCCTGTGCTGTCACTACTTCAAAAAACTGCTCGTAATTATATGTTCCGATAAAAACTAAAAGCATAATATTTAACAGAAACAAAGTAATCACACCACTTTTTCTTTCGAAATCCAGATCTAAAAAAGAAAAAGTACTTTGATTTTTCACTTCAGAAATATTGCTAAAATCATTGTTTAATTTCGGATTGTATTCATAACAGGCATCTGGAACCCAATAATTCCAAAAATTGAATGAAATGTAAAATCCTAAAATACTAATTCCTATTAATTGCGGTAAATTGATATCCAGTTCATAATCTGTAAATAATGAAGAGAAATGATCACTTCCGAAAGAATACACGATAAAAAACAATCCGAGAAAAACAATTGGAATCAAAACAAAGGCCACTAGTTTTTTAGCAAAATCATTATGGATTTTTCGCTCTGGAAGCCATTGATGAAACATAAATATTCTACCTACAGAAGCAAATCCATTTAAGAATATTAGTGGGAAAACCTGAATTATCTTGAGTTCTCCATTTTGAGTTTTGAATTGCAAAAATACAATTGATAGGGCTAAGGCAAAGAATGATGCTGCATCTCCGTACCAAGCAAAGGCAAAACAAGATAAAATAGAGGTCATTACAAGAACCAAATGTGATCTGTCGACCATCTTTTCCTGATAGAAATAACTAATCAAGAGCGTAAGAACTACACCGAAAATAGAAATATTGATTCCAACAGATTCGTTGTAAAAAAGCAGTAAAAAAACCGCTGTGCAAGCTAAAATAAATTGATGTTTTTTCATTGTTTTAAATTTAAAAGTACTTTGTATTTCAAAGTTTATGGATAAAAAAATAGCGTTATTAGGATTTCATTAATTTTTCAAGGTACGATAAGTGTTCTTTAAAAGCCGCACGCCCCAAATCGGTCACCTGATAAGAGGTTTTTGGCTTTTTGCCCACGAATTCTTTCTTCACTTCGATATAACCCGCTTTTTCAAGCGCAGAGGAATGACTTGCTAAATTACCATCAGTGATATTTAAAAGCGCTTTCATCTCGGTAAAATCTACCCAGTCGTTAACCATCAGAACGGACATAATACCCAGTCTGACACGGCTTTCAAAATCTTTATTTAGTTTATCAATAATTCCCATTGGATTATTTGTATTTTTTAAACATCACTAATCCATACACGATATGTAAGATTCCGAATCCTAAAACCCAGAAAATCAACCCATATCCTATATTAAAAAGTGCAATACATCCTAAAATCAGTTCCGAAAAACCTAGATATTTTATATCTGAAAATGTATATTTTTCTGCATTTATAAGTGCTAGTCCATAAAAAATTAATGTTGCTGGCGCTACTAAACCAAAGTGCCCATGATACATTAAAGCTAGACAAAATACACCACCTGTTACAAGCGGAACAGCCAAATTAAACAATAATTTTTTTGTTACTGAAGTCCAGATTGGCAAATTATATTTTCGGCTTTTTCTTATGGTAAAAAAGATTCCGAATAAAAATGCAAATACTAAAATTGTAATTCCAATCCAGAATAATTCTGAAACCAAATTGGCAGAATATAATCTATGCTCATCGCTTAGATAATCCATTCCGTTTGCTTTGAAAAGCTCGTAAACATAGATTCCGCCAATTAAAGCCGAAAGACCCGCGAAAACTCCTGAAAGTCCGCTTAATGATAAAACTCTTGAAGAGCGCTCCATCATGGAACGAATATGTGCTAAATCTTCTTGGTGCTTTTGATTCATAATTAAAGTACTTTGCGTTACAAAGTTATTATTTATTTTTAATTGGCAAATAAAAAAGTGATTTTTTATTTCAACAAGACCTGACAGGTTTTAAAAACCTATCAGGTCTATTTGTACAAACCGCGTGAGGGATAGAAGCTGGCTACCGAAGTAGCGCGGATAGCCCGACCGTATTTTGCGAATGGCGCGCATATGCGTAAAGATTGGCGCGCCATTCGCAAAATACGGTCACGCCCAAATGATAAAAACAAAAAAGCCTATTCTTTTAATGAACAGGCTTTTTATTTTTATTTTGACACAATATTATTTATTTTTTGCGCTTCTCATTTTTCTTGCCAGAAGTGTATTTTTAAGCAACATTGCAATTGTCATTGGTCCTACTCCACCTGGAACTGGCGTAATGAATGATGCTTTTTTGCTTACACCATCAAAATCAACGTCTCCTTTAATAACATATCCTTTTGCATTTGATGCATCTTCTACGCGTGTAATTCCAACGTCGATAACTGTTACTCCTTCTTTTACCATATCTGCTTTTAAGAATTCTGGAACTCCTAAAGCAGTAATAATAATATCAGCATTTTTAGTGAATTCTGCTAAATCTTTAGTTCGGCTGTGAGTAAGTGTAACGGTTGAGTCTCCTGGATTTCCTTTTCGGCTCATTAAAATACTCATCGGACGTCCTACGATATGGCTTCTTCCTATTACAACTGTATGTTTTCCTGCGGTTTCTACTTTGTAACGTTCTAACAATTCCATAATTCCGAATGGCGTTGCTGGAATAAAACTTTCCATTTCAAGAGCCATTCTACCAAAGTTAGTTGGGTGAAATCCATCTACATCTTTGTCAGGATCGATTGCTAATAGAATTTTTTGCTCGTCGATGTGTTTTGGCAAAGGCAATTGAACGATGTATCCATCTAGATTGTCATCTTCGTTCAATTCTTTAATTTTTGCTAAAAGCTCGTCTTCTGTAATCGTTTCTGGTAAAGCAACTAAAGTTGAATCGAAACCAATTTCTTGACATGATTTTACTTTACTTCCTACGTAAGTTAAACTTGCTCCGTTATTACCCACTAAAACCGCTGCTAAATGAGGTACTTTTCCTCCAGCTGCTTTTATAGATTGAACTTCGACTGCAATTTCGTTTTTAATGTCATTAGATGTTTTTTTACCGTCTAGTAGCTGCATTGTGTGTTGTTTCAGGTTTTAATTTTTGTTTCAAGCTTCAGGTTTCATGTTAAAACGAAACTCTTAATATATTAAGTGAAAAAGTTTCAAGTTTTGGTTTCTAAATTGAAACCTTAAACTTGAAACTCTTTTTATTATTTTGGCATTCCGCCTGGCATACCACCCGGCATTCCTTTCATACCCCCCATCATTTTCATCAGATTCTTTCCGCCTGGACCTTGCATCATCTTCATCATCTTGCTCATTTGGTCAAACTGCTTCATCAGCTGATTTACTTGCTCGATTTTTGTTCCCGAACCTTTTGCAATTCTAGCTTTTCTTTTTACATCGATAATGGCTGGTTTGCTTCTTTCTCCTGGAGTCATCGAATAAATGATCGCTTCGATATGTTTGAAAGCGTCGTCTTCGATTTCAACATCTTTCATCGCTTTTGAAGCACCTGGTATCATTCCGACTAAATCTTTCATGTTACCCATTTTCTTTACTTGCTGAATCTGCGTTAAGAAGTCGTCAAAACCGAATTCGTTTTTAGCGATTTTCTTTTGAAGTTTTCTTGCTTCTTCTTCATCAAATTGTTCCTGAGCTCTTTCAACAAGAGACACAACGTCTCCCATTCCTAAGATACGCTCAGCCATACGTTCTGGATAGAAAACATCAATTGCTTCCATTTTTTCTCCAGTACCAACAAATTTGATTGGTTTGTTTACAATCGATTTGATTGAAAGCGCAGCTCCACCACGAGTATCACCATCTAATTTCGTTAAGATAACTCCATCAAAGTTTAAGATATCGTTGAAAGCTTTTGCTGTATTTACAGCATCTTGTCCTGTCATAGAGTCTACAACGAACAATGTTTCTTGTGGCTGAATTGCTTTGTGTACGCGAGCAATTTCGTCCATCATTTCCTGATCTACTGCCAAACGTCCTGCTGTATCGACGATAACAACATTGAATCCGTTTGATTTAGCATGTTTAATTGCGTTTTGAGCAATCTCTACAGGATTTTTATTTTCTGGTTCTGAGTAAACCTCAACACCTATTTGGTCTCCCACAACATGAAGCTGATTAATCGCCGCCGGACGGTAGATATCACACGCTACAAGAAGTGGTTTTTTATTTTTCTTTGTTTTTAAGTAGTTTGCTAATTTTCCAGAGAAAGTAGTTTTACCAGAACCTTGCAAACCTGACATCAAAATCACTGTTGGATTTCCTGAAAGGTTAACGCCAGCAACATCTCCACCCATTAATTCGGTAAGTTCGTCTTTTACTAACTTAACCAACAATTGTCCTGGCTGTAATGTTGTTAATACATCCTGACCAATTGCTTTATCTTTTACTCTTGCTGTAAAATCTTTAGCAATTTTAAAGTTAACATCGGCATCAAGTAACGCACGACGAACTTCTTTTAAAGTATCTGCAACGTTTACTTCTGTAATTTTACCGTGTCCTTTTAATATATGGAACGCTTTATCTAACTTATCACTTAAATTATCAAACATATCATTTTCTTTATTTGAAGTGCAAAGATAATCTAATTAGATATTTCAGGCAATTTTTATTTGTACGCAATTTTTTGCCACGAAGGCACAAAGGCGCAAAGTTTTTTTGCCACGAATTACGCTAATTTCTCGAATTATTTAAACTAATATTTTTCTCTCGCAGATCGAACAGATTATTTTTTGATTGAGAATAAAAATTTCCTATATCTGCGAGAGAAAAAAATCATTTTAATCCTTCTAATCTGTGGCAAAAGAAAAAAGACACAAAGAATAAAATCTTTGTGCCTTTGTTACTATGAACCTTTGAACCTCCAGAATTAAAACTGGAAGTATATAAATGGTTGCGAACCTGCTACCGCTGTTGCGTAAACGATCCAATAAACAAATCCTAAGATTATTGCTTTAATAAGTAAAGGCGTTTTGTCGAAAACAGATTTCATTCCGTTTGTGAATGATTCTGGTAAGAAATGCCAAACGTAACCGAACAACATTAATCCGAAAACATTTTTGTAACCTAATACAATTGTTTTCCAAAGTTCTGGTTCGAATGTTAATTGGCCAATATTATTAATTACTTGCAAAGCAGTTTCGAAATCTCTTGCACGGAAGAAAATCCAACAGAAAACCACAAAGTGAAATGTGATCACGATTGAGAAAAATCTCCATAAGAAATTCGGACTTTTATCTTTCTTCGAAGGAAAGAATTCCATAAATATTTTATGAACAGCCAAAGCTAATCCGTGAAGCGCTCCCCAAACAATAAACTGTGCTCCTGCTCCGTGCCACAAACCGCCTAAAAGCATTGTGGTAAACAGATTGAAATTGGTTACCAATGTCTGTTTTATTTTACTTGAAAGCAGAAATGACAAAGCAAAAATCAAAATACTTATTCCTGCAATTATTAGCGGAATTACACTTTCGTTGTAACAAGACATTCCCCAAAGTAATAATCCGAAGAAGAATAAACTCGGAAATAAATATCCTGCGAAAGAACCTTCTCTGTTTCCTCCGATTGATATATATAAAAAGTCTTTTAACCAAGTTGAAAGCGAAATATGCCATCTTCTCCAAAAATCTGTAATAGAAGTCGATTTGTATGGTGTTCTAAAGTTAACTGGCAATTTAAACCCAAGCAATAATGCAATACCAATTGCCATATCTGAATATCCAGAAAAATCACAGTAAATCTGAATTGCATATCCGTACGAAGCCATTAAGTTTTCAAACGAAGTATAACTCATTGGCGTATCAAAAACACGGTCTACGAAGTTTACCGATATATAATTTGAGATTACTGTCTTCTTAATTAAACCTCCGATAATTAAAAACAAAGCATTATTTACATCCTGCTTAGTCAAGTTTAATTTTTGATAAATCTGAGGCAAGAAATCTTTTGCACGCACAATTGGTCCAGCAACTAACTGCGGGAAAAAAGAAACGAAGAATAAATATTCGATATAATTTTTTGTCGGTTTAATTTCTTCTCTGTAAATCTCAATAATATAACTCATCGATTGGAAAGTATAGAACGAAATTCCAACTGGAAGGAAAACATTATGAAGTGCAAAGTTACCATGAAACATATCATTGTAAGTCACAATCAAGAAGTTCATGTATTTAAAATAGCCTAAAAGAGCTAAGTTCAAAATAACACTTATAACCAAATATAACTTCTTAACGCCATCTCTACTTTCTCTATAAATAATCTGACTCAAACCATAATCTACAACCGATGAAAGCAATAACAGCAGAAAGTAAATTCCACTTGATTTATAGTAAAAGAAAAGTGAGAAGAGAATAACATATGTTAATCTCAAATAAAATGTTTTGCGTAAAAAACCATACACAAAATAGAAAACCAGAAATAAACCTAAGAATAAACCAGTATTGAATAAAAGTTTTTCGTCTGGATCGTAAACGAACCAACTCTTAACTTGTTCTATCGTAATTGCACCAAAGTTTTGAATAAACCAATTATTAATGCTATCTATTGTTGTCAATTTAATTCTTTAATTTAAAATTATCGTATGATTTTAAAAATGCCTGAGTAAACAAATCTCCTTGTTTCTCGTATCCTTTTTTTGAGTAATGAACCCAATCTGGACCAATTAATCCTTGTATTTTTAATTGTCTTATTCCGCTCATTCCGCCAAACTCATCGTACAGATCCCAAACGGCAAAACCTTCTTTCTGAGCTATATCAATAATTTGTCTCGCATAATCATCAATATAAGTATTTGGTTTTCTTCTTAGCAAAGATGGCGGCGGTGTCATTACAATTATTGGCGCATCTATTTTTTGTGCTCTTATATTGCTGATAAATTCTTTTAGCTCACGAATATATTTTTCTACATCTAAATGATCGTAGCTTTCATTTGTTCCTAACGAAAAAACCAGTAAATCTGCTTGCAATGATTTTAATTGCTCAAAGAATAACGGATATTTATTGTAATCTGAATATTTAGCGCCATTTACTCCAATACTACTGTAGATTAATCCTGGAGCATCTTTTTCTAAAACAATTCCGTTTAATTCATAATCTTTTGCTTCTTTGTTCGGAATTAAGAAAATTCGACTCAAAGCATTTTCTGAATTATAATAATGCGAATACGAATCTGTTTTTATTGCTAAAGGAACAAATTCTGACATTGAGATTGTCTTTGGTTTCGTTTCCTTTGTGGGAATTTTCAGAATTCTTCCTGCTCGAATATTATTAGACTTTAAATGATTCTCTCTTTTAATTTCTATAATCGAAACATTATACTTATCTGCAATTGAACCAAGTACTTCGCCTTTTTTAATTTTGTGTGTAATTATTTTGGGCTCTGTGGTCTGAATAGAATTGATCTTAGATGAAATCGCCAAATCGAACATATCTTGATTCTGAGGCGTAATAATTTTTATCGTATTGAATTTGTAAGCTAGATCTTTTACATTCATTTCTATTACGAATCCACCAGAATCTCTCCAAAGTCCTATTCCGCTTAACCCAATCGGACAATTCTTAACAGGATGAATATTTCTATAGCTTTCCCAAGTTCTGTTTGATCTAAAACGTTCGTTATAAGAACCATTTGTTTTAGCCAGTTGATATGGAAACACTAAACCTCGCCCTCCATTACCAAACTTGTGTTGCAGTTTTTTTCTAATTTCATTGGTCATCAAATCACCTTGAATATGCGAATCACCAATATGTACAATATTGATTTTTTGATTCTTCTGATCTTCGTTTTTTTCCAGTTTCTGAAAAAAATCATTTAATGCTTTTGCATTGTAAATTTGACCCTCAGAAGGAGCACCAATTGCTGCTGTATCTGCTTTTTGAATCATACTTTTTGGTGTTGGATGTACGGGTGTTTTTGAAGTTTTTTCATTTGTTGCAAAAAAAAGACAACAAAAAGAAAGAATAAGTTTGTTTATCATACACTGTCTTTTGTTACTGAAACGGAATCTGGTCTGGCTTTTCGTACTGGTTTTGGCTTAGTTCCCTCAGCATCTCTTTTTTCTCTGAGCACTTTATATTCTTCGTATCCTTTATTTAATTGCCCGTATAGCAAATTTCCAATTGCTTTTGCTCCACGTTGGTTAAAATGGGTATAATCTTTATTTGCTTTTGCAGGAGTTTCATCAACCCATTTAATCATAGAACCGTCTCCTCCCATTAGAGTATATAAATTCACAAAACCTGCCTGTGCTTCAAGCGCGTAATGTTTTTGCGCTTTCATTAACGGAACTACAGCAGAATCGGTTTTCATTTCTAAATCATATTTAGTTGATTTATCTGCAGTAGAAACAATTAAAATTGAAACACCTGGGAAAGATTCTTTAATTTTATTTACGGTTTTTGTCATTCCTTTTTCATACCAAGAATAATTTTTAGTTCCGTAATTTAAAACGTTGGTTCCGTAGTGCAAAATAATCAAATCGTATTTCAAGCTATTATTAAATGCTCTCATTACGTCTGCATTAAACATCGAAATCGGTAGTCCAGAATTCCCTCTCTGCGAGAAATTATCTACGTGAACTCCTGCGCCGTTATCAAAATTAAATCCGTAAATCGGAATAGAATCTGCTTGAACGAAATTTGCTTTAAACGATTTTAAACTTCCTGATGAAACTTTAAGCGTATTAACCAAACTATTTGGAGAAAGGCTTTTCTTGATTGTATCTTTTCCGATAATGAAATTAACTTTTCCAGTTTTAGACGAACGGCCGTAAAATAAGGTTGCATTATCTAAAGAAGTAGAATATTTATTCAATCCAGCTTCATACTGAACCCAAGTTGAATTGGACTTATCATTTGCGAAGAATACGTGTCCGTTAACTCCAAAAGGACACGTCGGTCTTTTCACATTTAAGTAAGATTGCGTTTTCCAGTTTTTAGAATACGTTGATTTTACAGAACCTCTAGACGCAGCAGATTCTGAAGTAATAGAAACAAAACCAACACCATTACCGCCAAAACGTTCCTGATAATTGGTACGAACGTCCTGAACGATTAAATCTCCATCGGTCATAGAATCTCCATAATAAGCGATTCTCACTTTATTCTGCGGATTTTTTTCTAACTGATACAATTTCTCATAAAAAGAAATTAGATATTGATAACCTTTGTAGTTTTCAAATGTTTCTGCAGGAAACTCGATTCCTTCTGTTTGATCAAAAACAATTTTCTGTCCGTTTAATGCTTCTTCACTTTTCGCAATACTGTCTTTGTCTAACGATAAGGAATCTTCGGCAACAGATTCTAAAAGCAAACTGTCTATCAATATATTTTTAGAATCTAACTTACTCTCAGAAAATATTTTGTCTGGAAGGATTTGTTTAAACCCAATAAAAGCAACTAGCGCCAAAGCTACGATTGCAAAAGACTGAAAAAAATAAGATTTTGTATTCACCTAATAATTATAAAATATGAAGAACTGCATTCAAAAATTAAACCAATTAAATAATTGTTAACTTATTGCAGAAAAAATTTGTGCAAAGATAGAATAACATTTTGTTTCTATTTAATTTTAACAAGAAAGTAGAACAAAAAAAAGAGGTTAGAATTTCTAACCTCTTGAATCAAAAAAAAAAATAAAAAAAACAAAGCTAATGATTAACTAGATTTTTGATGTTTTTATTTAAAAATACCTGTATAAAATAAAAATATTCGAGATTAACTCTTTATTTAAAATGTAGTAGTGCTATTTGCTTGGTATGCAAAATTAAAAGTATAATATCTTGCTACAGCAGTATTTGGGTCTGGTGTTGCAGGTGCATCTTTATAATAGCTTAAGAATTCTACTTTTGCATATTTTCCATCATGAGTTTTGATAACAAATACTCTTCCTGCTTTTGCAGAAATAATATGAGTTGCTCCATTATAATCGTACCAAGCATTATCTCCTGAAGAAGGGAATGCAGAAGCACCGCTAGCATCCTGAGCAAAAGTAGATGCAGCTGGAAAAGCTGTTACGTTTGCAAAAATACCTGAAACAACACTTACTGCTCCTTGTCCTTTTCTTTCTGGCTCTCCTGTATCAGTAGCGCTAATTTTTGCTCCTCCATTAACAATAACTGATGTACCGCGGAAAGCGATATCCCAACTATCGTCAGTTACAATTTTATTTTGAGAAAAACTGAATTTTGTAAATTCACCACCAACTGGTTGTCCTTGTCCTCCTGTTTGCGGAGCATAAACATTAGAAACTTTTGTTGTTACCACCGGTGTTACTTCATTTTTGTCGTCATCGCTACTGCAAGATGCTGTAGAAATAAATAATGCTAAAAGCGAAAGTTTTAAAATTTTTGTTTTCATTTTGTGAAAGGTGTTAAATAAATGTTGATTAAAAATTATATTGAATTCGTGCAAAAAGCTGTCTACCTGCTAGATTGCTAATTTGAGATGGATCTGTAAAATCAAATAAATTATTTGCTCCTGCCTGAAGCATAAATTTATCTCCGATATATTTTGATATAGATAAGTTTGTTAAGAAGTAGCCATCGACAAATGTGTCATATTTGTCTAGAATCTGGTTACCATTGGTATCGAACATTCCGTATTTGCTTCTATAGAAAACACGCAAATTGATATCTGTTTTTATTTTAGGTATAGTGTACGCTAACTTAACATTGGCCGTATGTTTTGATCTGTTAAACAATCCAAAATAATCAGATTTTTTAATTTGAATGGTTTGTAAATCTGAGTTACGTACGTATTGATAGTTTTCGAAATTATCTAGAACAGATTTGTCTTTTGCTGTTAAAAACTGATATCCAAATGATACCGATAATTCTTTTGTGAAATCGTAAGTTGAATTAAATTCTAAACCGTAAGTAAAAATTTTACTAATGTTAAAATAACTGAAGACATTCTGTCCATTCGTTTTTTGAGCTACAACACGGGTATCAATTAAATTTTCTATTGAATTATAAAAAGCATTTACGTCTAATCTTAATTTATTTTTCTTGTAAAAAGTTCCAAGATTCACATTTATTGAACTTTCTGGCTTTAATGGTTCACTAAAATTTACTCCATCTACTCTAGATAAAAGCTGTCCCTGTTCGTCTAATTGATTTAAACGATCTTCGGCAACATTGTATCCCAAAACGGTATACCCAACCGATGGATTTGTAAAGTCAAAATACAACTGACGGAAATCTGGCGCTTTATATCCATAACCTACAGAAGACTTTAAAGAGAAATTTTCGCTAACCTTAAAATTGACCGCTAATTTTGGACTAAATTGCGAAGCATACACACTATGATTATCGTACCTAAATCCAGCAAGAATATTCCATTTTTCCGTTGGGTTGTAATCATATTGCAGATAAACATATTGTGAATTAAAGTTTACTTGTTTTTCAAAATAAGTTCTGTCTAAAGTCTCATAACTTACCCCAACCCCACCTGTTAGTTTATCATTTTTTAATGAAAGTGTCGTTCTAACCTCTGGTCGAATTAACCATTGGTTATAATAAGCACTTTCAAAAAGAACATTATTCTCGTCTTTTAAAAAGGAATCATTTTTATAATTTGTAGCATAAAATTCATATTCAGAATATACTTTCGAACTCCATTTATGCTCTAATTTTAGTTGCGAATTCCATTCTTTTTCTTTTGCATCTCCACTATAATTTTCAGCATCTATTATCGCTCTGCTATCCATTTTCATATCATAAAAACGGTTATTTACAATTAACTTCAGGTTCTCCGAAAAGTCGTAATATATCTTAGGCTGAATAGTAAAATTATAAAATGGCTCTACATTTTTTAAAGGTGTACTTTTATCTAAATCATAACCATCTGTAGAATAAAAATTAGCAAAAAGATTAGCCGAGAACTTCTTCTTTTTCCACAATAAATTGGTATTAGCATCGCTAGTATTAAAAGTCGCATATCGATAAGAAAGACTTCCCGTAAACGTATCTTTTTTAGGTCTTTTTGTAATTACATTTATTACTCCACCCATTGCTTCAGAACCATACAATGCTGAAGAAGCTCCTTTAACAATTTCAATTCTTTCTATATTTCCAACAGAAACTCTTGATAGGTCCAAAACACCAGCACTTCTACCTACTAACGGTACTCCATCAATTAAAATCATTGTATATGCGGCATCTAATCCTTGCATTTGAATTCCTTCAAAACCACTTTCATCAGGAATCAAAATAATCCCCGTTTGTTCACTTAAAATTTCATTCAATCTTGTAACACCAGACTTAATAATTGCTTCAGATGTAATAATTGTCATTGGTAAAGGCAATGATGAAAGCACTCTTTCTGTTCTTGTTGCAGTAGTAACTTTAACTTCCGATAATTCATTTGTTTCTACACTATCTTTTTTAACTTCTTGACAAACAGAAATTTGACAAAAAAGCACAACTGCAAAAAGAGTAATTTTAATTTTCATTATTTTTATTGAGTCTTAATAATCGGTGCAAATATATGATTATTTTTAATTGTTCTAAATTAAATTTATATATTTGCGAAAAATTTAAAAACAAAACAATAAGTTATGATTTCAAAAAACCTTTTTTTGTCAGCCGCTATGGCTTTAACATGCAGTCTTGGTTTTAGTCAGGATAAAAAACAACAAGACATAAAATCTATTAAATCTATGTGTGGTTGTTATGAGGTAAAGTTCAATTTTACTGAAACTTTCTCATACCCAAAAGATTCTCTTACTTATAAACCTTCTGAAACGAAACATGAATCTGCTTTAGAATGGGTAGAGTTATTAGAAGATACTCCTAACAAAATCGTAATGCAGCATTTATTGATCGTGAGTGACGATATGATTATCAAACACTGGAGACAAGATTGGCTTTACGAAAACACAGACTTATATACATTTGATAAAGGAAATTCTTGGAAATATAAAAAATTAGACAAAAAAGCGGTTAAAGGCCAATGGACTCAAAAAGTATATCAAGTAGATGATAGTCCTAGATATGAAGGATCTTCAACATGGGTTCACGTTGATGGACAAGATTATTGGGCAAACGTTGCTGATGCACCGCTTCCTAGAAGAGAGCAAACAAAACGTAACGATTACAATGTTTTAAAAAGAAGAAATATTCACGAAATCACTGCTACAGGTTGGAATCATGAGCAAGACAATGATAAATTGGTTCGTGACGATGCTGGAAAAGATGTTTTATTGGCGCAAGAAAAAGGATTTGATGTGTATACTAAAGTTCCAGATGTAAAATGTATCGCAGCTCAAAAATGGTGGGTAGCAAATAACGCTCTTTGGAAAAACGTTCGTGATAAATGGCAAACTCTTTTTGACAGACATAAAGATCTTAACTTAGAAGCTAAAGTAGACAGAAAAGCACTTTACTCTTTATTATTTGATTTAAAACCAGATACTGCAAAAGCAGAATCAGATGCTATTATTGACAAATTTGTTAAGTAATTAGAATTAGTTGTTAAAATAAGAAATCCGGAAGTTTAAAAAACTTCCGGATTTTTTTATTTGTTTTATTTAATTACTGAGCGCACTCTGAATAGGTAACAGCGTGTCTTGATAAATCTGTCCATTTTGGATCTGCTGAAGATGCAGTAATTAATTTGTCGCATCCGCTCCACAATGTTGCAAACTCTTTTTTGTATTCTTTTTTCTTTAATAAAAATGCAGGTGCATCTTTTTTAGCAACATAGTAAGATTTAGCATCTCCACCTACAAATTTAACACCTCCAACTCCTAAAGAAGTAGTTTCTTTTGCATGTGGATCACAATATATTTTAAATTCTTTACTGAATGCAGGGTTTAAAAGTTGCATTAATAATTTTGATTTTTTCTTTTTGATTTGCACATCAGCAGTTTCAAAGTATGCGTAACCTTCCTTTAAGTACTCTTGGTTAAGTTTATCATCGTTCCATTTTTGAAAATCTGTACCAAAATCAATTTTTTTTGTCAAATTATCAAGTCCACTAGGTGGTAAATACATATACTTAATATCCTCTGGTTTTAGTTTGTGCTTTTTTCCAGCTGCGTCTTGTAACTTAATAAATTCAATTAGTCCTTTTTCTCTGTCAATATCGCGAATAGTTCCGCTAAGTTCTGTTCCGTCTGCTAGTGTAATGTAAGCTGTTTTACTGTGTGAAAATCCATAAGATGGGTTAATTAAATCTTGAGCTTTTGTTGCTGTAAGTGCAAAAAGAAGCATCATTAAAAGTAAAGATTTTTTAATCATTGTTTTTGGGTTTAAATTTTGCCTACTCTCGCGATTTTCGGCTTCCTCGTATTTATTTTATAGGATCATTAGCCGATCTTTCTCTTTTGTTTATTGGCACTTTTAACTGAAAAATAACCAATTATTTCTTACTGTAAACATACTTATAAAAATGACATGTACAAATCTCGTTACTACTTTTTTACACGAAAATTCTTTTAAAAAAAATCCGGAAGTTTTTAAAGCTTCCGGATTTTTTTTATTATTTATCCCACCATACATGGCTCGTTACATTACTCACAACTGTCGCGTTCGGATTATATTGTCTTTCATCCGATGGTATTGGCAGTCTTACTGGAATAAGTTTTACATTAGAATTTTGATTTGGAATCAATGAAGGAAACCCGGTTCTTCTATAATCATTGTAAGGTTCCATAGTTAAAAAAAGAGCAATATATTTTTGTTGAATTATTGACTCTAAATCTACCGTTTGAGTTGCAGAATTTAAAAAATCAAACGTTACTGCACTTCCTGTGATTTTAAGAACTGAAGCCGCTACTGCGTCTTGAAATGGTTGTTTTGCATCTTGCCCTAACCTAAATTTTGCTTCTGCTTCAATAAATTTTGCTTCTGCGTAGGTAACAATTCCAATCGCTGATGAAGGGCTTGCAAAAGCCGAACCAATGTAAGAAGACGTTACAGTATCTACATCTTCAGGTACATTACCAACATAAGTTGGCTCCAAAGGAGATTTTGGTTTATTTAGCGCAATAGTGAATGACAATCTTGGATCATCATTATCTTTTAAAGAATTTACAAAGTAAGCTCCCGTTTTAAGATAGTTCTGACGACTTACATCAAAAGCATACCATTGATTAAGTCCATTTGATGTTCCTGTAAAGAAAGTATTTGCGTCATCCGCATTTGAACTAATTCCCGATTTATTAATATAATCTAATGCTTTTTGAGCAGATTCAGAATCAACTTCTGTCAATCGCAAAGCAAACCTTGCTTTTAAAACATAGGCAATCTGAATCCATTTTTTAGTATCTCCATTAAAAATATAATCATCATTACCAGGGACAGTACTATTACTTGAAACTGGCTTTTGTAAATTAGCGATAGCATCGTCTAAAATTGTCTGTAGTCTTTGATAGATCTCCTGTTGTGTATTATATTTTGGATTTTTTATTCCTTGATCTGCTCTAAAAGCTTCATCATAAGGAACGTCACCCCACAAATCTGTCGCATAACCTAAATTAACAGCTGTTAACACCTGCCCAATACCATTGTAATAAGGATGTGAAATGGCAAAATCGCGGTTTAATAAATAACCATTCATCAAAGTTGTACTATACAAGGTATTCCATTCGTTATTTACATCTTGTTCAGTAACTATGTAACGCTGGATATCTCCTAATTGACCAACACTAGTACCGGCAAGATGCTGATCAAAAATATTCGATGTTCTAATTAACCCTGTTGTATGTGTTGAAAAAGTCGAAACTTCCATCGCAGCTAATAACAAACTAGGAGTGGTTATAATAGGCGAATTAGGATTTTCATTAAAATTATCTAATTCAGATTGACAGCTCATCAGCATACCAAAACCAATGGTTGCTAGAACTATACTTGTTATATATTTTTTCATTTCGAATTATTTTAAATTTAAAAGCCTACTTTAAGACTCATAATAAATGATTTACTTCCTGGATTATTAAAGTAATCCAATCCATTAATTCTTGATCCTGCACCAGTCAAACTAGTCTCGGGATCTACACCTTTATAATTTGTGTCTAGCCACAAATTTCTTCCTGTAAATGATAGTTGTGCAGAATTGAATACGCTAAATTTTTTCACATTAAAATCATAACTTAATGTTACATCACGTAATCTTACCCAATTTACATCTGTTACTGCTTCTTCAGAAGCACCTCCACCATCACCTAAATATTTTTGGTAATAATTTTTTGCAGTAATAGCAATATTGTTTGGTGTACCATCTTGTTTCACACCTTCAATAACATAAGAATGTTCCCTATCTGCAGAAGCTTCTGAGATACCAAAATTGTGCAATCTTGCTAATGTTCCGTTATACACAACTCCACCGCGTCTAAAATCTAAGAGTCCTGATAAAGTAACCCTTTTGTATGTAAAAGTGTTTCTTATTCCGCCTGTCCATTTAGGCGCAGAATTCCCTAAGTTTCCTATTTCACTTTGCAATACTGGCAAACCGTCTGTTCCAATGATTTTTTGACCATCTGCATTTCGTTGCCATTTTGTACCGTAAAAACTTCCTAATGGCTGTCCTTTTACAGCATAATAACCTATTGATCCAAAAGCAGTCTCTATACTAATTTCATCAAGATTTCCAGCAATATCTGTTACCCTATTTTCATTTTTCGCCCAATTCAAATTGATATTCCATTGAAAAGGATTGTGTTTTTGAAATACATCATAACCAAATTCAACTTCAATACCTTTATTTACAAGCTCAGCTGCATTTTGATAAACAACAGCAAAACCGCTTGATTGTGGTAATGGCACGTCGATCAATAAATCTTTAGAAGTCTTATAATATAAATTAACATCAAAAGTCAGACGGCTTTCAAAAAATTTAGTATTTAATCCAACTTCGTGGCCTAAAACTCTTTCAGGTTTTAATTGCTGATTACCTAAACGTCCTGAAACTGCCATTCCGTTGATACCATTGTATGGAAAGCTTAATCCATCCGTAAACCCATCTGTCATAAATGGTTGCGAATATGTACTAATTGTTCTATATGGAGCTGGTGCAATACCAACTTCTCCATAAGCATAAGTTACTTTTGCGAAAGTTGTCCATTCTGGCAAAGCAAATGAATTTGATAAAACCCAAGAAGCAGATGCTGCTGGAAATATAGCACTATTAGCATCTGTTCCATAAGTTGATGACCATTCTTTTCTAACAGACCCTGTTACAAACAATTGGTTTTTAACATCAAACTCTAACTGCCCAAATAAAGCCCTCGACATAATATTACTCTCAGTATTTGAAGTATACAACTGAGTAGCATTTGATAAATTATAAAGCCCTCTTACGGCAAGTTCTTTTCCTCTTGAAAAAACATCTGTATTTTGCGATGAACGAAGATTAAGACCTGCAGTATAATTTATTTTCAACCATTCTGATTTTAATGGAAGTAAACCATTTGCTAAAAAATCTGCATAGAATTGCTTATTATTAATGTTATTGAAAGCAACTTCTCCAATTCCTCCTAAGTTATCTCCATTTGAAGAAATAGCATAAATCTGTTTACGATAGTCTGAATAGGCATCTATTCCTCCTTTTGCAGTTAAAGACATCCATGTTGCAGGAGTATATGTTAAATACATATTACCAAACACTCTATTTACATCACTTGTTGCTGGATTTTCATTTACTGTAAAATAAGGATTGTCGTATGAAGAAATATAGTTTAAATTATTTCCCTCACTATCTATATAATTTCTTAAATCATAATTCCCAACAGAACGCATTAAACTCAGCATAACTCCAGAAGAGTTACTCCCGTTTTGAGCTAACGTATTAGTAGTATGCGTGTATTGCAAACTCCCACCTGTTTTCCATTTATTACTTAACTTTAAGTCTCCCACAACTCTAAGCGTATTTCTTTTCAATCCTGTTTCTGGGATCATTCCAGTTTGAGTGACATTCCCGTAAGAAGCTCTATAAGTTGCTTTATCATCTCCTCCGTAGAAAGATATATTATTTGTAAAGGTTAATCCTTCCTTAAAAAAATTACCAACATTATCATACATTGGTATACCTAATTGTTCAGCAGACGGCCCCCAACTTTGAGGTGTATTTGGATTAACGGCAGTAGCAGTGCCACTTGTTCCTTGAACATATTTTGATTGTCTTGCTGGCAACTGGCTGACTTTATCAATAGCCAATGAAGTTGTATAATCTATACCAAGTCCTTTTCCAGCTTTTCCTTTTTTGGTCGTATAAATTATAACTCCATTCCCAGCGCGTTCTCCATATAATGCAGCTGCAGCAGGTCCTTTAAGCACCGATACATTTTCAATATCCTCTGGATTTATATCTAAAGCTCTATTAGAGTTATTAATACCCGAAAGATTTGCATTAAATGGATTATCACCTGCGGTTGTTTGGCTTGTCGTATTATCAATAGGCACTCCATCTACAACAATTAAAGGATCTGAACTTCCTAAAATTGTATTAACTCCTCGGATAATAATTTTACTTGAAGCACCAGGAGTACCTCCTGTACCAATAACTTGAACTCCTGCTGCTTTTCCTGCTAAAGCTTGTAAAACATTCTGCTCACCAGATTTTGTTATCTCATCAGAGTTTATTTTTGAAACTGCATACCCTAAAGTTTTTTCAGATCTTTTAATACCAAGAGCTGTAACTACAACACTTTCGAGTTCTTGAGCTCCAGCATCTAACATTTTTACATTAATAACTGAGGAGCTTGCAGTAATTTCACTAGATTTCATTCCAATGTAACTAAATACTAGCACTTGATTTGATGAAGCCTTAATCTCATATTTACCATCAAAATCTGTTTGTGATCCTACTTTAGTTCCTTTAACCAACACACTCACACCCGGTAAAGGCACTCCCGCATTATCTGAAACTTTTCCTGTAATTTTTTTCTCTTGAGCAATCGCCGATTGCAAAATCAGAACGAAAAAAAGCATCATAAGTCCTTTTAATTTTTGTTTCATTATTTTGTTTTTTTAATTAGAGAGGGCGAACTTAAAAAATTAAAATAATTTTAACAAGAATTAAACTTCTTTTAACATTACAAAATATAATATTAATACTACAAATAAGGATTTACTGGTAAAGCTATTTAAAAAGGAAAAGTTTTATGGGAAGAAAACTCGAAGTAGAAATGTCATTAAGAATAAAAACCATCTACTTAAATTAGATGGTTCTTTTTTATCTCTATCATCTTTACTAAAAGCGTACTAATTCAAAATAGTTAAAAATGAATATTAGAAGAATTGACTTATAATTTTATCACTTGCATTGTAATATTTACAAAGCCACTGCAAACCTACTTCAGAATTTTACTAGACTTGTACCATTGAAGCCAAAAAAGCAATAAAAAAAGCCAATAGTTTAAAACTATTGGCTTTCTTACTCTTTAACTCTATTTTTTCTTACATTCTTTCAGGAACTTCAATTCCTAACAATTGAAATGCAGATTTAATTACTTCGGCAACTTTTTGCGAAAGCTGCACTCTGAATATTTTTTTCGTCAAATCAACTTCACCTAAAATATGAACAGATTGGTAAAAAGAGTTATATTCTTTTACTAAATCGTACGTATAATTAGCAATTAATGCCGGACTATGATTTTGGGCAGCATTCTGAATTACTTCTGGGAAAAGTTCGATTTGTTTTACCAATTCTTTCTCTTTTTCATGTAATTCTTCAATTTCAATTTTATTAGAAAAATCAAAATCGGCTTTACGGATGATTGACTGAATTCTTGCGTATGTATATTGAATAAACGGACCTGTATTTCCTGCAAAATCTACCGATTCTTCTGGGTTGAACAAAATACGTTTTTTCGGATCTATCTTTAAAATATAATATTTCAGAGCTCCTAAACCAATCGTTTTGTACAATTTTGCTTTTTCTTCGGCAGAATAGCTGTCTAATTTTCCTAAATCTTCTGAAATTTGTTTTGCTGTATCGGTCATATCCTGCATCAGATCATCAGCATCTACAACAGTTCCTTCACGGCTTTTCATTTTTCCAGAAGGTAAATCTACCATTCCGTATGATAAGTGATATAAACTTGAAGCCCAATCAAAACCTAATTTCTTCAAGATTAAGAATAACACTTTGAAGTGATGATCTTGCTCATTTCCGACCGTATAAATCATTCCGCCAACATCTGGCATATCTTTTACACGCTGAATTGCTGTTCCGATATCTTGTGTCATATAAACCGCTGTTCCATCAGAACGTAAAACAACTTTACGATCTAAGCCTTCGCCGGTCAAATCAATCCAAACAGAACCGTCTGGATCTTTTTCAAAAACACCTTTATCTAAACCTACTTGCACAACATCTTTACCTAAAAGATAGGTGTTGCTTTCGTAGTAATATTTATCAAAATTAACTCCAAGATTGCTGTAAGTTGTTGCAAAACCTTCATAAACCCATTCGTTCATTTTTTTCCAAAGAGCAATCACTTTTTCATCGCCAGCTTCCCATTTCTTAAGCATATCTTGCGCTTCGATAATAATAGGTGCTTGTTTTTTTGCTTCTTCTTCAGTTTTACCAGCTTCTACCAAACCGTTAATTTCGTTTTTGTAAGCTTTATCAAACTCTACATAATATTTACCAACTAGCTTATCTCCTTTTAAACCAGAAGTTTCAGGAGTTTCTCCGTTACCAAATTTCTCCCAAGCTAACATTGATTTACAGATATGAATTCCGCGATCGTTGATAATTTGTGTTTTATAAACTTTTTTACCAGAAGCTTTTAGAATTTCTGCAACAGAATACCCTAACAAGTTGTTACGAACGTGTCCTAAGTGTAAAGGTTTATTGGTGTTTGGAGAAGAATACTCTACCATAATTGCCTTTTCTTCTGGGTTTGCAGCTACAAATCCGAATTGTTTTTGATCTTTTATTCCGTTAAAGAAATTTACATAATAACTGTCCGAAATAACAATATTCAAGAAACCAGAAACTACATTAAAGCGAGCAACCTCAGAAACATTCTCAACTAGATAATTTCCAATTTTATTTCCTAATTCAGCCGGATTGATTTTGATGACTTTCAATAAAGGGAAAATTACCATTGTAATATCTCCTTCAAACTCTTTTCTAGTAGTTTGAAACTCAATTTTATCAACAGTAACATCAAATAATACTTGTATTGCTTTTTGTATAGAAGGTGTAAGAATTTGTGATAATGACATGTAAACTTATTTTTTAAGTGAGCAAAGATACTGCTTATTCATCAATTAGAGAAAATCAAAAACATATTAAATTCAAGAAAAGAGTTTCGATTTGACAAAAAAGCACATTTTTTAATTGTTAAAATTATCAAAAAATCAAAAGCCTAATCTCTTACAAAACAGCCTATGAGAAAAAAAATATTTTTTTTTCTTCAATTTCTTGTAACATATCAAATGCAAAAGAGTCTTACATAGTGATTTCAATTTTTATTGAAGCCAGAAAAAAACAAAAAAGAAAAACTAACAAAACGAAAATCATCATCAATCAAATCAAAAAATAATCAGTAAAAAAATCATGAAATTAAAATTCTTTCTGTTTGCGTTATTAGGTATAATCGCAACTGCACAGGCCCAGAATACCGGAAGTGTTTCTGGAAAAATTACAGAAAAGTCGAACAATGCGCCGATTTCTTATGCAACTGTTTCGCTTAAAGAAAATGGAAAAGTGGTTTCTGGAGTAAATACAGATGACAACGGAGGCTTTTCATTTAAAAACATTGCTTTAAAAAATTACACAATAGAAATTCAATATATCGGATTCAAGAAATATATTGGTTCTGTAATTTTAAGCGAAAATAGAAAAACAGCAACTGTAAATGTTGCTCTTGAAGAAGAAGCGACTCAGTTAAAAGGTGTAAATATAGTTGCAGAACGTTCAACAATTGAACAAAAAATTGATCGTAAAGTAATTACTGTTGGTAAAGATTTAACAACTGCTGGAGCTTCTGCATCTGACATTATGAGCAATATTCCATCTGTAAATGTAGATCAGGACGGAAAACTTTCGCTTCGCGGAAATGACAATGTACGTGTATTAATTGACGGCCGTCCATCGAACATTGATCCTGCTCAATTATTGAAACAAATTCCATCAACTTCTATCAAAAAAATTGAGTTAATTACAAACCCAAGTGCAAAATACAATCCAGAAGGAATGTCTGGAATTATTAATATTGTATTGCATAAAAGTGCAAACACTGGTTTTAACGGAAGCTATAGCGGAGGTATTACTTTTGGAGAAACTGCAAAATACAATCAATCGCTTGATTTGAACTACAAAACAGGAAAAGTAAACTTCTTTGGAAATGGAGGACAAAACTTTGGAACGTACTATAACAAAGGTAGAATCTTAAGATTGGATCAGGATGTAGAACAAAATTTGAAAATTTCTAACGAAAATGATAATTACTTATACAAGTTAGGAATGGATTATTTAATTAATGACAAAAACACTTTGTCTTTCTATACCAATCAAAATAAATCAACTGGAAACGGAAATGTAATTACTAATATCGATTACAACAATGGCGATCCAGATATTTTAAACATTTACCAAAATTCACTTTACAAAGGGCCAACAAAAACTGGAACTTACAATTTGGCATACAAACATATTTTCAAAAAAGAAGGACATACTTTAGATTTTGAAGGTAATTACAGTGATACGAAATCAGACCAAAATGCAAGTTTTGATACTAATACAACAAGACCTGATAACACTTCAAATAGTGTAATTTATAGCGATCAAATTGGTGATCAAAGAAAATTAAGCACGATAAATGTTGATTATGTAAATCCATTAAATGACAAAACCACGCTTGAAGCTGGTGCAGAAGCTAGAATTACTAGAACAAATAATGATTATAATACTGGTAATCCTTTAGTTCCTGTTGACGAAAGAGTTTCAAATTACACTTACGACACTGATATTTATTCGGCTTATGTGACTTTTGGTCAAAAATTCAAGAAATTCAGTTACCAATTAGGAACTCGTTTTGAGAGCTATAAAGTTCAAGCTAATTTAAACCACGGCCAAGATAAGTTTAATGATGATTATATTACTTTATATCCATCAGCTTATTTGACGTATAATTTGAATGAAAAAAATGTTCTTCAATTTAGCTATAGCCGTCGTGTTGACCGTCCAAGTATAGAGCAAACTAAGCCAATTCGTGAATTCTCAACTCCATTAGTAACTTCATATGGAAATCCTGAATTAAGACCTCAGTTTACAAATTCGGTAGAGGTTAATTATACTAAAACACTTGAAAAAGGAAGTGTTACTGCAGGTGTTTATGTAAGAAGCATTAATGATCAAATAAGCAGAACATTGAGTCCAGATCCAAATGATCCGTCTGGATACAAACAAATCTTGAGCTATACAAATTATGATCACAATAGTGCTTATGGTTTTGATGTTTCGTTAAATTATAAATTGACAAAATGGTGGGATATTCAACCGTCTATCGACTTTTCGAGCATTAAACAACAAGGTATTGTATTTGAATTTGATCCAGCAACTAGCACAAGTTCACCTCTTGAACGTAGCGTAACAACTACAGCTTTTAACGCTCGTATGAACTCTAACTTTAAACCTACAAAACGCTTAAGTTTCTTGCTATTTGGTTTTTACAGAGGACCTGTTGAAGATGTTCAGCAAAATCGACATGAAATGTACAAAATGGATATTGGTTCACGTTACACATTGCTAGACAACAAAATGAACATTAGTGTACGTTTTAATGATGTTTTCAAGACAATGAAATATGCTTTTGATGGAATTTATCCTTATCCTCAAACAGGTCAGTTTTCTTGGGAAAGCAGAACAGTTTATTTAGGTTTGACATACAACTTTGGAGGAGGAAAAATCAAAAACTTACAGCGTAAACAAAGAGAAGATAATACTAATAAAGGTGGGGGCGGAATGTTCTAATCTTACCTAAAAAGATTTTTTTTAAATAATTTTTGAATAATTTCTTGTAGAAAAAAAGTCTGGAGATTGCCACCTCCAGACTTTTTTTGTTTTATTAAACTTATAAAAAATTACACAGTTCTTTTATTTCTTCTGGATTTGCAGTTTCAGAATTATCTGTAATTGCTGAAGAATGATAAAAAGTCAGATCTAATTTTTCTTGCAACAATTTGATGTTAGAAGACCGTAAACCACCACCTGGCATAATCTCAATTCTGTCTCCTGCCAATTCCTGAAGTCTTTCTAAAGCGAGAATTCCTTCTTCGACACTTACGCCTTGACCAGAAGTCAAAATGGTTTTAAAACCACAGTCTATGATAGATTCTAGTGACTTTTCTGGATTTTTAACCACATCAAAAGCACGATGAAAAGTACATGAAAGCGGATGCGCTAAATGAACCAATTCTTTATTCTGCTTTTTATTTATTTTTCCGTTTTCTTTTAGAATTCCGAAAACAAAACCGTCAACACCTAGTTTTTTATATTGTTTTATGTCTTGTTTCATTTCTGTGAGTTCTTCGTCAGAATAAACAAAATCTCCGCCACGAGGCCTAATGATAACATGCATTTTTATACTTATGCTTTCGCGAACTTTTACTACCAAAATAGAATTTGGAGTAGTTCCTCCCAGTTTCATATTTTCACATAGCTCAATTCTATCTGCACCGTTTGCTTGAGCAATCAATGCCGATTCATAATTAAAACAAGCTATTTCTAGTTGATTTTTTTTCATTTTGATTTTATTAAAAGGGCTTCTATTTCACTCAGCCTCACAAACTTTAAAACAATTAAGTTCAATCTTTGTCACCCTGAGCGGAGTCGAAGCGCGCTCCTATTGGAACGTGGGCTTCGACTCCGCTCAGCCTGACAAGTCGCTTGTATTCTACTGAGCAAAATCGAAGGCTAATTTAATACTAAACATCCTTTTTATTAAAATTTTTATGAGTTGTTTTATTCAGACATTGAGAAAGTTTTTTCAAGTCCTCCCATTTATCTTTTATTATAGCTTCTTTCTTTTTTCTGCTCCAGCCTTTCACTTGCTTTTCAAATGCGATAGCTTGGATAACATCATTAAACTCAGTGCAAAATACTAACTCTAAAGGTCTTTTTTCAAAAGTGTAACTTTCTTTATTCAAGCCATAATTATGTTCATTTAGTCTCCTATTTATATCATTTGTCATTCCTGTGTAATAACTTCCATCGGAGCATTTCAAAATATAAACGTAATATCTTTTCATAATTTTTATTTTCAAAAAAAATAAAAGTAAGAAATTTAATTCAAATCATTAAATAAAAGAACGTGCCAATTGGAATGTGGGCTTCGACTCCGCTCAGCCTGACAAATAGAAATCAATCACATACAATCGTCAAAGTTTTGTCCCACTGAGCGGAGTCGAAGGGCGCTCCTATTGGAACGGGGCTTCGACTCCGCTCAGCCTGACAAATCTGTATAAAAAAACCTGCTCCTAATAAGAAGCAGGTTCTAAATATAATGTAAGATGAATTAATTTACCATTTAATAATAGCGCTTGCCCAAGTAAATCCACTTCCGAAAGCTGCTAAAACTACAGTATCGCCAGATTTGATTTTTCCTTGTTCCCAAGCTTCAGTTAAAGCAATCGGAATAGATGCAGCTGTTGTATTTCCGTATTTCTGAATATTATTATGAACTTGATCGTCTGTCAATTTGAATTTATTTTGAATAAATTGCGAAATTCTCAAGTTTGCTTGATGCGGAATCAACATGTCGATATCTGAAACCTGAAGACCATTTGCTTCTAATCCTTCATTGATTACTTCTGCAAAACGAACTACAGCATTTTTAAATACAAACTGCCCATTCATATAAGGATAATAACTTTCGTCATTCGGATCATTATCTGCAATAATGTCTGTTACCCAACGCGCTCCCATTCCTGGCGCTTGCAATGCTAATTCTTCAGCATGCTGGCCTTCAGAATGTAAATGTGTAGATAAAATTCCTTTTGTTAAATCTTCTTCACGGCTTAAAACTGCTGCTCCTGCTCCATCACCAAAAATTACAGAAACTCCACGTCCGCGAGTTGTCATGTCTAGTCCTGTAGAATGAACTTCAGAACCAATTACCAAAATATTTTTATACATTCCGGTTTTGATATATTGATCTGCAACAGAAATTGCGTAAACAAAGCCTGAACATTGATTTCTAACATCTAATGCACCAACTGTTCTTAGACCTAAATCTCTTTGAACCAAAACACCTGGGCCTGGAAAATAATAATCTGGGCTTAAGGTAGCAAAAACTACAAAATCAATATCTTCTTTGGCTACACCAGAACGCTCGATTGCAATTTTAGCTGCTTTTACTCCCATTGAAGTCGTAGTGTCTTCTCCACGGATAATGTGTCTTCTTTCTTGAATTCCTGTTCTTTCCTGAATCCACTCGTCATTAGTATCCATGATCTTAGACAAATCATCGTTAGTCACCACATTAGAAGGAACATAATATCCTAAACCAGCTATTTTTGAATGATACATAATCTATTATTATTTATTAAAAAATTGGATTGCAAATTTACGCATACTTTAAAATATACGTACACAAAATACTATTTTTTTCGTTATTAGCAATTTAATATATTTTAATTCTAAAGCAACTTATAATCATTTACTTCTTGAAAAGGCAATTTTCGGACATAAATATTGAAAAAAATGAAAAATCAGATACAAGTTGTAACAAGACAAAAGTATATTAGACAAACATTTTGAATACCATTTTATAAACTCATAAAATTAAAACTATGAAATTAAAGGTTACGCTGTTTTTATTTTTAAACATAAGCTTTTTCTCTTTTGCTCAAGAGAATCTAGTTTATCAAAAACCTTCGAAATCTATTTTAGATTTGGCAGATTACCAAAGGCCTCCTTCGGTATCTATGGATACAAAAAAAGAGAACATGCTCTTAATGTATCGCAATACTTATAAAACGCTAGAAGATCTAAATCAAGAAGAAGTTAAACTAGCAGGTTTAAGAATTAATCCTGTTACTAATATTTCAAGCACAGCAACTTACTTGATCAATCTTAAACTAAAAAAAATAAGTGGGAAGGAAGAAATTCAAGTTAAAGGCTTACCTGAGAATCCGAAAATAACAAATATTCTTTGGTCACCAAACGACAAAAAAATCTTATTCTCTCATACTACAAATTCGGGTGTTGAACTTTGGGTTTTGGATGTGGCAACTGCCCAAGCAACAAAACTTACAGAGGCTAGAGTAAATGCAAACCTTGGAAATCCGTTTAGCTGGTTTTTGGATAGTGAAACTATATTAGTAAAAATGCTTCCTAAAAACAGACAGCCACTTTTGGATTCTAAAAAAGATTTGCCTACTGGGCCAATTATTTCAAATACTTCGGGAGAAAAATCTCAAAACAGAACGTATCCAGACATGTTGAAAAACAAAAACGACGAAGCTAATTTTGAAAACTGCATAACTTCTGAATTATACAAAGTAAAACTAAATGGTGATGCTGTTTTGTATAAAGACGCTGCCATGTTTGCTGGAGAAAGAATCTCACCAGATGGCAATTATATTATGCTTACTACCATTCAAAAACCATTTTCTTATGTAGTTCCACTGAATAGATTTCCATTCAAAACCGTTGTTTACGATTTAAGCGGAAGAGAAATTAAAACGGTAAACGAGGTTCCTTTAAACGAAATTATGCCAAAAGGTTTTATGGCTGTTCGAAAAGGAAAAAGAGAAATGGCTTGGAGAAACGATAAACCTGCGACATTATCGTACGTTGTAGCTTTAGACGAAGGAGATCCTGCCAACAAAGTTGATTTTAGAGATGAAGTTTTTCTTTGGGATGCACCTTTTGACAAAGAAGCAACATCATTGGCAAAAACACCACAACGTTTTAGTGACATTACTTGGGGAAATGATAATTTAGCAGTCCTTTCAGAAGAATGGTACGATACGAGAAACACCAAAACATTTTTGATTAATCCTTCAAATCCAAATCAACAGCCAAAATTAATCACAGACAGAAATTCTCAAGATGTTTATTCTGATCCTGGAGTTTTTGAAACAAGAAAAAATGCCTACAACAAATATGTTTTAGCTATCGAAAAAAATAACCTTTACAGAATTGGCGAGGGTTATACCAAAAATGGACAATTCCCTTTTGTTGACGAATTCAATCTGGAAACTTTAAAATCAAAGCGCATTTATACTTCTCCATACAAAGATAAAAAAGAAGATATTTTAGAAATTGAAGATTTTAAGTCTGGAAAGGTCTTAGTTATGATTCAGTCAAAAACAGAATATCCGAATTACTATTTCAGAAATATTAAAAAACAAAACAGCTTAACACAAGTTACTGATTTCAAGAATCCGTTTGAAAGCATTAAAGACGTTAGCAAAGAAGTTATTAAATACAAACGTAAGGATGGATTGGAACTTTCAGGAACTTTATATCTACCTGCTGGTTACGATAAAACTAAAAAAGAAAAATTGCCGCTATTGATCTGGGCCTATCCAGCAGAATATAAAGATAGAAATAGCGCTTCTCAATCGACTCAAAATTCAAACGAATTCACTTTTCCTTATTACGGATCATTTGTGTATTGGGTTACAAAAGGCTATGTGGTTTTAGACGATGCCGCTTTTCCGATTATTGGAGAGGGAACTACAGAACCGAACGACAACTTTATTTCTCAATTAGTTGATAATGCCGCAGCAGCTATTGACGCTGTTGACGCTTTAGGCTATATCAATCGTAAAAAAGTAGCTGTAGGAGGACATTCGTATGGAGCCTTTATGACAGCAAACTTACTAACGCATTCTGATCTTTTTGCTTGCGGAATTGCAAGAAGTGGTGCTTACAACAGAACTCTAACACCATTCGGATTCCAATCTGAACAACGAAATTACTGGGAAGCTCCAGAAGTTTACAATGCAATGTCTCCATTTATGAATGCAGAAAAAATGAAAACTCCAATTTTATTGGTTCACGGAGAAGCAGACAATAATCCTGGAACTTTTACTTTGCAGACAGAACGTTATTTTCAAGCATTAAAAGGTTTAGGAGCTCCTGCAAGAATGGTTATTTTGCCAAAAGAATCTCATAGCTATGTTGCTAAAGAAAACATTCTTCATTTGCTTTGGGAACAAGATCAATTCTTAGAGAAATATCTGAAAAACTAAATTCATAATTTGATTCCAAAAGTAAACCCGACAGATTTTTAAAACCTGTCGGGTTTATTATTTTAACAATTAGAAATCATATAATTTTCTAATTGACACATCCTCTAATTATAAATAATTTAGTGCCAGAAAAACTTCCTGTTCAAGCGGTAAATCTATTTCGCTTTCAAAGAAAATCAACTGTCTTTTATAAACAGTTTCAATTAAATAATGGCTTCCTCTAAAATACGTTCTCCTAATTTTTACCATTAATTTTGACTCCGAAACCATTTTAAATTGATGCGGATAAACTAGCGTTTTATGTGTTTCGTCTGGATAAGACAATAATAAATGAGTCGGAATTTCATTTACTTCTCCAAACAAAGAAGCCACGTACTTAACCTTTGGATCTTCGTATATTTTTGAAGGATCATCTTTTACCAATACTTCTCCATTTCTCATTACTATTGCTTGATCTGCAAAAGATAAAGCATCTGTACTATCATGCGTTGCAATAATACAAGTAATTCCCTTTTGCTTTAGGTAACGGAATAAGTTACGGCGCAAAGCATTTTTTCTAAAAGCATCAATCTGACTAAATGGTTCGTCTAACAAAATTACTTCTGGCTCTAAAGCCAAAACTCGAACCAAAGCAACTCTTTGTTGCTGTCCTCCACTTAAGAATTTGGTCTTAACATTGGCAAACTGATCCATTTCTACCATCTCTAGCAATTCCTGAACACGAAGTTTTTTCATGTTTGCAAAACCATTAGATAAAAACTTGCCCACGTTTTCTGCAACCGTTTCATATGGAGACAAGTCAAAATCTTGTGCCAAATATTTCATATAAGGCATTCCTGGAATCAAATTAAATTTTGGTCCCAAGATAGGTTTATCACCATAAAAAATGTTTCCCTCGTTCAAATCATATAGTCCATATATAAGCTTGAGCAGTGTGCTTTTTCCGCAACCACTCTCGCCAATAATGGCAACGTTCTGACCTTTTTCAATAGAAAAGGAAATATTTTTTATAACGGGGCTTTCGGTGTACGAAAAAGATATATTTTGAATGTCAAGCATGAGTTGTAATATGAGACGTCAAATTTACAATGTTTAATTTCTAAAGTCAAAAAAAAGCTGCTTCAATTATTGAAACAGCTTTTTTTATGATTTATTTTAATTAGAAACTTATTTTCCAGCTTCTGCTTTAGCATCGTTTACCATTTTGTCGTTTGCTGTAATTGAGAATTCAACACGACGGTTTTGCGCTCTTCCCTCTGGAGTATCATTTGTTGCAATTGGATCAGCGATTCCTAAACCTGAAGTTTTGAAACGGCTTGCTTTTAATCCTTTTGAAACTAAATACGCTTGCACAGAAGCAGCTCTTTGTCCTGAAAGTGTTAAGTTATACTCTGGTTTTCCAGTGTTATCTGTGTAACCAAAAATTTGAATATCTGTATCGCCATACTCATTAAATACAGGAACCAGTTTATCCAAATTAGCTTTTGCTTGAGATGTCAAAGTTGATTTGTTAGTATCAAAACGCACTGCATTTTCATTCAATGTCAAGTGAATTCCTTCTCCAACTCTTTCAACAGAAGCACCTGGCAAAGCTTGATCAATTTCACGAGCTTGTTTATCCATTTTGTTTCCGATCAATGCTCCAGTTCCACCACCTACAGCAGCTCCAATTGCAGCACCTAAAGCAGCGTTTCCGCCTCGACCGATATTATTTCCCAATACAGCACCAATTACACCTCCTGCAACTGCACCAATTCCGGCTCCTTTTTGTGTATTATTTGCGTTTTTTACCGAATCACAGCTTGTAAAAAAACTAGCTATAACCATTAAACTACTTAAACCTAAAACCGTTATCTTTCTCATTTTCTATATCTTTAAAATATTAATTAGCTCTTTGAAATTGGTAAACTACATCTTTTACCTGACCTCCAACATTGATATTATCAACTAACTGAAAAGAACTTTCAGTTACACCTGCAACTTTAAGCAAATAGCCATCTCTTACTTTCTTTGCTTTTTCACCTGCATTAAGAATCTTTAATACAAATAAGCCTTGATTATTAATGCTCCATACAATCGGCGAAGAAAATCCAGTACAACTTGGAGAAGTTAAAGCCATATTTCCTTTATTGTTGTTTGAAATAAAGCTCCAAGTACTTCCAATAAAACATTTTGAATCTGCAAGATCAAATGAATTTACTTTGATATAATCAGAACCTGGGTAAGAAACATTGGTAAGCACCCAATTTCCTTTTAACGCTACTTGAGTCGATTTGTCAAGTTTTGTTGAAAGCGTAGTAGCCTCAGAAGATGAAGCTGTTGACGAAGCTGATTTACACGCAAAAAACATAGCGGCAATCAAGCATATAAAAATACTCTTCTTCATTTTGTACAATTTTTTTTAGATTAATACTTGCCTTTTTAACAATTATTGTACCACAAATATACGATTCATTGAGATATTTTTCGTTTTAGAATCTATTTATTTTCTTTCAAAATTAACATTTCCGCCATTTTGTCACCCAAAATAGAATTGGTATTTTATTTGAACAAATGAAAATCATCAAATTAAAACTCAAAAATTAAAAAATATGGCAACAGGTAAAATTAATGTTTCAGTAGAAAACATTTTTCCCTTAATTAAAAAGTTCTTATACAGCGACCACGAAATTTTCTTGCGCGAGCTTGTTTCTAATGGTACTGATGCTACTTTAAAATTAAAACATCTTATTAGCATTGGTGAAGCTAAAGTAGAATACGGAAACCCGATTATCGAAGTAAAAGTAGATAAAGAAGGTAAAAAAATCCACATTATCGATCAAGGTTTGGGTATGACAGCTGATGAAGTTGAAAAATACATCAATCAAGTTGCTTTTTCTGGTGCTGAAGAATTCTTAGACAAGTACAAAGATTCTGCTAAAGATTCTGGTATCATCGGACATTTTGGTCTTGGTTTTTACTCTGCTTTTATGGTAGCAGAAAAAGTAGAAATCATCACAAAATCATACAAAGATGAACCAGCTGCACATTGGACATGCGACGGAAGCCCTGAATTTACTTTAGAACCAGCTGACAAAACTTCACGCGGAACAGAAATCATTCTGCATATTGCAGAAGATTCTTTAGAGTTCCTAGACGATTCTAAAATCAGTGGTTTATTAAACAAATACAATAAATTCATGCCTATTCCGATTAAATTCGGAACAAGAACTGAAACGCTTCCAAAACCAGAAGACGCTCCAGAAGATTACGTTAATGAAACTGTTGAAATTGACAACATCATTAACAACCCAAATCCAGCTTGGACAAAACAGCCTTCTGAATTAACTGATGAAGATTACAAAAACTTCTACAGAGAATTGTATCCAATGCAGTTTGAGGATCCTTTATTCCACATTCATTTAAATGTAGACTATCCGTTTAACTTAACTGGCATTTTGTATTTCCCGAAATTAGGAAGCGACATGCAGATCCAGAAAGACAAAATTCAGTTGTACCAAAACCAAGTTTACGTTACAGATAACGTAGAAGGAATTGTTCCTGAATTCTTGACAATGTTAAAAGGAGTTATCGATTCTCCAGATATTCCATTAAACGTTTCTCGTTCTGGTTTACAGGCTGACGGTGCAGTTAAGAAAATCTCAAACTACATTACTCGTAAAGTAGCAGATAAATTAAAAGCTTTATTTAACGAAAACCGTGCTGACTTTGAAGCAAAATGGAACGATATTAAAATCGTTTTAGAATACGGAATGCTTTCTGAAGATAAGTTCTACGAAAAAGCAGGTGCATTTGTTTTGTACCCAACTGTAGATGACACTTACTTTACTTTAGAAGAATTAAAAGAAAAACTAAAAGAAAACCAAACTGATAAAGATGGTAAACTTGTCGTTCTTTATGCTGGAAACAAAGATGCACAGCACTCTTATATTGAAGCAGCAAAAGACAAAGGTTACGAAGTATTGCTTTTAGATTCTCCGATTATTTCGCACTTAATCCAAAAGATTGAAAACGATAACAGCGGATTAACTTTTGTACGTGTTGACTCTGATCATATTGACAACTTAATCAAAAAAGAAGAAAATACGATCTCTAAATTATCTGATGACGAAAAAGCAGCTTTAAAAACTTCTTTAGAAGCTTATATTCCAAAAGCATACAGCGTTCAACTAGAAGCTATGGATTCTCAAGCTGCCCCATTCCTTATTACGCAACCAGAATTTATGCGTAGAATGAAAGAAATGAGCCAAACAGGCGGCGGAATGTTCGGAATGGGTAATATGCCAGAAATGTACAATTTGGTGGTAAATACAAATTCTGATCTTGCTTCAAGCATCTTAAACACAGAAGACAAAACGCATCAAGAGCATTTGGTCAAACAAGCATTAGATTTAGCTAAATTATCTCAAAACCTATTAAAAGGCGAAGCGCTTACTGCTTTCGTAAAAAGAAGTTTTGAAATGATCAAATAAGCATAAAATTGCTTTCCTAACAAAAGCTGTCCGATTGGGCAGCTTTTTTTTGTTTAAACCAAAATCGGTTTTAGATTGTTTAAATCATCTCATTAATTAGCAATTATTATAATTTTTTGTTCAAAAAATCGTTAGGATATCTTATAAATTAACCACTATAGGATTTTTAAATTGTAACTTATTTTTTTATTACATTTGACTGCCTTATTAATCTAATCCAAAACAAAAAAACCATGAAAAAAACTGTCATTTTATTATCAACTATTTGCACTACAGCATTTTTATATATTTCTTGTTCTAGCGACAATCACGACGAACCAGGAAATTCAACAAATCTAACAAATGTTGGAGCATCGATTTTTGTTGATACTTCTAACGAAATGGATCTTAACACGGGGCTTTTAATTACTACAGCCACTTCAACTACTGCAAAAACTGCAGAAACGCCTGCAGGACTTTGCGCAACTGTAACAATAAGCACTCCAAACGGCGAAGAATATCCTAAAGTATTTTTAGCAGATTTTGGAACAGCAGGATGTAAAGACATAAACAACCTTACTCGAAAAGGACAATTAAAAGTAACTCTTACAGGTCCAATTATGGAAACTGGAAGTAAAATGACAATTGAAAGAATTGACTACTCAATAAACTATACCAAGCTAGAAGGCACTATTGAATACACTAACACCACAACTGTTGCCGCTACACCACAATGGACTAGAAAAGTAATAAATGGCAAACTTACAGATATACAGGGAGGAGTTTACATTAATTCTGGATTTTATACCACTAAACAAATTGCAGGCGTAGATACTCCTTTGGTTTTATCTGACAATGTATACGAAATAACAGAAGGCTCACATAAAGTGACATCTGCAAATGGCGAATCAATTACCTTAACAATAAAAGAGCCATTGACTAAAAAATATTCTTGTTTATTCATCTCTAAAGGACAATTAAAAGTACAAGGAGAAATTTTAAACGGAGTAATAGATTACGGAAACAACGACTGTGATGCGATTTACACCTATACACAAGAAAATGGCGCTTCATACCAATTATCAATGTAAGACCTTTTCTTGCATTACTTTAAAATCCCAATTTAGAAATAGATTGGGATTTATTTTTTTATAAAAATAAAACAACAGCCTCATTACATTTAAACTATTTTCTTTATTTTGCACCAAAATCTCAAAAACTAATGAAAAAAACACTAATTGCTTTTGTTACTCTTGCAGTATTAGCATCTTGCAGCAAAAAAGAATCTGCTGCTGACAACCTACACCTTACAGGAAACATTAAAGGTTTAAAAACCGGAACTTTATATATCCAAAGAGTTGTTGATACTTCTCTTGTTGCCATCGACAGTATTAAAATCGACGGAAATTCAACTTTTGAAAGAGATATCAAATTAGAATCTCCTGAGATGCTTTATTTGTTTCTAGATCGCGGTGTAACAAATTCTTTAGATAACAACATCTTATTTTTTGCTGAGCCAGGAAACATGAATATCGAGACCAATTTGGACAACTTCATCACCGGCGCAAAAATTACTGGATCTAAAAACCAAGAACTATACGAAGAGTATCAAAAAATAAATGTTCGTTTTAGAGATGAAAACCTTTCTATGGTAGAATCAAAATTCAAAGCCTTAAAAAGACAAGATCAAAAAGCAATTGACAGCATAGATGCAAAACAGCAGTCAAATATCAAAAGAAAATATTTATACGCTACAAACTTTGCTATAAACAATAAAGATCACGAGGTAGCACCTTATATTGCTTTAGCAGAAATTTACGATATCAATTTAAAATTTCTTGATACAATCCAAAAATCGATGACGCCAAAAGTAGCTCAATCTTTTTACGGAAAGAAACTAACAAAATATGTATCTGAAATCAAAAAAGAAGAACAAAAGGCTCCTGCAGAAACTAAAACAGAAACTGCAGCAACTGAAGCAAAAAAATAATTTCATTTTATAAAAACAAAAAAGCCCTGAATATTTCAGGGCTTTTTTTATATCTTAAATCAACAAATTTTAACAAGAAGACATTCGTGCTCGCTATTAATATTTTCAAGCGTTAAAAAGCAATTATATCATCAAAATAAAAACAACTTAAATCGATTTTAATTAAACGAAAAACACAAACTCTAAAACGGGAGTTTGATTTTAGGCATAAAAAAAACCACCACATTTCTGTGATGGTTTTTGAGCCGATAGAGGGACTCGAACCCACGACCTGCTGATTACAAATCAGCTGCTCTAGCCAGCTGAGCTACATCGGCCTATTTTGCGAGTGCAAAGATATAAATGTTTTTTAATATTCCAAAAAAATTTTCACACCTCTCTCTATAATTAAAAAAACCATCACATTTCTGTGATGGTTTCCGTTTTTTTGAGCCGATAGAGGGACTCGAACCCACGACCTGCTGATTACAAATCAGCTGCTCTAGCCAGCTGAGCTACATCGGCCTCATTACGGGTGCAAATATAAAGCGGTTTTTCAATTTCCCAAAATAAATTTGCACTTTTTTACACTTTTTTTTTCTTATAATGCGTTGATTTTTTCAATCAATTGATTAGCAGCCTGTTCTAATTCAACATTAATTTGTTTGAAATGTGCTTTTTTATTTTCAACGTTCTTTGCGTTCACTTTTGTAATCAAAGTATCGAATGCAGCGATAGCTTCATCGACCAAAGCATTCGTTTCTGGAGTAGGATTTCCTGTTGTTGACATCTCAAACAAGTAAACTGCCTCAATAATATCTCCTAATACGAAGTTGATGTCTTTCTTTAAATTCTTAACGTTTGCCATTTTCTTTTTATTTTAATTTGCGTCTGCAAAAGTACATATTATCTTTAAATTTAATGCTAAGAAATGTAAATTTCTAAAATTGAAGCTTTTCCGCTCAAATTAAATGCATTTATTGCAGCTGGAACCAAAACAGTATCTCCTTTTTTATAAGCTTGCTTGAATCCGTCATATTCAATTTCAAAATCACCTTCAATACACATATATACTGTAAATGTTTCTCCATTTTTGGCAACTTCTAATTTATTTTCTAACGGAAGGAAATTCGTTGTAAAATATGGACAGTCTACAACAGTATTTGAGGTATTAACTTTTGTCTCGTATTTTTTCTGTGTATCTACTTTATTATAGTTAATTGCATCTAGTGCAAGGTCTACGTGCAATTCTCTTTTATTTCCTTGTGCATCTACACGATCAAAATCATATAACCTATATGTAATATCAGAAGTCTGCTGAATTTCTGCAACAACTAATCCTGCACCAATAGCATGAACAGTTCCTGTTTCTAAAAAGAAAACATCACCAGATTTTGCTTTCACATCATCTAAAATCGAAACCAAAGTATTATCGTGCAAATGTTTTAAGTATTCTTCTTTACTAGAATCTTCTTTAAAACCAACAATAATTCTCGCATCAGCATCGGCTTGCATTACGTACCACATTTCAGTTTTACCAAATGAGTTGTGACGTTCTTTTGCCAACTTGTCGTTTGGATGCACTTGAATAGAAAGATCTTCTCTTGCATCTAGATATTTAAAAAGTAACGGAAATTGCTTTCCAAAACGCTCATAAACTTTAGTTCCTAAAATAGCATCTGGTGTTTCATCAATCAAATCCATTAAAGATTTTCCTTTTAAAACTCCATTTGCAACGACACTTATATCACCTTGTACAGTGGACAATTCCCAGCTTTCGCCAGTAATTTTAGAAACGATTGGTTTGTTTAGAATAGTTTTTAGTTTTTCTCCTCCCCAGATTCTTTCTTTCAAAATCGGTTCAAATTGCAAAGGGTATAAATTCTGACTCATGTTTTTTAGGCTAATATATTTGTTTAATTAATTCTAATTTGATACTATTTTGGTAATCTATGATACTAATTCTTGAACAATTTCTAAGGCTTTCGGTATATGTTTGGCAGCATTTGCACTATCAAATATCGAAATCAATAAACCATTCTTATCAATTATATAAGTAACGCGTCCTGGCAAAAGCCCGAACAAATTATTACGAACACCAAAAAGTTTTCTTAATCTTTTATCTTGATCTGAAAGCAAAATAAAAGGCAATTTATGTTTAGAAGCAAATTTATGATGTGACTTTACACTATCGCTGCTAATACCAATTACCTCAGCTCCCAAATCTTTAAAATCTTCGTATTGATCCCGAAAACTGCAAGCTTCGGTTGTACATCCTGGCGTATTATCTTTTGGGTAAAAATAAATCACCAGTGGCTTTCTTCCTAAAACACTTTGGCTTTCAAAAAGTTCACCATTGTTGTCTTTCGCAGTAAAATTCGGAACTATATCTCCTATTTTTAATGACATTTTTTATTCTCCTTTATAAGTTACAAAATTTCGGTCCGTTTCGTTCAGCACAACTTCAAGATCAAAGTCGGCATGAATTCGTTGTCTAATTTTATTCCATATCACAACAGCAATATTCTCTGCAGTCGGATTCAAATCTGCAAATTCTGGAACATCCAGATTAAGATTTTTGTGATCAAACGGAATTTCTACTTCTTCTCGTATAATATCCGCTAATACTTTCACATCTAAAACAAAACCAGTTTCCGGGTCAATCTTTCCTGTAACACTTACTGTTAAACCATAATTATGACCATGAAAGTTCGGATTATTGCATTTTCCAAAAACAGCGTCGTTTTTTTCAAATGACCAATCCTTTCGATGCAGTCGATGTGCAGCATTAAAATGTGCTTTTCTTGATATGGTTACTCTCATTTATGTTTCTGGTTAGTTGGCTATAATTTATGGTCTTCAAGATAATGATCAAATTCATCAAAAATTATCTTAAACCAAACGGTATAAATTTCGGGCTGTTTTTCAATATCTGCTTTAACATCTTCAATACTCATCCATTTCCAGTCTTCTACTTCATCTGGATTTATGTTTGGTTCGTCGTTATAGTAACCAATCATAACATGGTCCAGTTCATGTTCTGTCAAGCCGTTATCAAAAGGCGCTTTATAAATAAAATGAAACAGCTCTTTCAATTCGGCTTTAAAACCCATTTCCTCAAACAATCTTCGGCTTCCTGCCTCGATGTTTGTTTCTCCTTCTCTTTGATGACTACAACAAGTGTTGGTCCAAAGCAACGGAGAATGATATTTATGATGAGCACGCTGCTGCAGCATAATTTCGTTTTTACTATTTAGAATAAAAACCGAAAAGGCACGGTGCAAAAGCGCTTTTTCATGTGCTTCTAATTTTGGCATTAAGCCAATCTGTTCATCGTTCTGATTAACTAGTATTACGTTTTCTTCTGTCATAAGGCTTCTTAAGCAAACAAAAATACGAAAAAAGAAATGGCTTAAAAATGCTAATTAAGCTTGCTCAAAACTAAGCTTTTCACCTCGCTTCTATTTTCTTGATTTACAGCGTTATAATTTATACTAAATTTTAAAAGCTGTTAAAATTAAGACATAAAAACTACATTGCCCTCTTTTACGTAACTAATAAAAAGTTAAAACACACTTAAAAAAATCTCAATAATAATAAACACTGTAATTTGAAGCTAATTCTCAACGTATCTTTGATATACAGATTAATTTACCTAAGAACTTATGAAATCTAAAAACCTAATTTTCAGCCTTTGTTTTTTGATTCCGCTTTTTATTTTTCAGGCATGCGGACAAAACACAAAAAAACAATCTGCAAAAACAGCCGTTATGGAAAACAAAATCAGTAAACCCGGAAATCCTTATTATTCAAATACCGACACCACAAAACTTAATGTAAGCAACGCTGAATGGAAAAAGGTTTTGCCTGAGGATGTTTATGCTGTAATGCGCGAAGCCGACACTGAAAGACCTTTTACGGGAAAATATTGGAATTCTGATGAAAAAGGAACTTATTACTGCGCTTCTTGCGGCAACTTGCTTTTTAGATCTACAGCTAAGTTTTCAAGCAGTTGCGGATGGCCAAGCTTCTTTGAACAGGAAAACAAAAAAAGCATAGTTTTTAAAGAAGACAACTCACTTGGAATGGAAAGAACCGAAGCGCTTTGCGGACGTTGCGGTGGACATTTAGGCCACATTTTTGATGACGGTCCTGCTCCTACTGGAAAACGCTACTGCATGAATTCGATTGCTCTTGATTTTATTCCTGACAATAAATAAACTAAAAATGAAAAATATACTTTTAATATGTCTTTTTACGCTTTCGCTAAATGGCATTTCTCAAAATAAAAAATCCAATCTAGAAACTATTACGCTTGGCGGCGGGTGCTATTGGTGCGTTGAAGCCGTTTACGAAAATCTGGACGGAGTAAAATCTGTTGTTTCTGGATTTTCAGGAGGAAATGTTGCTAACCCTACTTACGAAGAAGTTTGCACAGGAGAAACGGGCCACGCCGAAGTGGTTCAGATTACTTATGACAAAACTGTAACTGATATTAACGAGATCTTCAAAGTTTTCTTTACCGTTCACGATCCAACTACTTTAAACCGCCAAGGTGCAGATGTTGGCACACAATACCGCTCCGTTATTTTCTATAGAAATGACGAACAGAAAAAAGCGGCTCAAAGTATTATTGCCGAACTAAACAAAGCAAAAGTCTACAATAGTCCGATTGTGACCAAGGTGGAACCTTTTAAAGTTTTTTATAAAGCCGAAGATTATCATCAAAACTATTATGCGAACAATAAAAACCAGCCGTATTGCAAAATGGTGATTCAGCCTAAAATAGAAAAGTTTGAAAAGGTTTTTAAAGATAAACTGAAAAAGAAACAAGGCTAATACAACTTATTATTATCAACCGTCCACAAAAATGGACGGTTTTTTTTATTTCACCAAACCTTGTAAACACTGGGTTTTTCTTTTAATTGAAAAAATATTTTAATTTTTTTTTTCTCTTTTTTGTCCAATTCTGAAAGTTCGATTGTTATTAGGGTATAAACAATTAAAAAATATACATCATGGAAACTAGACTTAATTTATTCGAACAAGGTCAAAAAGCAGTTAGCACATTATTTGGAATTAGCGGTTATTTGAAAAAAGGAGCAATCGAAACTTCTCTTATGGAATTAATAAATTTCAGAATCTCTCAAATCAACAACTGCGGTTATTGTTTAGACATGCATTCAAAAGAAGCTTTAGCCGCTGGAGAAACAACACAACGTTTATTTGGATTAAGTGTCTGGAGAGAAACTCCGTATTTTACACAAAGAGAAAGAGTCGCTCTTGCTTTAGCAGAAGCTGTAAATGCTTGTGATGTTCCAGACGAAATTTACGAAATCGCAAAAGCTGAATTTACAGAACAAGAATTAATAGATCTTACGCTTGCAGTTGCTGCCATCAACGCTTGGAACCGTCTTAACATCACTTTTGCCAATGTACCTGGAACTTATAGAGTTGGACAGTTCGGATAAACAGTAATTGATTTTATTTTGTAAAAACAATTAACTTTATACAACTCAAAGCAAATTATTCAATTTAAAAACATAAAAAATGAATGAGTTTTTATTGATTTTCAGAAGAGATTTTAAAACAAAAGAAACACAGCCGTCTCCAGAAGAATTGCAGCAGCATTTACAGCAATGGCAAAACTGGTTTGGAAGTCTTGCTGCTCAAGATAAACTAGCAAGACCTTTACAAAAATGGGACGGCCAAGGAAAACTTGTAAATTCAAATAAGGGAATTACCGACGGGCCTTTTGTTGAAATTAAAGAATCTATTGGCGGATTGATTATAATTAAAGCCAAAGATTATGACGAAGCAGCCGAAATCGCGCAAGGATGTCCGGTTTTAAATTTTGGCGGAAATGTTGAAATTAGAATGGCCGTTTAGATTTTAAATCAACTTAAACAAAAATGCCTTTGTATCTTTACTTAGGCATTTTTCTCTTAAAAACATGGAGCACAAAGAACTTTTGCCTAACTTATTCAGGACCGAATATCAAAAAATAGTTTCAGTTCTCTGCAGCTTATTCGGAATTCAGCATATCGAAATTGCAGAAGATATTGTAAGTGATACTTTTTTGACCGCTTCAGAAACTTGGGCAATTAAAGGCATTCCAGAAAACCCTTCAGCTTGGCTTTATACCGTTGCCAAAAATAAAACCAAAAACTATCTGAAAAGAAACAACGTTTTTGAGACCAAAATCGTTACTGAAATAAAACACAACACTCCATTAAACAATCCTGAAATCGACATTGATTTATCTGATCAAAATATTGCCGATAGTCAGCTTGCTATGATTTTCACGGTTTGTAATCCGTGTAATTCTGAAGAAGCTCAAATTGCTCTTGCTTTAAATTTATTATGCGGTTTTGGAATCAATGAAATATCCGATGCTTTTTTATCTAACAGAGATGTCATTTACAAAAGAATTAATCGAGCCAAAGAAAAGCTAAAAGAAGAAAACATAAAAATTCAGCATCCGAACAATACTGAAATAAAAGACAGGATACAAACAGTTCTCAAAACCATTTACCTGCTTTATTCTGAAGGCTACTACTCTATTTCGCAAAACACCACTTTACAAAAAGATCTTTGCACCGAAGCGATGCGTCTTACTTATTTACTAATTCAGAATGAAAGTACAAATTTGCCGCAAACCAATGCTTTAATGGCTTTGATGTGTTTTCATTCTTCAAGGTTTGATGCGCGAACTGGTTCAAATGGAGAAATTATTTTATACGAAGATCAAGATCAAACGCTTTGGAATCAGGAATTAATCAATAGAGGAACTTATTTTCTAAGTCAGTCTTCAACCGGAAATACACTTTCAAAATATCACTTAGAAGCTGGAATTGCCTATTGGCACACGATAAAAACAGAAACTCTAGAAAAATGGGAAAATATTCTGGAACTCTATAACAATCTAATCATTTTAGAATATTCGCCAATTGTAGCTTTAAACAGAACTTATGCTCTATCTAAAGTAAAAGGCAAAGAAGAAGCAATCAAAGAAGCTGAAAAATTGAATTTAACCGATAATCATTTTTATTATTCTCTACTAGGAAATCTCTATTCTGGAATTGACATAAAAAAGGCATTACATCATTTTGAAACAGCTCTTGGTTTAGCTAAAACAGCATCCGACAAAAATATCATCAACAAAAACATTGAACACTTGAAATTAAAGACAAATTAGATTTAGCATAAAAAAAGTGAAATGATAAATTTCATTTCACCTTTCTTATATATTGATTTTTAAAACTATTGTTTAGCTACTTTTTTAAATCGCATCACTGGTACATTATCATGAATTAAATTTAGTTTTCCGTCTTTATCAACAGAATAACTCGTAACTAATTTAATTTGTTTTAAAAACTCCTGTTCTCCACCACCTTCACAAAACATCATTGTAGTTGGCCCCGCTTCTCCAAAAGTCAAAGATTTACCTTTTAAAGTATAAGGCGCACTGTAACCGTTACATCCATTATTTCCGTATACTTTTGTTTCTTTTTGATCGAAAGTAAGTTGTGGCTTTTTATGCGGATACAATCCTTCAAAAGCAATTCTTGGTCCAGAAATATACTCAAGTTCCCAAGTTGTGTCAAATAGATCGCCTGCGCTTTTATCTGTTTTTGATGTCTTACATGAAGCAAATAATAGCGTTAAAACTGAAAGGACTGCAAATGTGTATTTTTTCATAAAAATGTTTTTTAAAGATTTATAATTTGTTTTCTTTTTTTGAACTAAAATAATTCTATAAAAATCCTATTCTCAATATTCATGCCCAGTTACAGCTTTTCTTAAGTTTAAATTTAACTCAACGCTGTTATTTTCTGTCTCTAAGTTACTACAAATTATTTAAAGTTTTATCGCCCAGATGTTTAAAATAAAACAAGTAACACTATTTTTTTTGTAATTTGCATCAATCAAAAAGCCAAATCATCAACAAAAAAACCAAAAAATGAAACAATTTCTATTTTTGTTTGTATTTGCATTGACAGCTCCGTTTGTTCAATCGCAAGAAAACCTTCCAACAGATTACCTAAAAAAAGAATTCCATCAAGGACGACGTGAAGCTTTTAGAGCTTTAATGCCTGCTAATTCTGTCGCCATTGTTTTTTCTTATCCAGAAAAAGTTTTTTCTAAAGACATTAACTACAATTATCATCCAAATCCTGACATGTATTACTTAACAGGATACAAAGAACCCGATGCTATTTTAGTGCTTTTTAAAGAACCTCAAGGAACAGAAAAATACAACGAAGTTCTTTTTGTAAGAGAAAGAAATGCATCTCGCGAAACATGGACCGGAAGACGTTTAGGAATTGAAGGAGCTAAATCTAAATTAGGTTTTACAACTGTTTACAACGGAAAAGACTTTAATGCCTTTGCAATTGATTTTGCAAAATTTGACAAAGTTATTTATGACGAAATTCCAACAGATGTTGCAGAAAACAACAGTCCTGATAATTTATATGCATTACTAAAATCTTTTAAATCTAAAGCAGGAATTACAACAGCAAATGAAGCTTCTACAGATTTGTTTGACAAAATCACCAATTCTCTTCGCGAAATCAAAACTCCTGAAGAGCTTGTTTTAATGCGCAAAACGGTAAAACTTTCTTGCGTTGCACATAATGAGGTTATGAAAGCAGTTGGCCCAGATATGAGCGAAAATGAAGCAGACGGAATTCATGCCTACATTCACAAACATTACGGTGCAGAAGGAGAAGGTTATCCTCCAATTGTTGGCGCTGGAGCAAACGGATGTATTTTGCATTATGGAGACAATAACGCTACAAAAATCGACAATCAATTATTATTAATGGATGTTGGTTCTGAATATCACGGTTATTCTGCAGACGTTACTAGAACAATTCCTGCAAACGGAAAATTTACTGAAGAGCAAAAAGCAATTTACCAAATTGTTTATGATGCACAGGAAGAAGTTTTTAAAATCTGTAAAGAAGGAACTCCTATTCAGGATTTAAATAAAAAAGCAAAAGAAGTTATAACTGCTGGATTAATTAAATTAGGAATTATTACAGATCCTAAAGATGTCCGAATTTATTATCCGCACGGATGTTCGCACTTTCTTGGTTTAGATGTTCATGATAAAGGAAATTATATGGGAACTCTAAAAGAAAACATGATTCTTACTGTTGAACCTGGAATTTATATTCCAGCAAACAGTAAATGCGATAAAAAATGGTGGAATATAGGTGTTCGTATCGAAGATGATATTTTAATGCTTAAAGATTCTTATGAAAATCTTTCTGCAGATTCTCCTAGAAAATGGCAAGACATTGAAGCTTTGGCCAAACAAAAAAGCACTTTTAATGACATGAAATTCCCTAAGATCTAATTAGTTTTTTTGCCACAGATTAAAAGGATCCTAAAGATTTTTAAAGTAAAAAGTAAAAAAATCTGTGAAAATCCTTTTATCCCGATAGCTATCGGGAGTGTCCAAGAAAAAATAAAAAAAGCCTCAAAATAATTTGAGGCTTTTTCTTTTGAATTTTCCCGAACTTTACATTCTTAAATCAATTAAAAATGAAAGCACTTACCTTTTCTTCTTTTGGAGAATCAGATGTTTTAGAATATATAGAAATCCCTAATCCGCAATTAAAAAAAGACGAAATTTTAGTCGAAATGAAAGCCATCGGATTAAATTTTGCAGATGTTTACCGACGCAAGGGAAATTATCACTTAAAAGGAAATCCGCCTTTTATTGCCGGTTATGAAGGAGCAGGAATTGTTGTTGATGCAAATAATCACTCAGAATTTAAAATTGGCGATCGTGTGGCTTTTGCCGATGCTCCGTTTGCCAATGCAGAATTGGTGGCCGTAAATGTAAATCACATTATTCCACTATCTGAAAATATTTCTTTTGAAATCGCAGCTTCTGTTTTGCTTCAAGGTTTAACCGCTCATTATCTTGCAACAGATAGTCATAAAACTGCAAAAGGAGAAACTGTTTTAATACATGCGGTTGCAGGTGGAGTTGGTCAAATACTAACTCAGATCAGTAAACTTCTTGGAGCAACCGTTATTGGCTTAACCTCATCGGCTGAAAAAGCAAAAACTGGATTTAAACAAGGTGCAGATCACGTTTTTCTTTATAATGACGATTGGAAATCGCAAGTTTTTAAAGTTGTTCCAAATGGTGTCGATGCTGTTTATGATAGTATAGGAAGTACTTTGATGGAAAGTTTTGAAGTCACCAAAGAATGTGGACAAGTAGTTTTCTTCGGAATGGCAGGCGGAGATCCAGCACCTGTAGACCCAAGAATGCTTATGGACGGTTCTAAAACTTTAACTGGAGGCGATTTGTGGAGTTATTTAAATTCTAAAGAAGAAAGAATTAAAAGAGCAACTCAATTATTTAGTTGGATTACCGAAGGAAAAATCAAACTTTCAGAACCAACATCCTTTAAATTATCAGAAGGAAAACTGGCGCACGATTTTCTAGAAAGCAGAAAAAGCACTGGGAAAATTATTTTGATTCCTTAATTTTTTTTGCCACGAATTACACCAATTTTCACTAATTTTTATTTTTGGTTTTAAATTTAATTCGTGAGAATTGGTGTAATTCGTGGCAAAACATCATAATTTAACGACTTCCATTTTTGTCACTTCAGACAATTCTAGAATCCTATTTACTTCATTTTTATTGGCTAGAAAAAACAAATAACTATCGCCATACGTTTCATACGTCATTAATTCCAAATTCCTTTTTTCTAATTCAGATTGAATGTATGGAAACAAATCATGACTATAGGTTTCTTCTGGATAATCAAACCTAAAATCTTCACCAAGCATTTCAGAAATAAAATATTCTGCATCTTCGGGATCAAATTTCCAGTCGCTATGCCAAGTATTTATTTCTTCAAAAAAGTCAAAATCATAATCAAATTCATCATGATTTTGATTTCTCTTATCAAAAAGTTCTTGGGATTGACTTTGTAATAGTTCTTCGTCGATTTCTCCTCTAGAAACTAATTGCAGAAATTCTTTAAATGTTTCTACAGTCGCTTCTTCATTTTGCACTAAATTTTCTTGAGAAGAAAGTTCTATTGTTTTAGGAATTTCAATATTTAAATATTGGCAGATTCCCTGCAAAACCAATTTAAAATCTCTAATTCCGATTTCTTCACTTTCATTCTTCGGATTATTTATATCTAAAAGTTCGCTTTCGAGCAATCCTTTTGTATAATCAAAGAAATGTCTTCCTGAATACAATATTTTAAAATCGTTTATTTCTAAACTATTCGTACAGCAGAAAAAGATCACGAAGTTTTTTATAGAACGCTTAAAGAACTTTTTCTCTTCTGAGGTCGGTTCTGAATAAAATTGAATGTGTATAAAATCGTATTCTAAACCTTCTTGAATCTTCTCATCAGAAAGAGTCGAAATATTCATTTTTTTATAAAGTTCATTCAAAACTTCATAAGCATTATTGAAACCTGCTTTTTTAATTTCTTCATTTCCTTCTTCACGATCAAATGAACTTGGAAAGAAAAACAAATTCACCATCACATCTTCCTGAATTCCCTTTACTTTAAATTCAAGACTTGACTGCTCATTATATAAATAGGAGTAAATAGGATCAATAACATCAAAAGAGATAATCGATTTTGGGTCGTTATTGCGTCCAAATATGTTTGAGAAAAAGCTCATTACAATTACTGGTATTAAAACTAATCGTTAGAATATTTAAAACTCTGATTCATTTTATCAAAAGGAATCACTTCATTAACAATCGATTCTAATTCATGATCTGTTAATAATCCTCTAGCAGATTCAACTATTTTTGGCGAAACATGTATTTCGTAATCAACTATATCTCGTTCTAAAATAGCTGATAGGATTGCGTTTTGCTGCTCAGTCAGATACTTTTTGTGCGATTTAAATACTGATTCTATATCGTCTCTAAATTCCTCATCAGTAAGTTCATTATAGACATCTTGTTTAGACATATCGATTAATAAAACTTTGAAGATAAAATCCTGAAGATTTTTTGCCAAATAATTAACTTCATTAGAATCGTGCCAAACAAAAACAATCGGCACATCTCCATTGTTTTCTTCGTTTAAAAAGAAACAATAATGATCGCCGCCGCCACTTTTAGCAAACGGAATAAATTTAAATTCTGGGTTGATATTTCGATAATCTTCTGGATCTTGAAGCTCTTCTATTTCTTCTGCAACAGATTTTAAATTCAGCGATTCAAAATCATAAGAATGTAAAAGCAAAGGCGGATTGTCTTTTAAAGTAGGATAGACATCTGTATACCAATTTGGACCATATTCTCCAACATCTAGCATGCCATCAGCCTCTAACTGTTTGTATAAGAAAGGGTATTCAAATCTGTATTTTTTTTCGATTTCTTGTATTGTCATCTTTGGGGGAATATTCTATTAAAATCAGAATACTAAGATAACAATCTTTACTGGACCAAAAAACCTGAAGTCAATTATTTCAAGGATTCCGCAATCATTAAAGCACATTTTTCGCCATCAATTGCCGCAGAAATAATTCCGCCTGCATAACCTGCACCTTCTCCGCAAGGATATAAACCTTTGATTTGCAAATGTTCCAAAGTCATCGGATCTCTCGGAATTCTAACTGGCGATGAAGTTCTACTTTCTGGCGCATGCAAAATTGCTTCGTTAGTTAAATATCCGCGCATTGATTTTCCAAAATCCTGAAAACCTTGACGCATAATTTGAGTTAAAAATCCAGGAAAAACCTGTCCTAACTCAACCGAAGTGGTTCCTGGAACATAAGATGTTTTCGGAATATCTGCTGAAACTTTACTTTTGGTAAAATCAATCATTCTTTGTGCTGGAACTTTTTGGGTTTCGCCAGCCAAATGCCAAGCTTTTTGTTCGATGCTTTTTTGAAATTCCATTCCAGCCAAAGCTCCGAATTTTGCAAATGGTTTAAAATCTTCCAATTTCAACTCGACCACAATTCCAGAATTAGCCGTTGACTGATCACGTTTAGATGGTGACCAACCATTTGTAACTACTTCTCCCGGACTTGTCGCACATGGCGCAATTACTCCACCCGGACACATACAGAATGAATACATTCCGCGGCCGTTCACTTGTTTTACGATAGAATATGGTGCTGGTGGCAAATGTTCTCCTCTAAAATCACAGCTGTACTGAATACTATCAATTAATTCTTGCGAATGCTCTGCACGAACTCCCAAAGCAAAAGGTTTTGCTTCTATTAAAATTTTCTTTTTGTCTAATAACTCAAAAATATCGCGAGCCGAATGTCCTGTTGCCAAGATCAATTTATTAGCATGAATTTTATCTCCGTTTTGCGTTACGATTCCTTCAACTTCATTATTCTTTACTAAAATATCGCTGACACGGGTTTCAAACAAAACCTGACCACCAAACTCCCTAATTTTATTTCTAATATCTTCAATAATTTTTGGAAGTTTATTAGTTCCGATATGCGGATGCGCTTCTACCAAAATATCTTCAGAAGCTCCAAAAGCAACTAAAAGTTCTAAAATTCTAGTTACATCGCCACGCTTTTTAGAACGAGTATATAGTTTTCCATCAGAATACGTTCCTGCCCCACCTTCACCAAAACAATAGTTTGAATCTTCATTTACGATATGTTCACGGTTAATTGCTTTTAAGTCACGACGACGGCCACGAACATCTTTTCCTCTTTCGAGTACAATTGGCTTTAAACCTAATTCAATTAATTGCAATGCCGCAAAAAGCCCAGCTGGACCAGCGCCAACAACAATAACTTCTTGTGCATTGGAAACGTCCTTATATATAGGAAGCTCAATTTTAGTTTCCTGAAAAGGTTCGCCTTTTAAATAGATAAGAACTTTCAAATTAATTTTAATCGCTTTCTGACGTGCATCAATAGAGCGTTTTAAAATTGAAACGTGCTGAATTTCTTGAGCAGAAACTTTAATCTGCTTAGACAAATAATCTTTTAGCAATGATTCGTTTGCAGCAATTTCGGGTGTAACTTGAAGTAAAAGTTCTTTAGGCATTTTGTTTTATTTATTCTATTAGCTTTTCTTTCTATGAAAAGAACATGCAAAAGTACTATTTTGAAATGAGATTTTATATTTACTCTAAATTTTCACGCAGATTTACGCAGATCTAAGCAGATTTTATCCTTAATTTATTTTTCATAAAATCTTTGCGATTTATTTTTAGCCACAGATTATTTGGATTACAAAGATTTCTCTTAAGAGCAGTTAGACGCACTGCAGTATGTCTCTACAGAAAAAAACTTAGAACCTTAGCATCTCAGAATCTTAGAACCTTTGAGAAAGACTTTGTACCTTTGCTACTCTGAACCTTTGCACCTTTAAATAAAATGTCACGAAAAATAAAACTAATCTGGGATTTCCGTGGGCCAGCTTCTGCTAAAACTGCAGAACATCACGAAATTCATCTTAAAGAATATATTACAATAGAAAAGCTACCTTTAAATATTACTGGATATAAAATCATAGACGAAATGTACGCCATAGCATTTATGGTTGTAACAGACGAAAATATGATTCAGGTAAGAGATGCTTTGAAACCGCATCGTGGGGAATTATATACTGAATAAAATTCCAATATTTTAAATTCCAAATTCCAAAACTGAAATACTTAAAAAAATGAAATTCCAAATTCCAATGCTATAGAAAACTTGGAATTTGGAATTTTTATTTTGAATATTCCCAAAAAGGGTTGGAATTTGGAATTTATTTTTTAGTTCGCTACTTCACTAATAAACTTAATACGCATTAATCGCAATTCGTCTATATCGTAGTCGCCATCAAATTCTTTAAGAGCATCTTCGATTTTATCAGATTCAGATTCCATGAAATAATCGTGAATTTCTTCCTGCTGATCGTCATCTAAAATATCGTCTAACCAATATTTGATATTCAATTTTGTGCCAGAATAAACAATTTGTTCCATTTCTTTGATTAATGCATCCATCGTAAGTCCTTTCGCGGAAGCGATATCATTTAATGAAAGCTTTCTATCAATATTTTGGATAATATATAATTTGTTGGCAGAATTTACTCCTGTAGATTTAACCACTAAATCGTCTGGGCGAATAATATCGTTGTCTTCTACATAACGACTGATTAAAGCAACAAATTCACTACCATATTTTTTAGCTTTTCCTTCACCAACACCATGAATATTATATAATTCCTGAATTGTTATCGGATATTTTAAAGCCATATCTTCAATTGACGGATCTTGGAAAACTACAAATGGAGGCACTCCAAGTTTTTTGGCTACTTTTTTACGAAGTTCACGAAGCATTCCTGTCAAAACCTCATCGGCAGTTCCAGAAGATTTTGATGATGTTACTATTGCTTCATCATCTGCTTCGCTGTATTCATGATCTTCAGACATCATGAATGAAACTGGTTTTTTAATAAAATCTAAACCAGCTTTTGTGATTTTGATTACTCCATAAGTTTCAATGTCTTTAGACAAATAACCAGAAACCAAAACTTGTCTTAGCAATGCCATCCAGTATTTTTCATCGTGGTCTGAACCTACGCCAAAATAAGGCTGAGTATCTGTTTTATGTGCTTTAATTACGGCATTAATACGTCCGATTAAAGTAAACACAATTTCTTTTGATTTATAAATATGTTTGGTATCACGAACAATTTCAAGCAATTTAACTACTTGTTCTTTGGCTTCTACTTTATGTTTAGGATTACGAACGTTATCGTCCATATCGGCACCTTCACCATTTTCGCTATCAAATTCTTCTCCGAAATAATGTAACAGGAATTTTCTGCGTGACATTGAGGTTTCGGCATAAGCCACAACTTCCTGTAAAAGTGCAAAACCAATTTCCTGTTCTGCAACTGGTTTTCCAGACATAAATTTCTCTAGCTTTTCTACATCTTTATAAGAGTAGTAAGCCAAACAATGTCCTTCTCCGCCGTCACGTCCTGCACGACCAGTTTCTTGGTAATAACTTTCAAGTGATTTTGGAATGTCGTGGTGAATTACAAAACGAACGTCTGGTTTATCAATTCCCATTCCGAATGCGATTGTTGCTACAACAACATCGACATCTTCCATCAAGAACATATCTTGATGTTTGGCCCGTGTTTTGGCATCTAGACCTGCATGATAAGGAACTGCGCTGATTCCGTTTACTTGTAAAACTTCGGCAATCGACTCTACTTTTTTACGGCTTAAGCAGTAAATAATTCCAGATTTACCTTTATGTTGTTTGATAAATCGAATAATATCCGACTCAATGTTTTTCGTTTTTGTGCGAACTTCATAATACAAGTTCGGTCTGTTGAATGATGCTTTAAAAGTATTAGCATCAGCCATGTCAAGGTTTTTCAGGATATCTTCCTGAACTTTTGGGGTTGCCGTCGCGGTAAGACCAATAATTGGTACTTTACCCAATTGCTTGATTATATTTCTCAGATTTCTGTACTCTGGCCTAAAATCATGTCCCCATTCTGAGATACAGTGTGCCTCATCAATAGCAACAAAAGAAATTGGAACACTTTGTAAAAAAGCCACATATTCTTCTTTTGTTAATGATTCGGGGGCGACATACAAAAGTTTGGTCAATCCAGATGTAATATCTTTTTTAACCTGAGCAATTTCTGTTTTAGTTAGAGAGGAATTTAATACATGTGCAATTCCATTTTCAGACGAAAGACTTCGAATTGCGTCTACCTGATTTTTCATCAAAGCAATTAAAGGAGAAACAACAATTGCTGTTCCTTCTTGAATTAAAGCCGGTAATTGGTAGCAAAGAGACTTTCCTCCACCGGTCGGCATAATTACGAATGTATTTTTTCCGTCTAAAATGCTCGTAATGACTTGCTCCTGCAAGCCTTTAAATTGGCTAAAGCCGAAATACTTCTTTAATTCTTTATGTATTTCAATTTCATTTGAATTCATTCTCTATATTAATGGTATTTTGTATAAATTTGCAACACATAAAGATACAACTTTCTTTTATACATACAAATTTTAAATATTCTGTTTTGATCACAAAAGAAAATATATTGGCGATCGCCAAGAAAACAATACTCTCTGAAAGTGAAGCAATTACAAAACTAATTGATTTTTTGGACGAAAATTTTTACGAAGCCGTCCAACGCATATATGAAACCAAAGGCCGTCTGATCGTTACTGGAATTGGAAAAAGCGCGATCATTGCTCAAAAAATGGTAGCTACTTTTAACTCAACTGGAACTCCTTCTATGTTTTTGCACGCAGCAGAAGCAATTCACGGTGATTTAGGAATGGTACAAAACGACGATATTATTATCTGCATTTCTAAAAGCGGAAATAGTCCAGAAATTAAAGTTCTTGTTCCTTTATTAAAAAGGTTTGGAAACACTTTAATTGCCATTACAGGAAATACAACTTCATTTTTGGCAAAAGGCTCTGATTTGGTTTTAAATACAACTGTTGATACAGAAGCCTGCCCTATTAATTTAGCTCCTACAAATAGTACAACAGCACAGCTTGTAATGGGCGATGCATTGGCTGTTTGCTTAATGGAAATGCGTGATTTTAAACCCGAAGATTTTGCGGTTTATCATCCAGGAGGAGCTTTAGGAAAAAAATTACTGCTTAGAGTAAAAGATATGATTGAGCATTCATTAAAACCTGCAGTTACACCAGAAACTTCTATTAAAAAAGCAATTTTTGAAATTTCTGAAAAAAGATTAGGAGTAACAGCAGTAATTGAAGACAATAAAATTGTTGGAATTATTACTGATGGAGACATCCGAAGAATGCTAAACGACGTAGATACTATAGCAGACTTAACAGCAAAAGATATTATGTCTAAAAATCCAAAAGTAGTTTCCTCGGAAACTATGGCGGTTGACGCTTTAAATATTTTAGAAGATTTCTCGATTACACAATTAATCGTAGCCGACAATGGCGAATATAAAGGAGTATTACATTTACATGACATTTTAAAAGAAGGAATCGTATAATGGCAAAGAAAAACCTTGGCGAGATGTCATTTTTAGACCATCTTGAAGAACTTAGATGGTTATTAGTTAGAAGTACAATTGCAATATGTATTATGGCATTTGTCACTTATTTTATCAGTGATTATTTATTTGATCAGATTATTTTAGGGCCAATTAGGCCAACATTTTTTACCTACGTTTGGTTCTGTGATTTATCGCATTCATTAGGATTTGCAGACAGCATTTGTATTACTGAATTGAATTTTATCATTCAGAATACAGAAATGGAAGGTCAGGTAAATATTTTTGTATGGATGTGCCTTCTGGCAGGTTTTATCTTGAGTTTTCCCTATATTTTATGGGAAATCTGGAAGTTTATCAGTCCTGCTTTATATGAGAAAGAACGCAAAAATGCAAAAGTATTCATCTTTGTTTCTTCAATGCTTTTCTTCTTAGGCGTATTATTTGGCTATTTTGTAGTTATTCCAATGTCGGTTAATTTCGTTGCTACTTTCTCTGTGAGTGATGTTGTAAAAAATCAGTTTACACTAGAATCTTACATGGGAATGGTAAAAACAAGTATTCTAGGAAGTGCGATCTTTTTTGAGCTTCCAATTGCAATTTACTTCTTAACCAAATTAGGCTTAGTAACTCCTTCTTTTTTAAGAAAATATTGGAAATACGCCGTTGTAATTATTTTAATTATTGCTGCAATTGTAACTCCGCCAGACGTTGTGAGTCAAACTATTGTTGCAATTCCGATGCTAATCATTTACGAATTAAGTATCTGGATATCGAAGATTGTGTATAAAAATAAAATGAAAGAAAATGTCTGATATAATTCAAGAATTTAATGACTATCGTTCTAAAATGAACGAAAAACTGCTTGCTGACAATAACAAAATTGTAAAGCGAATTTTTAATCTTGACACCAATGCTTATGCTGAAGGCGCTCTTGATGTAAAAACAAAAGAACTTTTAGGTTTAGTTGCATCAACTGTTTTGAGATGTGACGACTGTGTAAAATACCATTTAGAAACAAGTTATAAAGAAGGTGTTTCTAAAGAAGAAATGATGGAAGCAATGGGAATCGCAACTCTTGTTGGAGGAACAATTGTAATTCCACATTTAAGAAGAGCTTACGAATTTTGGGAAGCACTTGAAGAGCAAGGCAAATAATTAGAAAATGTGTCAATTTGATAATTAGATAATTTCTCTTGAAATGCGCTAATTATTTAATTTTGAAATACAAGTTCTAAATTTTGAAAACGCAATAATTTGTTAATTGATTCATTCTATTGAATATTTTACACTTATTTTGCCTTTCAAATCAAATTATAAAATTGATCATGATTTAGTTTTAAAAAAAATTATCTCATTTTCAAATTATCTAATTTTCACATTAAACAAATGAAATTAAGAGCCGATAATTTAATCAAAACCTATAAAGGACGTAGTGTTGTAAAAGGAATTTCTGTTGAAGTAAATCAAGGAGAAATTGTAGGGCTTTTGGGTCCAAATGGAGCTGGAAAAACAACGTCTTTTTACATGATTGTGGGATTAGTAAAACCAAATCAAGGAAACATTTATCTTGATGATTTGAATATTACCGATTACCCAATGTACAAACGTGCACAACAAGGAATTGGTTATTTGGCACAAGAAGCTTCTGTATTTAGAAAACTTAGCATTGAGGATAACATTCTTAGTGTACTGCAATTGACTAAACTTTCTAAAGAGGAGCAAATTGCTAAAATGGAAAGCTTAATTGAAGAATTCAGCTTAGAGCACATTCGTACTAACCGAGGCGATTTACTTTCTGGAGGTGAGCGCCGTCGTACAGAGATTGCACGCGCATTGGCAACCGATCCAAAGTTTATTTTATTGGATGAGCCTTTTGCAGGAGTTGACCCTGTTGCGGTTGAGGATATTCAGCGAATTGTTGCGCAATTAAAAAACAAAAATATCGGAATCTTAATTACCGATCACAACGTTCAGGAAACATTAGCAATTACTGATAAAACATACTTAATGTTTGAAGGAGGAATTCTAAAAGCAGGAATTCCAGAAGAATTGGTAGAAGACGAAATGGTTCGTCGTGTTTATCTTGGGCAAAACTTCGAGCTACGTAAAAAGAAACTTGAATTTTAAGACAGTTATACATCAATGGTAAAAAGTAAATTTCTTTTTACCATTTTTTTTTAATCTAAGATTCTTAAATAGTTGCAAATGAAATCAGAAAAACCAACTCAGGAAGATTACGACAACTGGCACAAAGACCCAAAAAACTGGTATTTCTTCAATAGCTTTTATTATAACCCAAAAGACAAAAGATTACTTCCTCCGAAAAAGATTCAATGGATGGGTTATACTATAAATTTTGCCAATCCATATTCTGTAATGCTTTTATTGCCTTTTGTAATAATTGTTATTTTGGTTTTATGGAAATAGTTCTCGACAGAAACTAAAACTACTCAACAGTAATAAAATGCAATTGCTCTAAATCTCCATTGTAAATATTAACATCAACACGATGTTTTATTCCTGGCAGAGAAGCTTTTTCTGTAAATTGCCAGAACAACCAATCATCTTCAATTTTCTCTCTGTAAAAATTATAATTCGCAATCCAGAAAAGATATTCGCTAAACTCTTCTTTTAAAAAATCAGAATAATATCGTTCTCCTGAATAAATTATTGGACGAACTTGGTAATGCTTTTCTACTTTATTTAACCAACGTTTTAATCCTTTTTTCAAACTATCTAAAGGCTGATTTTTAGGCAATTTTTCAATATCTAAAACTGGCGGAAGATCTCCTTTTTGCAATTTTACTGTTTTGATAAAAAGATCTGCCTGTTCAATAGAATTTTCGTTTGGGCGATAATAATGATAAGCGCCACGCATGATTTTATTCTCTTTTGCACCTTCCCAATTTCTTTTAAACTGTCTGTCTACACGGTCGTTTCCTGCTGTTGCACGAATAAACACGAATTGAACAGGATATTTTTCATCCAAGATTTCGACTTCTTCCCAATCGACTTTTCCTTGAAATTCAGAAACGTCAATTCCAATTACTTTTCCTTTATGGTTTTCGAGAACACGAATGTTTCGAACATCAGAAAGATGTTTGTCTACCTCATCTTCATCTAAAACTCTTTCTGTTTTAAAACCTAAATAATAAGCAAGTCCTTTGCGATAATGATAAATTATCCCAATGAATAAAAGTCCCAAAAGAATCAATAAAAATGAACGAAAAAGCCTGCTTAGAAATGATCTTCCAGCGGGCTTTCTTGTATATGTTTTACGATAAGTCGTTTTTCTTGCCATTAAACAGAATTACTTTTTCAAGAAAAGATTATTGATAACTGACAACAATACATAAAAAGCAATAATTAGTGGAATTGCGATGTAATGAAGTAAAATAATCATCAATACCGAAATAACAAGAAATACAATTTGAAGGGCATTTTCTTTCAAACTGAATTTTTTAATTTTTAAAGCAAACAACGGAATCTCAGCATTCAAAATATAAGCACTACAAAATGTTATAATCAACAAAACCCATTGGTTGGTCAATAATTCAAGAATAAGCAGTGACGATTCTGCATACATATCTAGAACAATTTGCAAACTAATAATAAAAAGGGCATTTGCTGGAGTTGGCAATCCGATGAAAGAATCTGTCTGACGAGTGTCAATATTAAAATTGGCCAAACGATAACAAGATCCTAAAGTGATAATAAACCCTAAAAACGGAATTGCAGGGTGAGTTCCTAATTCATGACCGCTATGTACAAACATACTGTACATCACATATCCTGGAGCAACTCCGCTTGTTACCATATCTGCAAGAGAATCTAATTGCAATCCAAGCGGACTTGAAACTTTAAATAATCTAGCAAAAAAGCCGTCGAAGAAATCAAAAAAGATTCCTAAGCAAACCATGAAAAAAGCCATTAAATAATTGTTTTCGGAAATAAAGACAATTGCGACACAACCGCAGAAAAGATTAATTAATGTAATTAGATTTGGAATGTGTTTTTTAATATTCATAGCTTTAAATTTTGATAATGGCAGAGAACAAATTTAGTATAATAACTCGATGCAAAACGAGTTTTTTCGAGAGTTTTTTAATTCGAAGTATGACTTTGGGAATATTTAACTAAAGGAACTTATTAGATGAGTAAAATATTATATTTTTGATAAAAATTTTAAAACAGGCCTCGATCTGCAAAAACATATACGTTGAAGAAATATTTAGTGTTTTTATTATTTTGCAGCTGTACTTTTCAGTATGCACAAACCGTTCGAAAATACTCGAATGAATTTATGAATATTGGGGTCGATGCCGCAGCTCTTGGAATGGCAAGTGCTGTAACTGCTGCAACAAATGATGTAACGGCAGGTTACTGGAATCCAGCAGGTTTAACTCATCTTGAAGATCATCAAATTGCTTTAATGCATGCCAGCTACTTCGCCAATATTGCACAGTACGACTACATAGGTTATGCAAGTCCAATTGATGACAGAAGTGCTTGGGGAATTTCGATGATTCGTTTTGGAGTAGACGACATTATGGACACCACGCAGTTAATCGATAATCAAGGAAATATTGATTATAACAGAATCAGCTTGTTCTCTACGGCAGATTATGGCTTTACTTTTTCTTATGCTCGAAAATTGCCTGTTGATGGATTTCAATATGGTGTAAATGCAAAAGTAATTCGAAGAATAATTGGGAAATTCGCCAATTCTTGGGGATTTGGATTTGATATCGGACTTCAGTTTGAAAGAAATGACTGGAAATTTGGTTTAATGCTTCGCGATATTACCACAACTTACAATGTTTGGAATATTGATGAAGAAGAATATGCTAAAATTGCAAATGCAATTCCGGGAGAAAACAACGAATTGCCAGAAAGTACAGAAATAACATTGCCAAAAGCTCAATTAGGAGTTTCAAAAAGATTTGATTTCCATAACGAATGTAGTCTTGTCACTTCTGCAAATTTAAATATGCGCTTTGAGCAGACAAATGATATTATTTCGTCAAAAGCCGTAAGTATAGACCCAGCTCTAGGGTTTGAATTTGGTTATACCGATTTAGTTTTCGTAAGAGCTGGAGCAGGAAATTTTCAGAATGTAACACAATTAGATAATACCGAAAAAATAAACTTTCAGCCTAACATTGGCTTAGGGTTTAGATATAAAGGCATACAGATTGATTATGCTTTAACCGATTTAGGAAATCAAAGTACCGCTTTGTATTCTAATATTTTTTCGTTAAAAGTAGATTTGGGTATCTTTAGATAATTAGAAACCGCAAACATTTAAAATTTTAAATCATGAAAACTCTCATGTCCAAAAAAGCACTTTTTATTTTATTATTCTTATCAAGTTTTATTGGTTTCAGCCAAAGTTTAGCTTTATCGAAAGATGCCAAAATAAGCATTTTGACCTGCGGACTTGGAAACGAAACTTATTCTTATTTCGGACATACGGGAATTAGAGTTTTAGATCCCGTAAACAATTTTGATGTTGTTTACAATTATGGAACTTTTGATTTTAGAACTCCAAATTTTGTTTTAAAGTTTGCTAAAGGAGATTTGCAATATTTTGCAACTGTACATTCATATGCCGATTTTTTTGAAGAATATACTTATGAGAAAAGAAGTATTTACGAGCAGGAATTATTGATCTCACCAGATTTAAAACAAAAACTTTTCGACCAGTTAAATGCTGTATTAGATTCTGAAGAGCGCTATTATACTTATAAATTCATCGATAAAAACTGTACTTCGATGGTTGTAGATGTAGTGAATAAAACTTTAGGCGGAGATGTTATCGTAAAAACACAAGACACAGACAAAACCTATCGTTCTATCCTATTTCCTTATTTTGATGGCCATTTCTACGATCAGTTGGGAACAAGTATTATTTTTGGAACGAAAGTCGATCAAATGGGAACAAGAATTTTTCTTCCTTTTGAATTGAAGAATAGTTTAGACAAAACAAGTTTTCAAAATAAACCCTTAGCGGCAAAAAGCAAAACACTATTAGAGTTTGCAAAAGAAACACCAAAATCTTGGTGGAATAACATTTACACTTATCTCTTTATCTTGCTTTTTGTAATCTTTGCAAGAAACAAAACGGTAGATAAAATCTACTTTGTGATTTTATCTCTTATTGGGATATTCTTCGTTATTATGGGATTTTACTCTTTTCACCAAGAATTGGCGATGAATTACAATGTTCTATTATTTAGCCCGTTTTTATTGGTTTTAGTTTTGTTTTCTATTTTCAAAAACAAATTATGGACTTATAGATTTTCACTAATCAACTTTGTACTTTTAGTGGTTTACTTTCTATTTTTGATTAACAAGGCGCATTTCTTTATTACTTTACCATTAATCATTACGAGCGGAGTGGTTTTAGTACGAACAGCAATTCGAAACAAAAAACCAATTCCGATTATAATCTAAAAAAATTATTGCCCTCTGTAGAATAAAACCGTTGTAATGGTTTTGAAGGTGATACTTAAATCAAGAAAAACACTTCTGTGCTTGATGTAGTATAGATCGTATTGAAGCTTAATCAAACTTTCGTCTATAGATTCTCCATAAGAATAATTTACCTGTGCCCAGCCCGTAAGTCCAGGTTTAATTACATGGCGTGTTTCATAAAAAGGCATTACTGCGGCGATTTCTTCGACAAAAAATGGTCGCTCAGGTCTTGGCCCTATTACTCCCATATCTCCTTTTAAAACATTAATAAATTGAGGCAATTCATCAATTCTTGACTTTCGCATGAATTTACCAAACGGAGTAATTCTTTTATCATTATGACTAGCGAAAACAGCGCCATTGGCTTCTGAATTCTCTGTCATGGTTCTAAACTTATAAATTTCAAAAATGATTCCATTCTTCCCTACTCTTTCTTGAGTATAAAAAAGACTCCCTTTATTTGCGAAGATGTTGCAAAGAAAAATTATTGGGATAAAAAACAGAGAAATTAATAGCCCTAGAATAGAAAACATGATTTCTATAAGTCGAACAAAAGACAAATAAAGTTTATTACTATTGCTTCTGCTGAAAGGAAAAAATCTATAAAAATCTCTTTCTATATGATGAACGGGGATTCTTTGCGTTTTACTTTCATAAACTTGAGTATATTCTCGTATAATAATTCCTTTTTCTAATAAATGAAGCAATTGCTGATATAAATCTGGAGTAATACCATCTGTATTCTGAGAAGCAATAATAATTTCTGAAATATGGTTCGTTGATACAAAATGTTCTAAATCGTCCTTTTTTATTTCTTTTACGTAATGAAAATCTAAATTTTCATCTGCAATAGAATCGGAGTTTACAAAACCAATAATTTTATAATGCGGATCGACATTCTCCAATCCCAAAACCAATTTTTCAACTTCAATTTGATCACAAATCAAAACGACATTTTGAGAAAATCTATGAGAAGCTAAAAAGTAGCAGTAAAATAAACGCCATAACAACAACGTAATTAATATCGTAAAATAAAATATTAATATGACGAGTCTTTGTTTGGGAAGTACCGGAGAGAAAATTGGCGTAAATAAATAGGCTAAAACAGTAGCTGTTGCAGTAAAAACAACATTTTGCAAAATCTGAAGATGGTTGCTTGCTACTTGTAAATTATAAATTTCAAATATTACTCCAAAAATGTAAAGATATGCTATTAATAGAACAATACTTAAAGAACTACTTACTCCGAAATCAAAATAATGATACTCAAATATTGAACTTAATAGATATAAAGCGGATAAAACAAAAACAGCATCGAAAGAAAGAAGCAGTATTCTCCTTTCCGAAATTTCGAAATGCATTTTCTTTTTTGACAACATTATTTTTCAGTTTGTTAGGGGCTTAAACTTGAGGCAAATGTATTATAAAAATTGAATTTAGCTAATTTGCTTCTCTTGTTTTTTCAGGAATTTTTATTTGTACTGAAAGAAGACTTAATGCATATATAAATGCAGGAGCTGCAGTTCGCATTGCGGCGTGATTTATGGTAAGAAGCCAAAAAACAAAAAATGAGAAAAAATATATATGCTGTTTATTATTAATATATAAAATGAAAGGTGTGATAAGAAGAATCAATAATGCAAATATTCCGAACAAACCATGTTCACTAAACATTCTGGTTACTTCGTTGTGTGATGCAACTTCTTCATTGGTAATTTGAGCTCTCGCATACTTACTCATTCCAGCACCTACGCCAAAGATTGGATTATCAATAAAAATATCTGTCTCTTGATTCATAATTTCTTCTCTTCCTCCTAAACGATCTCCCTTCTCACGTCCTCTCGCATCCTTATTAGCATAACGTTTATCAATAAGACCGTTAGTTTGAAACGAACTATAAAACCATATTCCTGTGCCAATTAAAAACGTCAGAACAAATACGAAACTAAATTTCCTTTTTCCTTCAGCATTAGAAAAATAATATAAAATAGCTAAAAAACATACAATCATAAAGGCTGCTGTAATAATTCCTCCCCTCGAAAAAGTAACAATTCCTCGATAACTGATAAAAATAAATAGTCCTCCGTTAATCAAAAATTGTAATTTAGACTTGGAAAAAAGCACTAATTGTGTAAAAAAAACGAACATTCCAAGACCTAAAATTGTAGAAACCTGATTTGGACCAAAACCTCCTGAAGTTTCAAAATTTGATTGAGTCCCCGTTACAACATCCTTAATATTGGGTGTATATAAAAACAAATAAACTGTAGTAGTAACTATTGGCAATCCTAATGAAATTAAAATACTCTGTAGTTTATCAAAAGTAATTCTTCTCTTAAACATATAAACAGCACAAATACCCAAACAGAAAGGGCCAGACAAATTAAAAACTAAAACTTTTCTAACATCTATATTGAAAGTAGCTTCACTAGTGGTTACAAAAATTGCTGGAATTAAAAAAAATAAGAAAACAAGATATATAAATGCATTTTTAGAAAAATTACTATAAAGCATTCCATAAAGCATAAAAAATATCACAGAAAACTTTACGTACTCATTATTCAAACTACCTAATGTCATCCGTAAAAAAACCTCTGCTCCAACTAAATAAGCACTTATAAGAAGGACTTCATTATTTTTATTTTTATTTTTAGAAACAATAAAAACCCCTATAAAAAGAATCGACAGAGCATAAACTTTTGATAAAAATGGAATTATGAAAACAATTAATGCAATTAAAGCATGAATTACAATTAGAGAGAAATAATTAAGTTTTATGTTTTTCATTATTTTACTTTGTAATATTCTTTAAGAATTTTTTCAACAGCTTTATCTTCTGTGTAATAATCTTGGACTAAATTCTTTAAGTTATATGCAACTTCTCTTCTCAAATTTTTATCTGCCGTTATTCTTTTAAATTGAGCAAGAAGTTCAAACTCATTTTTTGGATCAAATAATAATCCTCGTTCTTCATTTTTAATTATATCCGAACAGAACCCTACATTAGTACAAAGAACGGCCAATTCCGATTCTCCATATTCAATCAATGTTACTGGAAATCCTTCAAAGGTAGAAGCTAAGACTCCTATTGAAGCTTGCGAAAGAATAAATCTTATATCCTTTCTAGTTCCATACAAATGTACGTGATTAACCAAATTATTTTTTTGAATAAAATCTTTTAAAACTTGGGAGTATTGATCATGGTAATCTTTACCAATTAAATGTAAGCTCCACCCAAGATTAAACAGTTTTAGATCAAAAAAGGATTTTAAAATTACAATATGATTTTTTGGAGTTTTTAAATTAGCCAAAAAAACTATACGCTTTCCTTCTATTCCTTTTAATTCGGTTATTTGCTCAGAGGAATGATTTTGCTGAATGAAATTTGGAACAAAAACAACGTTTTTGCATTTCATATTTTTCATATTCCATTCTTTTAGCTGTTTATTTACAACAAATATCGAGGCAAAAAATAAAGAGCAAAAAATCAAAATTATATTATCTTTTTTTGTCTGTTCTATTCTTGGTCCATAATGATCATGCCAGATAACTTTTATTTTTGGATAAATTAATTTAACCAAAACAGCTGTAAAAAAGGAAGAGCTATGAGCGTGGATAGTATTTACTCTATTCTGCTTTAAATATTTTTTTAATTTAAAAATTGCCTTAAAATCAATTTTTCTCTTTTTATTTAAAAACAAATAAGAAACTTTTTTTGAAATCTGATTTAGCATCTCACCTTCACTTCTAGTAGCAATTAAACCCGAAAATTCAATTTTTTCGCCTAATGCATTTGCATAGTTAACTGCCATGCGTTCAGCTCCTCCAATTTCTAAAGAGTCTATAATTTGTACAATCCTCATTTAATTAATTTCCTTATTTCCTCTTGAAAAACATCTGTAGTATAACCCTGCGACCATTTTAAGGCAACTTGACTTTTGCTTAAAAAAACATCTTGATTCATCAGTACATTTTCAATCTGTTCAGTATCTTTTTCTAAATTCATTTCCAGTAAAATTCCACGTTTACCATAATCCAACATATACGGAACACATGACACTTTTGTTGCAATTGAAACACAACCCCAAAACATTCCTTCTGCAACAACTTTTGGCCAACCTTCACTTTTAGAAGGCAAAATTACAAAATGACTTTCCTTCATGGCCTTCTTAATTGTTTCTTTATCTTGATTCCCATGTAAGAAAACAAATTTTTCTATTTTATTCTCTAAAATGAATCGTTGCAAATTGTCCCTTTCTTCTCCTTCGCCAAAAAGATTAAAAGTAATATTATACCCTTTCTTCAATAATTGATTTACAATTTGTATTGCATAAAGCGGATTTTTACCTTTTGACAAACTTCCTGCAAAAACAAAAGAAATTCCTTCCTGAAAACTTTTCTTTTGAACAGCTTCTTTTTCGGTTTGGGAATAAGTTGCTGTAAAAAAGGATTTAATATTTTTTGATTGGCCATCCCAATTTCCATATACAAGAACTTGCATATTTCTCGTTAGAATGGTATTGTTTAAGATATATTTTTGTAGTCTATAAGTCCAAGGTTGTTTGCTTTTAGGATCCCAATTACCAGCATACTTAGCTGTTTTTATTTTTTTTGGAAATAGAATTTGAACAAAACACCCAATAAGCCCAATATTTCCTGGGCATCTTAAATGTATATGATCTGCGCGATACATTGCTAGAAATATTTTCCAAAAAATAACTGGTAATTTAAAAACTGAAAAAAATCTGCTTTTAAATGTAATGAAATTAATATCTGGAATATTACTAAAAAAAATATCTTTACAATTATACGCTAAATCAATAGATGTTAGATTGTCTTTTTTTAATGGCGCAACTACAATTAATTGATCGACATATTGAAGCCAAAGATTCATTTCACGCACATATGGAGCATAACCATAATACTGATCTTGATTTCGAATGTGATTTACATGCGTTATAATAACAAATTTTTTCATGCAGACATTCGTTAAATTAAATCAGAAATATTTTCATTTAAAACTACTAGTTCATTTGATGAATTCTTTTTGAAATCATATAAATCATAATATTTTTTGAAATACGCTATTGTATTTTCTCTCAAAATCTGTTTCTTTTCTTCTGGCAAAGACAGGGCAGTATCTATTACCTTAGCTATATTACTGGAATTAGAATATTCTAAGCAATTAACACCATCTTCTAATGAAGGATTTAGCCAATTCGAATAATTTAAAATTGGAATTACTCCAACAGACATTGCTTCAAGTACATTATGGCACATAGGCATGGTCATGCCAGGAGCACAAAATATAAAATCTGCAGAAGAAAGATAATCTCTCCATTTTTCTATTGGGATTGCTCCTGTTTGCCATTTCATTAAAACAAATTTGTCTTTAAATTTTCCTGAATCTAAATTCTCTAAAAGATCTGTTCCGTAAATAGAAAGTAGGGCACTATGTTTCAAAATTTCCTGGTAAACATCCCATCTATTCATCATTCCAAAGTTTTTAGAAATGATGTTTGTATCATAAATTTTTTTGTCAAAATTGCCACTCATTAAAATGCCAACTTTTTTTTCCATAATTTGAGCTTCCTTGCTTAAATAGTTATTAGGATGCATTATGTATGGCAATGCATTTTTATTAAAATCTACAGAAGAATAAACTTTTTTAAAATTATAGTTAACATTAAAATCAGCTTTTTTATTATGGCTAAATACTTTTACTTTATTAAGTTTTGAAAAAGGTTTTGAAAAATAAATATAGTCAAGATCTTTAAACCATCTTGCTAAAAATACCATCCTTAAAAGTGAAAATTCTATAACTATTGGTTCATTATACACTGCTCTAATTCTAAAAAAAAGATTTAGATAAGTCCGAACTTTTGTCTTATGTTTTAAATTTAAATAGATAACCGGATCTTGATTATTGTAAAATCTAACATAAGAGTAATTCTTCTTAAATTCTTTAAGTTTTTTTACGATCTTCTTTTTTATAACAAAAATCATTTTTGTTTTGGTTTGTTAAATATTAAACTCCACCAGCCTACAACTCTTCCAACAAATTCTGTAAAGACAACTTTTTTGTCTCTCCCTTTAATCGCATTTACAAATCTTGCAACGGTCAATAAAATTGTAATTGAGTTCCATTTTAAACGGTCTTTTAAAATTGGATTAGGGTTTTTTATACGCCAAACATACCATCCGTTTCTAACCACCATTTTGCCATATGTATACTGATTTGGCCTACCTGCTGAGTCATGATAATGACTAAGTTTTGCTGCTGTATTTAAATATAGTTTACCTTCTTTAGCCAATCTTAAACAAAAATCAGCATCTTCATATAAGCCATAACCTTGAAAATATGTGGAAAATGAAAATTGTTCAAAGACAGATTTTTTAAATGAAGAAACCCCTCCCATTAATTGTTCTGTTGGATAAATTTTATCACTCGGAGGTAAAAAACTGACACTTCTTCCATGCGAAAATTTTGGAGAAAATCCAGGAGGGCAATCACTATCCAGATTTATTTTTTTTCTCAGAACAAAACGGCTTCCATCTTTTCGTTTCCAACCATCATAATAAAATTCATTTTTATTTTCTGAATAACTTTCTGGTATTTTTTGCCATTTAATCTCATTTGTAATGTAACCTCCAACTCCTAAAGCATCTGGAAACAAATTATAGGTATTCAACAAATTTGCAAAATATTCAGTTTCGAGAATTGTATCATCATCTAAAAAACAGACTATATCACTAGTTGGGTCTACTTTCGAAATTCCAAAATTACGTTGCTTTGTTAAACCTCTATCTTGCTCTGAGATTAAATAATATTTTAAATGATCGAAATTATTGTTTTCCAAGATCGATTTAGTCTTATTGTCAAGTGAGCCATCAATAATCAAGATTTCATCTGGATATAAAATTTGATCCTTAATCGAAATTAATAATTTTAATAACGGAGTAGGACGCATGTAAGTGCATATGATTAAAGAGAATTTCATTACTTTTTCAAATATAGATTACTAATTTGAATAAAATAGTCAACTCTATTCAATTTTTCTAACACTAATTTTCGATTGTTTTCCTGTATTTTTCTTATTTCTTCATCTGGCTTGGATAAATGAAAATCTAGTAATTCCTGAATTATAGAATCTTTTGAAACTATCACACAGTGTCTAGTCCAATCAATCGAATTAACTAAAGGAAGTCTTACATCTGTATCGATTAAAACTGGAATCCTGCCCATTATCAATGCTTCATAAAATCGAACAGAGAAGTTCCCATTTCCTCTTAGGCAAAAAGTATAGAGATTATCTTGAATATTTTTAAAAAACTCTAAAGTTGTTTTTTCTTTAGTGCTTTTATCCTTATTTCCTCCTAGATATTTATCTCTAAAAATAAAATTACTCTCAATTTTATCTTCCTTCTGAATCTTCTGCAATAATTTATGCCTATTTTTTCCTGCAGGATAAAAAGGATGATAATCTTCTGGAAATTTGAATTTTATATTAATTACATTCCTTCTTAAATATAAGATAAACTCTTTGATTAATTTAGAAAAAGAACCATTTGCATTTCCTACAAAGCCAATATTTGGCTTTTCGTTTTTAGAAAGCACAAAAAAATCATTTTTTAAAATTTTATCATAAGGATCATTTACAAAACAAGGAATTATACATGAATTATTACTCAACTTTGAATTGAAACCTCCTAATCTAAAAGTTAGAACATTATTATTCTTAAAAGTAAATCCAAAATCGCCAGCTGCATAAATCCAAATGGGAACTTTATATTCTGATACTTTTGAAATCCAATTTTCAAAAAAATCAGACTTATCTTTTCTCAAAAAAGAAACAATATCTACAGGAAAAATAGCAACGTCTGCTTCTAAAATAGAATCTGTTAAAATAAAATTTGATCTCGCTTTATCATTTGGCAGATATACTAAATCAAATAATAATGGAAATATTATTTTCCTTTTATCAGCATTCAAAAAACTATGTTCTGTATATATCTTCACCATCTTTTAGCAGACATTTTAAATTCTTACAGTTTATTACTCCAATTTATACTTGCATTCCATCGTCTCGTAAATGATGCATAAAATTTAAACCAATTAAAAAAAGACTCATTTCTGATAGATTTCATGAAGAGTCTTAATTTATATCCTTCTAGTTGTTTTGGATGTAAATGTTTTTTCTTTATATACATGATTGTTGGCGATGGCTTTGGCTGATGTTTATCATTTAACCAAGGAAATTTGGGTTTAATTCTAAATCCTCCAAAAGGAGCTTTTAAATGTAAAATAGATGGATTAGGAAAATATATTACGTCAAAGCCTTCTTTTCGTAATTGCACGCCAAAGTCAAAATCTTCTCCATAACCAAATTCTAGTGCCATTGAAAAAGAAACTTTATCTAAACAACTTGATTTTACAAAACTATTTCCTGAGCCAAAAATATCCGTTTGATGAATATCCTTATAAACTAATTTTTCATTTTTTTGCAAATAAGATGTTGTCGCAACATATATTCCGAACTGTTCTATTTTATCAAAAATGTCAATGATTAAATTTTCATTAAACCTATTATCGTCATCATTTAAAAAAACCCATTCGCTCGAGACTTGGCCCAAAGCAACATTTCGCGCATTGCAAGCTCCCGTTGTATGAGTAAAAATGTGTTTAATAACAAAAGGCCACTTCTCTGTGGTTAAATAATCTAACTCACTACTACTCTCTGCTATCGGATTCTGTTCTAGGATTATAACATTTTTGGGTAAATGGCTCTGTTTTGCTAAATCTTGCAATACATCATATAAGCAATCTTTTCGTCCTATTGTCGGAATAATAACATCAATAGTTTTAGACTCTACAACTTTCAACTTTGATTGAACTGGTACTGCAGACATGTCAATAGCGGTTTTATCACGCTTTTTAAATCTTAAAGAAAACAACAAAGCCATTATAGGAAAACGTTTTTCGAAAACTAAAAAACTCAATAGCAATATGAATATCCAACGTGTACGATAATGTTGCTTTGTAAATCGAAATAAGGTATAAACATTTGCCTTTTTAACAGGTACAGAAATTGCTTTATCTATAACAAGTCTTGGCTCATAATAGCAAAATAATCCTTTTGGAGCTCCAATTTTTGCTATACTGTTCAAGAAATAATCAAAGTTATCTTCTAACTCAATTGTATTTTCAAATTGCAAAAATGCTTTAGAACTAATTCCTCCCAAAGCACTACTGCATAACCAAGTCGGATAACTTACATTTTTATTGACATTTATAAAAATAGATTCGTCAATATAACCAATACCTTCGGAAAAATACTCTTCTTGGTCGCTATTGAAAGATGCCATAATTCTGTCATGATGAAAAATTGAATCTAAAGCATCCCAGTTTATGTTGGCTTCTATTGCAGTATGACTCCAGATTAATCTATCTGTTGGGAATTTTTTTGCTAACGTCATTAAAGTTGCGGCAAGATTTAAAGAAGCGCTAAATGAAATAACTTCTCTCTCTCGGTAAACTTTTACAACCTTATTATTTTGATGACAAACAACGACCATTACCTTTTTTGATTGGTTATCTTTCTATAAAATTCTATATTCTCTTTTACTAACTTATTGATATCAAATTTAAGTTCTACCTTAATTCTTGCTTTCTTTCCAATTTCTAGGCAAAGTGAATTGTTTTTTAGCAATTGAATAATTCGATTAGAATATAGATCATGATTTGAAGGGTGAACCAAATAACCGCTTTCTTCGTCTACAATAAGTTCTTGTGCCCAACCAATATTACTATTCACAACCGCTTTTTGCATAGCCATCGATTCTATTGTTACCATTCCTAAAGTTTCTGCAAAAGTTGGGAATACGCACACATTTGCTTTTCTTATGTAATTTTGAATTTCATCGTAAGGAATTTTACCTAAATAATGAACGTGTTTTAAATCATCCTCATTAAATAAATTTTTCATTAATTCCCAAGTCGATTTTGAACCTGTTTTTATATCAAAAGAATCTGCTCCTATTAAAATTAATTTAGCACTTGGGAAATCATTTCGAACTTTGTTAAAAATTTCCGGCAGTTCTAAAACACCTTTTTTTCTAATTAAAGTTCCAATGTATAGAATCAAATTCTTTTCAAATTGATGAGGATTTTGGTTTTCAAAATTTCCTAGATTAAGCCCATAATGAATTATTTTGATTTCTTTTTCTCGAATTTTGAAAAGTTTTTTTGAAACTTCTCCGGCAAATTTAGTTGGTGCAATAAATGCTTGTGCGCGATTTATGGCCAATTTTTCAAACCAGAAATTTTTTATCTTCTGTTTTCTATTTTCTAGATGACAGAAGTAAGTGTCACTTCCATGAAAACGAATTACCAATGGAATTTTGAAATTCATAAAAGCTGTTATTCCTGTCCAATCAGCAGCTTCTATTAAATCAATAGACTCTCTTTTTATAAATGAGTTGCAATATTCTTCTATGTATTTACGATAAAAAAACCATCTTAAAAACTTATATTTTTTGTTTTTAATAAGATGAATTTCAACATTATCTTCTTTTATAACCTCTTGGTTTTTCTGTCCATAAACAAATACAGAAACTTTAATTTCTTCAGCAATTAACGCTGATACAAGATTTTTTACACTAGTGCCCAACCCACCAGATGGCAGTGTTTTTGAATGGGGATATTCTGGGGTTAAAAAAGCAATATGCATTATTTATTAAAAAAATCGTTTAAAATTTTTGTTGTAAAAGCTTTGGCTCCCATATCATTCATATGTCCACAGGTAGAAAAATATTTATCTTCAATTATCTTATTTTCATAGTCATAAATTTCAGGATATAGCATATTGACTTTTTTGAAGTAATCATTAACTACAGCCTTTTCACACATAGGTGTCATAATTGCAATGAGATTAATATTATTTACTTTACAAATCTTTTTAATTTCTTCATAATATTTATTCCTTTGTGGTTGAAAATCTAAAATTTCGGCATTTAGTTTTCCATTATTTTCAGGTAAAGGATAATATCCTCCATTACCAATTTCATTACTTTTTTTATTTAAGACAGAAGAAAACATTTCTCTAAAACCAATTTTTGAATCAAATTTTAGGTATCTATAAAATGGAATATAGTAAAAGCTGTTAAAGTCTTCCAATTCTTCAAAATGCCGCCTAATAACACGAGAATCATCAAAATAAGGCAAAAACATCAAAAATGTTCTCTCTGATTTGTTTTCAGATTTTAGTGTAACATCAACATCAATTATTACATTTTTGATTTTATTTTTTTTTTCTAAAAGTAATTTCAGAATCAAATCAGACTCAAACAGTTTAGAGCCTTGCATTCCGAAATTAAATGTTTTTAGCCCCTTATCTGTAAACATTTTTGTCACGAAATGATTGTTTGCTCTAGAAGAGCCCAATATTACAACATCATAATTTGTTGGCGGCGAATTATAAATAAGACTGATTTTACTTCTTTTATTCGATTGGAGAAAGGCATATGAATAAATTTTATCCAATATAAACATCAAAACAAAAGTTAATACTAAAATTTTGAATACATAAATTAAAAAATTCTTCATTGCCTATATTTATTATTTCCCAAAAAAATCTCTGATAATTCTTGCTGTAAATAATCGAGCTCCATGATTTGTCATATGGCCGCATGAAGAAAAATATTTATTTTCTACAACAACATTTTCATAATTATGAATTTCAGGATACGCTTTTTTTACCTTATCAAAGTAATTCATTCCAACAACATTTTCGCACATTGGCGTCATAACAGCAATAAAATTTATATTATTTTTTTTACAAATATTCTTAATTTCCTCGTAATATTTATTATGTGGCAACGGATTTAGATTAACAATATTATTTTTCATATTACCATTTTTATGTTTCTTTAAAGGGTAATATCCTAAATTGTCTAATGCATTAGTTTTCTCGTTTACAGCAATTTTATAGATTTCTCGAAAACCAATTTTCGAATCGAATTTTACATATCTGTAAAAAGGAATATAATATAATTCGTTGAAATTTGGTTCTGGTAAAAAATGATCTTTAATGGCTTTTGAACAATGTATGTAGGGAAGAAATTTTGCAGCAACTCCCTCAGATTCCTGATCGTTAGAAAGATTCAAATCTGCTTCGAGAATTAAATTTTTTATTTCATATTTTCTTTCTATCATTAATTTTAACATTAATGAAGCTTCAAATAAATGTCCGCCACTCATTCCGTAATTAAACGTATTTAATCCTTTATCTTCGAACATTTGGGAAACAAAATGATTATTAGCTCTTGAAGAGCCTAAAATAACCACATCATACTTTTTTGATGTAGAATTGAAAACGGTTTCTATTTTTCCACGATTTTTGGACTGTATAAAAACACAAGTATACAATCCGTCCAGAAGAACTGCTATCACAACTGTTAAAAGAAAAATTCCTAATATGTATAATAAAAACTTCTTCATTAAAACTGGAAATAAATAAATTCTTTATAATCAGAATAAGTTCCGAAAGCAATAATTGCAATAATTGCCAATGCCATTTTTAACCAACTTCTTTTTCCTGAAATTGGTTCTACTTTAGTTTTATTATTCCATTCTACTAAAACAAACAGACCAATCATCAATAGTAATTCATAATTATATCGTTCGTTATCTAAATACTGAGGGCTAAACTCGCCGTTAGTAAATATTCTTTTTAGATACAAAACAGCATCTGTAATAGTTTTTGCTCTAAAAAATACCCAAGCAATACAAGTTAACAAAAATGTTGTTAGAATACTAAACAATACTTTGACAGAATCTAGATTCCATTTTAAAATTATAGAATCCATATTATTTCTATTACTATTTGAAAGCAATAGTGGAAGGAAATAAACAGCATTTATAAATCCCCAAACAATATATGTCCAGTTGGCTCCGTGCCAGAATCCACTAACAACAAAAATGATAAATGTATTTCGGATTTTCATCCAAAGTCCACCTTTGCTTCCACCTAGAGGAATATATAAATAATCTCTAAACCAAGAGGAAAGTGAGATATGCCAACGACGCCAAAACTCTGCTATATCTCTTGAAAAATATGGGTAATTGAAGTTTCGCAATAAGTCTAAACCAAATAATTTAGAAACTCCTAGTGCAATATCTGAATATCCTGAGAAATCTCCGTAAATCTGAAATGCAAAATAAATTGCCCCCATGATTAATGAAAAAGAATTCATTGACTGATAATGATCAAAAATAGCATTAGCATAAACTGCACAAGTATCTGCAATAACCACTTTTTTAACAAGTCCCCAAACAATTTGATAGACTCCCTCTTTTGCTTTTTCTAAATTAAACTCGCGTTTTTCTTTTAACTCTGGAAGTAAATGCGTTGCTCTTTCAATTGGTCCAGCAACTAAAAGAGGAAAGTAACTTACAAATAAAGAATAATCTATGAAATTATATTCCGCCTTAATTCTTTTATAATAAATATCAATTACATAAGATAATCCGTGGAAAGTGTAAAATGAAATTCCAACAGGTAAAATTACATTCAACAACATTGGACTTACTTTAAAGCCAACTGAGGTAAACATTTCGGCAAATGAAGTTGCAAAGAAGTTATAGTATTTAAAGACTCCTAGAAATCCTAAATTTACTAAAATACTAAGCCAAAACCAAAATTTTCGACTTTTTCCCGAATTACTTTTCTCGATTTGAATTCCTGTGAAATAATCTAAAAATGTTGAAAAAACTAGCAGAAATAGAAACCTCCAATCCCAACAAGAATAGAAATAATAACTTGCAACAATTAATAAAGCATTTTGTGTGCTCTTGTTTTTATTGAAAACAAACCAGTAGAGAAAAAAAACTACTGGCAGAAAAACAGCAAATGCTAAGGAATTAAAAAACATATGATTCTGTACGAACGGTTATAAAATTTAATATTCATTAGATGTCTTAAAATACGACACTTTATTTTTAAGTTTTAAAAATTGAATTTCAAAACAATAAAAGGAAATGTGAGAAATAATAATAGTCAAACCAAAAGCAATCAGATAACCAATAAAACTTTTAATAAACGACGGTAAATCTACAAGATAAGGCAATACTAAAGGCAATAACATCAAAATAACAAACTCATGTAGCAAATACATACCATATGAAATTTTGCCTAAATAGTTGAATACTTTATTTTCTAAATGAAAAATAGATTCTTTGTTTGTAGCCAGATTAGAAATTATAATTGCAAATAGCCATGGTAAAACTACATAATTAATTATATTGAAAAGAGAAGGAACTATTATAGTGATTAAAACAAAGATTAATGCAAGAGCATATATCGTTATCTGAACTTCTTTTTTTGTAAAATACTGTTGTTTGATAATAAACCTCCCTAGTTTAATTTCTTTAGAAAAAGATAAAATTCCAAACAATACCCCAATTGCCATGCAATCAAATCTTGTAACAGTTATTATACTTGAAATAATTTGTAAAGAATCACTAGCTGTTATCTTTTGATATAATACTAAAAACAGCTTAGAAAATGGCAATAGAAAAATTAATGCGAAAAGTATAAAAATTCGTTTTTTCTCCTCAACTTTCATTATCCACGGCAGAATCAAATAAAATTGTTCTTCAATTCCGATTGACCAAATTACTCTAATAATGAAAGGAGTTAGCTTCAAAATAAGAGTTACATTAGTCAAAAAGAAGATATTCATCAATAGACTTTTTGCAGAAAACCTCTCCTGTTCAGTATCATACCATGACGGAAAAATATGTGGATATAGTATATATACAAAAAACAATATTAAAAAATAAAGTGGCCATATCTTTAAGATTCTTCTTATATAAAAGTTTTTTACATTTATAGTAAAAAACTCTTTTGCTTCTACTTGTAAAAGATATGAAATCAAAAAACCACTTAGTGTAAAAAAAATGGCTACACCAATAGTGCCGAAATTTTTAAATGCTAATATAAATTTATCAGCAGGTAAATGAGAAAAAATGACCATTAAGGCAGCAATTCCTCTTAATGAATTTAAATTGGGTAAATAAATACGATTTACTTGTGACATAGTAGATAATACATCTCTCTGAATTAAATATTATTGATTAATCTAAATTACTTCCTGAGATATCTTTTAAACTTTCCCAGATTTTTTCAGATGCTTTGGTAGGATTTGGTCCAACAATAATCTCAAACCACTTTTTACTGTCTTTAACACTTGAAATTTTTCCGTCAATAATATCTTTAACCATATTGGTTAGATCTTTTTTATCTCTTATCCATAAAGCAGACTGCTCTGAAGGTTTTGATCTAAAATGAATGTATTTATAGTTTTGCCCAATATCACGAATTCCCTTTCTAAGTTGTGGCTGTTCGTAGTCAAAAAATAAGCAAGATTTATCGTGCGCAGAAAAATCAAATACCATTGATGAAGCTATATTACCAACAAATTCTGTGTATTCACAAATATTTGCCTGCAATGCAAAATCTTCTTTTGTCGGCATAATTTCATTCCAACTTTCCCCAACTGGACTCCATAATGGATCAATGCTTACAATAACATCTTGATATTTCTTCAAAACCTCATCATAACGATCTGTAAAGTCTACTGGGCATTTTCGATAAATGATTCCTAAAGAATATCCATTTTGGTTTAATTCTCTAACTGATAATGCTAAATCTTCTAAATAATATTGATCTAAAGGAGATGTAACTATATCATCACCAGAGTAACAAATATATTTTTTGTTTAAGTCGAGATTATGTGAATTATAAAATTCTTCTTTTGATTGTAAAATTGTTTTATCAAAATGACTTTCGAACTGAGGTGTTCCTGTTACAAAAATCTGGTTTTCTTTTACATAAGGACAATACATTAAAACCTCTTTTTTCATGTGTTCACTCCACACAAAATAATAATCAGTTTCGACTAGCGTCGTTGCTTTAGGAAGATTATCCCAAGAAAAGATAAAAGTTCCTGTTGGAATTCTTAAGTCTTGTGCTGCTAAAATAGAAGCAATTGCCTGCGTTGGACGCTGATTGGTGCAAAAAACAAAATCTGGTCTGTATTTTTCTAATTGTCTTTTACTTTCTTTGTATTTACTTGTAGTTCGCTCGCCTTTTTTTATTTGATTCCTAACAAATTTGATTCCTTTTTCGTTAGATCCAAAAGTTGTCAAAGCATCGACCATTAAACTTTTAGCAAGGTTAGCAACTCCTTTATAAGATTGCGGAAAATTATAGGTATTGTAAACCACCTCTTTAAATTTCTTATCAAAGAAATTTAATTCCATTCTTTTACGCGCACGGCTATAAACTGTTGTTAATGGATGTAATGCTTTTTCTTGAATTTTTAATTCTTCAAAACCTAGTTTCTCCTTAATCGAAAATGGAGTGTTGTTCCAATATGTAATATCGAAATCATTTTGTTCTCCAATTTCTTTAAAAGAGGTTAAGGCAAAATTTCGAAGTCCAACACCATCAGGCAAAAAAATAAATATGTTTTTTTTCATTTTAATTTAAATAGGATCTAATAGGAAAATTTTACATCTTCATTTTTAGCCTCTGTTACAAGTTAAGATATTTAAATGGCTTTAATTGAAATCCTTTAAGCTTGTACTTTTTTGTTTTTTAGTTTGTCTCTTTGAATTTGTTCGATTGGCAAAATATCGGTAGACTTAAAATTCAACGCTTGATAAACCGCCTGAAGATCACGAGTAAGTTTGCGTAAACCCATTGGTTCTAATGAAGCAGCATGATCTGTACCTTTCCAAGTTCTGTCTAGGGTATAATGTCTTTCGATAATATTAGCTCCTAAAGTATAAGCCGCCACATCTACAGCAATTCCTAAATGATGACCAGAAAAACCAATATGCTTTACCAAATGTCCATACTTTTGCTGTAGGATAGTAATATCTAAAAGGCAAACATCCTCAAAAGGAACTGGATAACCTGATGTACAATTATATAAAACTAAATCTTGGTTTCTTTCTTTTTTAGTAAAAAATTCGACCAAAGTATCTGTCTCATCTTTAGTTGTCATTCCTGTAGAAATATGAATTTCTCCCGAATAATTTTCGCTAAGCCATTCCAACATTTCAAAATTGTTGTTGCAAGCAGATGGTATTTTAATAAAATCTGGATTTAATGATGCGATTTCTTTTGCTGAAGTTGTATCCCAAACCGATGTAGAATATATAATTCCGATTTCTTCGCAATATGATTTTAACTCTCTATGCTGTTCAACATCAAATTCTAAGAACTCTCTATGTGCACCATAAGTCTCTCCATAAGAATTAGAAGCATTTGGATGCGGAGCATAATATTGTTCCTCTGTTAGAAGTTCTTTATTATTGCGCTTTTGGAATTTTACTGCATCTGCGTTTCCGAAGATCTTTGCAATTTTAATTAATTCCTTTGCTATTTCCATTTCGCCTTTATGATTACATCCAATTTCTGCAATCACATAAGGTTTTTTAAATTCCTTCATAACGTTTATTATACTTTAATAAAATTTCACAAGTTTCTCGTATTGCTCCACCTCCAGATTGGTGTGTTAAAACATAATCTGCATTTGCTTTTACAATATCTGTTGCATCAGCTGGTGCAAAAGACCATCCAACACTACAAATATTAGTCAAATCATTTACGTCATCACCCACGTAGGAAACGGTGCCAAAACTACTATTTCTCTCTGAAAGAAAATGTGTTAAAAAGGAAAATTTATCTTTTACTCCTAAAAATATATGTTTAATCTGCAATTTCTTCATTCTCTGCGCAACTAATTCAGAATTTTCTGAAGTCATAACTACAACTTCGACATTATTCTGTCTTAAAATTTCCAAGCCCATTCCGTCGCGCATATCAAACTTTTTAGCCATTTCGCCATTAGCATCATAATAGACGCATCCATCTGTAAAAACACCATCGACATCTAAAACTAAATAATCTATTCTTTGGTGTAATTTTTGTTTTTTCTGACGATCTCCTAAAAGTTTTTCAATAATATCCCAATCAGATAAACTATCAATTTCTACAAGAGATTCTTCTGCCATTTTTACCAAACCAATAGAACCGCTTACTCTATTTTTCGAATTTAAGAAAGCGTCTTTTGTGGTAACATAAACAGCTCCATTTTCAACCAATAATCCATCAAAATCTTGGCGCCTTGGTCTTTTAAAAACATCATAATTACTTGGAGTTCCATTTGAATTCCAAATAAAACGGTGTGTATTGACAACAGTCAAAGCCGATTCTTTTTTATTGATAAGGATTTCGTTTAATGCAGCATTAATATCTTGGGCTTTTGTCATTGGAGAAGTTGCCTGCAATAAGCACAGCACATCAAAATCGTTTTTTACCAATGTAGCAAATTCCAGCATGGCGCTTTCTGTAGATGCGGAGTCAGAAGCATTTTCGTCATTCCTTAAAAGAGCCTTTACTTTTGGAGTCCAAAAATATTCTCTCTTGATATAATCAATAATATCTTGATCGTCTGTAAAAATATAAACCTCATCTAATTCTGAGAAAATAGCTTCTGTTAAAACCCATGAAAAAAGTGGTCTTCCAAGCATTTTCTTTTTATTTTTCCCAGGAATTCCTTTTGAATTTTTACGAAGTGGAATTATAGCGGTTTTTTTCATAAAATTTACCTTTTTAATTTATCTCTTTAAATGAGAATCCAAAGTTTTTTGAGCACTTTTAAAAGTAAGTTACCAACTTAAAAAATTTTTTATCTGTTCTTGATTTAGTCCTTTATACTTAAAAATCAAACTACGTATTTTTTTATTCATAAAAATCTTTTTAAAAATTTTTTCAGAAAAAAAACACTCTAATTTTTTTTTCTTTAAAAACGGAAGGGTATTATAGTCCATCACCATTTTGTCTATTACTTTCAGATTTTCATAAACATCTTCCATCCAAGGTTCAAAAGCATTACCCATATGAAAAGCATAATTATCGTAAGTGGCTAAACGATATCCTCCCATCTTAATAACAGGCTCATCAAGATAAAGATGTTCGCTATTGCCTCCCAATTGATAAATACTATTTGTTTTTGGAGACTGATCGAAAATTTCTCGTTTATAAGTAACTACAAAATGTGAACATCCTAGCACAGCGATCGTATTATTTTTAGATTGAATTGTCGCAATAACATCTTTAAATTTCAATTCTAAATCTGGCCACCCAATACTTTTTGCAAATGCAGTAAGCCCTTCGGGGTTTTTAACTTCTCTAAAATATAATTTCTTAGAAAAAAAATTCCTCAACCATATATTACTAGTTAGTCTTAAATGTGTTCTAAAAACCGGTACAGGACTGACTGATCCGGCTTTAGGGAAAGCATTGAAAACTTCTAAAATTCCTTCTTCCCATCCATTGACAAATAATACATCTGCATCAGTAACAGTAACTAAGCGTTCTTGCGCAGTTCTTAATGCTTTTAAAATACTATTTACTTTTCCAACTGCCCCTTTTTCAATAATTAGCTCATCTATTAAACCTTCTTTAGCTATATCCAATAGCCTTTCGTTAATAGAATCGCTGCATCCATTGCTGACTACCGAGATCTTTACTATCGAATTACTTGTCTTTATTATAGATGAGACACATAATTTAAAAATTTTAAATGCATCCTTATAGTAATCCTTTTCATGGGGTATATATAAAGGAATGATAATTCGGTGCGAAGAATCACTTTTTTCTATTAATCTATCTCTTGTAGGGTTTTCGCCAATTCTCATTTAAAAAGGACAACTATCTAATAATTCTTTTCTTCTTAAGCTAACTACTTCTTTCTCGGGAAGTAAAATTTCTTTTTCAGACATTAGTAATTTTTTTATTTCTACATAGTCTAAATCATTTACATTATAAACAAATTCATTCTTATATTGAATACCTAAAGACTCAAAATAATCATAAAACTTTATATTATCTCCTGATAATTTATCTGAAAACTTAACCCAAATTGCCGGTATTTCATAAGCTTGAGAAACAATTATTCCATGTAAAGATGATGATATTATTTGCTCACATTCCAATATTTCTAATGTTGTTGCTTCGACATCGTTAGTTAGCAAATCTATTACTTTAATTCTTGAATCATTTTTATAAAATTCATTTACCTCGTCAAAATCAACATAATGAGGAATTATTCCGACTTCAAATTTTTTCTTTGTTTTTTTATCAAAAAAAAACGGCAGTAAAATAGCTGGGTCACCATAAACTTCTGGACATTCATAATTTAACTCCATAATTCTCTTGCGGGTATATGGACCTCTAACTGCTAAGAATTTTGCGTTTCTAATGTTTTCATTTTTTTTTATGATACCACTTCCCCAGACAATTGTGTTTCTACTTGCGGAAGTAATAATACTTCCTATAACACTGTAGTTCTTAATCCAAAAATTGTAAAATCTAGAGGATGGATATTTAACTTTAAAAACAATTGACTTTGAAATTTTCTTTACAATATATTTTGATAATAAATCTCCATAATTATCCTTCCCATCTTTTCTCTCTAATGAACACCAGTATAAAAAAATAATTCTCATTAATAATTAAACTTTTGAGGTTTGGTAATTTTAAATTTTATCATAAAAAAGAATCTCTTCAGTATATAATAAATTTGAATAAACGAATTTTTAATAACTTTAAGCAATGACATAATAAAACCCTTAACAACAGAAATCATACTGGGCTCGACGTGCCAAATTTGATAATTTCCTAATATATCATTCTTAAATCTAAAGTACTCTTGTGCCAGAGTTCTCTTTATTTCGTAATTAAAAACAACTGGTGCAAATTCTACATCATAACCAGCTTTTAAAACTCTCAAAGTCCAATCTTTATCCTCAAAGGTAGGAACTTGCTCGTTAAAAGGAATGATTTCCCATACTTTACGGCTAAAAGCTGATCCCGAAAAAATTACCCCTGATTTATTAGGATCACTCCTAGCATCAATTCCAAGTATATAATTTCTAAAATCATTTGAAGAATGCAAACAACGTAAGCCTGCTAGATTTTTATTATTTTCAAACTTTTCTTTAATTACTTTAAAAAAATCTGGACTAACTGGATAAGAATGAGCGCTAAAGATAACCACAATATTATTAGACGCAGACATTGCAGCCAAATTTGCGCTTCCTCCATAACTGAATTTTTTTATGGAAACAAATTTGGCATTGAATTGAGTTGCTATATCTTTACTTCCATCTGTAGATAGATTATCTAAAACAATAATCTCATCTATATCTTCAGGATAGCGTTCTTTTAAATTTTTTAATAAAAACCCTAGTGCCTTTTCTTGATTTTTATTTCGAATTACAACACTAATCATAATATTTTTTTTATTTTAACATACATTTTGAAAATAAAATTTCTTTTGACTTTTTCGTTGAATTCTTTTAAAATTAAATTTTCATTATAAGCTATTATTGGATTTGGAAAATATTTTCTATAAATCTCCCTATGCTTTTGAAATACATAATCGTAAAGGCCAAAATAAAAATCAGGATCCAATGCGAATTTATTACTCATACTACCTTCAAAATGTTTTCTATATATAAACATCAACTCCGGAATTTTAAACACTTTACTATTTCCATCTAATATCCTTATCCAAAATTCCCAATCTTCAAACGATTTCATATTTTCGTCATAACCATTAACCTCCTTCCAAGAGTCTTTCTTAAAAGCAGAACAATGGCCGAAACAATTTCTAACCAATATTTTTTTATAACTGTAATCTGGTAATTTCAATTCCTTATTGCTAGCTCCAAATAATTGAATTCTAGAAGTAACAACTTTTACTTCTGGATTTTCAGAAAACGCTTCACAAATTTTTTCAAGATATCTTGAATGAATTTTATCATCAGAATCCAATGGCAAAATATATTTTCCTTCACTAAGAGCAATTCCTGCATTTCTCGCACTTGGTAAGCCTCCATTTTCTTTTTTTAAATATTTAAAACGATGATCTTTTCTACACCATTCTTGAGCTATCTCCTCTGTATTATCTGGACTACCATCATTAACAATGATGCATTCCCAGTCTTCAAAAGTCTGATCTAAAACTGACTGTAGATTTTCCGCTAAAAAATGAGATTGTTTATAACAAGGAACAACAACAGATATTAAGGTTTTATTTGGCATTTATTTATTAGAATTAATTTTCAAAGCTTTTTATCTTATTCCTAAATTGATACATTCCGATACCTTTTATTCTATATAGATTTATATTTAGAACAAACAACAATACAATCAATGTCCATTTTTGCGAAAATGAATACATATCGGAACTTATTGTCCAGAAAAGAAATTGATTTGATGCTTTTTTATTTTGATAGAAATATGGCATGACAAACTGATAAATGATTTTACAATTAAATCTTCTAAAGTCTCCTTCGTAAATTTTATTTTCAAACAAATTAATATGAACTTGATGAAAAACAACAAAAGATTCATACATATTACTTATAAAATTTGGACTAAAAACTTTCTGCTTATCATCTCTGTAGTAATAATCAATTTTAAAGTCTCTATGAATTTTTATTCTTTCAGGTTGCGAAAGTACTGTAATATTAAAACTTAAATCCTGAAAACGCTTTAATTTTTCATCAAACTGACAATTTCTTATATTACTTTTTTTATACAGAACCGCGGTAGTTTGCCAAGGAGTATTATGGCTTAAAAACATCCTCAAATAATTTTCATTATTTTTTATTTCTGGATCTTTGTTAAAGGAAAATGATTGCTTTACATCATCAATAAAAAAGGCTCCATCTCTAATTAATAAATCTATCGAAAGGTCACTAGTAACTATCTTTACCCTTTCTTCTAAGCAAAAAGACTCACAAATATCATCTGAATCTAAAAACATTATATATGCCCCACAACTATTTTCAATTCCATAATTTCTGCAAGCATTTGCTCCCTTTAAACGATTAGATGGGCGGCGATAAAATTTGAAGCGATTATCATGCTTTAAATATTTGTTTATTATATTTTCCGTACCATCATTTGAACCATCATCTACAATAATACATTCCCAATTTTGATAGATTTGGTTTAGTATACTATCTAGCGTCGCACTAATAATGTGTGCACGATTATAGGTTGGAATTATTACTGAAACTTTAGGTGAATTCATGAAATTATATTTTCGAAGCTGCTCAATTCTTTTGAGAATGCTCCTCTAATCACTTTTTTTTATTTTGAATCTGATACTATTTAATTCGTCACTGACCTCGTACAAGTAAGGAAAAGTATGATAAAAAGAAATAATATGAAGCAACAGTAAATCATTAATTTCTTTTAAAGTATAATATTTAGGAACTTTTTTGCCTAGAATTTTCTTTAATTTATATTTCAGAGAATTCTGAAAAGGATCTTCCATAAAACTAATGTTTAAAATATTGTCTTCAAAATTCGGTAATTCACAAAACAGAAAGTGGCTGACAACCTCTTTTTTGTTAAGCATTATTTTTTCTTGCTTGTCCTTTTTTAAAATCTCAAAATCATTTTTACAAATACCAGCTCCCCAGTTTATACTATTGACTTGTACTCCTTTATTTTTTGTATTTGCTAACAGTTTTTGATGATTTATTTTTATAATATATGTCAGTTGCAGATCTTTTGCAAGCACTTTTTTTTCTTCTTTTCTATAGCTGGTATGCCATTGATGGAGCATTAAAATTTCTTCCGAATAAAAAACACTTTCAACCCCATTTTTTTCTAATCGATTATGAATATCGATATCTTCAGCTCCCCAAAAATGCAAAAATTCATCATATCCTCTTACTTCTTTCAAACTATTAAGATGAAATAATGATAGTCCTTGCGCTCCAACTCCACTACTAAAATCAATTTTAAAATCTTGAAATTTCTTATCAGATTCTGATTCTTTTTCGTTCAAAAAACCAACTTTAAAATAATAGCCTTTAAATGGATTTTTTAATTCATGAAGTTTACAAACAAAATTTGGACTAAAAATCATATCAACATCAGCTGTAAATATGTACTCTGTGGTAGCATTTTTTAGTCCGATGTTAATTGCTTTAGCTCTTGACCAAGGCTGAAATTCTGAATAATTATAAATGTATTTTACAAATTTATAATTAGCCACTAAGTCTTTAATATTGGATGCTGATACTGAATTTGAGCCATAGTCTACAAAAACAACTTCAAAGTTAGAATTTGTCTGGCCTTTCAGCGAATCTAAAGAACGTTTAACCCGGGCCGGTTCTCTATTGCGATAAGGAAAAATTATTGTTATCATTTTCCTATATATTTTTTTATACTTTTTTTAAGTCTTTTCTTAAAATTAAAAAATCTCTTTTTTAAAACATGCACATCTTTTAAATTGATTGATGCTTCTTCAATCTTAAATTCTTTTATATAATGATCAATTCTTTTGGTTTGATCTTCATGAACTTTATAGGCACGAGCATACCAGCTGTGAAAAGCTATTTTTTTTCCATTTACATCAAGAACTATATTTCCCGTTTCATCATTATTAACTGGATTTATTGTATCGAGATATAAAACTTTAAAGCCTTTTAGAATAGACCAAAAATAAAAACAGTAATATGGTTCATCAAGGCTCTTTATATCATAATCGTATTTTAAAAAAGAATAGTCTTTATTCTCAAAAATTTCTGGGATAAATATTTGGTGTTCTTTGACTGACTTAAAATCGTATATTTCTGATAATTTCTTGAAATTTATTACAGAGAAAAAAGTGTTAATTACTTCTGGATTATTAATTCTGTGTTTAATTAATCCACCATCCCTAACTCCAGATATTTGATAATCATTTTTGTCCATGTATGTAATCAAATCGAAAACAAGATTAGAATCATAGAAAAAAACGTCTTCATCTGCCATTATAATCCACTCATACTTTTTATTGTTGAGTTTCTTAAACATATAGTTTATACTCTCTAAACCATACATCCCATTAGTTCCATCAATAACGATTTTATCAATCTCCTCTGGAAAAATTGTAGCTGTTCTTTTATACAACTCAAAATTTGCAACAGTGGTAAGAATGGCAATTTTAGATTTATCAATCGTATCCATATTTTCTAATTTTCTTTGATTAACATTTCTAAATCGTATAAAGCAATAATAGAAATTATAGAATACTTACCTTTCAATTAAGGCTTTTTCTATTAAATCATCTATTACATCTAAATGTTTCTTTAACGTAAAATTACTTTTTACGAGTTCTTTCCCTTTTTCACCAAATTGCATTGCCAAACTTCTATTTTCTAGAAAAAAAATCATCTTTTCTGCCATCATTTCTACATCATGCTCTTCTACTAAAAAACCGGTCTTGCCATCAATGATGACATCAGGAATGCCAGCATGTTGGGTTGAAATAACAGGCAATCCTGCAGCAGAAGCCTCTAAAATTGCGACAGGTGTACCTTCCTGATCTCCAGAAATTGCAGTTATTGAATGTTGAACAAAAGCTAAAGAGTCTTCTAAATATCCAAGAAAATCTTCTCTTCCAATTATTCCAGGCAATGATACATTATTATCTATTTTTAAATAACGTATTAAATTTACACAGGTTTCGTACAATACTCCGTTTCCGCCAATAACTAATTTTGCATCTGGAAATTTATTCAAAACTTTGTTAAAGGCTAAAATAGTATAATATGGAGCTTTCTTATTTACAAAACGTCCTACAGCTATAAAAGTTGAGCTTTTAAATGAAGGTTTAACATCTAAAAAAACAGAATTTGGTCCATAGACATTGTAGACAATTTTCTCATTTGGGCAACCAAGCTCAATTAATCTTTGCCTCATTGATAAAGATACAGCAATAACATATTTGCTATATAAAAACACTTCTTTGTAATTATTGCATTGCGTTATGATAGAATACTCTGAAGCATCATAACCATGAAAGTGAGTTATTAAAGGTAGATTTAATTTTTCGCAGACTGAAACAATTTTATCTGCTGTTGGACCATATTGTGCCAAAACTACATCTATCTTATTTTTTTTGAGTGATCGTATAAAGGCCTGTTCTGTGGCACTAAATTTAGTAAAAGCTATTTTTTGTTTTATCTTAAAGATGATTAGGTCAAATTTTGAAAACAACTTTCCTTTATTTTCTAGAAAAGTTGGTACGGTTCCATTAAAATAATAAAAAATTTCTCCTTTCAATCCTTTTTTTTGCTCTTGAATAAAAGTCTCCGAATAGATATTTTGTCCTGGAGATACAATCGCGATTTTATTTTTTTGCAAACCCATATAGTCCAGTTATCATTTGTCCTTCTTTAAAATCTGTATTCAAACTTTTATCCTTTTTTATTAAATAATGAATTAAAGGTTTTATAATTAAAGACAGAATTTTTCTCTTTTTACCACTCATCGGAGCTCTACTTACCCATAACCCCATCATTTGTGCCATAGAAGCGTGCCAGCCACCTAACGCTTTAATTTCAATATTATCAAATCCTGAATTCTCAAGATGTCGCTGTAAGGAAAAAGGGGTGTATCTATATTCATCATGAGGCACTTCATGAAGATTCCATAAAAATGGAACTGTAAAGAAAAAAACACCGTTCTCTTTTAAAACCCTATAAACTTCTTTTAAAATTCTTTCTGGTTCTGGACAATGCTCTAAAACTTCTGTTCCAAATGCACAATCAAAAGAGTTGTCTTCAAAAGGCATATTGATTCCATTCCAAGTAAAGTCTGGTTTTATCTCCGAATCATAAACCAGTGCTTCTTCTATGTCAAGACCAATATAATTTGTTACCTCACTATTTTTAAGAATATAATTTCTATATGGCATTTTGCCACAACCTATATCTAATATTTTTCCATCAAATCTATTCAAATTCTTTGTTAATGCATTTAAAATAGAAGTTCTAATGTAATATCTGTCTAAATTTGAATAACTTAATTTAATGTAAAGAAAACCGTCATCCGAATTATTTTTATTCACTTTCATTTTTTAGCACTTTAAAAACATCTTCAATATTTTTCATCACAAAAAACTTATGATTCTTTTTAATTCTCGAAATTTCCCAATCCCACCATTTAATTTCGAGTAATTCATTTATAATTTTGCTATCAAATCGATACTTAATTATCTTTGCTGGCACACCTCCTACAATGGCGTAGTCTGGTACATCATTAATCACCGTAGCTCCAGCGGCAATGACAGCTCCGTTGCCAATTGTTATACCATTTTTGATATATACATTAGCCCCAATCCAAACATCATTTTTAATGATTACTTTCTGATGATGATCAAAATAATCTTTCGTTGCAATTTTGATGTCAAATTTCTTTGTACCATAATAAAATAATGGACTTGTACTCAAAAATTCAGTAGGATGATCTCCATAACCAATTATAACATGCGGACCAATCGAACAAAACTTACCTATGGTTGTAGAATGTATTTTCGAACTCGGAGAAATATATGAATAATCTCCTATCTCAGATGCAAAAAACTCTACATTATTCCCTATGATATATTTTTTCTCTGCCTCTAGATCCTTCTTCTGTGAAGAAAATACAATTAGAATTTTCTTAACTAATTTTTTTAGTCCCATCTAGATTTCATCTACAAATTTAACCTCCCACTCAGCTTCTTCAATATATGCACAAGTCCCTGCAACCCATTTATATGGGTGTACTATCCCAAACATTACAACTTCAAAAGGGCATATTTCACTGATAGTTTCCAATTTATTGAGGCCATTGTTATCTGCAAAATGAATAATAAGACTATATTTCCCCATAAAAAGCCTTAATCGTGGAATTTTGCAAGTTAAATTGTAATAGCCTTTCTTTTTCGCAAATGGTATATTTTTATCAAAATTCCAAGAATACAATATTGGAGATTCATTCTCATTAATTGCCTGAACAGCAATAGCCGCTTGTTCTAAAGCCTCTGGCACAAATATCTGAATATCTATTTCAAACGCTTCATTATTCCTTTGAACGTTATTAGGCAATGTAGTCTTTAATTCCACTTTAGTGATTGAAGCTTTATCTAATTTTGGCTCCGCTAAGTAAATATTGTCTTTGGTATATTCTAAAGCCAAATATTTAGAAATTGCAGCCCCTGTTTCGCCTTCAAAGATTATTCCTCCGTTTTGCATGATAATGCATTTTGTTGTAAGAGTACTTACTGCTTGCATATTATGACTTACAAATAAAACAGTTCTACCACCTTGTCTTGAGATGTCCTGCATTTTCCCTATTGCTTTCCTTTGAAATTCAGCATCACCAACTGCCAAAACCTCATCAACCACTAAAATTTCAGGCTCTAGAAAAGCTGCAACAGCAAATGCCAAACGAACTGTCATTCCTGAGCTATATCTTTTTACAGGAGTATCTATATAACGTTCACAACCAGAAAACTCAATGATTTCATCAAGCTTTGAAGTAATTTCCTTTTTGGTCATTCCTAAAATAGCTCCATTAAGAAAAATATTTTCTCTTCCTGTCATCTCTCCGTTAAACCCTGTTCCAACTTCTAGCAAAGAAGCGATACGCCCTCGTGATTTTATATTACCTGTTGTTGGAGCGGTAACTTTTGAAAGTATTTTTAAAAGCGTAGATTTTCCTGCTCCATTTTTTCCAATAATTCCTAAAACCTCACCTCTTTCAACTTCAAAATTTATATCTTTTAAAGCCCAAACATAATCTGACGTTCCTTTGGTAGAACGATCGTTAGTATCTCCAATTTTTAGATATGGATTTTCTTTTCCTCTAATCTTATGCCACCATCGATTTAAATCATGGCTTAAAGTACCTGTACCGACTTGACCTAAGCGATATTGTTTAGAAATATTTTCGGCTTTTAATATTATATCTTTCATTTATACGGTATCTATAAAGCTTTTTTCTGTTCTATTAAAAACCAATAGTCCAGTAAAGAAAACAACAATTGTAACTACCATTGTATATATTAAACCTAAAATTGATATATTCCCAATATTTAATAACATATAACGTGAAGTTTCTATCACATAAGCTAATGGATTGTATTCTACAATCCAGCCAAATTTTGGGAGTTTTTCTTTTATTAATTCCATCGGGTACATTACGGCAGATATATACATTAAAAGCTGTACGCCGAAACCAACTAAATTATTTAAATCCCTATATTTTGTAACCATTGAAGAAATCATCATTCCTAAACCTAGTCCTAAAATTCCCATAAACGAAATTAAGATTGGGAAAAATAATATAGATATATTAAGTTGTAAATCTACTCCTTGAAAATAAAAGAAAATGTAAAAGAAAATAAATATACCTAATTGAATTCCAAATTTAATTAAGTTCGAAATCACTATAGACAAAGGAGTAATAATTCTTGGAAAATATACTTTCCCAAATATATTGGCATTAGATTTAAATGTATCTGAAGTCCCATTTAAACAAGCAGTAAAATAATTCCAAACCATTATTCCTGCTAAATTGAATAAAAATGGAGGAATCGTTCCAGTCTTAATTCCTGCAACGTTATTAAAAATAATAGTAAAAGTAATAGAAGTAAACAAAGGCTGTATTAAATACCATAGAGGCCCTAAAACAGTTTGTTTATAAACTGTTATAATATCTCTTTTGACAAAAAGCATTAATAAATCTCTATACTGCCAAATTTCCTTAAAATTGAGCGTAAGAAATTTATTTTTTGGTGTTATCTCAAACAACCAATCATTTGTATTTTTAGAATCCATTTAAGAGCGTAAAAACCTTATTGCAAAAAATTAACAAGATTTTTAATATTTTAGAATTTGTTTAAAAATGTCAAAAGGCGTTTAAAAAAACACCTCTTGATTATATTTGATTTTATTTTTGTTTAATATTATTTATCTAAAACTTCAAAAGTCGAATTCATACTTTTAAACTCTGGAACTATTTTTTTCATTTTAGCAACAATATCATCATTTTCGTAAAAATCAGCAATTCCAATTAACTCATCAACATCAATATGAAGATTCTCATACTCGTCTTGAATTTCTTGCGCAATCATAATTTTATTATGATATGTTGGAAGAGTCTTTGAAGTATCATTTAATAATTCTTCATAAAGCTTTTCTCCAGGTCTTAATCCGACAATTTTAATTTTGATTTCTTTATCTGGTATAAAACCAGCCAGCTTAATCATTTTTCGGGCTAAATCAATAATTCTAACTGGCTTACCCATATCAAAAATATAGATTTCTCCTCCGTTCCCCATAGCTCCAGCTTCCAATACAAGTTGACAAGCTTCTGGAATTGTCATAAAATAACGTATAATGTCTTGATGTGTGATTGTTACAGGTCCACCTTCTGCAATTTGTTTAGTAAACAACGGAACGACTGACCCATTTGAACCTAGAACATTTCCAAAACGAGTAGTTATAAATTTTGTCCCTCCTTGAATGTTCTCTCTTTGATTTTTTAAGAATAAAGACTGTACATATTTTTCTGCGATTCGTTTGCTGGCTCCCATTACATTACTTGGGTTAACCGCTTTATCTGTAGAAACCATTACAAATTTCTTCACGTGATATTTGCAAGCCAAATCAGCAAGATTTTTAGTTCCTTTGATATTAGTTTGAATTGCCTGAGAAGGATTTTCTTCCATCAAAGGTACATGCTTATAGGCTGCAGCATGAAAAACAACATGTGGATTATAATTTTTAAAAACTTTATCTAAAGCTTTTTTACTTCTTACATCTGCAATTACCGCAACAATTTTAGTGCTTACATTCATTGCTTGAGTTTCCAAACACAAATTGTGCAATGGTGTTTCTGCATGATCTAAAACGATAACATTTTTTGGATTAAAATTCAAAACTTGCCTTACAATCTCACTTCCTATCGATCCTGCTGCTCCTGTAATTAAAATTGTTTTATCTTTTAACTGCTTAGAAATAGATCTACTGTCTAGAACTATAGGTTTTCTTTCTAACAAGTCTTCGATTTGGATATTTTTAACTTTTTGCGAAATTTCCTTTTGATTTTCCCAGTCTGAAATAAGAGGTACTGTATATACTCTGTAATTAAACTCCAAACATTGATCAACTATAATAAGCTGTTCGTCTTTGCTTAAACTTTTATCTGCAATAATTACACCTTCTGCAGCTACAGAACGCATTAAAGCAGGCAACTTCTTTCTTAAAATAAGGATAGGAAGATCTAGCATACGTTTAGACGCATTCTGATTATTCTTATCAACAAAACCAACTATTTTAAAACGAGAAGGGCTTTCAAATTTCAATGCATTTGCAACAGAAATTGCATTAGCATCTGTGCCATAAATTACAGTTCGAATTAATTTAGTCGTAGCTTTTTCAGAAAAATACATTTCAAATGTCTGCTTTACTACAACACGATATAAGAAAAGTCCACAAAAAGACAATACTAAATTAATAAAAAGGGCAGTATTTAAAAATGCTTTATGGCCCGTATATAATTCAAAGATTAAATTTATAAACAAGAAAAACACAAGAACAGACATTTGAGAAAACAACAATTTTATTGCATCTATATAGGAAGAATGCCTAATAATTCCTGAGTATGTTCTAAAAAGCCAGAAAAAAAATACATTGGCAATAATTAATCCTGCAACAAAGAAAAAATTATGAGACGTAATAAGATACCCTATTGCCGTACCTTCAAAAAGCAAATAGGTAAGACAAAAAGAAAAAACCAAAACCATTACATCTATAGCAACAATAATCCATCTAGGCAAATAACTTAGATTATTAATATTTGCCCGAAGATTTCTTGGCGAAAAGGTATTATATAACAAAGAGGTTATATTATTTGGTTTTTCTGTGTTCAATTGTTCTTTTTTTTAAGTGCCTTTAATCCGACATTTATACAAAAATACAAATTAAAGATTTTAAATAATTAGTTAAAGATACAAATTAAATTTTAACACTTTTTTTCTTTTGTTTCAGAAAATCTATTAAATATGATCCATATCCTGATTTTAACAGTGGTTGTGCTAACTTTTCAAGTTGTTGATCATCAATAAAACCTTGTCTCCAAGCAATTTCTTCAATGCAACCAATTTTTAGTCCTTGTCTTTCCTCAATTACTTGAACAAATTGTCCTGCTTGCATCAAACTATTAAATGTTCCTGTATCTAACCAAGCCGTCCCTCTACTTAATATTCCAACCTTCAATTTTCCTTTTTCTAGGTAAACTTTATTGACATCTGTAATCTCATATTCACCACGGGCACTTGGTTTTATATTTTTAGCAATTTCTACAACAGAATTATCATAGAAATATAGTCCTGGAACTGCATAATTTGACTTAGGTAGGATAGGTTTTTCTTCTATAGAAATGGCCTTTTTATTTTCATCAAATTCAACGACGCCATATCTTTCGGGATCCGCAACGTGATAAGCAAAAACTACACCTCCATCTGGATTAGCATTATCCTTTAAAAGTTGCTGCATATTTGTTCCAAAAAAGATATTGTCTCCTAACACTAAAGCCACTTTGTCTTTGCCTATAAACTCTTCTCCAATAACAAAAGCCTGAGCCAAACCATTTGGATCTGGTTGTTCTGCGTAACTAAACTTACAACCAATCGCGCTTCCATCCCCTAGAAGTTTTCTAAAATGAGGCAAATCATGAGGTGTGGAGATTATCAAAATTTCACTAATTCCTGCCATCATCAAAGTTGATAATGGGTAGTATATCATGGGTTTATCATATACGGGCATTAACTGCTTACTAACCGCTAAAGTTAATGGGTGTAATCTTGTGCCAGAACCTCCAGCTAATATAATCCCTTTCATAAATTTTAATTTTAGTATTTTAAACTTTGACTTTAATCAGAATATAAAAATCAAACTCAATATTTATATTATAGAAATATCTTTTTTAAACTTTCTTTATAATATGGAATTTCTAAATTATAGATTGATTCTATTTTATTTTTATCTAATAATGAAAAACTCGGTCTTTTTGCAGGTGTTGGATATGAAGAAGATGGAATACCGTTTACTTGGCAATTATAATTTCCTAACTCTTTAATGCTCAAAGCAAATTCATACCAGCTTATTTCTCCTTCGTTAGAATAATTATATATTCCTGAAATCCAATTTGGTGAATTAACAATATTGATCATTACCTGCGCTAGATCAGCTGCATAAGTTGGTGAACCAACTTGATCGTTCACAACACTTATTTCTTCTTTCTCTTGCATTAAGCGTTGCATGGTTTTTACAAAGTTATTTCCAAATTTACTGTAAACCCAAGAAGTTCTAATAACAATTGAATCTGGATTTTGCTTCATACATACAATTTCTCCTGCTAATTTACTTTCCCCGTAGGCATTAATAGGATTTGTAAATGCTTCTTCGTTTAAAGCAACTGATGAAGTACCATCAAAAACATAATCTGTGGACACATGAATTAACTTCACATTATTTTCTGAAGCATATTTTGCAATTATTTCTACTGCCGAAGAATTTACTGTAAAAGCTAGATCTTTTTCTGTTTCAGCTTTATCAACTGCAGTATAAGCACCACAATTCAAAATCACATCTGCCTTAATTTCATTTAACTGAATAGGCAAAAGATCTAGATTGTCTAATGTAATTTTTGTTCTATCGGCAAAAACCCATTCATATTCTGGATATTTTGATGATAAAACTGAAAGTTCTGATCCTAATTGACCATTTGCACCCGTTACAAGAATTTTTTTCATTAAAATAAGCTATTACAGTTTTCAATAAACGGCAAAATCTGATCTTTATCAGAAACGATTGCATTGTTCAAATCCATTCCCCAATCAATATTTAAAGATGGATCATCATATTTGATTCCTCCTTCAGAAGCTTTATTATAAAATTGGTCACATTTATACATTACTGATGCGGTTTCGCTAATAACCGAAAATCCATGGGCAAATCCTTGAGGAACTAACAATTGCTTTTTATTTTCAGATGAAAGTAAAATACTAAAAGATTTTCCGTAAGTAGGTGAATCTTTTCTTAAATCTACAGCAACATCAATAATTTCACCTTCTAAAACACGCACTAATTTCGTTTGTGCAAAAGGGGGATTTTGATAATGTAAGCCTCTTAATGTACCATATTTTGAAAATGACTGGTTATCTTGAACAAAATCAATATTAATTCCTAAATCTTCAAATTTCGTTTTACTGTAAGATTCAAAAAAATAACCTCTTTCGTCTCCGAAAACAGTTGGTTCAATAATAACTAAATCTTTAATATAGGTTTCTTCAATTTTCATATAAATTGGGTAAATGTTTTTTTTAATTATGAAAAAAAGCGTTGACTACTTCTTTTATTCTTTGTTTATTTTTAATTGTTAAATCTGCTCCAGATGGAAGACATAATCCATTTTCAAATATCCTTTCTGATATTTTATTGCCGTAATAAGGATAGCTTTCAAAAATTGGTTGCAAATGCATTGGTTTCCAAATAGGACGTGTCTCAATGTTTGCTTCTTCAAAGGCTTGCAATAAATCATTTTTAACTTCGCTTGATTTTAGCAAAATCGTGTTGAGCCAATAATTTGAAAAATAATCTTCATTTTTTACCTCAAAAAGCCCTACCTCTTCAATACTTGAAAAAAGCTCTTGATAAAACATATGATTATTTCTTCTTGAATCTATTTTTTCCTGAAAAATTTTCATTTGACCTAAACCAATGCCAGCGCAAATATTACTCATTCTGTAATTATATCCAATTTGACTATGCTGATAATGAATAGCATCGTCTTTTGATTGGGTTGCATAAAAAATGGCTTTCTCTTTTAATTCTTTTGAATTAGATATTAAAGCGCCACCACTCGAGGTCGTAATTATTTTATTTCCGTTAAATGACAATATTCCAAATTCGCCAAAAGTACCGCAATTTTTTCCCTTATAAGAACTTCCTAATGCTTCGGCACTATCTTCAATAATTGGAATTCCATAACGATCAGCAATAGCATGGATTTCATCTACCTTGTACGGCATGCCGTACAAATGAACGGCAATTATTGCCTTTGGTTTATTACCTTTTTTAATCCGATCTTTAATCGCTATTTCGAGATTATCAGGACATATATTCCAAGTTTCAAGTTCACTATCAACAAAAACAGGAATTGCGCCTTGATATAAAATCGGATTCGCAGATGCTGAAAATGTCAAGCTTTGACAAATAACCTCATCTCCTCGTTTAACACCTAATAAAATTAATGATAAATGAATAGCTGATGTTCCAGAATTTAACGCTGAAACAAATGAATCTTCTCCGAAATAATTCTGAAGTTCAATTTCGAAATCATTTACATTTGGTCCTCCAGAAGTAATCCAGTTAGATTGTAATGCTTTCTCAATATATTCTATTTCAAAACCACTTTGTTGCGATAAAGATAAATAAATTCTACTCATTTAAACTCCAATAATCTGAAGGATATCGTGCATCATCTTCTTTTACATTTGATAATGGCAAAGTAGAAAATGATATTAATTTTGAGTCTTTTTCTAGTGATTCTACTGCATTTGCATAACCTGCAGGAATATGAACAATTTTACTGTCAAATTCAGAGACTTCTACTGTTTCAATAGTCAAATCTTTTGAAGGGTTTTCCCAATTGTCAATTTTGACAAAATGGATTTTAAAAGATCCTTTTACACAATAAAAATTCTTTGAATCTAATTTATGTCCCTGCCAAGCACGGATAGGGTTTTCTTCTGAATTTGTAATGATATAAAATCTTTCAATGTCACTAAAACTAAAATCATTAACATATGAAATAGTTCCTCGGTGATCAGAAAAATTTCCTCCCTGAATTACTTCTGGACTCATACTTGTAATTTTAAGTTGCTTTTATTTATTAAATAAAATTTTAAAGAATATACTAAAAGCAATGGAACAATTATAATCGCAAATAATATATAATCGCTTATTTTTTGATAAAGTGATACTACTAAAATAGAAACTCCAATTTGTGCCAATGCATAATATAACGAAACTAATCTATGCTGTATTTTGTATTCATTGCTAAGAATTTGATACAAATGTAAACGATGTGCTTCGAATATATTTTGTTTTAAATAAAGCCTATGTAAAATGGTACAAACAGCATCAACTCCATAAACAGCTAAAAACAAAAGCCAAATAACCGAGTTTGTACTTAAAATTAATTTTAAAACTAGATAAATAATCCAAAATGCAATTGCAATACTACCAACATCGCCTGCAAAACATTTCGCTTTTTTTCTATAATTAAAAAACAAAAAGACAAGACTTGCAATCATTCCATATTTTATGAAACTGCCATCTGTAAATAGTTGAATTTTGGCATTAACATATAATAAAGATCCAAGTACCGCCAAAGTATAGAGTCCTGTTATTCCATTAATACCGTCCATGAAATTGTAAGCGTTTACTAATCCAATTGCAAGCACATAAGATATAACAACTCCCCAAATTGGCATAAGAGTAAACAAGTTGAGATCTAAGAAGATCAATGTGATAGCAAGAAAATGAATTGAAATTCTAATCTTATTTGAAAGACTTTGAATATCATCCCAAAAGCTTACTAAACTTACCAATGTAATTCCTGCAAAGAAAAAATAATTGCTTTCGATATGCTGAAAAAAATAAAGCAAAGCTGAAAACCAAAAAATTATACCACCTCCTCGAAGTGTTATTTCTGTATGTGAACTTCTTTGATTCGGTTTATCAATAATATTAAAACGATCCGCAACTTTGAAATAAAGAAGCATTAATATCATTAAAATTAAACCTATTATTGTGTATTGCATTATTATGTAAAATTAATTATGGATTTTAAAAAAGATATATCAAACTAAACTTTAATCTTTATAAACTTTCGGTCTTTAAATAATTTAAAACTGATTCTGGTTTCCAATTCAATAATTCTCTTGCTTTAGCATCATCAAATGTTAAATCTGAAGTTATTTTTTTAACTTTTAAAGAATTAATAGGTGCTTTATCTCCAAAGAAATCTCCAATTTTTCCTATCATAATAGCAATGGGCAAAGGTAAATTTACTTTTTCTTTTTTATTCTTAGAAATAGCAAGACTTAATTCTTTAAAATTAGGATGCACCCCATCAGTTAAATTGTAAACACCTCCAACTGATGCTACTGCCAAAATAAAAGGAGCTATATCTTTGCCTAAAACCATACTTTTTTTTGCAGTACCTCCTCCAATATTAAAATAATAACCTTTATTGATGGCTTTAATCATTGCGCCTAAGTTTCCAGGCGGATTTTTTCCAACCAATAAGGGCAACCTCAAAATAGTACAAACTACTTCGTTCTCATTGCACCATTTTTGCACCAACTTTTCTGCCTCAATTTTACTTATCCCATAAGCATCTTTTGCCAAAAGAGGATAACTCTCATCAATATTTTTTCCTTCCTCTAAGCCATAAACACTTACTGAACTTATGAATACGAATTGACTTGGCAAACCTGTTTTTTTTAGGGCTTCTAACAAATTTGCAGTACCTTTTACATTAATATCATAAAATGCTTGCTTCTCAATTTGTGTTTTAGGAACGCTATGAGCTTTTCCTGCAGAATGAATAATCAAATCAAAATGATGTTCGAATTGTGGAATCTCATTTTCTAATGAATAGTGATAATTTCCTGAATTACGATTTAATTCGAAAACCTCGTAATCAACAAAACTACTTTTAATAAAACTACCTAAGAAACCACTTGAACCTGTCAATAAAACTTTCATTTACGAATTATTTAATATATCATTGAAAATTGTTTTTGTTTTATCATACATAACTTGATCAGTAAATTGCGTTAAGAATATTTTTCTTGAACCTTCTCCATATCTTTTTAATAATGCTTTGTTATCTCTTAATTCAAGTATAGCATTTTTCAAATAATTCTTGTCTTCATTTTTTATCACATAACCATTTACTCCTTCCTCAACACATTCGGCAGCTCCACCAACATCAGAAACAATAATTGGCATTCCTACGCACATTGCTTCAATTGTTGAAATTGGGAATCCCTCCCAATTTGAGATTAAAGCAAAAACGTCATACTGCCTTATAATTTTTTTAACGTCCAGTCGTAATCCTAGAAAATTAATCTCACATAAAAGGTCAAGATCGTTAGAATACGCTTTAATTTCTTCTAAAAGAGGTCCATCTCCAATAAAACTTAACTCTATATCAGAAATATCTCTACAAACATCTATTAACATTTTCTGGTTTTTTTGATTATCAAATCTTGCCACCATTACAATCGAAAGTTTTGATGTTTCTTCTTTTTTCTCATCAGCTTGAATTAAAAAGTCTTCAACACCATTGTGTATAACAAATAATTTAGATTTTTTAAATTTTAATTTTTTAGCAATATTTGAATCATACCTAGAAACTAAAATATATTTATCGACCATAAACGCTAAGCTTCTTTCAATAAAGCCAGAAATTATTCTCTTATATAAAGGTATCCCATTAGAAAAAGACCAGCCATGAACCGTCAAGGCAACTGGTAAACCAACCCTTTTTGCTATAATTCTTCCTAATATACCCGCTTTGGTAGAATGCAACGAGATTAATTCTGGTTGGAAATTTTTAATTATCTCTTTTACATCTTTATAAGCTTGAAAATCATTCTTAACTGAAAACTTATTTGTGAAAGATGTAATATTTGAATAAGGTATATTATTTACTTTTAATAATTCTGCAAAAGGACCAACTTCTCCTCCAAAAACTACTCTAACTTCATGACCATCTTCTATTAGCTTTTTACTTATTGATGCAACATGTGTTTGAGCACCACCAATTGTATCCCCTCTTGTAATAATGATTATTATCCTCATAAACTTTAATTAATAATTTTCTTCAATTTACAATCGAAGAAAATCTAAAATACTATACTCTAAAAACGTACTCTCACAGAATTTTAGACTTAACTAATCTAATGCAGAATTTTAAACTGGAAAAAAAAACGCATCCCAAAAATAACAATCCATTTATTTTAGATTGCTTATATAAAAAAACAAAATTTGATAGCTCCCCTTTTTGCATTTTCCTGAGGTTTGCTGATAATCCTGATTCCCCATAATCTTTTTTGTTTTCCTGATTACTCGCTAAAACTTCATTAATGTATAAGCACTTATACTCATGTGCAATTTGCAACCACAACTTATAATCTTCTGAATTTCTCTGATTTACATCAAATTCAAACTGGTTAAAGATCTTTTTTTTAACTAATACTGTCGGAGTAGAAAAATAATTTTTAAAAAGTAATTTTCGAAAAGAAATATATTTAGAGTCTGTTTTTTCTTTAATTCTTTTTCTTCCAAATGCGGTTGCACATAAATATAAAGAATCATCATTCTTCATATATTTCATCTGAATCTCTAACTTGTTTTTATCCCAACAATCATCGGAATCTAAAAAAGCAATATACTCTCCTTTTGACAAACTAACTCCTAAATTTCTTGCTGCAGAAGGTCCCTGATTTTGCTGTTTAAACAATGTAATTTTTGCAGATAGATTTTCAGGCAACGTTTTTAAAAATTCATCTATTAAAACAAAAGTATTATCTTGAGATCCATCATCTATAATAATTATATTCCAATCCTCATAAGTTTGAAAAAGAACCGATTTTATAGCAGCTAATGCTGTTTTTTCAGAATTATAAGTTGGTATTACTACTGAAATCATATACTTAATAATTCTTTTAATTTCATACAATAAATTTCCCAAGTACAATACTTAACAACTCTTTCTCGTGCCTTTTCTCCCATTTTATTAATAATAGATTCATCTCTTAAAAAACTAAGCAATAAATTTTTTAATTGAGATTCATCATCCTGATTTATTAACCAGCCTCCATTATGATCATGAATTGCATCAGAAATTCCTCCTGTATTAGTACCAATAACAGGTATTCCACATGATTGTGCTTCTAAAAAAACTAAACCAAATCCTTCAACGCTAGTATTGTTAGGGTTTTCTCTTGAACATAAAATAAATAAATTATTATTACTATAAAATGCAGGTAAATCTTCATCCTTAACGAATCCGTGAAATTTAACCTGATTTTTGAGCCCCAAAACATCTACAATTCCAACTAAATCTTTTAAATAATTACCTGTCCCTGCAATATTCCATTCAATTTTTTCTCTAAATTCTGCTGGCATATTTGCAATCACCTTTGCAATAAAATCATGCCCTTTAAAATGTTCAATTCTAGAGACAGTGCATATTTTTAATTTACTAAACTGACTAGAGTCTTTATTTAAAGGTTTGAAAAAGTTATGATTAACTGCTAAAGGAAGGGTTGTTGCATTTGCTAAATAAGATATTTGACGAATTAATCCTTCAGTATAATTACTATTTGCAATAATTAACTTTATTCTGTTTAAAACAAATTTACTGTAATATGGTAACCATACTTGTTTTCTAAAATAAGAATCTCCACTTAAAAATTCTGTACCATGCCCTAACACAAATACATTTTTAAACCCTGAAATTATACATAAGAAAGATTCTGGATGCCAATTACCACAAATAATATCATAATTGCTTTTATCTTTTAACTTTCTTAAATAAGATAATGCCTTAAGTTCACAGGCAACTCTTTTATTTGGCAGTTCTATTATTTGAACTTCCTTTAAATTATAAGGAATATTTGGCCCATTCTTTTTTCTTGTAAGTACTGAAACAGAACTATAATGAGTTTTCATTCCAACAGCTATTTCTTGACATAACCTTGCAATACCACCATTCGAAGGTGGAAAATCATATGAAAATATAATTAGTTTTTTATCTAAATGCATAAAAAAAACTTCTGTTTAATTGATTAAATTAAAAACATAAACATTTTTAAATTTCGCTACTAACAGGAAATCTACTATCAAGTACTCCATTATAAGGAATAAATAATTCCGGATATTCAGCAATAGACTGAAAAAATATAAAATATGAATAAATAAAAAATACTAACAATAGATAAGCCCTATCTTTTTTAGATTTAAAAAGAAGCAATTGACTTGACATTAAAAAACATTCCATTATATTAAAATAGAAACTTCCTCTTCCTGCCAAAACAATGAGCGATCCAGAAAATAAAAAATAAATAAGCAAGCCAACAAAAAAACCATTAAACAGTAATTTGTAAGTAGGGAACTTCGATGTTATTTTGTCGTAATTTATAAAAAATAGAGAAAAAAATAGTAGTCGCCTAATTAAACCTATCAAACTTAAACTAGTAGCTGATAAATTATTGTCTCCATATTTTTCTGCCTTATCGGCTAATGCTCCACCTAGAAAATTAGCAAAATTAGAAAACAATAAATTGGGCAAACTTGACTTTCCTATTACAATAGCTAAAACTAATGATAACAGAATATATTTTTTTTTAATATCTCTATTAAGAAAATAATAGATTAAAAATAAAAGAGCAGAAGTATGAAAAAGAAAGGCAATGAAAACCAGTAAAAAAAATTTAAAAGATTTTCCGTCCAATAAATATTTCAAAGAATAAAAACAAATAGCCAAAGCAATAAGTTGCTTGTTTGACCCTAAAATACCCATTGTTGAAGCGTAAAATACTAATAAAGAAAGAAATGGAAATGGACTTAAAATCTTATTAGCCTTAAATACTAAAAAATAATATAGTACTGCATGTAAAACTAGGAAAACAGTATAGTTGTCTGTAAAGGATCTTACCAAAAAAACAAAAGAACCATATCCTATTTCGTATCCTAACAAAACATTAATCAATACCGCTTCATATGATGTTGATTGCGCGAAATGTCGTAGGTAATCAAACCAGTCAGTTCCTGTTTGCCATCTGAATCCAACTTGAAAAACTAAGAAAAAAAATAAGAAAGTATATAAATACTTTTTTGTTCTTTCACTTATGTCAGTACGAACCTCTAGAAATGAAAAACAGATAAATAAAAGAAAAGTTATTAAATATATAAACACCGACGATAAATTTATTTATAACGAACTATAAACATTTTAATATTTCATTTACACGATGCTCATATGTATGATTTTGAAGAAAATGTATATGTTGCTCTAAGGCTAATTGATGTCTTTCCTCTCTATTTGCTAAATAGTAATTAATTAAATCTATAGCTTCGTTTATATTTTTATATGTAAACTTTTCAACAGGAATAGCAGTATACTCTTTTATTGAAGGCTTAAAATCACAGATTTGAAATCCACCAATACCGGCAATTTCAAAAAACTTAACATTTACAGAATTAATTTCCGCATAATGGAAATTATTGAAAACCACTTTCGCCCCATAAAGGACTTCTGCTTTTCTACTACCTGTTATATATTCGTTTCTAAAATTATTTGTTATTTCTTTCTTTGGAAACTTTTTATCAGCAGTACCAAAAAGAGTCATTTTAATACCACTTTCTACCAATTTACTTACCATCTGAGCCCTGTAAGGATACATTGTTCCAAAAGTAACAACATCAATGTTTGTTTCATTCTCTACCTCAACTCTATTTTGTGAAGGCATTTTATGAACGCGAGGATTAAACGCTTCAGGCATATAAAATGTGTTTAGCCCCATTTTATTTTTCATAAAGTCTACAATAAAAACGTCTTTGGCAAAATAGGCATCATATTTTGATGCAAAAATTTGTTGTTGTTCAAAAGTTGTGACAGCATCAGGGTTTATATGTATTACAGGTACATTTGGCAAACATTTTTTTATTATTTCAATACAAATGGGATGAATTATTCTGTAAGTACAGATTACCAATTCAGGATTCTGTTCTACAATTTTATAAGCAATTTTCTTAAACACAATTTCATCATAGGCCTTTATAAGTTTTGATCCCCAATAATTTAACCTATAAGAAACCTTTGTAACATCCTTAATATCTATATAAAAAACATCATGCTTTAAAAAACTTAAAGAATCATTCAAATGAAACTCTAAACTATCAAAATTTTTACTGCCAAGTAATGCAATTTTCATTATTCTCTTTCTAATTCTTGTTTTAAAACTTCTAAATACTGTTTCCCAAATTTTAAATCCGGTTCCATATAATTTCCTTCAGCCCATTCATTCCATGATTTGATGAAAACAATTTTATGCTCATTGCTTTTATTTTCAACCGTTTTTAATGCATCCTTCAAATGAGATTTAAAGTATTCAGGAGTAGAATCAGTAATAACTAAACCTTCTTTTCCACTTCGTGGAGTATGATCCCAACCTGGAATAATACTAGGGTATACAAGTTCAAGAGAGTCTATTTCTGATTCGATAAAATATTTACTCATTGTTTTATAAGAAAAAGCATTAGGAACCCCTCTAAAAACTTTATTAATTCTTTTAAGCACTTTCTGAAAAAAAGTACGATGATTAATTAAGTAATTATTAATTCTTACCGTATTTACGGCATCTACACCAACATTCATAACAGAATTGACATCTCCATTTGAATTATTGATATGTCCTACAAAGTAAATCCCCTTTAATCCGTTTTCGATTGCAAGACGTCTCCAAGTTTTTATGAATACTTTTATTTCTTCACTATCTAATGGCTTATAAATCATAAAAAGGGGTTTGCCTTCGACAGTAATATACCTCTCGTCTTTTAAAGCATCCAATACTTCGTAAAAATGTGCTGTATAGTCTTCTACGCCTGGATACAATTGCTCGATTAAAACGTTTCTGTTATTAAGACCATGAGCAAAACCTTTCCATGTATCATTTGCCCAAGCTAAACAAAAAGGGAAATCAGGTTCTCCTGATTTTACTACTTCATTAAAGGGTCTTTCAATTAATCGTTTACCATTTCCAAACCAATAGTGCCAATAACAAAAACCTTCTATACCATATTCTCTCGCCATATCCGCTTGAGCTTTTCTTGTTTCTGCTACTCTTAAATCATAATATCCTAAATCTGCAGGTACTCGTGGCTGATAATGTCCTTTGAATAAGGTTTTAGCCTTTCCAACATTTGTCCATTCTGTAAATCCTTTTCCCCACCATTGATCATTTTCTGGAATTGGGTGATATTGCGGCAAGTACAATGCAATAACACGTGCATTTTTCTTCATAAATAATTATTTTTTTATAAATCCTTTGACAATTTCAAAAGGATTTACAGACAAGATTTTAGATAAAATTGAAATCGTTACAGTTAATACAGTTATTTTTAATACTATAGATAAAAATATGTTTTCCAAATTTATCATATAAACAAACAAAAAGGTAACTAGACAAACTACCAAAAAACTTAAAATTGGAGTATTTCTATGGATATCCAATTTAGCATACCAAATTAGAATCAAACATTCAATTGCTAACACAAGACTTGATACCAATGCCGCAGCTACTAAACCAAAAGAAGGCAATAAGCTAATATTTAAAACTACACTTATTATTGCTCCAAAAATACTAATTCCTGAATTAACTTTTGTTTTTCCCTTTGCAGTTACAACAGTTCCATATAACATTTTAACAGACGAACAGTAAACTCCTATTATAATCATTGGAACATAAAAATAAGCTCCATGAAATTTGACCCCAGAAAAAATTTGAAAAAATTCTTTTGAAAAAAGTGACAAACCTAAACTTCCAAATAATAATACATAAACAAAATTATTTCTTATCTTTTCAAAAATGTATGAGAAATTCTCTTCTCCCCAACTCTTAAAAATAAAAGGCTCAAAAGCTTTATAAGCACCATATGAAAATATATTAAGGATTAGAGCTAATGTCGATGCTGTACCGTAAATACCTAAGTCGTTTAAATTTAAATATTTATCTATTAAAATTCTATCTGAAATTGTTGTTATATAATAGGCCAACGATCCTGGAACTAAGGGTAATGAGAAAATTAATATCTCTTTGATTTGTTTCCAATTAAAATTCCAAATAATAAATTTCTGGGTAATAAATAAAAAAATTATTGCATAAACAATACTCAGAATTAATAGTGAATATAAAACTCCTAATGCTGAGTAATTGAAGAAAACTACCAATATTAGAGTTAAGACTAATGTAATTACACCTCTGGAAATATTTATCATTGTTAAAAAAAGTGGTTTTTCTAACAATCTATATAATGCTGAAGGAAGAATTGAAAAAATATTAAAAAAATTAGTCAAAATTCCAATTATGATATATGGATAGAATGAAATTTTACTATCTAATAATTTAAAAAAGTAATTTCCGCATAATAATAGCAACAGGACTATTATTAAATTATAAGCAATAATAAATGTAGAAAGATTTCCTAATAATTTTTTTTGTGCAATTTCATCTTCACATCTATAAAAATATACTAAATAATAAGTATTTGTACATAGAAATGATACAACCATCAAAAAAGTAGAAAGTGCATTTACATAATTTAAAATTCCATAATCTGTTGGTGTCAGATAATGTGTTAAAACAGGAAAAGCTACAAAACTTAAGAGTCTTGGTATAATATCTCCAAGAGCATAAATAGTTGTATTTTTAATTAATTTCTTACTTTCGGCCATGGCACTATTTTATCAACTCTTTCATGACAGAAATATCAAAATCTTGAATATAGTCCTTAAGTAAACTGTAATCTGTTTTATTATTATTTCTTAACATATTTTCTAATTCATTTTCATCTTTTGCAGTTATAACTTTCTCGTCTGATCCATCAAATGGTGGAACAAGCTTAAATCCTGCCATATTTACGTTCTCGCTATCTTTTGGTTCAAAAACAATATAATTAACGCCATAAATTAAAGACTCTAATAGCACAGTAGAAGTTGCACCAATAACTAAGGATGAACGATTTATAGATTTTGCGAGTTCTTGATTATCCATAATATAGAAATTTTGATCTAAAAATGCATGAACCCAGTCTTTATTAATTGAAGGATGTGTTCTATATCTTGCTTGTTTTACTCCTAATTTCTCCAAAACTTTTTGCACTTTATACAGATACAATACTACCATACTTTTATCTACGAGGACTGTAGAATCATATTCATGTTGATGCCAAAGTATTGAAGATACAGGTACAACTAATATATCGCTTAAATCAGATCTTAATTCTTTATTTTTTTGATTTTTTTTATAATGAGGGTTTCCAACAACTTTAATCTTTTCAGAATCAAAACCTGCTTTTAAGTAATTCTCTTTAATTTTATCACTCCAGACCATTAAAAAATCTGATCTATTATCAATATCTTTTGAATATATTGCAGGCAAACCATGACTAAAGACTATTGATGGCTTTTCTAATTTTTTGAATATATCTATGAAATACTTACTGTAAAAATTTTGATCGGTGTGGAGCAATAATGCTCTAAAATCTTTTTCCTTATATTGTTTAAAAAAATGATTTTGAAATTCTTCTAACTCAAAATGCAAATTTTTATTTAAAAATGAGTAGAAGTCCTCTTTTTGGATAATTTTTTGAATCTTTTTATGCCATTTAATTGATTGCAAATCTCCAAAAATATTCTTTTTGCCTATTGGATGCCAAACAGGAGAATATGAGATAAGATTAAGATCCTGTAAAGTCAATTGATCCAAGAATGGTAATGTTGACAAAACATTCGACTTATCCGATTTTATTTTATCTGAGAATCCAGCAATTGCATAACAATATTGAAGCGTTTTTATAACCTCCTCTTTAAAACTGCTTTTTTTTTCTCTATGATATCTTTCTGCAATATGTCTCTCGTTATTATATATATGCCAATCTAATTCAATTTTAAAAAAATCAATATATTTAGACGACAATTCATCTTCTGAATTATCTCTTAGGTATTTAATTAAATATTTATCCATTTGATTTTATTCCGCCAAAATACCTTCAAGATTAATCTTAGCAATATAAATAGATGAACCCCCTTTTGTCTCATAAGATGCATAATAACTTAACCAAAGAAAATTATCTTTTATAACGATACCCGGATATCCACAATCACCACCACCAAAGCTACTAATAATTTTATATTGTTTTGTTTCTAAATCATATATACCAACTAACACATATCCGAAAGATCCTGAAAAAAGTACTTTTTTATCGTTTAAAAAAACAAAATTTGGTCCTCCAAAGTTAGTAAATGGAAGCTCACTAAATGTTACAAATTCATTTTTCTCTTTATCATATTTTTGAAACAAAGCAGATGCATAGTTTCGTCGTATTAAAGCATAAAAATCACCAGTTGGACTAACTTTAATTGTAGCTTCTGTTGGAAGCGCGACATTACTATAAACCTTGGAATCACTTTTAAAAAAAAGACCATCTTCACTATTATAAAGTCTAAAAATATCCACCCCATTATATCCTAAAGTATATGCTTTTCCATTTTGCCATGTAACCCTCCAAGGCCATGCTTCATTTCCTGCAAATTTTGCGGTCGTTTTTATTTTATTATCGAGTGTTACATTTTCAAGTTTACTCCAATTATCAGAAAAGTTTGCTCTAAAATCTGCAAATTTCACAAGAGTTTTATCTTCGTAGGTTGATCCATGTATATAAAGCATTAATTTATCATTATTTACTGCAAACTTAGGGTCACGCAAATCGACACCACTAACAGCAAAATCTTTGATTAATTTCCAATTTTTCCCATCAACACTATTCAATAGTTTAATAACACCGTCGCGTCCAAACACATGTTTATCTGACTCTCTATACACTAAAAAAAACTGATCCTTAAAGTAAACCAAATCTGTAAAAGCGTTATTTAAACCAGTACTGTAAGTTATTCTCTGCACAATTTTGTTACCATTATCATTTTCATCCTGTGCTGTACAAGAAAAACAAAAAATTAAGATTAATAATAAATTAAGTACTTTTGTTTTCATATAATTATTATTTATTTATACAATCCCATTTTAGAGAATCGCCTTTTTGCAAATCAGCAGATACTTTTTTTCCTAAAACTTCTTTATAATACTTAGGATGCATTCCAAATCCAGGTCTAACTGATCTAACATTTTCTTCAGTAATTTGCTCGCCTGCTTTAATGTCTTTAACAACATATAAAGATCTTGAAAAATCTTTTCCTTTAGCCTGTTTTTCAGTTAAGGAATAATCAACAATTCCAATCGCACTTTCAGCTTCTCTTACTGCCTTCACCATAGCTGTAAATTCCTCCTCATTCATAGAAAATGAAGCATCCGGGCCTCCAATAGAGCGATCTAAAATAAAATGTTTTTCTATTATTTTCCCTCCTAGAGCAGTTGCAACGATTGGAACGGTAGTGCCCATTGTATGGTCTGATAAGCCACTGATTACTTTATAACGCTCTGACAAATCTTTTATCATACACATATTAGCTTCTTCAATTGGTGCTGGATAACTAGAAGTACACTTTAATAATGCAATATCGTTATTTCCTACTCTTCTGCATGCATCCAAAGCTAGTTCTATATCAGCCTGCTCTGCAATTCCTGTAGAAATGATAATTGGTTTTCCTTTGGAAGCAGTATACTCAATTAAGGGAATATCAGTTATTTCAAAAGAAGCAATTTTATAGGCCGGTACATTCAAATTCTCTAAAAAATCTACTGCAGTCTTGTCAAATGGAGACGAAAAACAGATTAATCCCTCTTCTTTTGCAACTCTAAATAACTCTTCGTGCCATTCCCAAGGAGTATAAGCTTCTTGATAGAGTTCATAAAGATATCTTCCATCCCACAAAGTTCCTTGGGTAATCTTAAAATCTTCTTTTTTTGAGTCAAGCGTTATTGTATCGGCAGTAAAAGTTTGAAACTTTATGCAATCCGCACCAGCACGTTTTGCAGCTCTAATTGTATCAATAGCATTTTTTATACTACCATTATGATTAGCTGATAATTCTGCAATAATAAAAGAAGGGTAATTTCCCCCTACCAATCTATCTTCTATGGAAAATGCTTTCATATTTATTGTATATATTCATTAAAACCTTTATATATCTTTTTACCTATCGATGTCTCTTTATATTCGGAAACGGAAATATTCATCATGTCTTCTAATGACCATTGTACATCTTTAAATCCTAAAAGATCTCTAAATCGCACTGTACTAGAAAATCTTGGATTAATTTCAAATACCACAGCCCCTTTAATTGTAAGTCTTAATTGAACATTAATACTTCCAATTAAATCAATTTTTTCTGCAATTTGATAAAGTAATGTTGATATTTCTTCATTTTTAATAACTTCTCCGTAACCTGTAAATCCTCCCATTAACTCCCTTTTTATTATAATGGAACGTGTTAAGCCATCCTTACTTCTAAAAACACCGCAGGTATACTCACCATTATCGCCTTCTAAATACTCTTGAACAATAAAATCCTTTTCTTTCGCTTTAATCGAAATAAAACTAGCATTATCATAAACTATACTTACAGTAGAGCTACCAGAACCTGTACGAGATTTTAATATTGCAGGAAATTTCTCAATTGATTTAACTGAATCAATTGAATGTGTAACAGGGAAAGGAAGATTCTCTTTTTTTAAAAATTCGGCAGTAAATAATTTGTCAAAACCTACTTTAAGTGCTTCACTAGATGCAGTGACCAATGGAGCTAATCCTATTTTATTAATGTTTTCTTTTGAAAAAAATCGTAATTCCGGTTCTGAAATTGGAATTACAAAATCAATCTTATATTTAATTATAAATTCGTGTAAATTATTTAAATAATTTGGATCTGAACAAGGTAGTCCTATAAAAAAATTATCGTAAATAAATTTTGCTGCATTTTTATCAGAAATATCGCAACCGTACAAACTACCAATAAAATCTAGACTGTTCAAAATTTTACCAACACTTTGGCCAATATCACCTCCGCATCCCGTTACTAATACATTAATTTTTCTATCAATCATTTTAATAAATATCTATGTTGCTTTTATATTTCTTTTTTTTATTATGTCATCTTTGAAGTATGTTATACATATATTCAGCTTCAGGATCATTTTTTTTTACTTCTAAAAGTAGATCGGAAACATCGTAAGACGTTGTATTTAAAGAATAAGTTTTATCATCAGTATTTACACTTGCCCAATAAGCAACTCCTCCTTTTTGTCTAGATTGCCCTACTGAACCACAGTTGATCAAAACGCTATTTTTACACTGATAAGAAAATGAATAATGAGAATGTCCTATCAAGACAAAATCATGAAGAATAGAATTACATTCCTCTAATTTTTCATTCGGCGCGTCAGGATAAATATATTCGTCAATACGATTAGGACTTCCATGATTTAATTGAAAGCGTACACCTTCAACCTCAACAGTTTTATGTTCTGGTAAAAAGAATAACCATTGCAACGTTTCTTCATTCAGCTTCTTTAATGCTACTTCGTGCCCCCTACCATACTTTGTGATTAAGACACTACTTTCTATCTTATTATTATAAAGCTCTTCCAAAAGTTCTTCGTGATTACCTTTGATAATTTCATAATCCCAAGAAGATAATAGTTCCAAAATAATTTCAGGATGGTAATAATAGCCAACAATATCACCTAAAACTAAAATCTTTTCTATGCCTTTTTTTCTAAAATCATTTAGAACCTCTCTTAAAGCATAATGATTCCCATGTATATCTGAAATAATACCAATCTCCATTATTTAAAAATTTATTGTTTTAAAAATATTTATTGCTGCTTCCAAAGGTGTAATCAGAGCATCATTATTTTTAAAGGCAATAAAATCCTCTTGTTTAGGAAATGCAGATTTTCGAATATTCTCCTGCATTTGAGTGTCTAGAACACCTGGATCTATACTATGTACTATAAGATTCTCTTTGCTTTCTTCCTTGATTATGTCAAAAAACATAATCATATACGATTTTGCGGCTCCATATAATGACCAATGCGAAATAGGTTTTCTTCCTGCTCCCGATGAAATATTTACTATAATCATCTTAAGATTTTCATATCTATCTAAAAGTGCATTTATCAGATTAACAGGATATAGAATATTCACCGCAATAGAAATATCAATTTCAGATTTTACAAAATTTCCAACTTTATTAATGGGAAGGACAATTCCTGCATTATTAAAAACGTATAAAAGAGATTCTTTTGAAATAACTTTATCTATAGTATTTAAAATTTCATCAGAAAAAGGTTGAGATAAATCTGTTTTAACTAAAATTAATTTTTGATTACTTATTGAAACATGCTCAATATGTAAATCACGTGAAATAGATATAATTACTGAATCATTATCTTTTAATGCCAAATCTATTAGAGCCTTTCCGAGTCCTTTATTACCACCAGTAACTATAACTACTTTTTTCATTATAAAATAATTAATCTTTATAAGTTATTAAACTTAGAGTGAATTACAACATTTACATATTCAAAATTAAATAAACAGTGTTTTTTTAATACTGCCTCTTCATTATATTCCGCTTTCTCTAAAACAGGATATAAATCAGGTCTCAGGTCTAATGCATAAGTAGAAATTTTATGAAGTTTTAGTTCAACAAAAGCTACCTCTTCGATTAATTGCAAAAATAAAATCCAATGTTTACTGAAAGCTTCTCTTTCAAGTTCAGTATTCATCACAAAAGAAATCTCTGCATTTTTATCAATCCAGTTAATATGAACTAGTCCTCCATACCCTATACACATATCACTTTCTAAAAAAGAAAACAGAATTTGATTTGGCTTTTCTAATCCAAAAAGTCCAGCTACGACATCAGAAAAATATTTATTTTGATCTTCTATTGTAAGCGGTTTATGTTGACGCAAATGATAAATTTGTTCATTACGCCATTTCATTATATCTAATCGATCTTCATAACGAATCGGTACAATTGAAAAATCTCCTTGAGTATATACTTGCTTATTTAATACTTTGTAACAATTCATATTTTAATTCAGCTAATTTCCAATCTACCTCGCTATCAATATCTTGACCTTCCATTTCAGAAATAACTATACTTCCACTATTTTCAGTTAAAATCTTTTTTTCTTGCAAACATCTATCAACCTGCATCCAATAAAATTGTCCTGCGTCATGATAACTTTTTTCTAAATCCTGTGATCTTGATAAACTAAATTCAGGATAGAAAAATTTAATTTTATCATCTTCAAATTTTAAACTTCTTTGAATAGGAAATCCGAATTGCATAACAGGAAAAACACTGTCGTAATTATTCTTTTCTAGTATTTGTAAACTTTCACTTAGCTTATCTGAAGTTGCAAATGGTGCACAAGCATAAAGACAGCAAACAACATCGTAATTTTTATCTAAATCTTTATATGTTCGCAGAACTTCTTCTATTACATCAAAAGTTGTAGCAAAATCATTAGATGTTTTTTCTCTTCTCAAAAATGGCACTTTAGCTCCAAATTTTATTGCTATTTCAGCAATCTCTTCATCATCAGTAGAAACCATTACTTCATCAAATAAATCAGAATTAATCGCAGCTTCAATCGAATATGCGATTATTGGTTTACCAAGAAATAATTTAATGTTTTTTCTTGGGATCCGCTTACTTCCACCTCTTGCAGGAATTATACAAAGATTAGGCATTTAAAAATTCGAGTGTTTTCATTATAACAAAATCTTGTTCCTCAGTACTCAAAGTTGGATACATTGGTAAGCTGATGCATTTTGAATAATAATCTTCTGATTGACTCAGATCTGTATCTTCATTATACCCAATCTCTTTATAATAAGGCAATTGATGAACAGGAATATAATGAATCTGGGCATAAACTTTATTTTTATGCAAATAATCGTACAATCCTTTTCTATCTTCAACCTCTATTACAAATAGATGGTGAGCATTTAAATAATCATTAGGCAATGCCTGAAATTTAATCTTCCCTTCAAAAGCATCTTTATAGCGTTGAGAAATTTCATTTCTTACTTTAACTCCTTGCTCATTTCTTGACAATTGAGAAGTCCCTAATGCAGCTTGAAAATCTGTAATTCTATAATTAAAACCTAAAGTTTTCATTTCATAAAACCATCCTCCATGATTTTCTGACATGTTTTCTTTCGTTATTCCATGCGAGCGTAATAACATCAACTTTTTGTAAACTATTTCAGAATTAGTAGTAATCATCCCGCCCTCTCCACACGCAATATGTTTTACAGGATGAAATGAGAAAACTGCTGCATCGGCATATACACCATTTCCGCAAAATTGTTTTTGCTTTTTAGAGTCAATAAAGTAACCTCCTGGTGCATGACAAGCATCTTCTAAAATCCAAAGATTATGCTCATCTGCTAATTTTCTAAAATCTTCTAAATTTACTGGTAATCCAGCAAAATCTACAGGAATAATTCCCTTAAAAAAGCCTTTAGGTTTGCTTTCTATTAATTCTCTTGTTTTTTCAAGTGATAATAAATAAGTATCTCTATCAATATCTGCGAACCAAACTTCTGCACCTACAAATCGTGCACAATTAGCCGAAGCTGCGAAAGTAATTGGAGTAGTAATTACTCTGTCTCCTTCTTTTAATCCAAGAGCCATAACAGCTATATGAAGACCTGCAGTAGCATTATTGACTGCCACAGCATATTTAGAATCAACTGATTTTGCAAATTTTTCTTCAAATTCCTTTATTTTGGGTCCTTGAGTTAAAAAATCTGATTTCAAAGTTTCAATTACAACTTTAATATCTTCATCTGTGATATCTTGCCTTCCGTACGGTATAACTTTGTTTTCCATTATACTTCAAAATTTGCATCAACATGCTCTTTTATTAAACTTCTTAAACTATCAACAGTTTCCCAGTCTTCATTTGTACCAGAATTATAATAGAAACCTTCTACAACTTTTTTTGCTTTAAAATGACTTAAATAATTATCAAGTTTAAAATTAGGAATAGATGGTAAAATTGTGTAATATTTCCCCAAATCATATGTATAAAACGAATCAGATGCAGTAATCATCTCTTCATGTATCTTTTCTCCAGGTCTAATTCCTACAATGTCAATTGGGCAATTAGGACCTACTGCTTCTGCTACATCTGTAATTTTATATGAAGGAATTTTAGGTATAAAAATTTCACCTCCCCACGCATGTTCCATAGCATGCATTACCATATCTACTCCTCCTTGAAGGGAAATATTAAAACGTGTCATTGCAACATCTGTAATTGGTAATTTTCCTTCCTTCTTTTTCTTAATAAAAAATGGAATTACAGAACCATTAGATCCCATAACATTCCCATATCTTACAACCGAAAATTTAATTGGGTTAGTTCCTTTGATATTATTTGCTGCAACAAAAAGCTTATCTGAAGTCAATTTTGTAGCTCCATATAAATTAATAGGTGCACAGGCTTTATCTGTAGACAATGCCACTACATTTTGAACATTTGTTTGTAATGCTGCGTGTATTACATTTTGTGCTCCTCCAATATTTGTTTTTATACATTCATCTGGGTTATATTCTGCTAAATGCACATGTTTCATTGCTGCTGCATGAATAACATAATCTACATTCTGAAATGCTCTAATTAATCTTTGTTCATCTCTAACATCTCCCAGAAAAAATCTGATTTGAGGATATTTATCCAATGGATATTCCTGTGCCATCTGAAATTGCTTCTGCTCATCACGAGAAAAAATTATAAGCTTTTTTACAGATGGGTATGTATCAAAAATATGCTTTGTTAATGCTTTCCCTAGAGATCCTGTTCCTCCTGTAATTAATATTGTTTTGTTATTTAACATGATATAATTGTAAAATATTGATAAAAAATTTAGTCTAATAATTTTAGCAATCGTTTAATTGCAAAATATAACACTGAAAAAAAACCTCCCAAAAAGCCTCCTAATAAAATTCCTTTTGCTTTTCCGAAACGTTCTTTTGCCAAAGGCAAAATTGGTCTGTCAATAACTTGGATTAAAGGCGTCTCTTTGCGTAAAGTTACTTTAGCTAACTCTACTTGTCTTGCTAATTCAGCTAATATAGCAGTATTTGCTTGGACATCAACTTGTCTTCTTGCTGATGGAGCACGACGAATATTTAAAGCTGGATTTAAATTAAAAGTATTATCATTGGCAATTGCAACTCCAGTTATAGCTCCATTAAGTTCTTTTCTAATAGAATCCACTTGACGTTCTAAAATAACCATATTAAGTCTTGCTTTCTTACTTTTTGTCTCAATATAAAATTCACCAACCTTTTTAGCTAAGTTTTCGCAAAAATACTTTGCAAACATCTCATCAGTTGATACAACATCAATGTTTATAATTGCAACTTTTTTATCTCTTTGTCCAACAGCCAAGCCAGAAGTTGAAAGTCTATTATACATTACTCCTAAAATACTATCCTGTACTCGTGTAAATTTAGTACGATCACTATTTGGCAAAAACTGAATTTTTGCAAACTCAGAATCTTTCCAACGTTCTCTCCATTCATTATTCTGAATATACATTTCTGCTAAAGAAATTTGTTTGCCATTTACAAGAACGGGAGAAAGTAATGTTTTCTCGACCATTGATCTTGATTTAAATAATTCTGTTAGATTGGAGCCAGAAAAAATTCCACCTGCACTTCCTCCTAAATCCAGTCCTATTGAACTGGCTAGTCCTAAAGCCCCGCTTAGTCCTCCTGCTCCCGATTTCTCGTCTTCTAATGCAAAAGAAAGTGTTGCTGTATAAATTGGTTTTTTAACTATTGAATACCCAACACCTAAAACAGAACCTATAATAGCAATTAAAAGAATTATTTTCCATTTTGAGAGAAAATAAAAAAACCATTCTTTAGCAAGAATTATTAACTCTTTTAACGAAAGCTCGTCATTTTCAAGATTTGTATTATTCATTTTATTTAAAAGCAGTTACAATTAATAATGCTAAGCTAGTTAGCACACTTCCGATACTAACCCATTCTCCAGTACTCATTTTTCTCGTTTCAGGCTTTTCAGGAACAACTATTTGTGAATCAGGCTCTACATTTGGGTACGATCTAAAAAACAAAAATGATTTGGTTACATCAGCTTTTCCGTTAGGATAAATAATATATGCTTTCTTTTTCCAACCTTTGCTATCTATTCCGCCAACTGAATTAATATAGTATTTAAATCCTTTTCCTTTTCTATAAGGAATCTCTGACGTTAACAATACATTCCCCGTTACTTTTACTCCCTCGTTATATACGGCCACTTCAATTTCATCACCTGGAAATAAAGTAACATTAGAATAATGATTTTTATTCTTTACTATTTTTTCCCAATTAATTGGAATTGTAGAAAACTTTAAATCATTTTCAAGTTTGTCTATTAATTTATTATTTAATGTATCCGTTTTCAAATTCAAATCTACACTTTTTAACTTTTCAATTTGATCTTCCTTGATAGGTCTAAGAATTTTCATTCCTTCTAAATTAGCTACAGATGTTAAACCTCCAGCTCTCATTACAACATTATAGACGGTTTCTTTTTTATTTGCTAAAACATATTTTCCTGGATATGTAACTGCCCCTTTTATAACTACCATTTGTGGTTTTTCATAAACAGCTATTCTTCGAATATTAACTACATCAAAAGGTTTTAAAATAAAATTCTTAGTTTGTTCATTATTATCTGCAGTAATTTCAAATTGAACTAATTCAATACGTTTTGGATCTGAATCATCTATAAAGTCAGATTTTATCATTCTAGCAATTTCAACTCTTTTAGATGCTGATCCTGTCAAACCACCAACTTGTACAATTAAGTCGTTTAGAGTTAAATTTTCTAAAAATTCATACTCTCCAGGATTTTTTACTTCTCCATCAATTGTAACTTTATATTCTTCTCTAAAATCTAAAATAGAATAAACAGTAACAATATCTTCTCTTTTTAATTCAATATCTGCGTTTAAATCACCAGACAATGCAGCATCTAAGTCTACATTGATAATCTCTGTAGTTAAATCATTTTTTAGACGGATTATTCGAGCTCTTTTACTATAAGCATCTTCCTTCAAACCTTCAGCTCTCGTAATAAGATCAGAAACACGCATTCCCTCAGTAAACGAATAGTAGTCAGGTCTAAAAACAGCACCTTCTATTTTAATTCTATTTTCAAAACGATTTAAGATTTTTGCAATTTTAAAAACATCTCCTGATTGAGGAAGATATGAATTATATTCACTTTCATTTATATCATGAACTTTAAATTCTTTAGCTGTTTTTTGTATTACATTTACTGAAGCAGTATAAGCAAATTCATTAAAACCTGATGCAAAATTTAATAAATCTGAAAAAGTTTCTCCTTTTTTCATCTCAAAAATACCAGGGCGCTTAACTTCTCCTTCTACAGTAACTCGCTGGCTATATGCTGGAATTCTTATTACATCATTTTCTTTTAAAGTAACATTATCAGATTGATCTCCTTTTACTAAAAATCTATAGATATCAATATTCCTATAAACTTTGTTGTTTCTAATTAATTCAATATTTCTGTAACTTCCATTTTTTCCTGGCCCCCCAGCTAAATGTAAAGCATTATAGACCGTAGCTAGAGAAGAAATTGAGTAATTCCCCGGTTGTTTACCTCCAACTATAGTTATTTTGATTGTTCTTATCTGACTTAAACTAACACTCACCTGAGATTGTCCAGAACGAACTGTACTATATACTTTTGCAATCGCAGCTTTTATTTTTTGAGTTGCAGCCTCAATAGACATCCCAGATACTGGAATTTGCCCCACATACTGAATAGCCACTTTACCCTCAACAGAGACCGGTATTGATGCATTATACTCTTGAACACCATAAACACTTACTTGTAACTCATCACCCGGTCCTAAAACATAATTCACTGGAGTTGCCATCTTTAAATCTGGTTCAAAATTTAAAGTTGGATTATCAAACAATTCAGAACCAAAAATCAAGACATTGGTAGAGTCTTTAACTTTGTCATTTTTAATTTTGCCTTGTTTTCTGCCAAAACCACTTTTGTCTTCTTGTTTTTGGGACTTATCTTCAATGCCTTTATTTAATCTTGATGAATATTCATTAAGTCTTGTCTTTAATTTATCATATTCTATCTGACTCATCCCTTTTGACAATGCCATTGGCTCAACTTGTTCAATTGTAGTATTATTACTTTTTAGTTGTGCACTAATTTTAGCTAAATCGTCGTCAGATAAGTAATCAACTTTAATTGTGCTTAAGTCTTTACCTTTCAAAATATCCTGTGCCTTAGCATTAAAGGAAAATAAAAAAGTAAAAACTAAAATAAGAACGTATGTTATTTTTTTCATGCTGCTTTTTTTTATCTTAAAAAATAAATTTAATTAAAAATTTGTTTAAGAATATTGCTTTTTATAATAATCTTTGTAAGATCCAGAAGTTACATTCTGCAACCATTCTTCATTATTCAGATACCAATTGACTGTTCTTTCTAAACCCTCTTCAAATGTTACAGATGGCTTCCATCCTAATTCTTTATTAATTTTTGAGGCATCTATTGCATATCTTAAATCATGACCTGGTCGATCTTTTACAAATGTGATCAATTGTTGAGAGGTCTCCTGTGATCTTCCTAACTTTTGATCCATAATCTGGCATAATAATTTAACCAAATCAATGTTTTTCCATTCATTAAACCCGCCAATGTTGTAAGTTTCATGGTTCTTCCCTTCATGAAAAACTAAATCTATTGCAATGGCATGATCTTCAACAAACAACCAATCACGAGTATAGTTTCCATCTCCATATACTGGTAATGGCTTATTATTAATTATATTATTTATAAATAGAGGAATTAATTTTTCAGGAAAATGATAAGATCCATAATTATTAGAACAATTTGTTAAGACATAAGGCAAGCCATAAGTTTCACCATAAGCTCTAACAAAATGATCTGAGCTAGCTTTTGAAGCAGAATAAGGTGAGTTAGGATCATACGCTGTTTTCTCTGTAAATAATCCTTCTGCCCCTAAACTTCCATACACTTCATCTGTACTAATGTGATAGAATCTTTTTCCATCAAAATTATGCTTCCATTGGTTTTTAGCAGCATTTAACAAATTCATGGTACCAATAACATTTGTTTTAACAAATGCTAAGGGGTCTTCGATAGAACGGTCAACATGAGATTCAGCCGCTAAATGCAAAACTCCATCAAAACTATGAATTGAAAAAAGTTCATTAATGAAAATTTCATCAACTATATTCCCTTTTACAAAGGTGTAATTCGATTTATCTTCAATATCTTTAATATTTTCTAGATTTCCCGCATATGTTAATGCATCTAAATTGAAAATGTGATATTCTGGATATTTGTTAACAAATCTTCTCACTACATGTGACCCGATAAAACCAGCACCTCCAGTTATAAGAATTTTTTTCATTTTACCTTTGTGATTATTTTACTTTAATAATTCTGAATTCTGTTTTTCTAACTCAGTATAAATATCTTTTACGTCTTGTGAACTTTCTTTCTGCAAAATCAAGTTAGCTGAATCTGTATAGACAAAAATTGTATTTTCTAAACCAAGAAAAGTCGTATGTTTATCACATCCAATAACCATATTTCCTTTATTATCAACCGGATGACCTTTAGATATTAAATAATCATAAACAGATTCAAAAGAGCCCAAATCTGACCAAGAAAAAGAGGCTGGTACAACCTTAATTTTTTTACTTCTTTCCATTACGGCGTAATCTATACTAATTGACGGAATTTCCATGGATAAATCTAAATCTAAGAAACCATCTTTACTTGCTTCCCATACCTGTTTTGATTTTAGATAAACATCTGGCTGAAATTGTTTTAATTCTTCCAAAAGAACACTTGCTTTAAAGCAAAACATACCGCTATTCCATAGAAAATTACCTTTTGCAATAAACTCCTTCGCAGTTGTTTCATTCGGTTTTTCGCGAAATGAAACTACATTATCCCCTTGAGCTTCTATATAACCATAACCAGTTTCTGGCTTGGTTGGAATAACACCAAAAGTCACGATAGATCCTTCATCAGCTTTAGTAATAGCTTCGTTTATTGCCGCATTATAGTTCTCCATTAAATCGATAATATGATCTGAAGGAGTTATAATTAAAATATCATTTGGTTCTGATGCGAATGCTGCAAAAGCTATCGCTGCAGCAGTATTTCTAGGTGTAGCTTCAACAATATTAATATAAGAAGTACTTGTTTTATCCATTACTTTCCCACTCAGTTGAAAATTATCAACATTTCCAACAACCATAACTTTATTTGCTAAATGACTATTTCGTTCAACAGTCATTTCAAACAAAGATTTTCCATCAAATATTTCAAGGTATTGCTTTGGCCTGCTTTTACGCGAAAGAGGCCATAGTCTACTTCCAACTCCTCCAGTGAGAATTACATGCGTAACGGATTTATTTGAACTCATATATTTTAAATAAAAAAGAAATTTTAAAATTTAAAGTCTGTTATCAGCTAAAGACCCCAAAACTCCTTTTACATCATAAATTAAACTTTTGTCTTTTTTCAAAGTTGAAAAATCGATTTCAAGAAATTCTGAGTGAGCCACTCCTAATACCAATGCATCAAATTTTTCTTTAGGCATAATGTCTACGGTTTTCAGTTTATATTCTCTCTCAACTTCTTCAGTATTAGCTAGTGGATCAAAAACAGTAACTGCTATTCCGTAATCTTTTAAAGCCTTTATTACATCAACAATTTTAGTATTTCTTACATCAGGACAATTCTCTTTAAAAGTAATACCCAACATTAATAATTTAGCACCATTAACTGAAACACCTTTTTTTATCATCAACTTTACGATTTGCGAAGCAACATATTCGCCCATGCTATCGTTTAAACGTCTTCCTGCTAAAATTATTTCAGGATGATATCCAAATTCTTGTGCTCTCTGTGCTAAATAGTAGGGATCAACACCTATACAGTGTCCACCCACAAGACCTGGCTTAAAAGGCAAAAAATTCCATTTTGTCGATGCCGCTGCAAGTACCTCTTGGGTATCAATATTCATTAAATTGAATATTTTAGCCAATTCATTAACAAAAGCAATATTAATATCGCGCTGAGAATTTTCAATAACTTTTGCTGCTTCTGCAACTTTTATTGTAGGTGCCAAATGTGTCCCTGCCGTAATTACAGACTTATATAGTTGATCGACTTTTAAACCTATTTCAGGAGTTGAGCCCGAAGTAACTTTTAATATTTTTTCGACTGTGTGTTCTTTATCGCCAGGATTTATCCTTTCTGGAGAATATCCTGCAAAAAAGTCTTCGTTAAATTTTAAGCCTGAAGCTTTTTCTAAAACGGGAACACATTGTTCTTCTGTTACTCCTGGATAGACAGTTGATTCATAAATAACAACATCTCCTTTTTTCAAAACTTTTCCGACTGTTTCGCTTGATTTATACAAGGGAGTCAAATCAGGTCTATTATTTTTATCTACAGGAGTTGGAACAGTAACTATATAATAATTACATTCTTTAATATCATTTATTGATGTAGTACAATACAATCCTTTTTCTACATCTAAACTATCTACTAAAACTTCATTTAAGACATCATCTTCTACTTCTAAAGTACTATCTGTTCCCGATCTTAAAGACTCTACTCGTGATTCATTTATATCAAATCCCACTACTGGGTATTTTGTAGCAAATAATCGAGCTAATGGTAGTCCTACATAACCTAAACCTATAACTGCAATTTTTACTTTAGTTTCCAAATTCATATTTTTTAATTTATTTCTGGTCAATAAAACTCATGGCTTCGCCGTTCTCAGTCACAAAATTCTGACTCAGATACCTAAATTAATCATTTTCGGCAAATATAACATAATAAGTCTAGTTATTCAATACGGTTTCCCGTATTACTTACAAAACGAATTACTAAAAAAAAACTAATTTTTACAACAATCTATTAATCAGACTGTAAATAAATACATAATAAAAAAACAGAAGAAAAAAATCATAAAATGACTTTCTCTTCTGTTGCATCTTAATTTTTTAAATCATTTATACTTTATCTTCAAAACACATCCTAATGTTTCTAGCACTAGCACATAATAATTACTAGATACCTGCTGAACTATTGCATTCTGATTGCTAAATACGCCTGATTCTAATTTGATTTTATCCCCAACCTGAATACTAGAAATTGAAATATCACTTAGGTTTGGAGCCGTTAAACTCTTTTTAATAATTTCAATCTCTTGATCTTTTACAATTGCGGGTTTTCCCAACCAAAATAGGTACCTAACTACTCCCTGAACTTGAAAAACTAAATTACGATCTGAGTCAGCTAATTGAACAAAAACGTAGGAACTAAAAAGAGGAGTTTCAACTTTTTTCTTACGATCTGACCATTGCTTTACTTGTGTTACTAATGGACAATAACACTCTATTCCTTGTTGAATAAGTTTATCTGCAACTTTCTTTTCCCATTTAGGTTTTGTATAAACTACGTACCAATTCATTTTTTTTATTTATGATGACGCAGTTTTTTACTACTTCATTTTATCAATAATCACAAAACCAATTTATGATCCTATACCATTATAAACGAATCCAATTGATTCTAATTGTTTTGCATTTAAAATATTTCTTCCATCGAATATAAAAGCTGGTTTATGCATCGAATCATAAATCTTCTTCCAATCGTACATCGTAAATTCATCCCATTCAGTTAAAATTGCAATTGCATGTGCATCTTTACATGCTTCATAGGCATTATCAAACACATTTAACGCACTTCTATTTTCTTCACCTGTTCTTGTTTCTAAATAATCTAAATCACTTAACATCTTGTTTTTAGAAACTTTAGGATCATAAACTGAAATTTTTGCCTGCTCGTTTATTAAATCGTCAGCTACATAAATTGCTGCAGATTCTCTTGTATCGTTTGTATCTTTTTTGAAGGCCCAACCCAAAAATGCAATTTTCTTATCAGCTACTGTATTATATAATGTCTGAACAATTTTATTTGAAAATCTTCTTTTTTGATGATCGTTCATAATAATTACTTGTTCCCAATAATCTGCAACTTCATTTAATCCATATGATTTTGCGATATAAACTAAATTTAGAATGTCTTTTTGAAAACAAGAACCTCCAAATCCTACAGAAGCTTTTAAGAATTTTGGTCCTATTCTGCTATCCATACCAATTGCTTTCGCAACTTCATTTACGTCTGCACCTGTTTTCTCACAAAGCTCTGACATTGCATTGATTGAAGAAATTCGTTGCGCTAAAAATGCATTTGCTGTAAGTTTAGATAATTCTGAAGACCAAACATTTGTTGTCAAAATTCTATCTTTACTTACCCAATTCGCATAGACATCAACTAATGAATTAATTGCTTCTTCTCCTTCTTGATTTGTGTCTCCACCAATTAAAATTCGATCCGGATTTAACAAATCTGCGACCGCAGTTCCTTCTGCCAAAAATTCTGGATTAGATAAAATTTGAAATTGAACACCATTCCCTGTATTATCCAATATACTTTTAATTGCTTCAGCCGTTCTAACAGGCAAAGTCGATTTTTCAACTACAATTTTATTTTGTTTGGCAACTCTTGCAATTTGCCTTGCACACAATTCAATATACTTTAAATCAGCAGCCATCCCTTTTCCTTTTCCATAAGTCTTAGTTGGAGTATTTACTGAAATAAATATCATTTGAGCCTCGTCTATAGCTTTATCAACATCAGTAGAGAAAAATAGATTTCTACCTCTTGCTTCAGATACAATTTCAGAAAGACCAGGTTCATATATTGGAATATTTTCAGGGTTCGGATCGTTCCAATCTGCTATCCTTTGTTCATTTAAATCAACAACTGTAACCTGAATATGTGGACATTTTTGAGCAATAACCGCCATTGTAGGTCCACCAACATATCCTGCACCAATGCAGCAAATTTTTGTAATTTTCATTTGATCTATTTTATCTTGATCTTAAGTTTATTTTAAATTATGCCAATACCATTCAACAGCTTCTTTTAATCCGTCTTGCAAAGAATATTTTGGATTATAACCCAGATTTCTTTTTGCTTTTTCGATGCTTGCCAAAGAATGAGGGATATCTCCTGCTCTATTTTCGCCGTAAATAACTGGCACATCCTTTATTTTTGGATCAAAGTCTGATAAAAACTTTTTTAAATAGCCAACTAAGTCATTTAATGTATTTCTATCTCCAAATGCTGTATTATAAACAGTATTAACAGCCTCTGCATTTTGACAAGTCATAGCCAACTCATTCATTTGGATAACATTATCGATATAAGTAAAATCGCGTGAATAATTTCCATCACCATTAATTACGGGACTTTCATGATTCATAAATTGTTTTACAAACTTTGGAATTACAGCAGCATATGCTCCGTTAGGATCTTGTTTTCTTCCAAAAACATTAAAATAACGAAGTCCGATTGTTTCTAACCCATATGCTTTACTAAAAATCTCTGCGTACAATTCGTTTACATATTTTGTAATTGCGTAAGGAGACAATGGTTTTCCTATAACATCTTCTACTTTTGGCAATCCTTGAGAATCTCCGTAAGTCGATGAACTTGCTGCATAGACAAATCGTTTTACTTTAGCATCGCGTGCGGCAGTAAGCATATTTAAAAACCCAGAAACATTTACATCATTTGTAGTAATCGGATCTTTGATCGATCGAGGCACAGAACCTAAAGCTGCCTGATGTAAAACGTAATCTACTCCTTGAACCGCCAAATTACAATCTGCTAAACTTCTAATATCAGCCTCAATTAATTTAAAATCAGGATTATCTAAAAAATCTTTTAAATTATGACGATGACCTGTAGAAAAATTGTCTAGACAAACAATCTTATAACCTAAGTCTAAAAAATACTCAGTCAAATTTGAGCCAATAAATCCAGCTCCTCCTGTAATCAGGATCGTACTTTTTATCTCATTTTTCATTTGTCAAAATTTAACTTTTTCTAATTCGATTTACAAACGCTTTCCAAAATCCTTCTTTGATATCTTCCTCATGATAACCATTCGAATATGCTCCATAACCGTAACCATATCCATAACCCGAACCATATTTTGCTTTATTTTCATAACCATTCAACACAATACTCACGTTACTTAACTCTCCGCGTTTAAGTCTTGTATTCAACAACGTTATCATATCTTTCTTAGTATAATTCTGTCTCACAATATACAATGTCACATCTGCAAATTGAACCAATTCTAATGAATCTGCAACCAAACCAACAGGTGGAGTATCCAAAATTATATAATCATATTTCTGCTTCAATTCGTCAATCAATTCCCTCATACCATCGCTTAAAATTAACTCTGAAGGATTTGGAGGTATTGGCCCCGAGAGGATTACATCTAAGTTTGGAATAGCTGTAGAATTGGTAATTTCTTCTAAACTATTTTGTTTTATTAGATAGTTGACAACTCCTAAAGGCGTTTTTAATTGAAATTCATCTGCCAACCTTGGCTTTCTTAAATCTAGACCAACAATTACGGTCTTCTTTTCACTTAAAGCAAAAACAGTCGCTATATTTATAGAACAGAAAGTTTTTCCTTCCCCACTAATTGAAGAAGTAATCATTAAAGTTTTTGATCCAGTAAGCTGCTGTTTTTTATATAAAAACTGAAGTGAAGAACGTATTGCCCTAAACGATTCAGAAAGAGCTGATTTTGGTTTCTCAAAAACCGCCAAACTGCTCGAATTCACATTAAGACCAATTACTCCTAATAAAGGAATTTGAGTCAATTTAGTTATATCCTCAGTATTCTGAATCGAATTATTAATAAAAAATATAACAAGAATAAAAAGCAAGGGAATTAAAATCCCAATAAACAATGCCAGTATATAATTCATTGAGGTTTTAGGCCCAATCAAACCTCCTCCAATATCTTTTGCAGGATCAATAAAATGAATATCAGATAAATTAGATGCCCTTACAATTTCTGCTTCGTTTCTTTTTTGAAGAAATTCAGTATAGATATTGTCATTTAAATCATATTTTCTTTTAATCTTCAATAATTCTTGCTGTTCGGCTGGAAGTTTTTTAACAGTACTTTCGGCTTGACCAATTTTCGCGTTTAATAGTGATAAATCATATATTAAAGCTGCTTTTGCGGTAACAATATTCTCTTGAAGAACATTTTTTACTGCGGCCATTTGATTGTCAAAATCTTTAAATATTTTTTCACTTTTTACTGCATAAGCCATTTCAGATCTTTGCGTAGAAAGCGCGATAAGTTTTGACACATTTGCAACAACATTCGGATCTTCAATTCCTGCAACAGAAGGGGCTGGTAATCTAGAATAATCATCACTACTATTTAAATACGATCTTAATGAATTATAATAAGCTATTTTTCTTGTAACTTGATCTTTTTCAACATCAAAATTCATTATTTTATCAGAAACTCTAGAACCTCCATCTTCTATTTCATAGATCTTTTTATCTTTTTGGAAAGATTTTAATTCGTTCCCCGTTTGCTTAAGTTGTGATTCCATTGCTACTAGTGTACTATCAATAAATCTGATAGTATTTGTAGCAAATTGATTTTTTCCATCAAGTTGTATCTTAATAAGCATTCTAACAGTAGCGTTTAAATAATCAACCATTCTTGCCTTATTAGTACCCTGCATAGACAAAGTTAATAATGATCCATTATTTTTTCCTGAATCTACATTAACACCTCTGTAACGAGAGACTGTTCCATCAAAATCATTAAATCTAATAAAGTATTCTTTTCCTTTATAAAAACCTGGATTATCTGTTATTTGAATTTTCCAATTTAAAAATGGAAGATTAACACGTTCTCCTACTTTATATTTTTTAATAAACATTATAGGCTGTACTGCCGTATTATTATAAGAATTATCGCTGTAAGTAATTAATGAAACAGAATTTACCTCAAATGGAATCCTAATTTCATACTCATTTTCACTTAAAAATTTTACGCTAATTAATGTATTTACAAGCTGTCCTTTTGTTTTGTCAATATCAACATAAAATGGCACAGCTCCATAAGAATCTATTAAATTATATTTTCCTTGTTCTAAATAATCAATATAAAATTGAAGCTTATCAACTACCAACTCATTATGAGACCTTGATTGAAGAATTGTAGAAATACCATTTACTTGATCAGAAACCCCTCCCCAATTGAAAACCAAACTTGTATTTGAGGTAAAAAAAGGATTACTTTCTTCTTTAATAGAAATCATTGTCTGCATTCCGTAAATTTTTTCTTTACGAACGTTAATCTGATAAGCAATTGTAAATGTAATAATCAAACTTATAAGGAACCATTTCCAGTATCCCACAATTTTCAACAGAAACCCTTTAAAATCAAAATGAGAATGATTTTCAAAAATGGCGAAGTCTTTAATGTCTAACATTTTAAAAATCTATTTTTACTTTATAATTAGGTAAACTGTTGTTGCCAAAGATAATAATGTAATTATTGTTCCTATAGATTGTATCCCTGTTTGGCCTGTTCCCCAAGTTTTTTGTCTTAAGGGTTTTACATAGATGTAATCATTTGGCTGTAAATAATAATAAGGCGACTTCATTACATTCACATCAGTAAGATCAATATCATGCATTTGTACACCCGTTGGTGTCTGACGAATTATGGTTACTTCTTTTCTATTACCAACCGTAGTAATATCTCCTGCATTTGCGACAGCATCCAAAATGGTTACATTATCCTTAAATAGTGTTTTTGTTCCTGTCATTCCAACCTCTCCATTAATAGTATATCTAAAACCAGCTAACTTAACTGTAACAAAAATATTGGCTTCGCTCTTAAAATATTCTTCAAGTAATTTATTTTCAATTTTCACACGAACCTCGTCAAGAGTATAGCCAATTACATTTATTTCTCCCAAAATTGGCATCCTAATATTACCATGATCATCAATTGTAAATCCATCAAAGTATAAACTGGATTCAGTTTTTCCTGCCTGACTACTTTCACCTTCTGTTGTATTAAAAATAGAAACCAATTTTGAATCAATAGCTTTTATATTGATTTTTAAAATATCGTTTACTTGCAATCTATAGGGTTTTGATTCTACCGCTGCAATTGCTGTTTGTTCTCCTGAATTATTTTTATCTTGAAGGTAAACCAAATCTTTAATTGGAATACATGAGGTAAATAATGCTGAAATTAATAAGAATAGAAAAAAACTTTTTTTTGTCATTCGTTCAATTTTATCGCAAATATGGCTTTTCCTTTAATGTTCGGAAAAACCTAACTTTTATTTGGGGTTAAGTTAATTATTTTTAAATGTTTTTTCAAAAGGTACTCTATGCAAGATACTTCGTCCTAGTGTTATTTCATCTGCATACTCTAATTCATCTCCTACTGATATCCCTCTCGCGATTGTCGAAATTATAATCTTAGTGTCTGCAATCTGTTTATATATATAAAAGTTTGTTGTATCTCCTTCCATTGTTGAACTTAATGCAAAAATAATCTCTGACACATTTCCAGATTTCGCTTTTGTTACCAAACTAGAAATATTCAACTGGTTAGGACCAACTCCTTCAATAGGAGAAATTTTCCCACCAAGCACATGATATATCCCTTTGAACTGGCCCGTATTTTCAATTGCCATAACATCTCGAATATCTTCTACAATACATATTGTTTCATGATTTCTAACTGGATTAGCGCAAATCTCGCAAATCTTAGTATCAGAAATATTATGGCAACTTTCACAAAACTTAATATCCTCACGCATATTCATCAATGCTTGAGATAAAAAAGCAGTCTGTTCTTTCGGTTGTTTTAGCAAATGAAGAACTAGCCGAAGTGCTGTACGTTTACCTATACCAGGTAATTGCGACATTTCGCTTACTGCTTTTTCAATTAATTTTGATGAAAATTCCATGACGACAAAAGTAATACTTTTAATGGTTTAGCCTACATTACAGCCATTAAATTCAAAGCTTTATGCTATAGTTGTTTTATTACGAAACCCCTTTCTTTTCGAGACTAAAAGAAAAGCAACAAACAATAATTTAGTATTGATTTGTAGTCAATAAAACTAATGTACAAGCGACTTCAACTTGAATATCATTAAGCTCTAATAATTGATACAATTCAGGGTTTTCTGTCCCAGGATTAAAGATTACTCTTTTAGGATGCGATTCAATAATGTAATTATAATAATCTCTCTGACGAACAGGATTTAAATATAGAGTAATAGTATCAATATTTTTAACTGGTATTGCTTTAGTTTGAATTTTTACTCCAGCAACTTCGCCAGCTTTTTGACCAATTGCTAGTACAGAATGTCCTTTTCCTACCAACATATTTACCGCTTTATAAGAATAACGCTCTGGATTTGTCGACGCTCCTATAACTAATGTTTTTTTACTTTTCATAGTTTTAATTTAGATTGCAAAAGTAATCAAAAAGAACGATTTAACTTTATGCCTTATAACCCAGAATTGATACCAATAAAAATATTATTATAACATAATTTCACACAAAAGCATCAAAAAATAACTACATTTACTTCACGAACCAATACAACATGGAATTATTTATTTACTTATTTGCCGCTTTATTCTCGGTACTTAATCCAATCGGAACTGTACCAATTTTTGTTGGACTAACTCAACATGACTCTCAAAAAGAAAGATCCCGAATCTCACTTTGGACGGCCATCAATGTTTTTATCATACTAATGGTTTCTTATTTTATTGGCCAATATGTTCTAACTTTTTTCGGCATTAGCATCGATGCTTTAAGAATTGCTGGAGGAATCGTAATTGTAAATTCTGGATTCTCTTTATTATCTGGGAAATTCAACAAGAAACGAGGAATCAATAAAAAAATTGAGAACGAAGCACAGCACAGAAATGATATTGCACTTACACCTCTCGCAATACCTATGCTTGCGGGCCCTGGATCAATGTCTCTTTTAATTGCTTTTTACCAAGAGCACCACGAATTAAACGAAATCATAATTTCTTCGTTAGCAATTTTTGCAATTGCAGTAGCTATTTTTGCTATTCTAAAAAGCGCACATTATTTAGCTAGAATATTGGGAGCCTCGGGTATTGTTGCAATTTCAAGAATTGTTGGTTTTATAGTTATTTCAATCGGAATTCAATATATAGTAAGCGCTATAATCAATATTATTAAAGGAAATTTTTAACTAATATCACTACGGTCCAAAAGAAAAAGGGATGAAATTATTTAAATTTCATCCCTTTTTCTTTTCATCTATTCATTTTATTTAAGCTCTTGGCAAGAAAATTTCTGCCATCATACATCTTGCACTTCCTCCGCCACAAGCTTCAATTGTATCTAAACTCGAACTTAAAATTTCAGCGTGATTTTCTAATTGCGAAATTTGTTTCGGAGTTAAGCTTTGATGTGCCGACGCACTCATTACAATATATCTCTTATCATCTTTACCTCTAACTTCGAGCATATTTCCTGCAAAGTTATTCACTTGATCTTCTGTTATTAGAATTACTTCTTTCTGATCTTGTTTAAGATTATCCAGAACCATTTTACGTTCTTTTTTATCATCAATAGAATCTGCGCAAATAACTGCAAAAGTTTCACCTAAACACATCATCACATTAGTATGGTAAATTAATTTACGCTCACCATCAACAGTTTGAAAAGCTTCGAAAATTACAGGAGCATAATCAAAATCTTCACAGAATTCTATAAACAATTCTTCATCTGCTCTTGGCGATAATGCACAATACGCTTTTCCGTTTGCTCTATCTAATAACAAACTTCCTGTTCCTTCTAAGAAAATGCCATCTTCTTCTGCAGAAGTATAATCCATTATATTTGCAATTTCGAATCCTTTTTCTTCCAAAGTATCCAAAATATCTTCACGACGTTCTTGACGGCGATTTTCAGCAAACATCGGATAAAGTGCAACGTCTCCATTTTCATGAAATGAAACCCAATTGTTTGGAAAAATACTATCTGGAGTATCAGTCTCTAAATTGTCGTCAACAACCGTTACATCTACTCCAACCGCTCTAAGTTTTTCTACAAAAGCATCAAATTCTTGTTGTGCTTTTGCATTAACGGTACTTGGTAAAAGTCCGTCTAATACTTTTTGATAATAATTATTTACGGCCGTTTGTTCATTCATTCTGAATGCAACTGGGCGAATCATCACGATAGCATTAGTAGTTTGTTTCATTTTTTATATATCTTTTTTTTGTCCCAAATTCTAGGTTTCAGGTTTCACGCCTTGAAAAAGACTTAAAACCTGAAACTTCAAACAAAAACTATTTTTAGTCTCTAATTAATGGCAAAGTTGAACATCTCAACAAACCTTCTTGTTTTGAAATTTCAGCATATGGAATTTCTTCAACAATAAAACCATTTTCACGAAGCCAGTTATTTAATCTCGTGAAATTCTTTTCAGAAACTACCACATTTTCATCAATTGAAAACACATTCGAAAACATATTATACATTTCGTTTCTTTCGATATGAAATAGATTTTCTTTCCCAAAAAGTTTTACCAAATAAAGATAATCTGCCTCTTCGCGGAAACCTCTTTTATAGATAATTCCTTTATCTTTTCCAACAGGCTGAAAACAACAATCCAAATGTAAAGCATTATCTCTTGCTTCCAATTTAGATTTTACTAAATCAAATTCTTTTACAATTTTATTCGGAAACAATGATTTAATATAGTTTACACCATGCATATTTGTTCTTGCAGTAATATAATCTTTGTAATCGCTTCCTTTATAAGTTCCGATAAAAATATGATCATTCCAAAGCATCACATCTCCTCCTTCGATATGAACTTCTTCTGGAGGACGAACTACTTTTAATGGATCAATCTGATCAATTACATATTGAATAGCATCTAATTCACGTTCTCTATCTGGAAGAATATTCGATTTTACAAAGATATCATCAATTACAAACCCAATATCCCTAGCAAAAATCTGATTGTAATTTTCAATCATCTCTGGACGATAAACAGTTACATCATATTTCTGAAAAACAGAATTAAAAGCTTCCATTTCAGCAACCATATCTTTTTCTACAGGGTAAGTTCCTGCTTTAATATGTTCCAATGATTTAGGATCATAAGCCTCTTCTATAGTTGGAGTCGGTCCATTATGAACAGCAGAACCCAGAACTACAGCACGAAGTCGAGACGTTTCGTTCTTTACATTTAATTGCAACATAACTCTTTTGTATTTTGAGCAAATATAAAAAAAGCTTCACAGTTAAGTGAAGCTTTCGTTTTTTATTTATTAGACTTAAACTCTCGTAAAGGATGTCCTGTATAAATTTGTCGTGGTCTTCCAATTGGTTCTTTGTTTTCACGCATTTCTTTCCACTGTGCAATCCAACCTGGCAGTCTTCCAATTGCAAACATAACAGTAAACATATCTGTCGGAATTCCTAAAGCTCTGTAAATAATTCCAGAATAGAAATCAACGTTTGGATATAAGTTTCTTGATTTAAAGTACTCATCTTCTAGAGCTGCTTTTTCTAATTTTCTTGCAATATCTAAAATCGGATCTTCAACACCTAAAGTCTCTAATACTTCTGTTGCAGCTTTTTTAATGATTTTAGCTCTTGGATCAAAGTTTTTGTAAACTCTGTGTCCGAATCCCATTAAACGGAATGGATCATTTTTATCTTTCGCTTTCGCTAAGAATTTATCTGTATCACCACCGTCTTTATTGATTTCTTCAAGCATTTCAAGTACTGCTTGGTTAGCTCCACCATGAAGTGGTCCCCATAAAGCAGAAACTCCTGCAGAAACTGAAGCAAATAAACCAGCATGAGAAGAACCTACCATTCTTACAGTTGAAGTAGAACAGTTTTGCTCGTGATCTGCATGAAGAATGAATAATTTATCTAAGGCATTTACAATTACAGGATTTGCAGCGTAAGGCCCTGTAGGCAATTTAAACATTAATTGCATAAAGCTTTCTACATAACCCTTTGTATTATCGTAGTAATTTAAAGGATAACCCATAGATTTTCTATAAGTCCATGTAGCAATCACTAAAAATTTGGCCATTGTTTTACAAATAGCTTCGTACATTTCTTTTTCGTTATCAACATTAACCGCTTTAGGATTAAAAGCCGTTAAAGCGCTTGTTAAAGCAGATAACACTCCCATTGGATGAGCCGTTTTAGGGAAACCGTCAATGATATTTTTCATTTCTTCGTTTACCAAAGAATGTTTTTTAATACCATTTTCAAAATCTTCTAATTGTTTAGCTGTAGGTAATTCACCAAAAATCAAAAGATATGATACTTCTAAGAAACTGGCTTTTTCAGCAAGGTCTTCAATAGAATATCCTCTGTAACGTAAAATTCCTTCTTCTCCGTCTAGGAAAGTGATTTCACTTGTACAAGATCCTGAATTTTTATAACCTGGATCAAGGGTAATATAACCTGTTAAATCACGTAATTTGTTGATATCGATAGCTGATTCGTTTTCACTTCCTGTGATTACCGGAAGTTCAACCTTTTTACCATCTATTTCTAATGTAGCTATTTTTGACATAATATACTGGAAATAATTCTTTAAATAATAATTTATCAAATCTAATGAATTTAAGACTAATTTAAAAAAGAATACTGCTATGAATTTGTTAAAAGTCCAAAAAAAAACCATTCGCTAAAGCGAATGGTTTTTTCCAATATATAATTTCAAAAATTATTTGATTTTAAAAGCATTCAAACCAGGGAAATAAGCTGTACTTCCTAGTTCTTCTTCAATTCTCAATAATTGGTTGTATTTAGCCATACGATCTGAACGAGAAGCAGAACCTGTTTTAATTTGACCACAGTTTAAAGCAACAGCTAAGTCTGCAATTGTATTATCTTCAGTTTCTCCAGAACGGTGAGACATTACAGATGTATAACCAGCATTTTTCGCCATGTTTACAGCAGCAATAGTTTCAGTTAAAGTACCAATTTGGTTTACTTTTACTAAGATTGAGTTAGCAATTCCTTTTTCGATACCAGTTGATAAACGAGCAACGTTAGTAACAAATAAATCGTCTCCAACTAATTGAACTTTATCTCCAATTTTTTCAGTTAAAGCTTTCCATCCATCCCAATCATCTTCGTACATACCGTCTTCGATAGAGATAATTGGATATTTAGCAGCAAGTTCAGCTAAGTATTGAGCTTGTTCTTCAGAAGTTCTGATTTTTCCAGTTTCTCCTTCAAATTTAGTGTAATCGTATTTTCCGTTTACATAAAACTCAGAAGCAGCACAGTCAAGAGCAATCATAATTTCGTCTCCGAAAGAATATCCAGCTTTTTCAACCGCCAATTTAATAGTATCTAAAGCATCCTCAGTTCCACCGGCTAAATTTGGAGCAAAACCTCCTTCATCACCAACAGCAGTACTTAAACCTCTATCATGTAATACTTTTTTCAAGTTGTGGAAAATTTCAGTTCCCATTTGCATTGCATGTGTAAAAGAAGTCGCTTTTACTGGGAAAATCATAAACTCTTGGAATGCGATCGGCGCATCAGAGTGAGAACCCCCATTGATGATGTTCATCATTGGAACTGGCAACGTATTAGCAGAAACACCACCTACGTATCTGTATAATGGCAAACCAAGTTCATTAGCAGCAGCTTTAGCAGCAGCCAAAGAAACACCTAAAATAGCATTAGCTCCTAATTTAGATTTATTTGGAGTACCATCTAAATCGATCATTAATTGGTCAATTGTGTTTTGTTCGAAAACAGAAGTCCCAACTAATTCTTCAGCAATAATAGTATTTACATTATTCACTGCATTCAAAACACCTTTACCTAGGTAAGCTTTACCTCCATCACGTAATTCAACAGCTTCGTGCTCTCCTGTAGATGCTCCAGATGGAACAGCAGCTCTACCTAAAACTCCATTTTCAGTTACTACATCAACTTCAATAGTTGGGTTACCTCTAGAATCAAGAATTTGTCTTGCGTGAACTTTAATTATAATACTCATTATTTTTGTTTTTTATTAATAAATTATATTTTTTTTTCGAAATTATAAAAATATTTAATACTATAAACGCATTTTAGACATTAAACACCTTTATTTATTAACTACATCGTTTTAGACCTTACTGCTTTTAATATTCTCTACGAATTGGTCAAACAAATATGACGAATCGTGTGGCCCTGGACTAGCCTCCGGGTGATATTGAACTGAAAAACAATTTTTATTCTTCATTCTCATTCCCGCAACAGTTCCATCATTTAAGTGAACATGGGTTATTTCAAGCTCTGGATGATTCTCTAATTGTTCTCTCTTAACCGCAAATCCGTGATTTTGAGAAGTTATTTCGCCTTTACCTGTGATGATATTTTTAACCGGGTGATTAATTCCACGGTGTCCATTAAACATCTTATAAGTTTCAACACCATTTGCCAAACCGATTACCTGATGTCCTAAACAGATTCCGAACAAAGGCTTGTTATCTGCTAATATCTCCTTTGCTACTTGAATCGCTCCAAACAATGGATCTGGATCCCCTGGCCCATTTGACAAGAAATATCCATCTGGATTAAATTCAGACATATCTTTGTAGGTTGAATCAAATGGATATACTTTAATATAACAATCTCTTTTAGCAAGGTTTCTTAAAATGTTCTTTTTAATTCCAAGATCTAAAGCTGAGATTTTGTAAGTAGCATTTTCATCTCCAAAGAAATATGGTTCTTTAGTAGAAACCTTAGAAGCTAATTCTAAACCTTCCATATTTGGAACATTCGCCAATTCTTTCTTTAAATCTTCAACTGGAGTTCCATCTGTGCAAATTACTGCATTCATCGCTCCATTGTCACGAATGTAACTTACAAGTGCACGAGTATCAACATCAGAAATACAGATTAAATTTTGTTTAGCAAAATAATCTTCCAAGCTTCCAGAAGCATTCTCTCTAGAATAATTAAAACTAAAGTTTTTACAAACTAAACCGGCAATTTTAATACTATCAGATTCAACTTCAGAATCATTAACACCATAGTTTCCGATATGTGTATTTGTAGCAACCATAATTTGACCGAAATAAGAAGGATCAGTAAAAATTTCCTGATACCCTGTCATTCCAGTATTAAAACAAACTTCACCGAAAGTTTTACCGCTAATTCCGATAGATTTTCCGTGAAAGATTGTTCCATCACTAAGTAATAAAATGGCGCTTTGTCGTGTTGTGTATTTCATTATTTAATTTGAATTGTTTTTTTAATCAAGATATAAACCCAATATAAAGGTTTTAAGTGTAATTAGATATTTTGCAAATTTACTTCTTTAAAATAGCCCTTCCAAGATTTTTTAAAACTTTCATTCGTAAAAATAAAACCTATCATTTTAAATAAGTTACATTTCTTCCGTTTAAAAAAAATCAAAAAAAAAGGATAAACTAAAAATTAGTTTATCCTTGATTTCTATAGAATGATTACTTTCATAATTATTCAGAAGCTTCAGTAGTCGTTTCTGTTTCAGCAGCAGGAGCTTCTGGAGCAGCAGTTTCAGCTTTTTTAGCTTTACCACCACGACGGCTTTTAGCTTTTTTAACTTCTTTTTTACCTCCGTTGTAAAGTTCATTGAAGTCAACAAGTTCGATCATCGCCATATCAGCGTTATCTCCCAAACGATTTCCAACTTTAATGATACGAGTGTATCCTCCTGGACGGTCACCTACTTTAGCAGCCACATCTCTGAACAAATCAGTTACAGCGTATTTGTTACGTAAGTAAGCAAAAACAATACGACGATTGTGAGTCGTATCTTCTTTTGATTTAGTGATTAAAGGCTCAACGAATTGTTTAAGCGCTTTAGCTTTAGCAACAGTAGTGTTAATACGTTTGTGCTCGATAAGAGAACAAGCCATATTAGCCAACATAGCTTTTCTATGTCCAGTCTGTCTGCTTAAGTGGTTGAATTTTTTTCCGTGTCTCATGACGTGTTTTTTTTATCTTCATCTTGCTACAATCCACTATGGAGAGCAAAATATGAAGTAAATTATTCTTTATCTAATTTGTATTTAGCTAAATCCATTCCGAAAGTCAAATTTTTAACTGCAACAAGTTCATCAAGTTCAGTTAAAGATTTTTTACCGAAATTACGGAATTTCATTAGGTCATTTTTATTGAACGATACTAAATCACCAAGTGTATCAACTTCAGCCGCTTTCAAGCAATTTAATGCTCTCACAGATAAATCCATATCAACAAGCTTAGTTTTAAGCAATTGTCTCATATGCAATGACTCTTCATCATACGATTCTGTTTGTGCAATTTCGTCAGCCTCAAGTGTAATTCTTTCGTCAGAAAACAACATGAAATGGTGAATTAAAACTTTAGCAGCTTCAGTAAGAGCATCTTTAGGATTAATAGATCCATCAGTTTTAATTTCAAAAACTAATTTTTCATAATCTGTTTTTTGCTCTACACGGAAATTTTCGATTGCATATTTTACATTTTTTACCGGAGTAAAAATAGAATCTGTAAAAATTGTTCCAATTGCAGCATTCTGTTTTTTGTTCTCTTCAGCAGGAACGTATCCTCTACCTTTTTCGATTGTTAAATCGAAGTTCAATTTGATTTTAGAATCTAAATTACAGATAACAAGGTCTGGATTCAAAACTTGAAAACCTGAGATAAATTTTTGAAAATCACCTGCTGTTAGTTGATCTTTACCAGAAACAGAAATAGTAACTGATTCATTATCTATATCTTCAATCTGACGTTTGAAACGTACTTGTTTTAGATTAAGGATAATTTCGGTAACATCCTCTACAACACCTGAAATAGTAGAAAACTCATGATCTACACCTTCGATACGAACAGATGTAATTGCATAACCTTCTAACGCTGAAAGCAAAACTCTTCTAAGTGCATTACCAACTGTCAATCCGTAACCAGGTTCTAAAGGTCTAAACTCAAATTTACCTTCAAAATCGGTTGAATCGATCATGATAACTTTATCGGGCTTTTGAAAATTAAATATTGCCATAAATTTCGACTAAGTCAATTATTATTTGTTGTACAACTCTACGATTAATTGTTCTTTAATGTTTTCTGGAATTTGAAGTCTTGCAGGAACAGAAACGAAAGTTCCTTCTTTAAGATCATTGTTCCAAGTAATCCATTCATAAACATGACTTGAATTTGATAAAGAACGTTCGATAGCTTCTAAAGATTTAGATTTTTCACGAACTGCAACTTTATCACCAGGCTTAAGGTGGTAAGAAGGAATATTAACAACCTCTCCATTTACAGTAATGTGTCTGTGAGAAACGATTTGACGCGCACCTCTTCTAGATGGAGCAATTCCCATTCTAAAAACAACATTATCTAATCTTGCTTCGCATAATTGTAATAAAACTTCACCAGTAACTCCTTTAGTAGCTGATGCTTTTTCGAATAAATTTCTGAATTGTTTTTCTAAAATTCCATAAGAATATTTAGCTTTTTGCTTTTCCATTAATTGAACAGCGTACTCAGATTTTTTTCCTCTTTTTTTAGCCATCCCGTGTTGTCCAGGTGGGTAATTTCTTTTTTCGAAAGATTTATCATCTCCGAAGATTGCCTCGCCAAATTTACGAGCGATTTTGGTTTTAGGACCAGTATATCTTGCCATTTTAAAAAAAATTTAAGGTAGAAATTATGAATTCAGGTCTAATCCTTCGATAATCTATGTTCTACCTTGGTTATACTATAAAAATAAAAAATTAAACTCTACGTCTTTTTGGAGGACGACATCCGTTGTGTGGCATTGGAGTAACATCAATAATTTCAGTAACTTCTATTCCACCGTTATGAATAGAACGAATAGCAGACTCACGTCCGTTACCTGGTCCTTTTACATAAACTTTCACTTTTTTAAGTCCTGCCTCAAGTGCTACTTTAGCGCAATCTTCCGCTGCCATTTGAGCTGCATAAGGAGTGTTCTTTTTAGAACCTCTGAAACCCATTTTACCAGCTGAAGACCAAGAGATAACTTCACCTTTCTTATTAGTCAAAGAAATAATAATGTTATTAAAAGTGGCAGAAATATGAGCCTCACCCGTTGATTCAACGATAACTTTACGTTTTTTTGCAGTTGCTTTAGCCATATTACTTATTATTTAGTTGCTTTTTTCTTGTTAGCAACAGTTTTTCTTTTACCTTTTCTTGTTCTTGAGTTGTTTTTAGTTCTTTGTCCTCTTAATGGAAGACCAGATCTATGACGAATACCTCTGTAACATCCAATATCCATTAAACGTTTAATGTTTAAAGAAATTTCAGAACGTAATTCTCCTTCAATTTTGTAAAATGAAACAGCTTCACGAATCGCTCCGATCTCATCATCATTCCAATCTTGAACTTTTTTATCTTGGCTAACTTGAGCTTTTTCTAAAATCTCAATAGCTCTACTTTTTCCTAATCCGAAAATATAGGTAAGTGCGATAACACCTCTTTTGTTTTTTGGGATATCTACCCCTGCTATTCTTGCCATAATTATCCTTGTCTTTGTTTAAATCTAGGATTCTTTTTGTTTATTACGTACAGTCTCCCTTTTCTACGCACGATAATGCACTCGGCACTTCTCTTTTTTACTGATGCTCTAACTTTCATAGTGAATATCCTTTAATATCGATAAGTAATTCTTGCTTTTGACAAATCATAAGGACTCATTTCTAGTTTCACTTTATCACCAGGTAATAACTTGATGTAATGCATTCGCATTTTTCCAGAAATATGAGCAATTACAATATGTCCATTTTCTAACTCTACACGGAACATCGCATTTGACAATGCTTCAATGATTGATCCGTCTTGTTCTATTGCTGATTGTTTTGCCATAAATATATTAAGCTACCGCTTTTCTATTTTTACCAGTCTTCATTAAACCATCATAATGTTTATTTAACAAGTATGAATTGATCTGTTGAATAGTATCTATTGCAACACCAACCATAATTATTAATGAGGTACCTCCAAAAAACATTGCCCAAGATTGTTGTACATCCATAATACTTACAACAATAGCTGGGAACACAGCAATCAAAGCAAGGAATAAAGATCCTGGGAAAGTTATTAAAGACATCACTTTATCAAGGAAATCAGAAGTTTCTGCTCCTGGACGTACGCCTGGAATAAAACCACCGCTTCTTTTTAAATCATCAGCCATTTTGTTAGTAGGAACGGTGATTGCAGTATAAAAGAATGTAAATACAATAATTAAAGTTGCAAAAACAAAATTATACCAGAAACCAAACATATTACTAAATGCACCAACAATAGATTGTGATGTATCTGATTTAGACAATCCAGCCACTGCTGCAGGGATAAACATAATTGCTTGCGCAAAAATAATTGGCATTACTCCTGAAGCATTAAGCTTTAGAGGAATCCATTGTCTATTACCTCCTGCCAAATCTTGCTCGTAATCTCCAGTTGTTGTACGACGAGCGTATTGTACTGGAATTTTACGTACTGCCATTGTAAGCAATACACAAGAAATGATAACTAATAGCCACACAATAATTTCAATAACTAATAACATTGGACCTCCATTGTTATTGGTAACACGTGTTGTAAACTCTTGAATAAAAGCTTGCGGTAAACGTGCTAAAATACCAACCATAATTAACAATGAAATACCATTTCCAATACCTTTATCTGTAATTTTCTCACCAAGCCACATAGCAAAAATTGTACCTGTAACTAAAATGATAACTGACGAGAACAAAAATTCAGGTGAATTAAAGCCTAGCAAAAATGCATTACTAGGCAATGTTCTGTATAAATTATAGATATAAGTTGGACCTTGAACCAATGTGATAGCGATTGTCAACCAACGAGTGATTTGATTAATCTTTTTTCTACCACTTTCCCCATCATTTTGAAGTTTTTGTAAATATGGAATCGCAATTCCCATTAACTGAACAACAATAGACGCAGAAATATAAGGCATGATACCTAAAGCAAATACTGAAGCCTTAGAGAAAGCACCCCCGGTGAACATGTCTAGAATAGATCCTAGACCATTTTTAGTTTGTCCCGCTAAACCAGTCAATTGCGTTGCGTCAATTCCAGGAAGCGTAACGTGTGCTCCAAAACGATATACTAAAAGTAATCCTAATGTAATTAAGATTCTATTCTTTAGTTCTTCGATTTTCCAAACATTACTTATTGATTCAATAAATTTCTTCATCTTAATAGATAAGTTATATAGTTACAGCTTCTCCACCAGCAGCTTCAATAGCAGCTTTTGCAGTAGCAGTAAATTTGTGGGCAGTTACTTTTAATTTTGCTTTCAATTCTCCTCTACCTAAAATCTTAACGATTTCATTTTTAGTAGCTAGACGATTTGCTACGAATTCTGCCATAGAAACAGAATCAGTAATTGCACCGTTATCAACTAATAATTGAAGAGTATCTAAATTAACACCTTCGTATTCTTTACGATTGATGTTTTTGAAACCAAACTTAGGTACACGTCTTTGAAGTGGCATCTGCCCTCCTTCAAAACCAATCTTTTTAGAATAACCAGAACGAGATTTTGCTCCTTTGTGTCCACGTGCAGCGGTACCACCTTTTCCAGAACCTTCTCCTCTACCTAATCTTTTATTTTGATTGTGTGTAGATCCCTCAGCAGGTTGTAAGTTACTTAAATTCATAACAGTATTTGTTATTTAGCTTCTTCAACAGAAACTAAGTGTTTAACTTTGTTTATCATCCCAAGGATAGCAGGATTTGACTCATGCTCCACAACTTGTCCAATTTTACGTAGACCTAAAGCTTCCAAACCTCTCTTTTGAGAAAGAGGGCAGTTGATTTTGCTTCTTACTTGTTTTACTAATAATTTAGCCATAATTTCCTAATTAACCTTTAAAAACTTTCTCTAAAGAAACGCCTCTTTGTTTTGCAACAGTATGAGCGCTTCTCATTTGCAATAAAGCATCAAAAGTTGCTTTTACTACGTTATGCGGATTTGACGATCCTTGAGATTTAGACAATACATCGTGAATACCTACTGACTCAAGAACCGAACGAACAGCTCCACCAGCAATAACCCCAGTACCATGAGAGGCTGGAATTAAGAATACACGTGCACCACCAAATTTACCTTTTTGTTCGTGAGGAACAGATTGTCCATTCAAAGGAATTCTAACTAGGTTTTTCTTAGCATCTTCTACTGCTTTCGCAATTGCTTCAGAAACGTCTTTAGATTTTCCTAATCCGTGACCAACTACTCCATTTTCATCACCTACAACTACAATAGCAGAAAAACCAAAAGCTCTACCTCCTTTTGTAACTTTAGTAACACGATTAACACTAACTAGACGATCTTTTAATTCAAGACCACTAGGTTTTACCAATTCTACATTTTTGTATTTAGACATAATATATTAGAATTTAAGTCCAGCGGCTCTTGCGCCTTCTGCTAATGATTTAATACGACCGTGATACAAATACCCACCTCTATCGAAAGTGATAGTATCAATCCCGGCTTTTAACGCTTTCTCCGCAACTAGTTTTCCAACAGCAGCAGCTACTTCAACGTTAGTACCTTTTCCTATTTCTTTTTCTCTAGAAGATGCAGCTAAGATAGTAACTCCATTTACATCATCAATGATTTGAGCGTAAATTTCTTTATTACTTCTAAATACAGAAAGTCTTGGTCTTGCAGCAGAACCACTAACCGATTTTCTAATTCTGAATTTAATTCTCTGTCTTCTTTCAGATTTTGTTAATGACATAATCTTATATTTTAAGCTGATTTACCTGCTTTTCTTCTTAATACTTCACCCACAAATTTAACACCTTTTCCTTTGTATGGCTCTGGCTTACGGAATCCTCTGATTTTCGCAGCAACTTGACCTAAAAGTTGTTTATCAAATGATGTTAATTTTACGATAGGGTTCTTACCTTTTTCAGATATTGTTTCTAAACTTACTTCAGGAGCAATTTCTAAAACAATATTGTGAGAATATCCAAGAGCTAAATCTAATTTTTGACCTTGGTTTGAAGCTCTATAACCAACTCCAACTAATTCTAGTTCTTTTGTGAAACCTTCAGAAACACCAACAATCATATTATTGATCAAAGATCTAAATAATCCGTGTTTTGCTCTATGGTCTTTATGATCAGACGATCTTTCAACTAAAACTTGATCGCCTTCAACTTTTACAGCTACGTCCGAAAACTCCTGAACTAGTTGACCTTTTTTTCCTTTTACTGTAATAATACCGTCTTTAACTTCAACAGTTACACCAGCAGGGATTACAATTGGGCTTTTACCTATTCTTGACATCTTATCTAGTGTTTAAAATTAGTATACGTAACAAATTACCTCACCACCTACATTTAATTGCTTAGCTTGTTTTCCAGTCATCAAACCTTTTGATGTAGAAACAATAGCAATTCCTAATCCATTAAGGATTCTAGGTAATTTGGCAGCACCTGCGTACTTACGTAAACCAGGTTTACTAATTCTTTGGATATCTTTGATTACAGGCTCTTTAGTATCTTTATCATACTTCAAAGCAATTTTGATAGAACCTTGTACTGTGTTCTGCTCAAATTTGTAACTTAAGATGTAACCTTGATCAAATAAGATCTTAGTTATCTCTTTTTTTAGATTAGAAGCTGGAATTTCAACAACTTTGTGGTTTGCAGCCACAGCGTTACGAACTCTAGTCAAATAATCTGCAATAGGATCTGTATACATATGTATTTGATTGCGATTATGGTTTTCGGGAAACACTCGTTTCCCGAACCTTTAATCAATTAAAAATTATTTTTTGGTTTGCAAAAGTAATAACTTATTGCGAGATTACCAAGAAGCCTTTTTAACTCCTGGAATTAACCCATTGTTAGCCATTTCACGGAAAGTTACACGTGAAATACCGAATTGACGGATATAACCTCTAGGTCTACCTGTTAATTTACAACGGTTGTGTAAACGAACTGGTGAAGCATTTTTAGGCAATCTTTGTAAACCTTCGTAGTCTCCAGCTTCTAATAAAGCTTTTCTCTTCTCAGCATACTTAGCTACCGTTTTCTCTCTTTTCACCTCGCGGGCTTTCATTGATTCTTTAGCCATGTCTTAATTCTTTTTAAAAGGTAATCCTAATTCAGCCAATAATGACTTTGCTTCCTTATCAGTTTTTGCAGTAGTAACAAAAGTAATATCCATTCCTGAAATTTTGTTTACTTTATCAATATCAATTTCTGGGAAAATGATTTGCTCTAAAACTCCAAGATTGTAGTTACCTCTTCCGTCGAAACCAGTAGCTTTAATACCGCTGAAATCTCTAACACGTGGCAAAGCTGAAGTAATAAGTCTATCTAAAAACTCATACATTCTTTCTCCGCGTAAAGTAACTTTTGCTCCAATAGGCATTCCTTTTCTCAATTTGAAAGACGCAACATCTTTCTTAGAGATTGTAGAAACTGCTTTTTGTCCAGTGATCTTTGTTAACTCATCAACTGCATAGTCAATAAGTTTTTTATCAGATACAGCTGCACCAACTCCACGGCTCAAAACGATTTTTTCAAGTTTTGGAACTTGCATTACGTTTGTATATCCGAACTCTTCTTTAAGAGCAGAGATTACTCTACTCTTATATTCTTCTTTTAGTCTAGGTGTATATGCCATTACTATAGTACTTGATTAGATTTTTTTGAAAATCTTACTTTCTTATCTCCTTCTACTCTAATACCTACTCTAGTTGTCTCCTTAGTTTTAGGATCAATTAAAGCAATGTTAGAAATTTGAATAGAAGCCTCTTTCTTAACGATACCACCTTGAGGGTTTTTAGCACTTGGTTTAGTGTGTTTTGAAACCAAGTTCACACCTTCAACTATCGCTTTGTTTTTTTCACGGTAAACACGTAAAACTTTACCTTCAGCACCTTTATGGTCTCCAGCAATAACCCTTACGATATCTCCTGATTTTATTTTTAGCTTTATCATCTTAAAACGAATTAAAGCACTTCTGGTGCTAATGATACAATTTTCATGAATTGTTTTTCACGAAGTTCTCTTGCTACCGGACCAAAAACACGAGTTCCTCTCATTTCCCCTGCAGCATTCAAAAGAACACATGCATTGTCATCGAAACGGATATAAGAACCATCGGCTCTTCTCACTTCTTTTTTAGTACGCACAACAACTGCAGTTGAAACAGCTCCTTTCTTAACGTTTCCGTTTGGAGTTGCATCTTTGATAGAAACTACAATTTTGTCACCAACAGAGGCATATCTTCTTTTAGTACCTCCTAAAACACGAATAGTTAAAACTTCTTTAGCTCCCGTGTTATCTGCTACTTTTAGTCTTGATTCTTGTTGTACCATAATTATTTAGCTCTTTCTAAGATTTCAACTAATCTCCAACATTTTGTTTTACTTAAAGGACGCGTTTCGCTAATTCTTACAGTATCACCAATGTTACAGTCGTTTTTTTCGTCGTGTGCAACATATTTTTTTGTTTTCAACACGAACTTACCGTATAATGGGTGTTTTACTTTTCTTACTTCAGAAATAACGATAGATTTATCCATCTTATTTGAAGTAACAACACCTATTCTTTCTTTTCTTAAATTTCTTTTTTCTTCCATCTTTCAGCAGAATACAATTATTGTAACTCTCTTTTAGTTAACTCTGTAGCTAATCTTGCAACTGTTCTTCTAACGCTTCTAATTTGAAGTGGGTTAGCAATTGGAGAGATAGCATGAGCCATTTTTAGGTCAGCATATACTTTCTTAGTTTGACTAAGCTTTTCTTGCAACTCCGCTGCAGAAAGATCTTTTATTTCTGATTGTTTCATAATAAATATAAATTATGCTTCGAAATCTCTAGCAACGACGAACTTAGTTTTTACTGGAAGCTTTTGAGCTGCAAGACGTAACGCCTCTTTTGCAACTGACAAAGGAACTCCTCCAACTTCAAACATAATTCTTCCTGGTTTAACAACAGCAGCCCAATACTCAACTGCTCCTTTACCTTTACCCATACGTACTTCAAGAGGTTTCTTAGTAATAGGTTTGTCTGGGAAAATTTTAATCCATAATTGTCCCTCTCTTTTCATGTAACGAGTTGCAGCGATACGTGCAGCTTCGATTTGACGAGAAGTTAAGAACATTCCATCTTCATGTACAGATTTAATACCAAACATTCCATTTGAAAGCTCATGCCCTCTTTGAGAGTTACCTTTCATTCTACCTTTTTGTACCTTACGGTATTTTGTTCTTTTAGGCTGTAACATTTTTCTTTAGTTTAAAAATTTACTTTCTTTTACGAGCGTCTGGTTTTCCACCTTTGTTAAAGTTAGATTTGCCTCTAGGAGCATCTCCACCTTTTCCACCACCTGTACCAGATTGTTTTTTATCCATTCCAGCAAGTGGAGAAAGTTCTCTCTTACCGTAAACTTCACCTTTCATGATCCACACTTTAATTCCCATTCTACCGTAAGTAGTATGAGCTTCAGCAAGAGCATAATCAATGTCAGCTCTGAAAGTTGATAGAGGAATTCTACCTTCTTTGAAACCTTCCGAACGCGCCATCTCAGCTCCATTCAAACGACCAGAAATCAAAACTTTGATACCTTCAGCGTTCATACGCATAGAAGCAGCAATAGCCATTTTGATTGCACGTCTGTAAGAAATACGGCTTTCGATTTGACGAGCGATGCTTGTCGCCACAAGATAAGCATCTAACTCAGGTCTTTTGATTTCAAAGATGTTGATTTGAACCTCTTTGTCAGTAACTTTCTTAAGTTCTTCTTTTAACTTGTCTACCTCTTGTCCACCTTTTCCGATAATGATACCAGGTCTAGCAGTAGTGATAGTAACGGTTACAAGTTTCAAAGTTCTCTCGATGATTACTTTTGATACACTAGCTTTTGATAAACGAGCATGGATATACTTTCTGATTTTGTGATCTTCGGCTAATTTATCACCGTAATCATTTCCACCATACCAGTTTGAGTCCCATCCTCTGATGATACCAAGTCTATTTCCAATTGGATTTGTCTTTTGTCCCATGCTGCTTAAGAATTGCTTTGTGTGTTATTGATAGCTCCAAGCACGATTGTTACGTGATTAGAACGTTTTCTGATTCTGTGTGCACGACCTTGTGGAGCTGGACGAAGTCTTTTTAACATCATTCCACCATCTACTCTGATCTCTTTAACAAATAATCCAGCTTCTTCTAAATTACCTTCACTATTTTTTTGCTCCCAGTTATTGATTGCAGATAATAATAGTTTTTCTAATTTTCTTGAAGCTTCTTTAGAACTGAATCTTAAAATGTTAAGTGCTCTTTCTACCTTCTGACCTCTTACCAAGTCCGCTACTAAGCGCATTTTTCTAGGTGAAGTAGGGCAGTTATTCAATTTTGCGAAAGCGATAGACTTATTAGCCTCTTTTCTCGCATCTGCTGTTTCTCTTTTACGAACTCCCATTGCTTCTTATTTTTTACCTTTATTTTTTGCTCCAGCATGACCTCTAAAAGATCTAGTTGGTGAAAACTCTCCTAATTTGTGACCTACCATGTTTTCTGTTACGTAAACTGGTACAAATTGACGGCCGTTATGAACTGCGATAGTTTGTCCAACGAAATCTGGAGTAATCATTGAAGCTCTAGACCAAGTCTTAACAACTGCATTTTTACCACTTTCTACGTTTTCTTGAACTTTCTTGTCTAATTTATAATGAACGAAAGGTCCTTTTTTTAATGAACGTGCCATATCTTATTATTTCTTTCTACGTTCTACGATATACTTGTTACTCGGGTTTTTCTTAGAACGAGTTCTGTAACCTTTAGCTGGCAATCCGTTTCTTGAACGTGGGTGCCCTCCAGAAGAACGTCCTTCACCACCTCCCATAGGGTGATCAACTGGGTTCATCGCTACTGGTCTAGTTCTAGGTCTTCTTCCTAACCATCTTGTTCTACCTGCTTTTCCAGATACAACTAATTGATGGTCAGAGTTAGAAACAGCTCCAATTGTAGCCGAACAAGTTAACAAGATTAATCTTGTCTCACCAGATGGCATTTTAATTGTTGCATATTTCCCGTCTCTTGCCATTAACTGAGCAAAAGTTCCAGCTGAACGAGCAATAACAGCTCCTTGTCCTGGACGTAACTCAATACAAGATATAACAGTTCCAAGAGGAATTCTGCTTAAAGGTAATGTATTACCAATCTCTGGTTGAGATTCTGGTCCAGAAACTAATTTCTGACCAACTTTCAATCCATTTTGAGCGATAATATAAGTTTTCTCTCCATCAGCATAAGCTAACAAAGCGATGAACGCAGTACGATTTGGATCGTATTCAATTGATTTCACTGTAGCTGGAATTCCATCTTTAGTTCTTTTGAAATCGATGATACGATATCTCTGCTTGTGACCACCACCCGTATAACGCATGGTCATCTTTCCTTGACTATTTCTACCTCCAGAGTTTTTTATCGGCGCTATCAAAGAGCGTTCCGGCTTATCAGTTGTAATGGCGTCATAACCATTCACAACTCTAAATCGCTGACCTGGGGTAATAGGTTTTAATTTTCTTACTGACATTTTTCTATCTTAGATATTGTTGTAAAAATCAATTGTTTCTCCTTCTTGTACTTGTACAATTGCTTTTTTATAAGCATTTGTCTTTCCACTGATTAAACCACTTTTAGTGTATTTAGTAGATCTATCTGGTCTCACATTCATTGTGTTAACAGAAACGATAGTTACTCCATAAGCAGCCTCAACAGCTTTCTTAATCTCAACTTTGTTTGCTTTTTTGTTAACAACGAATCCGAAGCGGTTTAGAACTTCACTTTCTTTGGTTACTTTTTCCGTTACTATAGGCTTAATAATGATGCTCATATTCCTATTATTTACTTAAATTTTCTTCAATTAACTCTAAAGAACCCTCTAAAAGCACTAAATTATTAGCATTCAATATTGCGTAAGTGCTTAATTCTGAGCTAGTTACAACATTTGAAGCCTTTAAATTACGTGACGACAAATATACGTTTTTATTTGACTCACCCAACACAAATAGAGATTTTTTACTCTCTAACCCTAAAGCTTTCAAAACGTTAATGAAATTTTTAGTGTTTGGCGTTTCAAAATTAAAGTCTTCTAAAACTACAATATTTGACTCTTTTGCTTTGATTGAGAAAGCTGATTTTCTAGCCAATCTCTTCAATCCTTTATTCAATTTGAATGAATAACTTCTTGGTCTTGGTCCGAAAACTGTTCCACCACCTTTAAACAATGGATTCTTAACACTTCCTGCACGAGCAGTACCAGTTCCTTTTTGTTTTTTAATCTTACGCGTACTTCCAGTTACTTCAGCTCTTTCTTTAGCTTTATGAGTACCTTGTCTTTGATTAGCAAGATATTGCTTAACATCAAGATATACAGCGTGATTGTTTGGCTCAATTGCGAATACTGAATCAGAAAGTTGAACTTTTCTTCCAGTATCTTTTCCGTTGAAATCTAATACTTTTACTTCCATTACTTCTGAATGATTACATAAGAGTTTTTGTGCCCAGGAATACATCCTTTAACAACAAGTAGATTCTTTTCAGCAACTACTTTTAAAACTCTAAGGTTTTGAACTTTTACATTTTCTCCTCCCATTCTTCCAGCCATACGCATTCCTTTGAATACTCTAGATGGATAAGAAGAAGCTCCTACAGAACCTGGCGCTCTTAAACGGTTGTGCTGACCATGAGTAGCTTGTCCAACACCACCAAAACCGTGACGTTTAACAACACCTTGGAAACCTTTACCTTTAGACACACCTTGTACATCTACAAATTCTCCTTCTTCAAAAATAGTAACATCAATAAGATCTCCTAATTTTTGTTCAGTTGCAAAATCTTGGAATTCAACGACTTTTTTCTTAGCAACAGTTCCAGCTTTTTTAAAGTGACCTAAAGCCGCTTTAGTAGAATGTTTCTCGTTTTTGTCATCGAAACCAAGTTGCAACGCTTCATACCCGTCAACCTCGTTGGTTCTGACTTGGGTAACAACGCATGGCCCAGCTTCGATTACTGTACAAGGAATGTTTTTCCCGTTTTCGTCGAAAATACTAGTCATGCCGATTTTCTTACCAATTAACCCAGACATAAATATTAATTATTAATTACTAAAATTCCCTTCAATTTGAAAATAACAGAAATTTCCAAACAGGGAGTGCAAAAGTAGACATTAAAATTGAATATACCAAACAGTTACAAAAATTAAATCGCTCATAATCAAAATCCAAGCTCAAAAGCAACACTAAAAACAACTTAGATTATTCAAAATTTCAACCTATTTTTTCCAACACACAAACAAACTACACTTAACAATTAACCAACAAAATCATAACAAAAAAATCCTGCATCACTTTAAAACAAAGGCCTTTAAAGAAATTCATTAGAAAAATTCAAAACTAAAACTTCACAAAACCAACCAACTAAAGGCATTTTTAAAAACAAAAAAAAGCGAGACATTTCTGACTCGCTTTTTATAAAAAAAAATATAAAAAAATTATACTTTTATCTCTACTTCAACACCACTTGGCAATTCAAGTTTCATTAAAGCATCAATTGTTTTAGATGAAGATGAATAAATATCAATCAATCTCTTGTATGACATTACTTCAAATTGCTCTCTCGCTTTTTTGTTAACGTGCGGAGAACGCAATACAGTGAAAAGTTTTTTGTGAGTTGGCAACGGAATTGGACCTGTTACAACCGCTCCAGTAGTTTTTACTGTTTTTACGATCTTTTCAGCAGATTTATCCACTAACATGTGATCGTAAGATTTTAGTTTTATTCTGATTTTTTGACTCATTTTCTTAAAATTAAGCGTTACCTTTTGCTTTTTTGATTACCTCTTCTGAAATATTAGAAGGTGTTTCTGCATAGTGAGAGAACTCCATTGTTGAAGTAGCTCTACCAGAAGATAATGTTCTTAATGTAGTTACATAACCAAACATTTCTGATAAAGGCACATCAGCTTTGATAGTCTTAGCACCATTTCTATCACCCATGTCATTAACTTGACCTCTACGACGGTTCAAGTCACCTACGATATCACCCATGTTTTCTTCAGGAGTAATAACTTCGATTTTCATGATTGGCTCAAGAATAACAGCTCCAGCAGCACGTCCTGATTCTTTATAACCCATTCTTGCAGCTAATTCAAAAGAAAGAGCATCAGAATCCACAGGGTGGAAAGATCCGTCTAATAAAGTTACTTTTAAACTATCAACAGCATATCCAGCTAATGGACCTGTTTTCATCGCTTCACGGAAACCTTTTTCAACAGCAGGGATATATTCTTTAGGAACGTTACCACCTTTAACTTCATTTACAAACTGTAATCCAACTGGAACTTTACCATCAACTTCATCAGCAGGCTCGATTCTAAATACGATATCACCGAATTTACCACGACCTCCAGATTGTTTTTTGTAAGTTTCTCTATGCTGAGCAGATTTAGTAAACGCCTCTTTGTATTCTACTTGCGGCTCACCTTGGTTAACCTCTACTTTAAACTCACGCTTCATACGATCAACTAAGATATCTAAGTGAAGCTCACCCATACCAGAAATAATAGTTTGACCTGAAGCCTCATCAGTTCTTACAGTAAACGTTGGATCCTCTTCAGCCAATTTAGCCAAAGCCATACCCATTTTATCAACGTCAGCTTTAGTTTTAGGCTCAATAGCAATACCAATTACTGGCTCTGGGAATTTCATAGATTCCAAGATAATTGGACTCTTTTCATCACACAAAGTATCTCCAGTTTTGATATCTTTAAATCCTACAGCAGCTCCAATATCTCCAGCCTCAATAAATTCGATTGGATTTTGTTTATTAGCGTGCATTTGGTAAATACGAGAAATTCTCTCTTTGTTACCAGAACGAGTATTTAAAACATAAGAACCAGCATCTAAACGTCCAGAATAAGCACGGAAGAAAGCTAAACGACCTACGAATGGGTCAGTAGCAATTTTAAATGCTAAAGCAGCAAACGGCTCTTTTACATCTGGGCGACGTAAGATTTTAGTTTGATCTTCTTCTAATAATTCAGCATCATCAGGGTGAATTCCTTCGATACCTTCTTTATCTAATGGAGATGGTAAATATTTACAAACAGCATCTAACATGAATTGAACTCCTTTGTTTTTGAAAGAAGAACCAGCAAGCATAGGAATGATTGCCATATCAATAGTAGCCGCTCTTAATGCATTGTTGATTTCTTCCTCTGTAATAGAGTTTTCATCTTCCATGTATTTATCCAAAAGATTCTCGTCGTAAGTTGCGATCTCTTCGATAAGGATAGAACGGTAGTGTTTTACATCATCAACCATATCAGCTGGGATATCAACAATATCAAAAGTAGCTCCCTGAGTTTCATCATGCCATACAATAGCTTGATTTTTCACTAAGTCAACGATACCTTTAAAATCTGCTTCATCACCAATAGGCAAAGTAATCGCAACCGCATTCGATTTCAACATATCTTTAACCTGTCCGCATACAGCTAAAAAGTTAGCACCTTGACGGTCCATTTTATTTACGAATCCCATACGAGGAACTCTATATTGATCAGCAAGTCTCCAGTTAGTTTCTGATTGAGGCTCAACACCATCAACAGCACTAAATAAGAAAACTAAACCATCAAGTACACGTAAAGAACGGTTTACCTCTACAGTAAAGTCAACGTGTCCAGGAGTATCAATAATATTAAAGTGGTATGGTAATGATTCTGGAATAACTTTACCTTGTACAGTTGGAAAGTTCCAAGTACAAGTTGTAGCAGCTGAAGTAATTGTAATACCTCTTTCTTGCTCTTGAGCCATCCAGTCCATTGTTGCAGCACCATCGTGCACCTCACCAATTTTGTGTGACTTTCCAGTATAAAAAAGAATACGCTCAGTTGTTGTTGTTTTACCAGCATCAATGTGAGCAGCGATTCCGATATTTCTTGTATATTTTAAATCTCTAGCCATTTCTTTACGAATTAAAATCTAAAGTGAGAGAATGCTTTATTAGCTTCTGCCATTTTGTGAGTATCCATTCTTTTCTTAACCGCAGCACCTTCTTCTTTAGCAGCAGCTAAACACTCAGAAGCTAAACGTTGTGCCATAGATTTTTCATTTCTTCTTCTAGAATAAAGTATTAACCACTTCATTGCCATAGAAATTTTTCTGTCTGGACGAATTTGCATTGGGATTTGGAATGTAGCTCCACCAACTCTACGGCTACGTACTTCTACGTGAGGCATAACGTTAGTTAAAGCATCTTTCCAGATCTCTAATGAAGTTTTCTCATCATTTTGCTTTTTAGTTTCGATGATATCAATTGCATCATAAAATACTTTAAAAGCTGTAGATTTCTTACCATCCCACATTAAGTTGTTCACAAAACGTGTAACTAATTGGTCATTAAACCTTGGATCCGGTAAAAGTGGTCTTTTCTTTGCCGCTCTTTTTCTCATGTCTTTTTCTTAAAAGTTTTTAAATTACTTTTTTGCTTCTTTTGGGCGTTTAGCACCGTACTTAGATCTTCTTTGCGTTCTTCCTGCAACTCCTGACGTGTCAAGCGCTCCACGAACGATATGATATCTAACACCTGGTAAATCTTTTACCCTTCCACCTCGCACTAATACTATCGAGTGCTCTTGTAGATTATGTCCTTCTCCTGGGATGTAAGCATTCACCTCATTACCATTTGTCAAACGTACACGCGCAACTTTACGCATTGCAGAGTTTGGTTTTTTTGGTGTAGTAGTGTAAACACGCGTACAAACCCCTCTTCTTTGAGGACAAGAATCTAAAGCAACCGATTTACTCTTCTTAGTGATCTGAGTTCTTCCTGTTCTTACTAATTGTTGAATTGTTGGCATAATTAATACTAAAAATTATTATGTTTATTAAATTCCCGCTTTTTACGGGGTTGCAAATGTATAAAATATTTTTCAGTATACAAACGTTAAATCATTAATTTTCAACAACATTATTTATATCTATGATTTAACAAAGAAACATTAGATATTTGCTTTACATTTAACTAACAAAACAATTGCTTTTGAAACAATTTTATTACATACTCATTTTTCTCTTATCGGCTAATTGTTTTGCGCAATCTTTCTACCTTAATATAAACGGAATTAATAAAAAACAGAATCAAACCATTGACTCGATTTCTTACACAAAAAAACATCCAAATATTAAATCAATAAACAGCGAAATTACGACAGTAATAAACAGACTTGCAAAACAAGGCTATATCGACTCTAAAGTCCTGGAAAACAAAAGAAAAAACGACACCATATATAACGTTTTAATAGATCTAAAAAACAGAATAAAAGAAGTACATATATATATAGGTATAAATAGTTTTTCTTATGAGTCAAAAAAAACAGAAAATGACAGCATAATCATACCTTATTCAGAACTTGAAAATTTCTTAAATCAAGAAATATCAGAGAATGAAAAAGCAGGTTTTGCATTTTCTAAAATCAAACTACAAAATATCAAAAAAAAGAATTCGATAATTTACGCTGACTTAAATTTTAATTCCGAAAAAAAACGAACCCTAAATTCCATTATTATAAATTATACAAATCCTGCTTTAAAAGATTATTTTCCGAAAGGAGCAGTAAAACAACTAAACAAAAAATACCTAAACAAAACTTTCAATCAAGAAACTGTCAAAAAACTTCATGATGACATCAATAGCTTTGAGTTTGTTTCTCAACCTAAATACCCAGAAATTTTATTTACACCAGACTCAACCAAAGTCTATACCTATCTTGACAAAAGGAAAGCAAACAATTTTGATGGTTATATTGGTTTTTCTAATGACGAAAACAAAAAGCTAATATTAAATGGCTACCTAGATATTTCATTAACCAATATACTTCGAGCTGGCGAAAAATTTTCCTTATACTGGAAAAGCGACGGAAATCAACAAAAAACTTTCAACACAAAGCTTGAGATTCCATATCTATTTCAATCACCACTTGGAATAAAGGCACAATTAAACATTTTTAAACAAGACAGTACTTTTCAGAATACAAAAACAGATATTAATCTCGGCTATTATTTAAACTACAATTCTAAAATCTATCTTGGTTATCAGTCAACCGAATCGAGCGATATTCAAAACGCCAACAATTCTACAATTAGCGATTTCAACAATTCCTATCTAACATCCACATATGAATACAAAAGAATTGATCCAAATAATAGTTTAATGCCTGGAAAAGCATTTTTAAGCACAATCTTAGGTTTTGGAAAACGAGAAACAAATAATGATCCTGAGACCGCAGATCCAAGCAAACAATTCTATCTAAATTTAAATGCAACATATAATTTTGAACTAAACAGCAAAAATTACATTAACATAAATTCTCAAAATTTTTACTTAGACAGTAAAAATTACATTTCGAACGAATTATTTCGATTTGGCGGAATGAACTCAATTAGAGGATTTTCAGAAAATAGTCTTCAAGCAAACTTTTATTCTGCAATTCTTACAGAATATAGATATATGTTTTCAAAAAGCGCATACATTCATTCAATTACGGATTACGCTATATATCAAGACTTAACCAATATTTCAAATCCTAAAAAAATTAAGAATTTAATAGGAATCGGGATAGGTGCAGGAATACAAACAAAAAACGGAATTTTACGAATTATTCTCACGAATGGTCAGGAAAATCAGCAAGAAATACAATTATATAACACTATCGTAAACATATGTTATAATGTTAAATTTTAAAGTTTACCAAAAAAAGATTTTTATTTATTAGGAAAGTTAACAAATTATTAAGAGTTTTGCGATACTAATTCAAAATATTTAAAAATGAAACTAAAGTTCAATGGATTCTTAGTGCTTTTATTAGTACTAGTTGCGCAACTTTCTTTTGCGCAAGAAAGAGCTGTTTCGGGAACAGTTTCTGACAATGCAGGGATGCCTCTACCAGGTGTTAGTGTATTAGTTAAAGGAACCAAAGCTGGAACGCAAACCGATTTTGATGGTAAATATACTATCAAAGCATCATCAAGCCAAGTATTGGTATTTAGCTACATTGGGATGAAAACTCAAGAAATAGCTGCAACTTCATCAACAGTTAACGTAAAATTGGCTGGAGATGCTCAAGAACTTGAAAGCGTTGTAGTAACAACAGCTTTAGGTGTTAAAAGAGAGAAAAAATCTCTTGGTTATGCAACACAAGAGGTAAAAGGAGGAGATTTAAGAAACGGTACTTCTAGTGGTAACTTCTTAAACGAACTTTCTGGTAAAGTTGCCGGTGTTAACATTACAAGAAACACTAACTTTGGAGGTTCTACAAGTGCAATTTCTAGAGGGGTTAAAGCTATTGGTCAAAGTAATGAGATGTTAATCGTTATTGATGGTATGCCAATCAACAACGCTAACAACACAAACGACGGAACAACAGCTCAATCATCAGGATCTAGAGGATTTGACTACGGTAATAACGCGATGGACATTAATCCAGAAGATATCGAAAGTGTGAACGTATTAAAAGGTGCTGCGGCTTCTGCATTATACGGATACTTAGCTGGTAACGGGGTTTTAATGATTACAACTAAAAAAGGTAAAGCTAGAAAAGGATTAGGAATCACTGTTTCTTCTGAAGTAGTAACTGGTAGTCCTGACAAAAGCACTTTCGTTAAATACCAAAAAAATTATGGAGCTGGATACGGTGCTTCTTTTGACACTACACAAGATATTAACGGTGACGGTGTAAATGATAGAGTAGTTCTTATGGGAGATGATGCTTCTGTAGGTAACCGTTTTGATCCTTCATTGAATGTTTACCAATGGGATGCATTCTCTGCATACCCAGGAAATGCTAACTACGGAAAAGCAACTCCATGGCAAGCTGCTGCAAACGATCCTTTCACTTTCTTCAAAAACTCACTTTCTTTAGTGAACAGTATCTCTTTTGAAGATGGAAATGAAAAAACAAATGTTGTATTTAACTATACAAATACTGACCAAACTGGTGTTTTAATTAATAGTGAATTAAGAAAAAACAACTTCAGTTTAAAATTAAACCACCAATTTACAGACAGATTGTCTTTAAGTACTTTTGCTAACTTTTCTGCACAACAAACAGTTGGTAGAAACATGACAGGATACAGCGACAACTTAGTTTCTGGTTTCCGTCAATGGTGGCAAACAAACGTTGATATTAAACAATTACAACAAGCATACAACAATTCAGGCGGACAAAACATCACTTGGAACAGAACTTCTGTTGACGATGGATCTCCTGCATACTGGAACAACCCTTACTTTGAGCGTTACCAAAACTACCAAAACGATAGTAGAAATCGTTTTATCGGTTATGCAAACTTAACGTACAAAATTACAGACTGGCTTTCTGCAACTGGAAAAATCTCTACAGATACTTATTCTGAGATTCGTGAAGAAAGAGTTGCTGTAGGATCTGTTGCAAAAACTTTTGGTATCAATGCTCTTGACGAGACTTCAGGATACCAACGTTACAATGGTAACTTCTCTGAGCAAAACTATGACTTGATCCTTACTTACAACAAAAAATTCGGAGAAGATTTTAGTTTAAGTGGAGTAGCTGGGGGAACAATAAGAAACACTTATTTCAACCAAATTACAGCTTCTACTCAAGGAGGTTTAATTATTCCAGGTATTTACAGTTTATCAAACTCTAAAGCTGCAAGCCCATACCCATACGAAAGAGAAACTAAAGCTTCTGTTAACAGTTACTACATTTCAGCTTCTTTAGGATACTTAGACACATATTTTATCGATGCAACTGCTCGTAGAGATGCTTTCTCAAACTTGCCTGCAAGCGACAATAGCATCCCAAGTTATTCTGTTTCTGGTAGCTGGGTTTTCTCTAAAAACATTGATGCTAGCTGGTTAAGTTTTGGTAAATTAAGAGGAGGTTACTCTGAAAGCCCATTAGGAACACCTGCATTAGCATTGGTTGATACTTATACAAAATACGATCCGTTCAACAATAACCAAATGTATTCTGTAAACTCTATTAAAAACAATCCAGATCTTAAACCTATTAAAACTAATACACAAGAGATCGGTCTTGAGATGCAATTCTTAAACAGAAGAGTTGGATTTGACGTGAGTTTATACAAAAACGTGAATGACGGAGAAGCTGTAAGAGTACCTTACTCAACTGCTACAGGTTATACTTCTAAATATGTTAACGCTGCTACAGTAGAAAACAAAGGTATCGAGGTTCAATTCAACGTTACTCCTATTAAAACAAATAGTTTTTCTTGGGATGTTAATGTGAACTGGTCTAAAAACGAAAACATGGTTACAGCTTTGGCTGATGGTGTAAGTAACTTACAAGTATCTTCTTTCCCTGGTACAGTAACTTTAAATGCTGTTGTTGGACAACCATTTGGTGTATTGAAAGGAACAGATTATACTTATGATGCTAACGGACAAAGAATCGTTAACCCAGCAACTGGTAGATACGTAATCAATACTTCTACAAACAATATTATTGGAAACATCAATCCTGATTGGATTGGAGGTATCCGCAACAAATTCGCATACAAAAACTTATCTTTCAGCTTCTTAATCGATGTTAAACACGGAGGAGATGTTTTCTCTACTGACCAATGGTACGGAGTTGGAACTGGTTTAACTGACGAAACAGGTGGAAACAATGATCTTGGAAATCCAAAAAGAAATAGTTTAGTAAATGGTGGTGGTGTTATCCTTCCAGGTGTATACGCTGATGGAACTCCAAACACAACAAGAACTGCTTACTCTACAGGTGGAGCTATTACAAATGCTTACACTAACGGACCAAGAAGTCAATTTGTTTACGATGCTGGATTTATCAAATTAAGAGAGGTAAACATTACTTATACTTTACCATCTTCATTAGTTCAAAAAATGAAATTAGTTGATGCTAGAATTTCACTTATCGGATCTAACTTATGGATCATCCAAAAGAATCTTCCAGATGCAGACCCAGAAAGTGGATTAGGATCTAACGTAGGATCTCAAGGACTTTCTATCGGTTCTTTACCAACAACTAGAAATATTGGTTGTAACTTAACAATAAAATTCTAAGCTATGAAAAATAGACTAATAATATTAATATCGTTCATTGCCTTATTTTCATCTTGCTCTGATGATTTTGGGAACATGAACCAAGACACAAAAAACCCTACCACTACTTCTCCTGAATTTTTATTTACAAATGCAGAGAAATTCATGATGGATCAGGTTACTAGCACATCTGTTAACTTCAACGTATTCAGATTATATGCTCAGCAATGGACAGAAGTACAATACCCACAAGAAACTCAATATGACCTTACTGGACGTACAATTCCAGATCGTCACTGGGCTACTTACTACCGTGATGTACTAAGAGATTTTAAAGAAGCTAAAACACTTTTGCTAGAGCAAAAAGCAAGCTACACTGGAACTGCTGATGGTTTAGTGGTAATTGAAAATAAACTTGCAATTATCGACATTTTAACTTCTTACTGCTATGGTATCTTAGTTGATACTTTTGGAGATGTTCCTTACACAGAAGCTTTAGATATTGAAAATCATCCACAACCTAAATATGATGATGCTCAAACTATCTACAGAGATTTACTTACTGTATTAACTAATGCATCTCATAAATTAGATCAATCTGCTGACAGTTATGGTAGTGCTGACCTTATTTACGGTGGTAACACTGCAAAATGGGCTAAGTTTGCTAACTCTCTACGTTTCAGAATGGCTATCATGATGGATGACGTTGATCACGCTTACGCCAGCACACAAGCTTTAGCGGCTAAAGAAGATGGATTAATCACATCTAGTGCTGATGGTGCTTACATGCCTTACGCTACAAATACAACAAATAACAACCCGTTATATCTTGACTTAGTAGCTAGTGGACGTAATGACTTCGTTCCTGCTGATACATTTGTTAACAAATTGAATGCTCTTTCTGACCCAAGAAGATCTAAATACTTCACTGAGTACCCAGAAGGATCAGGACAATACAAAGGTGGTGTATACGGAACAGTTAACATTTACGGAAACTTCTCTCACATTACTGAAACTATTAAAGATCCAGTTTATCCAGGTGTAATTTTCACATACTCTGAAGTTGAATTCTTATTAGCTGAAGCTGTAGAAAGAGGTATCGCTGTTGGAGGTACTGCTGAATCTCACTATAACGCTGCTGTAACTGCATCTTTACAAGATTGGGGTGTAGCTGCTGGTGATATCGCTGCTTACTTAACAAGATCTGATGTAGCTTATGCTACTGCAACAGGAACTTGGAAACAAAAAATTGGAGAACAATCTTGGATTGCTTACTATAATAGAGGTTTTGAAGCTTGGACTTCTTACAGAAGATTAGACTTCCCTGCTTTAGTTGCGCCACCTGTAACATTTGGTGACATCACTGAAGTTCCAAAACGCTACTCTTATCCAGGAATCGAGCAGACATTAAACGCTGCAAACTTAGAAGCTGCAGTTGCAAAATTGGGTAACAATGCTGTAACTACTAAACTTTTCTGGGACAAACACTAATATTATATTTAACAGTACAAATATGAAAAAATACATTAAACAGATAGCTGCATTTGCATTTATTGCAACTTTAGCTTCATGTTCTGCAGATGACAATATGGAATTTGCAACTACAGGAGGTAATGCAGTTCCAACAACGACTAGTATAAGTCGTTTGGATAACAACTACAACCTGCCACTTAACACATACACTAAAGAAGGTGTAACTGTGACTAAAGTTGAAATTTTCAAAAATGCTGCAAAAACACCTCCAACAGATCCTATCGTATTTGGAGACAAAGTAGCAGATGCAACTTTAAGTGAAGGAAAAGCTACTTTCAATACTTCTACATTAGGAAGTTTCGATAATTTCCCAGTAACTGAAGGTGGTGTAACAACTTTAACTGGAAAAACAGGAACGTTTGAATTAGCAATTCTTGCAACTTATTCTGATGGAACAACATCAAGAGCTCCTTTTTCTTTAGTAGTTGGAAAAGCAATTACTTGGCAAGTAGTAAACGCTGATGGAGATCTTGTAAACAGTACTTCAAGTGGTATCTCAGCAATTAAATTTAATGATCCTGCTGCTTATGAAGTGCATATCGCTCCACTTACTAAAGCTGCTACAACAATCACAAGTATTGTTGGACAATGGTCTAAAAATGATACTGGTACATTTACTAATTTACCTGGAACATTGCCTGCTACTAAACAGACTATAGATTTGAATAGTTATCCATATTCTACTTATGGTGGAATTGTTGCTGGAGATAAAATTACTTACAAATTTATTATAACTTCAGGAACTCAAACAGATGAGATTACTACAACAGTAACTTTTGCTGATCAAGTATTTGGTGCTTCTCACAATGGAAACATTTCTGATAGTGAGTCAACATTCAGTTTCAAAACTGGAGACCATGAAGCTTCTGAAATTGATTTCGTTAGCCCATTTGGTTTCGCTACATCAGAAGGAGTTAGTATCGATTTCGTAAAAGACAATACTGTAAACTACTCAACTGCTAACTTATTTGCTGCTGAGAATGCTTACAATGCAGGTACTAAAGTTACATCTTTAACTAATTTGGTAGTTGGTGATGTTATTGTTTACAAAATCACAAGATCAGTAAACTTTGGAACTGAATCAGATCCAGATTTCCAAGATGTTCTTTACACTGGAATCATCAAAATTACTGACAAAGTTCAAGGAACTACAAGTCAAGAATTGAAATTCTCATACAAAGAAGGAGTTTTAGCTGACTAATTCTTCTTTTAACAATGAAACTAAACCATCCCAAATTGGGATGGTTTTTTTTTATATAAACATTACCTATATTTGTCCAATGGAAAAAGAACATCAAATATTTGGCATTAGAGCCATCATAGAAGCGATTCAAGCAGGAAAAGAAGTGGATAAAGTTTTCATTCAGAAAGACATTTCTGGTGAACTTATGAAAGATTTAATGAAGGTAATGAAACGTGCAAACGTAAACTTCTCTTATGTTCCTGTAGAAAAATTAAATCGTCTTACACCAAATAATCACCAAGGTGCAGTAGCAACCATCTCTCCTATTGGTTTTATTGATTTAGAGCATTTAGTAGAATCTACAATTGAGTCTGGCAGCAAGCCTCTTTTTCTAATATTAGATCAAATATCAGATGCTAGAAATTTTGGCGCTATTATTAGAACAGCAGAATGTACTGGAGTAAATGGAATCATTATACAAAAAGCAGGTTCAGCTCCTGTAAACGGTGATACTGTTAAAACTTCAGCTGGAGCTGTATTCAATGTGCCTATCTGTAAAGTTGAACATATAAAAGATGCTATCTTCTATTTGCAAGGTTCTGGAATTAAAACAGTAGCAGCAACTGAAAAAACAGATCAAAACATATATGACATATCATTATCAGAACCATTAGCCATTATTATGGGATCTGAAGACCGAGGAATAAATCCTTCTGTTTTAAAAATAGTAGACGAAAAGGCCAAGCTACCAATGTTCGGCTCAATAGGATCCTTAAATGTATCTGTTGCCTGTGGTGCTTTTCTATACGAAGCTGTTAGACAAAGAATCTAAAAAATACATTGAGAGATTAAGATGCGAATGAAATAATTAAATACCTTTAATTAATGCTTTCAAAATCTAATTCAAAATCAAAAATTACAATATTCCGATGCCTGTTTGTAATTCTATTAATTACAAACAGCTACGGACAAAATACTACGTATAATCAGTTTTGGAATGAATTACAGTTCAATCAGACTTTAAGCAAAAAGTGGGCAACCGAAATTGATTTTGCTGCAGCTTATAGCAGTTCCGAATCATCTCCAAATTTATTCGAAAACACTATTCAAAGATCCATTAGAGGTTGGGGACATTATTACTTTTCTCCCAGATGGAAACTCTCCGCCTTTGTTGCCTATTTCAGCAATAGAGATGTTCCCGAAATTGGTCAGTTCGAATCTCCCGAATGGCGCTTTGCTCTTCAAGGCATTTATTATTTTCACAAAACAGGCTACACTTTAAGTACAAGAATGCGTACTGAATATCGTCATATTAAAAATGATGATGATCAATATGAAAATGTTTTTAGATATCGACAACAGATTAAATATATACAGCCCATTAACAGTAAATTTTTAAGAAGCGGAGTCGTATATGCGATTGCATCAGATGAACTTTATTTTAAATCTGGAGCAAATGTTACTGGAGAAAGTTTTTTTGATCGAAATCGATTCAATATTGGTGCTGGTTATTTATTTACAGATGATTTTCAGGTTGAATTAACGTATTGCAACGAATATCTTCCAAGAAATAATGGAAACCAAACAACCAACGCCGCTTCGCTTACTATAAGTTTCAATAATTTTTTTCGAAACCTTAAAAAGAAAATTGAAGCCAAAAAACATCCTGAAGTAAAAGACGAAGAATAAAGTTAGTTTTCTTCTTTCTTCAAAAAGCATTTAAGCTGTTCAACAATAGCGTTTTTATGAAGCTTAAAATTATAGCTTCTCACAAATTCAGTTCCCTGCATATTGATATCTGCACTTACAGCTTCGTAATTAGAAAATGCATCAAGATCTTTATCGTCAATCAAATAAAGTACCTGCATTATAGAATCGTTACGTCGATATTGAGTATCGTAATGTGCTAGCTTATATGTTTTGTTATCTGCTAGAAGAATTATTAAATCCTCCTTAATTTTTTTCCCTTCTTTCTTATCAGGAAAAGGCGTGGGCTGCAGTGCTACGAAATAATGTTCTTTGTCTGTAACAATATTAATTTTCAACGATTTTGATTTTGTAGTGTAAAAAGCTGCTGGCTCAAAATAGTAGATCATACTCCCATCTGCCTGCACCCTATTTTTTATTTCACATTGAGCAACGCCTTTCGCATTAAAAACAAAAAACAAAAATAAAACGACAATCTTCATTTCCATAATGCTCAAAATTAAATTGTTAGTTTAACAAATTTACTCTTTTTATTTCAAAGAAAATTACTGGTCAGCTTCTTCTTCTTGATCAGCTTTTTTAATTACTATATAATTTACAGGATGGCTTGACGAAAAATACTGAATTTGTTCTTCTTCGTTTTCATGAGAAAAAGTAACGAAATTTCCGTTTTCATCAAAATGTTTCATAAAAGGATCAAGACTAGGATCAAAATCTGGACGTTGCCAATCGTAAACAATTGGTTTTGCATATTCGGGCGCTTTGTAAAATAAAGTCAAAACAAAACCCGTAATAAGTCCTGCTAAATGCCCTTCCCAAGAAATAGATTGATCAACATCGGGAAAAACATACCATATCATTCCGCCATAAAGCAAAATCACAGTTAAGGATAATGCAACCAATCTATAATATTTAGTCTGAATACCTTTAAAAAAAATAAAACTAACCAAAACATAAATTAATCCGCTTGCTCCAATATGAAAATTCTCTCTTCCTACTACCCAAGTAATCAATCCTGAAAATATTATTCCATAACTTATAACTCCAAAAGTTTGTTTTGGATAAAAAAACTGCATCGCCGCCAATAGTATTACAAGCGGAATACTATTATTGTATAAATGATCTAAATTTTCATGAATGAATGGACTGAAGAAAACACCTCGCAGTCCAATAAAATCACGAGGATAAATTCCGAATCGGTAAAAATCAAAATCAAAACGAATCTGAAGCCAATATATTATCCATAAAAAAAGGACAAAAAACAATGGAAGTCCAATAACCGAATTTGAAAACTTAAAATTAGTGTCGCTCATATTTTTAGAAAATAACATCTAACAGAACTCAAAAAACTATCCAAAAATAATTTACTGATATTTTGTCATACCAAGATAAAGAATTGTCTCAAATCAGAACAATCGATCTCTCCATGAACTGTTTTAACTTTTGAATGAATGAAATTTAAATCTTAAAATAGTAATTTTGTAATATGGAAGCACCTTTAGCAGAGCGTATTCGTCCGCAAAAATTAGAAGATTATATAAGCCAACAACATTTGGTTGGTCCAACCGGTTCTTTAACACAGCAAATTTCAAAAGGGATAATTCCTTCATTGATTTTCTGGGGACCTCCAGGAACAGGAAAAACAACTTTGGCACAAATTATTGCGCAAGAATCAAAGAGACCGTTTTATATTCTAAGTGCCATAAATTCTGGTGTAAAAGATATTCGCGATGTTATTGAAAAAGCAAAACAAAGTGGCGGACTTTTTACGGCTAAAAATCCGATTCTATTTATAGACGAGATCCACAGGTTTAGTAAATCACAACAAGATTCACTTTTAGCTGCTGTCGAGAAAGGTTGGATAACATTGGTCGGTGCTACAACCGAAAACCCCAGTTTTGAAGTAATTCCTGCATTATTGTCACGTTGTCAAGTTTATATACTAAATGCTTTTACAAAAGCCGATTTAGAAGCTCTTTTGCAGCGTGCAATGAAAACTGATGCCTATTTATTGACAAAAAAAATAAATTTAAAAGAAACAGAAGCCTTATTGCGCATTTCTGGTGGTGACGGGAGAAAACTATTAAATGTATTTGAACTTGTCATTAATGCTTCTGCTGGTGATGAAATTACAATTACTAATGATCGCGTTTTTGAACTTGTACAACAAAACACGGTTCTTTATGATAAAACTGGCGAACAACATTACGATATCGTTTCTGCCTTTATTAAATCTATACGAGGCAGTGATCCTAATGGAGCCGTTTATTGGTTGGCCAGAATGATTGAAGGCGGCGAAGAAGTAAAATTTATTGCTAGAAGAATGCTAATTCTAGCAAGCGAAGATATTGGTAATGCTAATCCAACTGCACTGATAATGGCTAATAATACTTTTCAGGCTGTTACAACAATCGGATATCCAGAAAGCCGAATCATATTAAGTCAGTGTGCTATTTATTTGGCTACTTCGCCAAAAAGCAATGCTTCTTATATGGCAATTGGCAATGCTCAACAGTTAGTAAAGCAAACTGGCGATTTGCCTGTTCCTATTCATTTACGAAATGCTCCAACCAAATTAATGAAGGAATTAGGTTATGGAGACGAATATAAATATTCTCACGATTATGCCAATAATTTTGCAGAACAAGAATTTTTACCAGATGCTATAAAAGAAACGGTTCTTTACAATCCTGGAAACAATTCTAGAGAGAATAGTACCCGCGAATTTCTAAAGAACCGTTGGAAAGATAAATACGGCTATTAAACCGTATTTTGTATTTAGAATTTAACTACAATTTTTTCTGAAACTAATTTGTCATTCTGATAAGACTCAAAATACCATTGTCCATCTTCTTTCAAAATCAAAGAACCTTGAACATTATCTTTTATCGCGATGTAAACATTTGGTTGAGAAGTCTTAAGAAGCTTCATAACTACTTTTGGAGTTTTATCTATTAATTGATAACCAGATTCTGTTGGTTGAGCATATAATAAATTAGGATCTTTTAAATCTGGCGAAACAGTCGCTGCTACTGGATTTGTTTGCGCTACTTTTACCGCAGCCGCTGCAGGAGCAACTGTCGCAGCCGCCAAAGTTTCGGCAGTATTTTTTTGTGCCACAACAGTTCTAGATGGCACTACAGACTTGCCACTATATTTATAGTGCAATCCATAAATCGATTTAAAAGCGTTATCTAGCGCTTCTTTATACGCAACTTCATATTCTTTCTCCTTACTTTTACCTACTTCAGATGTGTAAACTACTTGTCCGTAACAATCTTTTAATTCAATAAAAAGTTTAGTGACCAAAAAAGCATTGTCTTTTTTCACATCTATATATAAAACCTGACAACGATCTGTAAGTCCATCTGGTAATTGCTCGTTTGTATAATAAGCTTCAAAACCTCCTTTTAATAAATTTGATTTGGTTAATGTAGCCAAACGATATTGATTATCTGTTTTTATAAAATCATATCTTAGAGGTACAATTACAGCCCTGTAATCATTAACAGACTGCGCAAATCCAACAACTGAACATAAAAGAGCAGTAAGTAAAATTTTAATTTTCATAATTATAAATAGTTTTTTAGTTCTAATAAATGGTTAATTTGTTTATAATTTCCCGAAATATCTAATTTTTTCTCATTAAAGAAAATAGCATCCAAACCAGCATTCAACGCTCCATTTACATCTGCTTCAAAATCGTCTCCGATCATAATGCTGTTTTCTTTTGAAGTTTTTGCCAATTTTAATGCATAATCAAATATAATACTATTTGGTTTTTTAACCCCAGCTAATTCTGAATTTGTGATTGTACTGAAATAACCACCAAGCGAAGCATTATTAATTTTCTTTTCTTGAACTTGAGCAAATCCATTTGTAATGATGTGAAGTTTATATTTTGGTTTCAAATATTCCAAAACCTCAATCGCTCCATCAAAAAGATAATTGTTATCAGTAAGAAACTCAATATAATCATTTGCAATTTCCAAAATATTCTCATCTGAAACTACATAATTCAAAGCATCAAAGGATAACTTCAAACGATTATAACGCAATTCCTGATGCGTAATTTTGTCATTCTGATACAATCTCCAACATTCTTGATTGATCGGAATATATTCTTTAATAAAATCTTGAGTTGCGATTTCTTGGTACTTATTTTTAAAAATACGATCAAAAGCCATTTCTGAGTTTTTATCAAAATCCCAAAGCGTATGATCTAAATCAAAAAAGATGTCGGTAATATTGGTGTTCATGTATTAAAAAATTCCTTCATCTACAAAACTATAATATTTTGATTCAGTAATAATAACATGATCTAAAACTTTAACATCTAATATATCTCCTGCCGTTTTAATTTTCTTAGTAATTTGTTTGTCGGCATCACTTGGAACTAAACTACCCGAAGGATGATTATGACACAAAATCAAGGCTGTAGCACCATTCTCTAGTGCTAATTTAAAAACCAATCGTATATCTACAACTGTTCCAGCAATACCTCCTTTACTTAATTGGGATTTAGAAATCACTTTGTTTGAATTATTAAGAAAAAGCACCCAAAACTCTTCATGCGGAAGCTCTCCAATAATGGGTTGCATAATATCAAAAACGGCTTTACTTGAAGTTATTTTTTTTAGTTTCGAAACATCTTCTATACGTTGCCTCCTACCCAACTCTAAAGCAGATACAATTGAAACAGCTTTTGCTTCGCCAATACCTTTAAATTGCATTAATTGAGAAATTGTCATTTTTCCTAAAGCAGTTAGATTTTTGGCTGTAGCTAAAATTCGCTTACTTAAAGCGACAGCAGATTCATTGCGGCTTCCAGAACCAATTAAGATAGCCATTAATTCAGCATCACTTAAAGCATCTTTTCCTTTGAGCATTAATTTTTCGCGCGGTTTATCATCATCAGACCAATTTTTTATAGCGAAATGCCCTCCTTCCATAATAATAATTTTAAGAAGCGAAGATATTTAAAAAAGAAGAAAAATCTCTCAATTTTTATCAGTCCTTCTTAAATTTTAGTATCTTTAAAAACTAAATTGCCTAAAAATGACACCATTAATTTACTGCTTTCTTTTATTATTTTTTATATCATGTCACCAAAAAGAAAACAAAAGCGCAGCTGTTTCAAATTATACCGAACCTAAAACTTTTGCCGAAAAATTATCTCAAGCCGCAATTTCAATAATTGATGCCTCGATTGATTACGATCCTGCTTATTTCAAAATTGATTACCCAAATGGCGATGTTCCAAAAAACAAGGGAGTTTGCACAGATGTTATAATACGGTCGTATCGAGTTCTAAATATCGATTTACAAAAAGAAGTTCATCAAGATATGGTTGAAAATTTTTCTCTTTATCCAAATTTAAAAAAATGGGGAATGACAAAAACCGATACCAATATTGATCATAGAAGAGTCCCGAACCTAGAGGTGTTTTTTGAAAGAAAAGGAACCAAATTACCTGTAACTCAAAACGCAAAAGATTACAAAACTGGAGAATTAGTAACTTGGATGATTAATGATAAACTTCCGCATATTGGAATTGTAACTAATAAAAAATCAGCTGACGGAAAACGTAATTTAATTGTTCATAACGTCGGCAGCGGACAAGTTTTAGAAGATTGTTTATTTGAATACAAAATAGTTGGACATTTTAAATATGAAAATTCTAATTAAATAATTAGACTAAAAAAAATGTGCCAACTACAAAAGCATTGGCACATTATCTAATTTTCAAAATGACTAATTTCTAATTAATCAAACCTTTTACATCATCAAAATTTAAACCTCCATAATTTCCTGAACTCATTAATAAAAGTGCAGAATTGTCTAAATTTAAATTGAACAAATATTCTTTAAACTCAGTTGGATTGGTATAAATAATTAAATTTTTTCTATTGAATGCTGTAGCAATTTGCTCGTAGGTAACTTCTTCTAGCTGTTTAATTTTAACCGCATCTGGAGAATAGAAAACAACTGCAACATCAGCATATTCTAAAGCACCTTCATATTCTTTTAAAAACTCAGCATTTAAACTACTATAAGTATGCAATTCTAAACAAGCAACGAGAGTTCTATTAGGATATTGCTCCTTTACCGCTTTTGTTGTTGCGGCCACTTTACTTGGCGAATGCGCAAAATCTTTATAAGCCACTTTTCCTTTTCCTTCAGCAATTTTCTCTAAACGTTTAGAAGCACCTTTAAAGCTAGCAATCGCTTCGTAGAAATCGGCCTCATCAACCCCCATATTTTGACAGATCCATTTTGCTCCTGCCAAATTATTTAAATTGTGTGCGCCAAAAACTTCAATTGGCATATCGCCTTCTGGAGTTTTTAATAAAGTTACTCCATCATTTACCGAATATTCTGGAGTCGAATAAGCAATTTTTCGAATCGGATTTGTTGCTGCTTCGGCAACACGTTTTACTTCTGGATCATTTTCGTTATAAACTAAAATTCCGCCATTTGTAATTTTTTCAATGAAAATTTCAAATTGCTCCACATAGTTTTCATACGTTGGAAAAACATTAATATGATCCCAAGCAATTCCAGAAATTAAGGCAATGTTTGGTTGATACAAATGAAATTTCGGACGTCTATCAATTGGAGAAGATAGATATTCATCGCCTTCTAGAACTATAAAATCATTTTCTTCAGTCAAATGAACCATCGTATCAAAACCTTCCAACTGTGCTCCTACCATATAATCGACTGCAATGTTGTGATAATGCATTACATGAAGAATCATAGAAGTTATCGTAGTCTTTCCATGAGAACCACCTATTACAACACGAGTTTTATTTTTAGATTGTTCATATAAAAATTCAGGATACGAATAAATCTTTAAACCTAATTCCTGTGCTTTTAATAATTCAGGATTATCCGCTTTAGCATGCATTCCAAGAATAATAGCATCAATATCTGAAGTGATTTTTTCTGGAAACCAACCCAATTCAGCAGGAAGAATTCCTTTCTTTTCTAATCTTGATTTTGAAGGTTCAAAAATAGCATCGTCACTTCCTGTAACCTGATATCCTTTGTTATGCAATGCTAATGCTAAATTGTGCATTGCGCTTCCGCCAATGGCAATGAAATGTGTTTTCATTTAGAATCTTTATTTTATGCTTCGAATTTTCGTTTTAAATCCTGCGCTTTTTTTGTGTCTTTTAGTTTGTTCAAATATAAATTATATAATTTTTGAAATGTGACTTTTGAATTGCCAATTTCATGTGCTTTCTTATAATTTTTTTCGGCAAGATCATATCTTTTAAAATATTCTTCAATTCTTCCTCTTGACAGATAGCCATCAATTGGAGAAAACTGTGCTAATTCATTAGAATATGCAATTGCTCTTGATTCGCTTCCGCCTAAAATTCCAGGCAATTGCAGATAAATTTCAATCAATGCCCAACGTGCCTGAACATGTTTTGGATTAAGTTCAATGGCTTTTTCTAAAGCTTCTTTCATATCGCCCACCATCGAAAACGCTTTAATTTTATTCACTTCTACAGCATGCATCGCCAAACATCCTCCGTATTTAAAAAAATAATCTGCCTCTGTGGGTTTCAATTCTTTTAGTTTTTTAAAATATTCCGCCCCTTTTACCCAAGATTTTTGATGTGCTTCTATTTCTCCAAGATATTCCAGTGACTTTATATCTGACGGATTTGTTTTAAGGACAAATTCAAATATGAGTTTAGCTTCATCGTAATTTTTTGCGCGGAATAATTTCTCTGCTTTCTCAAAATTAGATTGTGACCAACAGTACATTGGAACAATCAAAAAGAAAATTAGCAGCTTTTTCATATTTCAAAAATAAGGAAATATAAAATGCTATTTGCTTTTGAATATAAATTAGTAATTTGTACGAAAAATATAGTCAATCTTATTCCAACCTTTTTATATAAATCCCCGATCAGCTTCAAAAGTACAATTACAACAATAAAAACACTCGTGCTTTCATTCAGTATAAAATGTAAAACAATTTAAAATTTCTTACTTGAGAAAATCCAAATTTTGAAATCATCAAATGTATCTTTTGTCTGTCTGAGTGAAGTCGAACACACGCATTCAAAAGGCCCCGACTTCTATCAGCCTTGTATACTTTACACAAACTAAAAAAATAAAAAACCCGACAGCTTAAAAACTGTCGGGTTTTATTTTATAAAAGAATTTGAGATTATTTAGCAATCGTCAATTCATCAATAATGTTTTTAGCTCCTGCATATTTGTCGATAATCCAAAGTACATAACGAATATCTACGTTGATTGTTCTTTGCAATTTAGAATCGAAAATTACGTCTCCAGCCATAGCCTCAATGTTACCGTCAAAAGCGATACCAATTAATTCTCCTTTTCCGTTAAGAACTGGCGAACCAGAGTTTCCTCCTGTAATATCATTATCAGTCAAGAAATTGATTGGCATATAACCTGCTTTGTCAGCATATTGCCCGTAATCTTTTTTCTTGTTTAACTCTAACAAACGAGCTGGCAAGTCAAATTCCTGATCTCCTGCCTTATACTTTTTAACCATACTTTCCATTGTAGTATAGTTGTTAATCTTAGCATCGTTACGAGGATCAGCAGGTAAAGCGCGAACTTTTCCGTAAGTCAACCTCAACGTAGAGTTTGCATCAGGATATTTAATTGCGTTCAATTTAGATTCTCTTAAACCTTCTACCAATTTACGGTATGCAGTTGCGAAACCATCATTAGCTTTTGCTTGATCATCTGTTTTAGAACGGTATTTTGTCAATAAATCATTAGAAATAATATACAACGGATCGTGTGTAATGGCTACTGGTTTAGGATCTGCTAAAAATCCTAATACTTTTTCCTTAGTTGTAAAGTAACTCTGTTCTGTAGCTTTTGCCACATCTGCAGTAAAATCACCATTGTTAGCTGTTTTCATTTTTGCAATTTCTGGAGCAAGTCCATACTCAGCAGCTTTCTCAGCATATAAGTTTAATTGAGCTGTTAAAATGTCTTTTTCTAAAGGAGCATGAAACTCACCATAAATTTTCTCAATCATTTCATTGATTTTAGGAAGCATTTCTGCTTTCTTAGCATCATTTTCTTTGTAGTAAGCAATTAATGCATTTCCTAAATTAGCAGGTCCAGTTGCGTAGCTAGAAGTACGTAAAAGTTGAGTCAAATAATTATCGTGACGCGCTTTTAAGTTTGTTTCTCTGTAATAATCGTTAATAGTCGGAATTACATTCTCGTACTTTTCTTTGTTAGCAGGTTTACTTGCCCACTCGTAGAATTTATCTTCTTGTTCTGCTTTAGCGTCTACAGTTCCAGCTTTTGTTAAAGCGTCGATCATACCTTGACGGTTTTTCCAGTAGTTAGCAGTCGAAGCATATTTAGAAGCATACTGTAAACGAACAGTTGCATCTTTATCCATATACTTTTTCATTACGTCCATTCCGGTTTTTGCACCTTCAACCCAAGCAGGATAAGCATATTTAATGTTTTGCTCGATTCCTCCAGCCGGCATCCAACGGTTTGTTCTGCCTGGATATCCTAAGATCATTGCAAAGTCGTTTTCTTTAACTCCTTTTAAACTTACTGGTAAATAGTGTTTTGGTTTTAATGGCACATTATCTTTAGAATATGCTGCCGGATTTCCATCTTTGTCAGCGTAAACTCTAAACATAGAGAAATCTCCAGTTTGACGAGGCCACTCCCAGTTGTCTGTATCTCCACCAAATTTACCAACACTTTCTGGAGGAGTTCCAACTAAACGAACGTCTGTGTAATCTTGGTAAACAAAATAGTAATATTCATTTCCTTGAAAGAAAGGGCGAACAGAAACTGTGTATTTTCCATTTTCACTATTTTCTTTTTCAATCAAAGCGATTTCTTGCTGGATGATTGTGTTTCTTTCAGTTTCTGTCATCGTATCGTTTACTTTAGACAGGATTCTTTTTGAAACATCATCCATACGAACAAAGAAACGAACGTATAAAGATTTTGGTTTTAGTTCTTCTGAACGATTTTTTGCCCAAAAACCATTTTTCAAATGATTTTGTTCTGCAGTTGAAAGTTCTGCAATTGAACTATAGCCACAGTGGTGATTAGTAAGAACCAAACCGCTGTTTGAAACGATTTCAGCTGTACATCCTCCATTGAATTGTACAATTGCATCTTTTAAGCTATGATTATTGATACTGTAAATTTCTTCGGCTGTCAATTGCAAGCCCATTTTTTCCATATCTCTATGGTTCAATCTTTCGATAAACATCAAAAACCACATTCCTTCATCGGCTCTCATTGGGAAAGCCACAAGGCACATGGTCAAGAATAAAATTACTTTTTTCATGTTATTTTGTTTAAGTGATGCGAATATAAGCCATTTTAGCAATTATCTCAACCCAAACAATCTTAAAATTAAAAATGATATTAGATTTTTAGCAGTTTATTACGAATTTAACATTATAAAACAAAAAAGGTGCCCTGAGAACAGAACACCTTTTTGATATCTAAGTAAGCTTTACTATTCGTTAAGCATTTTCCAAAGTCTGTCTTTTAAATCTGTCAAACCTTGTTGTGCTACAGATGAAATAAACATATAAGGAACGCCTTTAAAAGAAACATCTAATTCTGCTTTCAGCTCAGCTTTCAATTCATCATCCAACATATCACATTTTGAAATTACCACAAGACGTTCTTTGTCTAGCATTTCAGGATTATACTTTGTTAATTCGTTAACCAAAATATCATATTCTCCTTTAATGTCTGCCGTATCAACAGGAATTAAAAACAATAAAGTTGAGTTACGTTCAATATGACGCAAGAAGTAATGACCAAGACCTTTTCCTTCTGCCGCGCCTTCAATAATTCCAGGAATATCAGCAATTACAAAAGATTGAAAATCTCTGTAAGCCACGATTCCTAGATTCGGTTTTAAAGTCGTAAACGGATAATCGGCAATTTTTGGTTTTGCCGAAGTCAATACAGACAATAAAGTAGATTTTCCTGCATTAGGAAAACCAACCAAACCAACATCAGCCAAAACTTTAAGTTCCAAAATCACATCCATTTCAATACCAAGCAAACCCGGTTGTGCATAACGAGGCGTTTGGTTTGTAGAGCTTCTAAAATGCCAGTTTCCTAAACCTCCTTTTCCTCCTCTTGCAAGAATTTGTTTTTCTCCGTGTTCTGTAATTTCAAAAAGCGTTTCTCCAGTTTCTTTGTCTTTTACAACAGTTCCTAATGGCACTTCAATGATTTTATCTTCTCCGTCTGCACCAGTACTTCTGTCAGAACCTCCGTCTCCACCGTGACCTGCTTTAATATGACGCGCAAACTTCAAATGAAATAATGTCCAAAGCCCTTTATTTCCAACTAAATATACATGTCCACCACGACCTCCATCGCCACCATCTGGACCTCCTTTTTCAATAAATTTCTCTCTATGTAAATGCGTAGAACCTTTTCCTCCCTTTCCGGAAGAAACATATATCTTAACGTAATCTACAAAATTTCCTTCTGTCATTTTCTTTGTTTATGTAAAGTTTCAAGTTTCAGGTTTCAAGTTTCAAGTTGTTTAATATATAACCTGAAACTTGAAACTTGAAACCTGAAACAAATTTTCTCTCTACTCTTTTAGTGCTTTCACAAGTACTTTATCAATCTTAACACCGTCCATGTCGATTACTTCTAGGACGAATTTTTGCCAAACTAATTTTTCTCCTTCTTTTGGAATGTGAGAAAGCTCGGTCATAATCATTCCGCTTACGGTATTCACTTCATAATCGTTTGTTAACTCATCCAATTCGAAGTAAGTCAAGAAGTCGTGTAATGAATAATGTCCATCAACTAACCACGAACCATCTTCTCTTTCTATAAGCTGGAATTCGTCTTTATAAAATTCTGCAGCATCACCAACTAAAGCTTCCAAAATATCATTAAGAGTAATCAGTCCCTGAAAAACTCCATATTCGTCTGAAACTAAAGCATAGTGGACACCCGTTTTTTTGAAATTTTCTAAAGCTTTGTATGCCGTTGTTTGCTCCATTAAATAGGGCGCGTCAGACATAATTGCCGCTAAATCAAAATTATCGCTTTCGATGTTAGCAAAAATATTTTTAAGTGTTACGACTCCAACAATATCATCGTAATTATCATTGTAAACAGGATAGACTGCGTGAAGGTCTTGAACAACCAATTCTTTGATTTTTTCTTTATCGGCTTTTAATGGCAACATATCAACCGACTTGCGATGTGTCATTAAAGAGTTTACTTTTCTGTCTCCAATATGAAAAACACGCTCCACAATATCTTGTTCAATTTCTTGAACCTCTCCTACTTCTGTTCCTTCTTTAATGATAGCTTTAATTTCTTCCTCCGTAACTTTTCCGTCAGCGGTTGGTTTTATTTGGAAAACATTCAATAAGAAATCTGTCGATGTAGTAAGCAACCAAATAAATGGAGCTGTAATAATAGAAATCACTTTCATTGGCATTGCAACCATTTTTGCAATTGCTTCTGGATAATTTAATCCGATTCGTTTAGGAAGTAATTCTCCCAAAACCAATGAGAAGAAAGTTAAAACTACAACTACAATTCCCACCGCAATAGAATGTGCGTAAGGTTTAAGAACTTCAAATCCTGCTACAAAAAGCTCAACATCTGCAGTAATTTTGTCACCAGAATAAATACCTGTCAAAATTCCGATAAGGGTAATTCCGATTTGTACTGTCGATAAAAACTTATTTGGGGAATTAGCTAAATCTAGTGCCGTTTTTGCACTATTATTGCCTTTTTTCGCAGCTGTTTCAAGCCTGTTTTTACGGGCCGAAATCAAAGCGATTTCAGACATGGAGAAAACTCCGTTTAATAGAATTAGAAAAAATATAATTAGTATTTCCAATTGATAGTGGATTCGTTATAAAATGGTCTCGTTAAATGTAATTTGTAATCTTAAAAAATGGCTGTGAATTAAAAAACTAATTTTTCTAACTCAAAAACATTGATCATCAAAAACATTTGAAAAGCCCGTTTTAGAGTTAGAAAAATAGTTTTTTTTGCGTCCCGATAGCTATCAGGATTCACGTACAGCTGGAATAAGTTTCTACAAATTATCTATAACTGACGTTAATCGCTCTGTAATTTGTTCGATAGTTCCGATACCGTCTACGGCATGAAACTTACCTTGTTCTTTATAATATCCAATAAGAGGAGCTGTTTTCTCATTGTACTCTTGGTATCTTACACGAATTTTTTCTTCGTCTTGATCGTCAACTCTTCCGCTTGTTTTTCCTCTCTCTAATAGACGCTTTACCAAAATTTCGTCATCAGCTTCTAAAGCGATTGTTGCTGTTACGCTAGATCCGATCGTTGGCAAAAACTGGTCTAAAGCTTCTGCTTGATTGATTGTTCTTGGGTAACCGTCGAACAAGAATCCTGCAGTATCTGGATGTTTTTTTACCTCATCAATTAACATTGCAGTTGTTACTTCACAAGGAACCAACTCTCCGTTGTCCATAAAAACTCTTGCTTGTTTTCCTAGTTCAGTATCATTTTTTAAATTGAAACGAAAAATATCTCCTGTTGAAAGGTGTGTTAAATTGTATTTTTCTTTTAAAAATTCTGCCTGAGTTCCTTTTCCTGCACCAGGCTTTCCAAATAAAACGATGTTAATCATAATTGAAATGAGTGTTGTTACTTCTGTCTTTCAGAAGTTTTAAAATGAATATATAGTTGTGTTTTGTTATTCTGCTAATTTGTAAACTTCAGTAAGGTTTCTTCCTAAACCATCATAGTCTAAACCGTAACCTACAATAAATTTGTTCGGAATACGAATTCCGATATAATCTATCTTAATGTCTTTTTTATAAGCTTCTGGCTTAAAGAACAACGTTGCAATCTTAAAATGCTTTACATTTTGTGCTTTAAACAAATGCTTCAATTCTTCTACAGTATTTCCTGTGTCGACAATATCTTCGATCACGATTACAGTTCTTCCTGAAAGATCGTGACTGATACCTATTAATTCTTTAACCGATTCTGTGCTTTCTGTTCCTTCATACGAAGCCATTTTGATGAATGAGACTTCGCACGGTTTTTTATATTTTTTCAGAAAATCTGACACCACCATAAAAGCACCATTCAAGACTCCAATAAAAATTGGTGTATCATCACCAAAATCATCTTCTACCTGAGCGACCATTTTAGCCAAAGCAAAATCAATTTCTTTTGCCGAAATAAACGGAACAAATTGTTTATCGTGAAGTTGTATCATTATTTTTCTTTTTAAAATAATGGACAAAGATAAAGAATTAGAACTTAACAGCTTCTATCAAAACAAACTGTATTCGAGATATTTTTTAGGAATGTTAAATCTCAGTTAATCTTTACAAATATTTTTTTGTCACTCTACATATTTTAAGTAAATTGTTATGATCTAATTATTTAACTCCAAAAAACCAATGAAAAAACCTTTAACCCTAATCTCGATAACGTTATTAGCCTTTATGACTGCCTGTAATGGGCAAGTAAAAAAAGAAGAAAAAGAAGCCTTAGCCAACCATTCTGGCAATGTTGTAAAAACTGCTATCGGAGAAATTACTCTTCCCGCTCCTTACGCAACCGAATCTAAAACCAAAAATAGCAAAGTAATTGGATGGCCAGAAGGCAAAACGCCAAAAGCGCCTGAAGGTTTTACAGTAACTAAATTTGCTGACGGATTTGAGAATCCACGATGGAGTTATATAGGTCCAAACAATGATATTTTTGTTGTTGAAAGCGGCACCAGAACAAGCAAAAACCAAATTATAGTTTTGCGTGACAATGATAAAGACGGAACATATGAAACTCGCGAAGTTTTTATTTCTGGTTTAAACAGACCTTTAGGAATGTTAATCCTAAAAGACTTTTTTTATATTGCCAATACTGACGGACTTTACCGTTATCCTTATAAAAACGCACCATTAAAATTAGAAACTCAAGGAACTAAAATTGTTGAACTACCAGCTGGCGGATACAACAATCACTGGACAAGAAGTTTGCTTGCTAATCCTGAAGGAACAAAAATTTATATTGGTGTTGGTTCAGGAAGCAATGTGGGAGAAAACGGAATGGATAAAGAAGTTCGCCGCGCTGCAATTTTAGAAATCAACCCTGATGGAACTGGCGAAAAAATTTATGCTGAAGGCCTTAGAAATCCAATGGGAATGGATTGGAATCCAGCCAACAAAAAAGAACTTTGGACAGCGGTGAATGAAAGAGATGAACTTGGAGATGATTTAGTTCCAGATTATATTACAAGTGTAAAAAGAGGCGGTTTTTACGGATGGCCTTATTCGTATTTTGGAAGTATTCCTGATCCAAGATGGAAAGGTAAAGGCGAACGAAAAGATTTGATAGAAAAAGCTATTGTTCCCGATGTTCCTGTTGGCGCTCATACTGCTTCTTTAGGATTAGCTTTTTACACGAAAGACGCTTTTCCTGCAAAATACAAAAATGGCGCTTTTGTAGGCCAACATGGTTCTTGGAACCGATCTATAATTTCAGGCTATAAAGTTTTATTTGTTCCTTTTAAAGACGGAAAACCTTCAGGAAAACCAGAAGATTTTTTAACTGGTTTTATTTCTGACAATGATAAAGCTGAAGTTTACGGACGTCCAGTTGCAGTTACTGTAATGAAAGACGGATCGCTTTTGGTAAATGATGATAGCGGAAATACTATTTGGAAGGTTACAGCAAAGAAATAAATTCCAATTCCGAAAATTATCGGAACAAATTTTAAAAAGAAAATTTTAAACACATAGAGACATAGATTTTTGTTTAAAAAGATGTTATTAAGAAAATTAGTTTTCGCACATAGTTATTATGTGGCTTTTGACAAGTAAAACGCCTTTTTTGCCTCAATCAATGCTGTGTTTCTATGTGTTAAAATAAAACTGCCTTTTAATCAGCTCATTTTATGCCCTCCAAAAAATATTTTCTTCTTCTCTTTATTCTTTTTACTTCTAAAAGCATCTCAGCACAAGAAAAAATTCAAAATATTGATTCAGTTAAAACTCAAAAACTGAATGAAGTTTTAATAAGTCCGCTTCATATTAATCGTGATTTACAAAATAGTCCCGCTTCAATTGGTATTTTATCCGAAAAAGAATTACTTCGAAATAACACAACTGATATTAGTAATGTCATCAATACAATTCCTGGCGTTTTTATGCAGTCTTCCAATATTACCACAACCCGAATTTCGATTCGTGGAATTGGCGCGAGAACTCCTTATGGGACGAATAAAATTAGAGCTTTTTATGGAAGTATTCCATTAACTTCAGGAAACAGTGAAACTGTAATTGACGATATCGATCTTCAAAACATCAATCAGATTGAGATTATAAAGGGGCCGCTTTCTAGTGTTTATGGTGCTGGTTTGGGCGGTGCGATTTTGATTTCTCCTCAATCTTTAAAAAGTGGCAATTATCAAGCTGAAGTTAGTTCGGTTTTTGGCTCTTACGGATTATTGAAAAACAGAATAAGTTTTGATTTAAATGAAAATAATGCATCTTTAAACCTGAGTTATCACAATCTAAAAACCGATGGCTGGCGCGAAAACAGTGCCTATAATCGTGAAGGAGTTACACTTGGCGGAGAATTATTTAGAAAGAAAAACAGCAAATTGACCTATTTTTCTAATTATACCTATTTAAAAGCATATATTCCGAGTTCGATCAATAAAACCACTTTCGAAAATAATCCACAAGCGGGCGCACCGACTTGGGTTGCTTCAAAAGGATTTAAAGAATACAAATCGACTTTGGGCGGATTGGCTTACGATTTTAAAATAAATGATCATTTAAACAATTCGACTTCTGTTTTTATCAATTATAAAGGCAGCAACGAACCGCGTCCTTTTGACATTTTGCGTCAATATACTTTTGCTTCTGGCGCTAGAACACAATTTTCGGGAGACTTTAAAATCGGAAAAATCAAAAATCAATTTATTGGCGGAATTGAATATTTCGCAGACAATTACAGCGGAAATACTTTTCAAAATCTGTATCAGCAAAATAATGGAAACGGAAGTTTACAAGGTAATCAGCTTACAGCAACGAATCAGAAAAGGCGTTTTTATAATATCTTTTCTCAAATCAGAACTTTACTTTCTGACCGATTTGAAATTCAGGCAGGTTTAAATTACAACAAAACCAAATTTGAACTTCAGAATGATTTTCCCGCTTCCGCAAATAATCCAGTGGAGCAATATAGTTATGATGGCATTTTTTCGCCACAACTTTCTTTTTTGTTCAAGCCAAATGAAATCCAGACTTTTTACTTCTCTGCAAGCCGAGGATTTTCTCTTCCTGCAACCGAAGAAACTTTAACAAGCACAGGAAATATCAATTCAGACATTAAACCCGAAACAGGTTATAATTTTGAATTAGGTAGCAAACTTCATCTTTTTAGCAAAAAACTATATGCTGAAATTGCCGTTTACCGAATGGAAATTAAAGATTTATTGGTTGCCAAAAGAATTGGAGACGATCAATATGAAGGCGTAAATGCTGGAAAAACATTTCATGAAGGAATCGAAATTGCATTAAAACACAATTGGACAATCAATAGAACTTTCAATTTAAACTCTTACACTGGCGCTTCTATCGGAAATTATGAATTTAAAGAATTTGTCGATAACGGAAATGATTATTCAGGCAACAAATTAACTGGAGTTCCTGCCAATACTGCAAGTGCTGGTTTTAATTTGAATACCAATTCAGGTTTTTATTTTTCAGCAGATTTTCAGTTCACAGATAAAATTCCGATGAATGATTCAAATGCCAATTTTTCAGATTCTTATTCTTTACTAAATTTAAAAACAGGTTATCAATTTGAAATTTTGTCTGGATTAAAAGCACATCTCGATGCAGGAATTAATAATGTTACAAACGAAAAATACGCTTCCATGATTTTGACCAATGCAACCGGAGTTGGAAATGCGCAACCACGATTCTATTATCCAGGATTGCCTATAAACTATTACGGAATTATCTCATTAAATTACTTATTTTAGCATTGTACTAAATACAAAAAACAATGCCGTCTGAATTGCAAAAAAAATTGGATTATGTTAATGCTTATAGAGAAAACCGTCTAAAAGCAGCGCAGGATGTTTTAGAAAACCCTTCACTTTTTAGTGAGTTAGTTTCGATTTGCTTTTCACCCGAAGATAAAAACAATCATAAAGCTTGCTGGATTTTAGAATTTGTTTCGTACGAAGAATTGCATTGGCTCCAACCTCATTTAGATTTTTTCTGTTCGAATCTAAAAATTTTAAAAGACGAAAGTTCCATGCGTCCAATCGCAAAAGTGACGCAGCTTTTGGTAAAATCTCATTACAAAAAAAACGAAAATAGTATTTCTCTTTCCGAAAACAATTTACAAGATATTATTGAAGCTTCTTTTGATTGGTTGATAAACGATGTCAAAGTGGCAACAAAAGCCTATTCTATAAGAACTTTATATGTTTTAGGAAATCATTACGACTGGATTCACCCCGAACTAAAAGTGATTATTGACAAAGATTTCGGAGACCATTCAGCAGCCTATAAAGCCGTCGCCAAAGAAGTTTTGAAGAAAATAAAATAGTTTTTATAGCCGCGAATTACACGAATTTTCACGAATTATTTTTTCAAATTCAACTAAAAAAATTCGTGTAAATTCGTGTAATTCGTGGCAAACAAAAAAAATCCTTTCTAATCCTTTTAATCTGTGGCAGAAAAACTAAATTTTGGCTAAAAAAGATTAAAAAGTATCTTTGCAAAAACACAACACAAAATGAATTATTTTTCTTCTGATTTTAAATTAGGAATATTAGGCGGCGGACAATTAGGTAAAATGCTTTTGTTCGATACCAGAAAATTTGACATACAAACTTACGTTCTAGATCCAAGCGACGAAGCGCCAAGTAAAATTGCCTGTAACAAATTCTTTCAAGGCGATTTAATGGACTATGAAACGGTTTATAATTTCGGGAAACAAGTCGATGTTTTGACTTTTGAAATCGAATTGGTAAACCTGGAAGCTTTAACGCAATTAGAAAACGAAGGTTTAAAAATATATCCATCTCCAAAGACCTTAAAAGGAATTCAGAATAAAGGTGTTCAAAAAGATTTTTACGCTAAAAACAATATCCCAACAGCACCATTCGAAAGATTTGAAAATTTAGATCAACTAAAATCTAAAATCAACGATCTGAAATTACCTTTTGTATGGAAATGTACCGAATTTGGTTATGATGGAAATGGTGTAAAAATAGTTCGCCAAGCTTCAGATTTAGATGCATTGCCAAATGTAGAATGCATTGCAGAAACTATGGTTCCGTTCAAAAATGAATTGGCGGTAATTGTGGTTAGAAATCCATCAGGCGAAATGAAAACGTATCCAGTTGTCGAAATGGAATTTCACCCAGAAGCCAACCAAGTTGAATATGTAATTTGTCCGGCAAGAATCGATGATAAAGTAGCTAAAAAAGCCAGATCGATTGCTTTACAAGTTTCAGAGAATTTCAATCACGTTGGACTTTTGGCAGTTGAAATGTTCCAGACTCAGGACGACGAAATTTTGGTTAACGAAGTTGCTCCTCGCCCACACAATTCTGGTCATTATTCTATCGAAGCAAGTTATACTTCACAATTCGAAAATCATTTACGTGCTATTTTAGATCTTCCGTTAGGAAACACAGACAGTAAAGTTGCCGGAATTATGGTAAATTTAGTCGGTGCCGAAGGTCATTCTGGAAATGTAGTGTATGAAAACATCGAAACCATTTTAGGATGGGACGGTGTTACTCCTCATATTTATGGAAAGAAACAAACACGTCCGTTTAGAAAAATGGGTCACGTTACAATTGTAAATGAAGATATGGCTGAGGCAAGAAGAATTGCACAAGAAGTTAAGGAAACTATTAAAGTGATTAGCGCTTAATAATGAAATGAAAAAAGCATTAAAAATCTCTGGATTAACAATCTTAATTTATTTCACAATACAATTAATAACTATACCTATAACTAAACATGGCAGAGGTTTTTCTATAGGTTTTCCATTTCAGGCATTTAGAAGAGTTGATGCGGAATGTTACGTTAACGATTATTTTTATCCAGAATTTTTGATTATAAATTTTATTACAGTTACAATTATTTTACTTGTAATTTATTTTTTGGGTAACGTAATTAAAAACAGATTAAAAAAATCCTATAACTAGGAAAATTTAAAATAATGACAGTTTTCAGTCTCAACAAAACTTGAAACCTGAAACAAATACAACAAAAAACATGAGCAAAGTAGCTATTATAATGGGAAGCATCTCAGACATGCCAGTTATGCAAGATGCAATCGACATATTAAAACAATTTAATGTAGAAGTTGAAGTAGATATTGTTTCGGCACACAGAACGCCAGAAAAATTATTCGATTTCAGCAAAAATGCACACAATCGCGGTATTTCGGTAATTATTGCCGGTGCGGGTGGTGCTGCGCATTTACCAGGAATGGTGGCTTCTATGTCTCCACTTCCGGTAATTGGAGTTCCAGTAAAATCAAGCAATTCAATCGATGGTTGGGATTCAGTTTTATCAATTCTGCAAATGCCAGGCGGCGTTCCTGTTGCAACGGTAGCTTTAAACGGCGCAAAAAATGCCGGAATTTTAGCCGCACAAATCATCGGAAGCCACGACAAAAAAGTTTTAGATACGATTATTTCTTATAAAGAAGAATTGAAAGCTACAGTTAATAAAGCGGCTGAAGGTTTGAAGAAATAATTCTCCCATAAATTCCTGCAAGGTTTTCAAAACCTTGTAGGTCTGATTATCATAATCATAATCAAAATAAAATACTTCTAAAACACCTACAAGGTTTTGAAAACCTTGCAGGATAAAAAACTGCAATATGAGTATCTTAACCCAATATTTCAATACCAAACATAACACCGCACCTTTTTCGCAAATTAAAATCGAAGATTATTTTCCTGCTTTCAATGAAGGAATTGCTTTGGCTAAAGCCGAAATTGATGCAATCGTAAACAATCCAGACGCACCGACTTTTGAAAATACCATTGTGGCAATGGATTTTTCTGGTGATGTTTTAGATCGTCTTTCTAGCGTTTTCTTCAATTTGAATTCGGCTGAAACGAATGACGAAATGCAGAAAATTGCGCAGGAAGTTTCGCCTTTACTTTCAGAATTTGGAAATGACATTCGTTTGAATGCAGATTTATTTGCGAGAGTAAAAGCCGTTTATGATCAAAAAGAAAGTTTAAATCTGAATCCCGAACAAACTACTTTATTAGATAAAAAATACAAAAGCTTTTCGAGAAACGGAGCCAACCTGCCAGAAGACAAGAAAAACCAATTAAGAGAAATCGACAAAGAATTATCAAAATTGAGTTTACAGTTTGGCGAAAATGTTTTGGCAGAAACCAACAACTTCGAGTTGCATTTAACTGATGAAAAAGATTTATCTGGCTTACCAGAAGGAACAATTGAAGCTGCTAGATTATTAGCAAAAAATCAGGAAAAAGAAGGCTGGATTTTCACTTTAGATCATCCAAGTTATATTCCGTTTTTGACTTATGCTGATAATCGCGAATTGCGTAAAAAAATGGCAATTGCTTTTGGCGCAAAAGGTTTTCAAAACAACGAATTTGACAATCAAGAAAATGTTCTAAAAATTGCCAAGCTTCGTCATGAAAGAGCTAATTTATTAGGTTACAAAACGCACGCACATTTTGTTTTGGAAGAAAGAATGGCCGAAAGTCCAGAGAAAGTTTTCTCTTTCTTAAATGATTTATTGGCAAAAGCAAAACCAGCTGCTCAAAAAGAGTTTGCTGAATTGGCTGCTTTCGCGAAAGAACTAGATGGAATTGAGCAATTAGAAAAATGGGATGGTGCTTATTATTCTGAAAAATTAAAACAACAGCTTTTTAATTTAGATGATGAAAAACTGAAACCATATTTCCAATTAGAAAAAGTTTTAGACGGCGCTTTTACAGTTGCCAAAAAATTATACGGATTAACTTTTACAGAGGTTTTTGACATTGATAAATATCACGAAGAAGTTACTACTTATGAAGTAACAGATGTTAACGGAAATTTGGTTTCTATTTTCTACGCTGATTTCTTCCCAAGAAAAGGAAAAAGAAATGGTGCTTGGATGACTTCATTCAAATCACAATATGTAAAAGACGGCGTAAACGAAAGACCACATATTTCTAACGTTTGCAATTTTACAAAACCAACAGAAACAAAACCTTCGTTATTGACTTTTAATGAAGTAACAACTTTATTCCACGAATTCGGACACGGATTACACGGAATGTTGGCCGACACAGTTTATCCAAGTTTATCTGGAACTTCTGTTTATTGGGATTTCGTAGAATTACCAAGTCAGATTATGGAGAACTGGTGTTATGAGCCAGAAGCTTTGGCTTTGTTTGCAAATCATTATGAAACGGGAGAAATCATTCCGATTGAGTATGTTCAGAAAATTAAAGAAAGTGCAAGTTTCCAAGAAGGTTTAGCAACGTTGCGTCAATTAAGTTTTGGACTTCTAGACATGGCTTGGCACGGACAAGATCCAACTAATATTACAGATCTTAAAGCTTTCGAAACGGAACAATTTGCTAACACACAATTGTATCCGGATGTAAAAGAAAATGCAATGAGTACAGCGTTTTCTCATATTTTCCAAGGTGGATATTCTTCTGGATATTACAGCTACAAATGGGCGGAAGTTTTGGATGCCGATGCTTTTCAATATTTCCATGAAAATGGAATTTTCAACGAAGAAATAGCAAAGAAATTTAAAGACAACGTTCTTTCTAAAGGAGGAACAGAACACCCAATGGTTTTATACAAACGCTTTAGAGGTCAAGAACCGAAACCAGAAGCTTTATTGAAAAGAGCGGGATTATTATAGAGTTTCTAAGATACTATCCCGATAGCTATCGGGACTAAGTTGCTAAGTTTCCTAGAGAATTAAATTTTAAAACCGAAGTAGAAATACTTCGGTTTTTTATTTGGTTTTACTTTAACTATCTTAGCCTTTTTAAATCTTAATCTTACAAAATACATTTTGAAAAAATATTTTAAAATAGCCCTTTATCTTGCCATTATAGGATTGGTCGCGATTGTTTCTATTAATTATTATGTGAAATCTTCGACCAAAAACCATATCTATTATTCAGTAAAAAAGTTTCCGAAAAACGATGTCGGAATTATCTTTGGCGCTGGAATTAATGGGAATCAACCAAGCAAGTATTTAAAGGACCGACTTGATGCCGGAATTATGCTTTGGAAAGCAAAACGTATCAATAAAATTCTACTTTCTGGAGATAATGGCCGTGATGAGTATGATGAATTGACGGTAATGAAAAATTACTGTTACAATCATGGCGTTGACACCACAAAAATCTTTATTGATTACGCGGGATTTGATACGTATTCAACCATGTATCGCGCCAAACATATTTTTAAGATTAAAAAAGCAACTTTAATTTCACAGGAATACCATTTAAATCGCGCCATTTATATTGGACAAAAACTAGGCATTAAATCTTCTGGATATTCTGCTAATAATGGAGAATATCTTGGATATAATTATGTTCGTTTTAGAGAGTCTCTTTCTATTTGTAAATCCTTTTTTGATGTTTTAAGAAATCGCGAACCCCGTTTTTTAGGCGGAGAAATTAATATTAATGGAGAATCAAATTACTCTAAAGAAGATAAGCGATAAAAAGCAAAACCCTGTAAAAAAAACTTACAGGGTTTTCTTTTTTATAATGCTTAGATAAAGAAAAAAATCTTGCTTCTTTAATCTTATTTCTATAAAATCTTTACTCTTTTTCTAAAACTCTTTTTGCCAACTTTCCAACAGTTAATCCTTGAACTACAATTGAGAATAAAACAACAATATAAGTTACCTCAAGCAACAAGTTTTTATATTCGCTTTCTGGCATTGAAAGAACTAACGCAATAGAAACTCCTCCACGAATTCCTCCCCAAACCAAAACCATCAACGAACCTTTATTGTAAGCCGATTTAATTCCGAAGAACTTAAAGATATCGAAGAATTTCCAAGGTAAAACAATCGAAGTTAATCTTGAAAACAGTACAATAAAAATAGCTACAAAACCTGTTAATAGTTGTTTATTCAAATCTGGAAGCAATAGTAATTCAAATCCGATAAAAAGGAACAAAACAGCATTTAAGATTTCATCTATTAGCTCCCAAAACTTTCCTAAGTAGTCTTTAGTGACTTCGCTCATAGCCACTTTTTTACCATAATTTCCAATAATCAATCCGGCAACAACCATCGCTAGCGGACTAGAAACGTGTAATGCTTGGGCAACTAAAAATCCGCCCGTTACTATAGAGAGCGTGATTAAGACCGAAACTTTATAATCGTCAATTTTTTTCATGACTCTTGAAGCTGTAAATCCGAAGACAGCTCCTAATAAAAGTCCGCCGATTCCTTCCTCTATAAATAACAAAGAGATCGAGCTAAAAGTTGCATCAAATGTTGGATCGGTTGCCATTTTTAGAACAACAGCAAACATTACTACTGCTACTCCATCATTAAACAATGACTCACCAACAATTTTAGTTTCTATTCTTTTTGGAACTTTTGCCTCTTTTAAAACTCCTAAGACCACAATTGGATCAGTTGGAGAAATTAGAGTTCCAAAAACTAAACAAAATATATAAGGTATTTTTATTCCTAAAAGTGGCGCAATATAAAAAAGAAGCATCGAAATTATCAAAGCCGATAAAACAACACTTACCGTAGAATAAATCATAATAGGCACTTTTTGTTCTTTCAGATCAGCCATATTTACGTGCAATGCTCCAGCAAATAAAAGAAAATTCAACATGGCTCCCATTAGGATTTCGTTGAAGTCGAATTCTTTTATCAGATCGAAAAAATGTTTAGTAGTTGCAGGAAAATAAGAATCTCCTAAAAGGCGAATTCCAACCGAAACCAACATGGCAATAATCATGATTCCGATGGTTCCTGGAAGTTTTAAAAATCTTAAATTCAAATAGGCGAAAAAAGATGCCAATACAATTAGCACCGAAAATGTGTAGTATAATTCCATAAATTGTGATTTTTACAAAAATAGCTGTACCATTATTTAATCAAAAATTTCGTGCGTTGAATTAACATAACTTTATTATTCGTTAAATAACTCCGAACCATTACTATAAATAAAAGCCAAAGTAAAATTAAATCTACTTTGGCTTTATAAAATCGAAATAGTATTATTTAGTTTCTAATATGAAAATTATTTTTTTACTTTTTCTCTTTAATAAATTTCTCTAACTGTTTAACTTTCAAAGCCTCTATTTCTTCTATACGTTTTGCTCTTGAGCTAGCAGAATTAGCGGCATTTTTACCAGTAAGTGCAACTGTAGGTTTGGTAAATAGTAAATAATCTCCAAATAAATGACTTAAGAATAATGGAGATTTACCTGGTCTTTTGTCGTCAAAGTTTTCAGATTGATGGCAATAAAAACAACTAATTAAATTTGTATTATTAATTTGGTGTATATCATTTTGGAAAGTCTGCGTATAGGTTTCCATTGTAATATTTGCCAAATTAACCGAACCTCTTGCTAATGAATCTGGAAGTGCACTTGAAATATCTCTAGTGACAATTGCTTTGATTTGATCTTGAGAAGAAAATCCATCAAAATCTAACCAAATAGAACCATTATAAAAATAATTATTAAAAACATCTTTCAGATTAGAAGCGACGCACTTATTAATATTATCTATATTATTAAAGTTAACTGGTTCTGTCTGACTTGTTGCCATAAATGAACCCGTGCCTAAATCTTTTGGAATACCATACTCATAAAGAATAAATGCCTTATTTGGAGTGATCGGCGAGGCTGTACTTTTTTGCCATTTTATCCCATTTATACCAGTACTTGTTCCTTTTTCATAAAACAACATTTCATTCGCAGCTGTTACAGAATTATTTTTCTTATCGTAGACAGGCGTCATATCTTTATGCTCAAAAGTAGCCCAGATAAATTCAGGATGATTTTTTACAATCCCCACCACGTGCATACCTAATAATGCCACAGTTCTTACAACATATTTCCCTTTACTGTTTAAAACAGCAGCTTTTGTTGTAAAATAATTTTTTTGCTGCTCTTTTGCAATTGCATCTATGTTAATCCAGGAAACTTTTAATTCTAATGCCCCAACAGGAAATGTTTCTGAATTCGAAACCGGTAATTTTCCGCTGTTGATCAACGCAGCAGTCGTAACAGCCTTGTCTTTTAGCAGATTGTTAACGTGAATTGAATAATAAACGGTATCTGCAGCATTGTTAAATTTTGGATTAGATCGCAAAACGCCACGCGAACCAGCCTGATTAATAGAACTCAGCGCTAATTTTATACCTAACTGTGGTGCTACATCTTCCATTTGAGGACTCACCAAAGTTAAAGAATCTAAAAAGAAAGGATTTCCGCTAGGCAAAGGTTTTGTTACCCACAAAAACTTTTGCCATGACCATTGATGAAAATCACAGTTTGTAGTCGTCTTGCTATCAAACGGACTTCCATCACCTTCTGCTGGAGCTGGAGTCTGCTCATGAGGAAACCAGCTAGACTCACATTCGCATGGTGCCGAAGGTGCCGATGCATTAGCATATCCAGAAGATGAATCGTATTTGTTTATTATTTTTTCCTTATTTAGAAAAAAGAGTGTAATAGCTGCTATTAAAACAACAACTACTAAACCGATTATAACTTGTTTTCTTTTCATTTGTTTTTTTTGATTAAGTTTTTTTTAGGGAATTGAATGTAAAAGAGCCGCCTGTTACAGACGGCTCCTCTGAATCCAAATTGTAAATAACACACGAAAATTTAATTCATCCGAGTTACTCACTTTTTGTTTTTTTTTAAACCAACTCAGACTTTAATTCTTTTGCAGCTGTAACTGGCACATTTTCAACAGCGTGATTCCAATATCCGAAACCGCCTTTACCATTCCAAGCATTATCAATTGCTAAATGAGCATTAAATTCTGCTAAGAAAGAACCAATCCCTGGAGGCGGAACAGATTGAACGTATTGTCCTTGCAAACTCACTACCTGCGTAAATTCGCCAAACCCAGTAGAAAATATCTTTCCTTTTACTTGAACTACAATGTGGCTGTCTGCTCCTTTAACAGCTTGTGTAATTACTACTGTCCCTGAAACAGAATGTTGCGATGGAACAACGACTAAACTAAATGCTGCAATTGGAGCACCTGGTGTTCCTACATTTCCGATTGTGCCTTTTGCTAAATAAGCACCTGCTAATAATTCTGACATAATTTGTTGTTTTTGGTTTCCTACTCATAAGGCTTTTCGGATCCGCCTCGTTTTTTATAGTGGGTTCTGCTCCACACTTTTGTTAAAAAAACAGCTCAGAATTCATTTCAGATAAGTACTTAGGTTTATTTTATCAAATCAAAAGTGCAGATTCGAATAGTAGGCTTAAAATGAGAAATGAGACAGAGGCTTTTCTTACAGTAAACAAAGTAAAGGAGATTGTAAGAAAAAGAAATAAGTATAAATACCTGATTTTAAGAATATTCCTCTTTTTAAAATATCTTTCAATTATTTTTGAAAGTTTAAAAACTTTTACATACATTTGTTTCATGGAATTCAAGGAAGCAAAAAATAAGTTCGTACAAACCTGGGGAGCATTAGGTTCTCAATGGGGAATTAATAAAACGATGGCACAGATCCACGCTTTATTGATGGTTTCAAACGAACCTATTTCTATGGAAGACATTATGGAAGAATTGCAAATTTCTCGCGGAAATGCAAGCATGAATTTAAGAAGTTTAATGGATTGGGGAATTGTCTATAAAGAATTTAAAGCTGGAGAAAGAAAAGAATTCTTTACGGCTGAAAAAGATTTAGACGAATTAGCGGTTAAAATTTCCAGAGAAAGAAGTAAAAGAGAAATTAAACCAACGCTGAAAATCTTAAAAGAAGTTTCGACTATTGAAGCAAAAGATTCAGCAGAAGAAAAACACTTTGTAGATCAAACTACCAAATTATACGATTTTGTTTTGAAAGCAGATAATATGTTAGACAAAATGACTGAATTCAATGATAACTGGCTAGGAAAATTGGTCATGAAAATGATGAAGTAAAAAAATTTAATTCAAACTTTCATTTTTTTCTGAAAGTTTAAAACTTTAAAAACAATTGATATGAACTTCTTAAAAGCAGAATGGAAAAACTTAGCGCTTGTCAATTATGAAATTGATGCTGAAATCTTAGAAAAATATCTTCCTACAGGAACTGAGATCGATATTTGGGACAACAAATGTTATGTCAGTCTAGTTGGATTTATGTTTAAAAACACAAGAGTTTTAGGATTGAAAGTTCCGTTTCATATCGATTTTGAAGAAGTGAATCTGAGATTTTATGTAAAACGTTTTGAAAACGATGAATGGAAACGTGGTGTAGTTTTCATTAAAGAAATTGTTCCTAAAAAAGCCATCACTTTTATCGCCAATAATTTGTATCAAGAACATTATGAAACTCAGAAAATGAGACATGAAATAATAGAAAATAAAAACACGAATACTTTTATCTATCAATGGAAGAATGACAAAGAATGGAACACAATTGAAATTGAAATCAAAAAAGATTTAAGTAAAATCGAAATCGATTCTGAAGCTGAATTCATTACAGAACATTACTTTGGATATACCAAAATCGATGAAGAAACCACTTTTGAATATGAAGTGACACATCCAAGATGGGAACAATTTGAAGTTGTAAATCATAGAATTGATATTGATTTCGAAAAAAATTATGGAAGTGATTTTGGATTTCTTCAAACTCAAAAACCAACTTCTATTTTCTTAGCTCAAGGTTCAAAAATTACAGTGAAGAACAAAAGGAAATTGCAAATACTTCCTGTTCTGAAAGAGATGTATTAACCACATAAATTGGGAAATCATGAATTTTAATATCATTGGGTATTTTATTTACCTCAGCATAACCATTTTCATTATCCTAAAAGTTGGAAAAATCTGCTACAAAAATGGGAATATTTTTGTTTTAGAACTAATTCCAAATCATGCGGATCTCTGCCAAAAAATTAATCAGGTTTTACTTTTAGCCTATTATCTTTTAAACATTGGCTATTGTGCAATGACTTTAATTTCCTGGCAAAAAATTATTTCTTCGTCTCAATTGGTCGAAATACTCTGCATAAAAACAGCTGTCATAATTTTTATTATCTCAATTCTGCATTACCTCAACATTTTGATTATAACCAAATACGCTAAAAAAATAATTCACAACAACTAAAATTCAAATATTATGGAAACTACAAAAATCTTAATTGGTTACGGAATTTATTTACCAGTCGCTTTATTTTTAACTTATTATGTTTCTAAAACCCTTTTCAAAAACGGAAAAATCTTTATGCTCGATATATTTAAAGGCCGTGAAGAAATTGCTGAAGCTACAAACAAACTTTTTGAAACTGGATTCTATCTTTTAAATATTGGTTTTGCATTAATGATTTTAGAATTGCAATTAAGCCATGACAGTTATCAGGAATTAATTGAAAGACTGAGTTATAAAATTAGAGGATTTTCTATTTATCTTGGTATCATGTTGTTCTTTAATTTGTATTTCTTTTTTAGAGGAAAAAGAAAAGCTAAAGAAGCTCAGAGAGAAGAAAGATTAGTTTTTAAAGCTTAAAATTATTTGCCACGAATCGCACGAATTTTCACGAATTAATTTTCAAATTGCCTTTATGCTTTTTTAAATTCGTGAAAATTCGTGTGACTCGTGGCTAAAAAAAACTCAAATGAAAAAACTCATAATTGCAGCTGGAACTGGTTTTCTTGGACAAGTTTTAATTGATCATTTCAAAGATAAATTTGAAGAAATTGTAATTCTCACACGAGGAAAATCTAAAACAATTGGTGGAATCAAATATGTAAACTGGAATGCCAGAACTTTTACTGGCTGGGAAAAGGAATTAGAAAATGCTTCAGTCTTAATTAATCTCGCAGGAAAATCTGTAGATTGTCGTTATACGAAAAAGAATAAAAAAGAAATTCTTTGGTCTAGAATTGAAAGCACAAAAATTCTAAACAAAGCGGTTTTGAATTGTAAAAATCCGCCAAAACATTGGTTGAATTCTTCAACAGCAACTATTTATCGTTTTTCTCTAGATAAACAAATGGATGAAATTGACGGCGAAATCGGAAATGATTTTTCTATAAATGTGGCGCTTTCTTGGGAAAAAGCATTCTTTAAAACCGAAACTCCAAAGACTTTAAAAACAGCTTTGCGAACTTCAATTGTTTTAGGTAAAAATGGCGGTGCTTTTATTCCATTAAAGACTTTGGCAAAAATGGGTTTTGGAGGAAAACAAGGAAATGGTAATCAGTTTGTAAGTTGGATTCACGAAGAAGATTTTGCCAATGCGGTTGATTTTATTATTGAAAAAGAAATGACTGGTGTGATCAATATTGTTTCTCCTACTCCAATTCGAAATGTTGATTTTATGGAAAAACTTCGAAAAGCTGTTGGTTTTCCTTTTGGAATTCCGTTGAGCAAATTCTTTCTCGAAATTGGATCTTTCTTTATTCGAACTGAAACGGAATTGGTTTTAAAAAGCAGGAATGTGATTCCAAAACGACTTTTAGAAAATGGGTTTCAATTTAAGTTTGGTGATATTGATGAGGCTTTTCGAGATTTAATTTAGAACCCAAATTCACACAGTTTTGTCATTTCGAAGAGAGAGAAATCTTAGCGACTAATTCTACAAAGATTGGCGACATTCTGTACGGAGCTACTTATGGAGATTTCTCCTTCGTCGAAATGACAATATTGCGTAAAAAACAAACTAAAATCATGACAACAATAAATCTCGTAACAAAAATAAACGCTTCGAAACAAATCGTTTTTGATCTCTCAAGGAATATCGATATTCACCAACAATCTGCTAGTCCTTCAAAAGAAAAAGCGATTGCTGGAATAACATCTGGTTTAATAAATTTAAATGAAACTGTAACCTGGCGCGGTAAACATTTCGGATTTTATATCACGCACAAAAGCCGAATTACCGCAATGAATTTTTATGATTATTTTGTAGATGAAATGGAAAAAGGTAAATTCAAATTTTTCAAACATGAGCATTTTTTTGATGAAGAAAATGGTTTTACAATCATGAAAGATAAATTGCAATATAAAACTCCGTTTGGGATATTTGGAAAATTATTTGATGTTTTGTTTTTGAAAAAACATTTGACGAATTTTCTTTTAGAAAGAAATAAAATTTTAAAAGCGGTTTCAGAGAAGTACGTTTAGATAAATTATTTAACTTTATAAGTATTATTCTTAAAACGAATTAATTACAAATAAAAAATATACTTATGAAAGTAAAAACGATATTAGCTATACTTCTTTTTACCATTTCTTTTGTTGGATTTTCTCAAAGTAATTGCACCACTTTGAAAGGATGCGAAAGAAAATTATGTGAATTAAACACAAAACTAACTGCCGCAAAAAAAGCTGGAAATCAAAATCAGATAAAAGGTGTTGAAGAAGCTATTGCGCAAACCAAGAAAAACTGCACTACTAAAACAGTAAACAAAGATCTTGACAAAAAGGTAAAAGAAAAACAGCAAAAAGTAAACGAAAGAACTGCTGATTTGAATGAAGCGATTAAAGACAATGAAAGCAAAGAAAAAATCGATAAGAAAAGAAAAAAACTAAATGAAGCGAAAGCTGATTTAAATAAAGCTTTGGCGGAACAGAAAACGAAATAATTTTCTCTCGCAGATTTAATAGATTGAGCAGATAAAAAAAGCTAATTTCAATTGCCTACAGCTTTAGCTGGAGGATAAATTATGATAGATTGCCTTGGCTTTAGCTGAACTTTCTCATTTGGCTAAAGCCCTGTTTGAAGACTTCTTTTACCTCCAGCTAAAGCTGGAGGCAATTCAAAACAATTAAATTAAAATTTATTTTTCAAATTCTGATTTTAAACATTGCCCGTGGTTTCAATAGTTAAAATTATTTGCAATGTTCTTAATATGTTATTTCTCTAAATATATTTTAAAAATGAATTTTCCTCGTTTTACGTTTTGCGTGAGGTATAGGAGCTGGCTACCGAAGTAGCGCGGATAGCCCGACCCCGATAATACAGGCGGGCGAATAAGCGCAAAGTAATTTTGCCCGCTTGTATTATCGGGGGCACGCCCTAAATATTTTTATAGATAAAGAATCATCAGCCACCAAAAAATCGGTACACTTTCTACCCAAAAAGAAGTATAATATTTGGAACGATTTGGATTGGCAAATGCAATAAACAACATCAGCATAATGACCATGATAAGATTTATAATCGCATCGTGATAATTGAATGTTGAAATAAAAACTTCTAAAAACCAAAATGGGATTAATAAAAGAAATCCTAAAAGTTTGGTTTTCTTAACGCCAATTGTCTGCGGAACGGTTTGAAGATGCGGGTCATCATTTGCGAGATCCAGAATTTCAAAAACCAAAATCAACACAAAAACCAATATAAATCGCTGAATACATTTGATAAAGAAATCTGTTGTAAATGGAATTTCGGCATTTATGAGGGGCAAAACCAAAGTTGCTCCAACCCAACAAAGTGCTACAATGTAAATTTTTACGCCAGCCCAATTCCTGGCATTTTTTCGGTTTGGAAAAAATGGTAATGTATAAAGTGCTGTTATGGCAAAAATTCCAACGGAGACAATTTGGGTAATTCGCTTTAAATGGAAAAAATAATATCCAACCAAAATTAGCGAAATAAAACTCAAAACGGCTATAATTTTTAGCTGCGTTCCTATTTGATTTTTCTTTACGCGAACTAGCGCATCATATTTTACGAAATTATATCCTACAATTGTGCCAAAAAAAACAAAAAGTGCCATCGGCTCATCATATTGAATATGAAATACATGAAACGTAATTCGTACAAGAGCGTAACAAGATAAAGCCACATGAATACTGCTATTTAGATAAAAATCTAAGATGCGTTTTGATACTATCATACCCCAAATCTAATATTTTATTAACAAACCAAGTATTTGATTATAAATTTGATAAAAAATGAAGTTAAAAATACCTATTAAATTAGTAATAATACTTAATTTTGCGCCACAAAAAAACAACACATTTACTTTTAAATGTGATTCGTACCATAAAATGGTGTACGAGCACATTAATTAAAAAAACTTAGATAGCTACATGAAAACAGATGCTTTTGCTTTAAGACACATTGGTCCAAGAGAAACTGATCTTCAGCATATGCTGAAAACTATTGGAGTTGACTCAATCGAGCGACTTGTTTATGAAACCCTTCCAGATGACATTCGTTTAAAAGCACCTTTGAATTTAGATCCTGCGATGACCGAGTACGAATTTGCAAATCACATTCAAGAATTAGGAAGAAAAAACAAAGTATTCAAATCTTATATTGGATTGGGTTATCACCCAACTATTGTTCCTGCTCCAATTCAGAGAAACATCTTTGAAAACCCAGGATGGTATACAGCTTACACGCCTTACCAAGCAGAAATTGCTCAAGGTCGTTTGGAAGCTATTTTGAATTTTCAAACTACAGTTATTGAATTAACAGGAATGGAAATTGCAAATGCATCTTTATTAGATGAAGGTACTGCAGCTGCAGAAGCTATGGCTTTATTATTTGATGTTCGTACAAGAGATCAAAAGAAAAACAATACTCATAAATTCTTCGTTTCTGAAGAAATTCTACCACAAACTTTATCTGTTTTACAAACGCGTTCAACTCCAATTGGAATTGAATTGGTTATTGGAAACCACGAAACATTTGATTTTTCAAATGAATTTTTCGGAGCTATTTTACAATACCCAGGAAAATACGGTCAAGTAAATGATTATAGTGCTTTTGTTGCTAAGGCAAAAGAAAACGAAATTAAAGTTGCCTTTGCTGCTGATATTTTATCATTAGCTGCTTTAACTTCTCCAGGAGAAATGGGTGCAGCAGTTGTGGTTGGAACTACTCAACGTTTTGGTGTACCAATGGGTTACGGAGGTCCTCACGCAGCTTACTTTGCAACTAAAGACGAATACAAACGTTCTATGCCGGGTCGTATTATTGGAGTTTCTGTTGATACAAATGGAAACCGTGCTTTACGTATGGCTTTAGGAACTCGTGAGCAGCACATTAAACGTGAAAAAGCGACTTCAAATATTTGTACTGCTCAAGTTTTATTGGCAGTTATGGCTGGAATGTACGCGGTTTACCACGGACCAGAAGGTTTAAAATACATTGCAAATAAAGTTCATGCATCGGCGGTTACTACTGCTGAGGCTTTAAATAAAATTGGAGTTTCTCAAATTAACTCAGCTTATTTTGATACTATTTTGGTAAAAGCAGATGCTCAAAAAGTAAAAGCTATTGCTGAGAAAAACGAAGTAAACTTCTTCTATCCTGATGCTAACTCAGTTTCAATTTCATTAAATGAAACAACTTCTATTGCCGACATCAACCAAATCATTACGATTTTCGCTGAAGCTTTAGGAAAAGAAATTGTTACGGTTTCTGAATTAACTGAAGCTAGTCAATTACCTGCTTCATTAGAAAGAACTTCGTCTTTCTTAACTCATGATGTTTTCAACAATCATCATTCAGAAAGCCAATTGATGCGTTACATCAAAAAATTAGAACGTAAAGATTTATCATTAAATCATTCTATGATTTCTTTAGGTTCTTGTACAATGAAATTAAATGCAGCTTCAGAAATGTTGCCTCTTTCAATGCCAAACTGGAACAGCATTCACCCGTTTGCACCAGTTGAGCAAGCTGAAGGTTACATTACAATGCTTAAAAAATTAGAGCAACAATTAAATGTAATTACTGGTTTTGCTGGAACAACTTTACAGCCAAACTCAGGAGCTCAAGGAGAATATGCTGGTTTAATGGCTATTCGTGCTTACCACATGTCAAGAAACGAAGGTCACCGTAATGTATGTTTAATTCCATCATCGGCTCACGGAACAAATCCTGCTTCTGCTGCGATGGCGGGAATGAAAATTATCGTTACTAAAACCACTCCAGAAGGAAATATTGACGTAGAAGATTTAAGAGAAAAAGCGATTGAGCACAAAGATGATTTATCTTGTTTAATGGTAACGTATCCTTCTACTCACGGAGTTTTCGAATCTTCAATTATTGAAATCACTAAATTAATCCACGATAATGGCGGATTAGTATATATGGATGGTGCAAACATGAACGCGCAAGTTGGATTAACAAATCCTGCTACAATTGGCGCTGACGTTTGTCACTTAAACTTACACAAAACATTCGCTATTCCTCACGGTGGCGGTGGACCTGGAGTTGGACCAATCTGTGTGAATGAAAAATTAGTTCCGTTCTTGCCAACAAATCCAATCTTAAAAGTAGGTGGTGAACAAGCAATTACCGCAATTTCATCTGCTCCTTACGGATCTGCTTTAGTATGTTTAATTTCTTATGGCTACATTACAATGATGGGAGCTGAAGGATTAAAAAGTGCTACAGAACACGCAATCTTGAATGCCAACTATATGAAATCTCGTTTTGAAGGTCACTACCCAATTCTTTATACTGGAGAATGCGGAAGAGCGGCTCACGAAATGATTTTAGATTGCCGTGCATTTAAAGAAAACGGAATCGAAGTTGGTGATATCGCAAAACGTTTAATGGATTACGGTTTCCACGCTCCAACGGTTTCTTTCCCAGTTGCTGGAACTTTAATGATCGAGCCAACAGAATCTGAAGATTTAGCTGAGTTAGATCGTTTCTGTGATGCACTTATTTCAATCAGAAAAGAGATTGAAGCTGCAACTGCTGATGATAAAAACAATGTATTGAAAAATGCACCTCATACATTAGCAATGTTAACTTCTGATGCTTGGGATTTCCCTTACTCAAGAGAAACAGCAGCTTATCCATTAGATTACATCGCAGATAATAAATTTTGGCCATCTGTTCGTCGTGTAGATGATGCTTATGGTGACAGAAACTTAGTTTGCAGCTGTGCTCCTATTGAAGCTTACATGGAAAGCTAAGAATTAGCTTTTATAAATATCCAAACCCGACAGATTTCAAAAACCTGTCGGGTTTATTTTTTGTTTTGGATTTTAAGTTTCAGTTTATGATTGCTACTTTAAACCTGAAACTTTAAACTTTCTTCAAACAAAAGACTAAAGAAGAAATCTGATTTAAAGAAACATAACTTTCTGCTAATCTTTTGTGAAATTATTTCAATAAAATAAACATTACACCGAAAAAAAAATCAGTCCTAAAAACTATTTCAATCGTTTGAAATCTAGGAAATATTAAAAAATCATTAGAAAAAAAACAATATATCAACCTAAAAATCGTTTTTTCATAATTATATGCATGCATACTATTTTTTATGATAGTTATCATAATATTATTTATACATTAGCAATAAATTTATCGGATAATTAAGGGAAAAAATGAAAATAAAAATTATTGGTATTGGGAGCTATATTCCTAATCTAGAAGTAAAAAACACAGATTTTGATAAACATGTTTTTTTAAATGAGGATGGAACTCCTTTTGGTTATCCGAATGAAGTTGTAATTAAAAAATTTAAAGGCATCACTGGAATCCAAAACCGTCGTTATGCCGAACCTCAATATAATGCTTCTGATTTAGCTTTTTTTGCTGCACAAAAAGCAATTGCAAATGCAGGAATAGATGCCGAAACTCTAGACTATATTATTTTCGCCCATAATTTTGGTGACGTAAAAACAGGAACGCATCAAACAGATGTTTTACCAAGTTTAGCAACTCGAGTGAAAAACAAATTAGGAATCAAAAATCCTAAATGTGTAGCTTACGATATTCTTTTTGGATGCCCTGGATGGATTGAAGGCGTATTGCAAGCGAACGCTTTTATCAAATCTGGAATGGCAAAAAGAGTTATGGTAATTGGAGCCGAGACTCTATCTAGAGTTGTTGATGATCATGATCGTGATTCTATGATTTACTCTGACGGAGCTGGAGTTTCAATTTTAGAAGCATCAACAGATGAAACTGGATTACTATCTTATGAGAGCGCCACTTTCGCCAATGATGAAGCCAATTATCTTTTCTTCGGAAAATCTTATAATCCAGATTTAGATCCAGACATTAAATACATCAAAATGTACGGACGTAAAATCTACGAATTTGCTTTAAGCAATGTTCCATGCGCCATGAAAAGTTGCTTAGATAAAAGCGGTATTTCAATTGATGAAGTCAAAAAAATCCTGATCCATCAAGCAAACGAAAAAATGGACGAAGCAATTATCGAACGTTTCTACAAACTTTACGATAAAACACCTCCAAAAGATATTATGCCAATGAGTATTCATGATTTAGGAAACAGTAGTGTTGCCACTGTTCCTACTTTATATGATTTGATTCTACAAGGAAAAATAGAAAATCACGAAATCAACAAAGGCGACGTTCTTATTTTTGCTTCGGTTGGAGCAGGAATGAACATTAATGCTTTTGTTTACCGATACTAGTCGCTGTTTTCAGTTTCATAGACTGAAAACTCTGATTGAGACTGAAAACTAAAAAAGTCCGCACTATAAGGTGCGGACTTTTTTAGTATATTTGCGACCTAATTAAAATCAAGAACGAGAGATTGTTCGTTCGCAATAACTATGTACGAAAAAACGTTTCCGAATAAAAGATTCAAACTTTCCTTAGAGTTTTTACAAAAGCACGTTAGCACATCAGAGACTATTTTTGATTTTGGAGTTCCAAATCCGTTCTCTAAAATAATGGAAGAAAATGGATATACTGTAAAAAATACAAAAGGCGAAGATTTAGACAACAATCATACGGCGCTACAAACAGAAGAATATACTGTTTTTACTGCATTTGAGATTTTCGAACATTTACTAAATCCATATACCATTTTGCAAAATGTAAAATGTGATAAATTACTAATTTCAATTCCGTTACGCTTATGGTTTTCGCCAGCATATCGTTCTAAAACAGATATGTGGGACAGACATTACCATGAATTTGAAGATTGGCAATTAGATTGGCTTTTAGAAAAAACAGGCTGGAAAATAACCGACCGATTACAATTTACACATCCAGTAAAAAAGTTTGGTTTAAGACCTTTATTAAGATACTTCACTCCAAGATATTATATTGTTGTAGCTGAAAGAGCTTAACTTCAAATTCTAATAAAAAATCTCAAATTCCAATTGAACTCGTTTCGATTGGAATTTGGAATTTATAAAAATTGGGATTTAAATTGAAAATTTTATGAAATATTACATCGTCATTCCCGCACACAACGAACAAGATCTTATTGGTCTTACTTTACAATCATTGGTTTCACAAACTGTTTTGCCTTCAAAAGTTGTGGTTGTAAATGACAATTCGACTGATAAAACAGAAGAAGTTGTATTGGGTTTTGCAAAAGAGAATCCGTACATCTCTGTTGTAAATAAAACTTCAGATGCGATTCATATGCCGGGGAGTAAAGTGATTCAAGCTTTTCAAAAAGGTTTTGAAACTTTAGATTCTAATTACGACATTATTGTAAAAATTGACGGCGATTTAATTTTTCCTCCTAATTATTTTGAAACCATTATTAAACATTTCGAATCAGATCCAAGGGTTGGAATGGCTGGCGGATTCTGCTACATAGATAAAAATGGCGAATGGATTTTGGAAAACCTTACCGATAAAGACCATATTCGCGGTGCTTTAAAAGCATACCGCGCAGCAACTTTTCAGCAGATTGGAGGTTTACGTCCTGCAATGGGTTGGGATACTGTCGACGAATTGCTTTGCAAGTATTACGATTGGAAAATTGTTACAGACGAATCTTTACATGTAAAACACTTAAAACCAACTGGTGCAAATTATAACAAAATAGCTCGTTATAAACAAGGCGAAGCTTTTTATACTTTAGGATATGGTTTTTGGATCACTGCAATTGCTTCTGCAAAATTGGCAATGATGAAGAAAAAACCTTTTCTATTTCTAGACTACATTAGAGGTTTTTGGAAAGCGAAAAAAGCTAAAACTCCTTTATTGGTAACACCAGAACAAGCTAAATTTATTAGAAATTATCGTTTCCAAAAAATGAAACAAAAGCTTTTTTAATCTTAAAAAAATTAAAAAACTGCCAAGCCGAAACGGTAAACTGTAAACTAATCCTTAATTTAGCCAATATTTAAAAATTATGATGCTAATCCGTTATTTATCCCAAATCGGGAAATATTTTTTAATGCTGAAGGAAATTTTCAATAAACAGACTAAATGGCCTGTTATGAAAAATCTAATTCTAAAAGAAATCGATGATCTTATTATTGATTCACTTGGAATTGTTTGCTTTATCTCTTTTTTCATTGGAGGAGTTGTTGCCATTCAAACAGCGTTAAACTTAACTAACCCTCTAATCCCAAAATATTTAATAGGTTTTGCTACACGCCAATCTGTAATCTTGGAGTTTGCTCCTACTTTTATTTCGGTAATTATGGCCGGAAAAATGGGATCGTATATTACTTCAAGTATCGGAACAATGCGCGTTACAGAACAAATTGATGCTTTAGAGGTTATGGGAGTTAACTCTGTAAACTATCTTGTTTTTCCAAAAATAATCGCTTTACTAATGTACCCTTTTGTAATCGGGATTAGTATGTTTTTAGGAATTTTTGGCGGATGGATGGCTTGTGCTTATGGAGGATTTTCAACTGGTGCCGATTTTATAATGGGAGCTCAAAAAGATTTCATACCGTTCCATATTACTTATGCCTTTATTAAAACTTTAATCTTTGCCATGTTATTGGCAACAATTCCATCTTTTCACGGATATTATATGAAAGGTGGTGCATTAGAAGTTGGTAAGGCAAGTACAACATCATTCGTATGGACTTCAGTTTGTATCATTCTTTTTAATTATATATTAACTCAATTATTATTAGGATAATGATAGAAGTAAAAAATATAGAAAAATCATTTGGCGATAGTAAAGTTTTAAAAGGCGTTTCAACAATATTTGAAACAGGAAAAACCAACTTGATTATTGGACAAAGTGGATCTGGAAAAACAGTTCTATTAAAAACATTATTAGGAATTCATACGCCAGATTCAGGAACAATTGAATTTGACGGAAGAGTTTATTCTGATTTGGACAAAGACGAAAAACGTGACTTGAGAACCGAAATCGGAATGGTATTTCAGGGAAGTGCCTTATTTGACTCGATGACAGTTGAAGAAAATGTAGCTTTCCCGCTAAAAATGTTCACCAATAATAGCAAAGCACAAATTAAAGAAAGAGTTGACTTTGTTTTAGAAAGAGTAAATCTTGTTGACGCTCACAAAAAATTACCTTCTGAGATTTCTGGAGGTATGCAAAAACGTGTGGCTATTGCACGTGCTATTGTAAACAATCCGAAATATTTGTTTTGTGACGAACCTAACTCTGGTCTAGATCCAAATACTTCGACTTTGATTGACAACTTAATTCAGGAAATCACAAAAGAATACAACATTACAACCGTAATTAATACTCACGATATGAACTCTGTAATGGAGATTGGTGAGAATATTGTTTTCTTAAAGAAAGGTCTTAAAGCTTGGCAAGGAACTAAAGAGGAAATCTTTAGAACTGACAACAAAGACATCGTAAAGTTTGTTTATTCTTCAAACCTTTTCAAAAAAGTAAGAGAAGCCTATTTGAAAAGCTAAAGTCTTTTTAAAATATTAAAAATCCCAAACTCCAAAGTTTACTACAATTGGAATTTGGGATTTTTTTATTGGAATTTCTTTCAGTGAACATTGATTAGTTCCACTTCCGCATTCGGATTAAAAAGATATGTTTTCCCTGAGCTTATTTCGATGCATTCAAAACGTTTGGTACGAACGGCCAATTTCTTGAAAACTTTTCCGTTTTTGATCCTAAAAACACTTCCATACGGAATTTCAAAAACATAGTTCTTATCATTATCCTTGTCATATTGTTTTAAAGCCAAAGACAAAGTGGTATCGGTGTCACTACTTGCAGAAGGATTTTTGAAATGTCTTGCCAACAAAGGCAATATTTGCCCAGGAAATATTTCTGGCCGAATAAACGGAACCATCAATCGCTGAAATGTAAATTTCCACTCATTTCCATGCGGTTTTATATTTCGTCCAAATTTTTCAAAAGCAACTAAATGTGCAATTTCATGAATTAGCGTAATTAAAAACCGATATTTATTCAAACTTGCATTAACCGTAATTTCATGTTTTCCACTTGGTCCGCGTCTATAATCTCCGTGACGCGTTTGGCGTTCGTTTACAATTTTCAAATGAACCTGATTGGCCACTATCAAATCAAAAACGGGTTTTACCGCATGTTCTGGAATATATTTAGCTAAAGTATCGCTCAATTTAATTATGAATTATGAGTTTTGAGTTATGAGTTTTTTCTTTGTCGTTAAAATTATACTTTTTATGATTTTTAGCACTTCTTCACATTGCTTGTGCATTGATTCAAATTCAGCAATAGTAATATACTTTGTTTCAATCAATATTTCTAACCAATACATTGATTCATCACATTCTTTCTGAGAAATTGATAATTTATGAATAAAATCAGCTTTGCTTTTGCGCATTCACAGCTTCCCGAACATTGGCACCAACTGAAGTAACCGAACGCAAAAACTGTTTACTCATTACAAATTCTTTCCTTTCTGCAACTAGCCATTTATAAAAGTTAACTCCTCTTACAGCTAACTCAAAACTTTTAGTTTTCACAACACTCTCACTCATAATTCAAAACTCATAATTCATAACTAATTATGGATTAGTTGAAGAAACTTCAAGAACTTTTCCGTTAAAATACTTATTTCCGTTTAATGTAAAATCATAAATATAAGTTGCCATTCCTTCTGCTGAAATCGGCGCTTGATATCCAGGAAAAGCTTCGTTTAGCATTTCGGTCTGAACAGAACCTAAAGCCAAAACATTAAATGAAATTCCTTTTTCTTTATATTCTTCGGCTAGTAATTCAGTCAAAGTAATTACAGCACCTTTGCTCGAACTATAAGCAGCTAATCCTGCGAATTTCAAACTTCCGCGAACTCCACCAATCGAACTAATCGTAACTACGTGACTTCCTTTTTCTAAATACGGAATACAAATACGAGTTAGATTCGCAACAGCAAAAACATTCACTTTATAAATACTTTCAAAATCTGCTTGTGTAGTTTGCTCAAAAGGTTTTAAAAGCAAAGCACCCGCATTATGAACTACTGCATCTACTTTTTTCCATGTCGAAGAAAGAAAATTTTCAACCTGTCTTAAAGCATTTTCATCTGCCAAATCAACAGACAGACAAGTTACGTTTTGATGTTCTATAAGTGCTTGTGGTATTTTTCTAGAAATGGCCAAAACCTGATGGCCAGCTTCAGCAAATTTTAAGGCTAATTCGTAACCAATTCCTCTGCTTGTTCCTGTAACGATAATATTTTTCATATCGCAAAAATAATCAAATGCTGTAAAACAGCCTCTTATTTGTTCATGGTTATTTCTTGAGTTGGCGAAACAGCAATTTTGGTTACTGCAGGCAATAATTCTTGTGTGAATGCCGTGATATGCGGAATATCCATTAATTTAAATTCATCTGAAACATGATGATAATAATCAAAGTTTTCAAAATCAAAAGTACTTAGAGATTGGCATGGTTTTCCGAAAGCCTGAAAAAACGAATAATTATCAGATCTATAAAACAGCTTATACTCTGCTTCTTTTGGTAAAAATCCGATGGTGTTTTTTCCTGTGTATTCATTTATTTTTTGCGCCATATTCGATTTATCAAAACCTGTTATATAAGCTAGATAATCGCGTTTCATTGGAACACCGATCATTTCGATATTTAATTGCGTGTAAAGATTGAAATTTTGCTTTTTTAATTTCTCTACTAAACTTTTAGATCCTAATAATCCTTTTTCTTCTCCCGCAAAAAATACAATTAATATACTTCTTTTGTTAGCTTTAGTTGTGCTAAAATATTTTGCCATTGCAGCTACAGAAGTTACTCCCGAAGCATCGTCATTGGCACCATTATTAATTTTATCAGCCTGATCTTTTGTCTCTAAACCAATATGATCGTAATGCGCGCTCAAAACAACAAATTCTTTTTTTAGTTCAGGATCTGTTCCCTCAATAACTCCAACAATATTAAACGCTGGCTTTTCGAAATTGGTTAAAGTATCACGATAAGTTTTAAAATACGGTTTAATTTTATTTTTCTTTAAAAAGTCTTCCAAGAAAACGGCCGCTTTTTCAATTCCTTTCGTTCCAGTCTCACGTCCTTCTAATTCATCAGAAGAAAGATATTTTAAGAAATCTGAAATTTCAGATTCCTTTACTTTATAACTGATTTCTATAGGTTTTGAAACTCCTTTTATCTCATTCTCTTTTGTTGTTGAAGTTCCCGATTTGCATGCTAGAAAAACAAGAGGAAGCAGAAAGTATAGCTTTTTCATAATGTTTGGTTTGATTTAATACTGAGTAAGAAACAAAAATTTACTTTAAGGCATAAACTTATGAAAAGTAATAGAATATTCATAAAAAAACCCTTTCAAACTAAAAGCTGAAAGGGTTTTAAAATTTATTTTGAAATCTATTTATCCTGCAATAACTGCTCTAGAAATTACAATTTTCTGAATTTCAGAAGTTCCTTCGTAGATCTGAGTGATTTTAGCATCACGCATTAAACGCTCTACATGGTATTCTTTCACGTATCCATTTCCTCCGTGAATTTGAACAGCTTCAACAGATGTATCCATTGCAACTTGTGAAGCAAATAATTTTGCCATTGCACCACTCACATCGTAATTTTTATGATTGTCTTTATCCCAAGCTGCTTTCATACATAAATGACGCGCTGCTTCAATATTCACTGCCATATCTGCCAATTTAAAAGCAATTGCCTGATGATTGCAGATTTCAGTTCCAAAAGCTTTACGCTCTTTAGAATATTTCAAAGCCATTTCATAAGCTCCAGAAGCAATTCCTAATGCTTGAGATGCAATTCCGATTCTTCCTCCCGCAAGAGTTTTCATAGCAAATTTAAATCCGAAACCATCTTCTCCGATTCTGTTTTCTTTTGGAACTTTAACATCAGAAAACATTAAAGAATGTGTATCCGAACCACGAATTCCCATTTTTTGTTCTTTCGGACCAACTGAGAAACCTGGCATATCTTTCGTCATAATCAAAGCATTGATTCCTTTGTGCTTTAATTCTGGATGAGTTTGTGCAATTACTAAATATACAGAAGCTGTATTTCCGTTTGTAATCCAGTTTTTAGTTCCGTTCACTAAATAGTGATCTCCCATATCAACCGCTGTTGTTTTTTGAGAAGTTGCATCACTTCCTGCTTCAGGCTCACTTAAACAGAAAGCTCCGTGAATTTCTCCAGAAGCTAAACCTGGCAAATATTTTTGTTTTTGTTCTTCGGTACCATATTCTTGTAATCCCCAGCAAACTAATGAATTGTTTACAGACATTACAACAGAAGCAGAAGCATCTATTTTAGAAATTTCTTCCATTGCAATAACATAAGAAATAGCGTCAAGACCGCTTCCTCCGTATTTAGGATCAACCATCATTCCCATAAATCCAAGCTCACCCATTTTTTTGATTTGCTCAGTTGGAAAAATTTGTTTTTCGTCTCGTTCAATAACTCCCGGCAATAATTCATTTTGAGCAAAATCTCTTGCTGCCTGTTGAATCATTAAATGTTCTTCGGTAAGATTAAAATCCATAGTAGTTTACTTTAAATGTTTTTCTCAACCAGATTTCAAAACAGATTTCTTTAGTTGATAGTTTTTTTATGTTTTTTGTGTTTTTTCGAAGCCTCTTTTTTTAAAGCAAAGGCTTCCAAAGATACTTTTTAAAAGTGTAATTTACAATGCATGCATACAAAATTAATAGATCAGCAAAGATAACGATAACGTTTTCGTAATTATTTAGCTTTTTCTCCAAATGAGCGTTAATCTCGCAACAATTCTTTTAAAACTTAAAAGTCTTTTTTTCTTTTTAAAGTATAGAAAAACGAACATTTTTGATGACTTTTTAGCAGTCTTTAATTAAACAATTCTTAAAACACGTAAATCTACGTAAAATTAGTCTTACTAAATTGATTTTTAATGTAATACAAAAATTAAATGTAAATTTTACAGAAAAAAAACATATTAAAAATGAACCAAATATTAATAAATTAACATTATTTTTGACCAAAAAATAAATAATTGATAGAACATGAAAAAGATTTTACTATTACTAACATTCCTCTTAAGCTTACAATTTTCTACTGTTTCGGCACAAACTCAAATCGATGTTAATGGCGTAACAGTTCCTAGAAAAATAGATTTTCTTGGTAAGACTTTACAACTTAACGGTGCTGGTGGAAGATCAAAAATGTGGTTGGAAGTTTATGTGCAGGCATTGTATTTATCTCAACTAGCGCAGGATCCTCAATTCATTATTGATAGTGATACTGAAATGGCAGTTAGAATCGAAATTACTTCTTCTATGGTTTCTTCAAATAAACTGACAAAAGCTATGAACACAGGTTTTGAAAAATCTGCGGGTGCAAATCTTGAACAATTACGTCCTAGAATTGAGCAGTTAAAAAGTTTCTTAAGCGATGCCATTACAGAAAAAGATGTTTTCATTTTAGCATACAACCCATTAGACCAAAATGTTTATGTTTCTAAAAACGAAGTTTTGAAAGGAAAAATTCCTGGATTCGATTTCAAAAAAGCATTATTTGGAATCTGGCTTTCTGACAAACCAGTTGACGAAACTTTGAAAAAACATTTATTAGGACAATAATTCTTAATTTTCTGAATATTCAAAAAGCCGTCCCGAAAAATTTCGGGACGGCTTTTCTTTTTTGTTTTATAAATTTGATGCAAAATACATTATTCGCATTATTCTATTTTATACATTTACGCAAAATAAACATATCACAACAAAATGAAAGATTTATTACAACAATTTGAAAACAAAGCACCTGAAATTGTTTTCAATTGGAAAGATTCAGAAACAGAAGCCGAAGGGTGGACTGTTATTAATTCACTTCGTGGAGGAGCTGCGGGTGGAGGAACAAGAATGAGAAAAGGCTTAGACATGAACGAAGTTTTGTCATTGGCTAAAACTATGGAAGTTAAATTCTCAGTTTCTGGTCCTGCAATTGGAGGAGCTAAATCTGGAATAAATTTTGATCCAAACGATCCTCGCAAAAAAGGTGTTTTGCAACGTTGGTACAAAGCCGTTTCTCCTTTATTAAAAAGCTATTATGGAACTGGAGGAGATTTAAATGTTGATGAGATTCACGAAGTAATTCCAATGACGGAAGAATGTGGTGTTTGGCATCCGCAGGAAGGTGTTTTTAATGGACACTTTAAACCAACCGAAGCTGATAAAATTAATAGAATCGGACAATTACGTCAAGGTGTAATTAAAGTAATTGAAAATCCTAAATTCTCACCAGACGTTACTAGAAAATATACCGTTGCCGATATGATTACTGGTTTTGGTGTTGCAGAAGCAGTTCGTCATTTTTACGCAACTTACGGCGGAGACATTAAAGGTAAAAAAGCGATTGTTCAAGGTTTCGGAAACGTAGGTTCTGCAGCTGCTTTTTATTTAGCAGAAATGGGAGCGAAAGTTATCGGAATCATTGATCGCGATGGCGGATTAATAAAAGAAGAAGGTTTTTCTTTTGAAGAAATTAGAACGTTGTTTTTAAACAAAGACGGAAACAAATTAATAGCCGATAATATGATTCCGTTTGAGGAAATCAATTCTAAAATCTGGACTATTGGTGCTGAAATATTTACTCCTTGTGCAGCTTCAAGATTGGTAACTCAAGCTCAAATTGACAGCTTGATCGCAAACGGATTGGAAGTAATTTCATGCGGAGCAAATGTTCCTTTTGCTGACAAAGAAATTTTCTTTGGTTCTATCATGGAAGAAGTAGACCGTAAAGTAAGTTTGATTCCTGACTTTATTTCGAACTGCGGAATGGCAAGAGTTTTTGCTTATTTCATGGAGAAAAAAGTTCAAATGACCGATGAGGCTATTTTTAACGATACATCTGATACCATTAAAAATGCGATTGTTAAAGCTCACGCTCTGAGTTCGTCAAAAACAAATATTAGTGCAACTGCTTTTGAGATTGCATTGAAACAGTTGGTGTAATATATTCTACACTTTAATATATAAACGAGCCAGATTTATTGTTTGGCTCGTTTTTTTGTACTGTAAATATTTAACGCAAAGTATGCTAAGATATTTTTATTCAGAGCGCAAGCAATATCTAAATATTAAGTTCGCAAAGCTTTATCTTGACAAAGCTTTGTGAACTTTTAATCTTAAGATTCACTCAAATTTAAGTCAATTAAAACTTTGCGTTTCTTTGCGTAAATCTTAGCGTGCTTTGCGTTATAATTTTTTAAAAAACCTTAGCACCCTTTGCGGTTAAATTCTCTCTTTCATTCTAAACAATTTTTACTACTTTTAAACGTTTTTAAAATAATACATTTCAAAATTCAGAATTTAAATGAGTTCCTCTATTTCTTCAGATCAAAAGAAATCATTACTATTCACAATCGCTATTTATGCGGTAGTTATTGCGTTGCTGTTTTTTATACGTTTTTGGCCTCCTTATAATCCTGAAAACAATGTTGCACTTGCAGATGGCGGCGGAGGTGGCGGCGGCGTAACTGTAAATTTTGGAGATAGCGATTTAGGTTCTGGTGCCAATTATAAAAGCGAAGTTTTGGATGTAAAAAACAATGTAAAACAAGCTCCTGCAAAAGCAACTCCAGAAGAAGAATCGATTATTACGCAGGAAAACACGACAACAGAAAATGATGTTGTGATTCCGACAAAAGAAAAACCGAAGAAACCTGTTCCTGTTGAAAAACCGATACAAAAACCTGTCCCGGAGAAACCAAAAGTTTCTAACTCAACAAACGATGCTTTAGCGAGTATTATGAAAGGCTCAAACAAAGGCGGTGATGGAGATGATAAAGCAGCAGGAAATAAAGGAAAAGCTAACGGAAGCTTAAACTCTAACGGATATTATGGCTCTGGTGGTTCTGGCGGAGGAACTGGAGGCGGTAACGGAACCGGAAATGGCATTGGCACTGGAAGCGGTTACGGAGCAGGAACTGGCGGTGGTTCTGGCGGAGGATCTGGATATTCTCTAGGAAACAGAAAAGCTTTATCTAAACCAGCACCAAAATATACTTGTAACGAAGAAGGAAAAGTGGTTGTTGAAGTAAGTGTTGACCAAAACGGAAAAACAATAAGCGCAACTCCAGGAATTAAAGGAACAACCAATACCGCAAAATGCTTATTAGATCAAGCAAGAATTGCAGCAATGAATACCAAATGGGAATCTGACAGTGATGCTCCTGCAAAACAAGTTGGAAAAATTATTTATAATTTCAGTTTGGATTAAAAAACAGATTTACACTAAATCTGTTTTCTATAAAAAAGGCTTTCAGAAATCTGAAAGCCTTTTTTATAGAAATTGTTTGACTCATTTCTTTCGTTCAGTTTGTCATTTCGACGAAGGAGAAATCTTCGCGAGAAGCTCTACAAAGATTGGATTTTCGTTGCGGAGCTACTTGTGGAGATTTCTCCTTCGTCGAAATGACAAAATTGCGTTTTTTACTTCTCCTATTAAATAACAGGTTTTAAAAACCTGTCAGGTCAAGATTATCAATTAGTTCGCGTGAGGGATAGAAGCTGGCTACCGAAGTAGCGCTCCCGATAGCTATCGGGACAACCACAATAAAAAAATGGGCAAATCAACGTTATGCTAATTGGCCCATTTTTTTATTGTGGTCACGCCCTAATAATTATTTTTACTTCGGACTAGTTGCGATTACAAACTTCAAATTGTTCTTTACTCCTATCTGTAAAACATCTACTAAGTCTTGAACTTGCAAATTAAACGGAATTCGAACTACGACAGTTTGCTCTTTGTCTGTTCCTATTTTTGACATTAAACTGGTTTCTAGATTTTCGAAATCTACTTCCTGTTTGTCTATGTAGAACTTTTTATCTTCGGTAACCGATAAACTAATTAATTGTTTATTGGTCTTTTCATTCGCTTTAGCTTTTGGCAATGTCATCTTAATCACGTTCGGATTTGCCAGTGTTGAGATAATTAAGAAAAACAACAGCAGGAAAAACATGATATCGCTCAAAGATGAAGTCGCAACTTCGGCGTGAAATCTTCTTTTTCTTTTAATAGACATGGCTTATGCTCTTTGAATTATATTGACAAATTCTAAAATCTGTTTCTGAATTTTTAAAGCAAAATTATCAATCTTTCCGTTTAATAAGTGGTAAGCGCTATAAGCAATAATACCCACAATTAATCCAGAACCAGAACTGATCATTTTCTCGTACAAACCTCCAGAAATATTTCCGATACTGATATTTTCAGTAACCGAAATACTGTAGAAAATCTTGATAACCCCAGAAATAGTTCCGATGAAACCTAATGTTGGCGCAATACCAGCAATAAGTCCTAAGTGACCTAAATGTCTTTCCATTTCGCCAATTTCGATATCGGCAGCGCGATCCATATTAGCTTCAATTTCAGAAATTGGTCTTCCAATTACCAAAACGCCTTCTTTTAAAATATTTCCAGCTGCAGTATTATTTCTTTCTACAATTGTTCTTGCCAATTCGATATTTCCAGAATGTAATTTTTCACTAATATCTTGCATTAATCTGCTGTCGATTTTAGACGCACGGCTGATGTACATATAACGTTCAAAAATCAGGTAAATAGTGTAAAACAATAAAATCGCGATCGGAATTAAGAACACTCCCCCTTTCATGATGAAACCAAACATTGAAATTTCATTTTGTGGCGCTGCGATCTTCTCGACCACTACATTTGAGGCATTTGCGATTGTATCTGTTTGTAACTGAATAAAACTAAACATATATTAATTCTGGTTTTTAATAATTAATTCTAAAAAATATTTGAAATTTGCAATAAAGATAATTTTCGCTGTAATATTAAACTACAAAAATCGAAATTTATTTCAATCAACAACCATTTTATCTAAACAAATGAACTATCAAGAAACTACCAATTGGATGTTTAATCAACTTCCAATGTACCAATTGCAAGGTGCTTCTGCGTATAAAGAAGATTTAACGAATATCAAATTGTTGGCAGCTCATCTTGATAATCCGCAAAACGAGCTAAAATGCATTCACGTCGCGGGAACAAACGGAAAAGGTTCTACTTCGCATATGCTTTCGTCTGTTTTACAAGAAGCAGGATATAAAGTTGGCTTATATACTTCTCCGCACTTGAAGGATTTTAGAGAAAGAATTAAAATAAACGGTAAAGAAATCTCGGAAGAGTTTGTTATTGAATTTGTTGCGAAACACAAAGATTTTTTTGAAGCCAATGATATGAGTTTCTTCGAAATGTCGGTTGGATTGGCTTTTGATTATTTTGCTGCAGAAAAAGTGGATATTGCTATAATCGAAGTGGGTCTTGGCGGAAGATTGGACGCTACCAATATCATTACGCCTTTGGTTTCGGTAATTACTAATATTGGTTTAGATCACACTCAATTTTTAGGAAATACTCTGGAAGCGATTGCAGGAGAAAAAGCGGGAATTATAAAACCGAATGTTCCAGTTGTTATTGGCGAATATAATGACGAAACTAAACCTGTATTTTTGGCTAAAGCCGAAGAAAACAATGCGCCGATTTATTTTGCATCAGATTTGATTGATCAGATTTATTTGTCGGACTTGATTGGAGATTATCAGTTTCATAATAAAAAGACGGTTCAGCAGACGATTTCGATTTTGAACAATGAAACCGATTTTAAAGTTTCGATTGAACAATTAAAAGAAGGTTTATTGCATGTTGTAAAAAATACTGGTTTACAAGGCAGATGGCAGCAATTGGGAGAAAACCCAAAAATTATTTGCGACACTGCTCACAATAAACACGGATTATCGGTTGTAATGAATCAGCTGAAGAATGAAAAATACGAGAAACTGCATATTGTTTTGGGTGTTGTGAATGATAAAGATCTAGATTCTATTTTGCCACTTTTCCCAAAAGAAGCGCAATATTATTTCTGTCATCCAAATTCGTCACGAGCTTTGCCTGCTGAAACTTTAAAAAATGCGGCTGAAAAATTCAGTTTAATAGGAGAAAAATACGATTCTGTTGAAATCGCTTTCGCGGAAGCAAAGAAAAATGCTTTAGAAAATGATTTTATTTACGTTGGCGGAAGTACTTTTGTTGTTGCCGAATTGCCTTTGGATTAAAATATACTTTTGATTTAGAAAAAAACTTAAAAAATTCTTTTTAATAACAAATTCATAAACAAATAGATATAAGTTATTTTTAAAAAAGTTTTATTTTTTATTGTTTTTTGTTTGCAGAACTCAAAAACAGGCGTATATTTGCACTCGCAATCACAAACGATAGCAACCTAGTAAAATAGGGCGATTAGCTCAGCTGGTTCAGAGCACCT
>NZ_JBXAHE010000007.1:0-192671 GCF_058794775.1 Flavobacterium sp. GW823-FHT06G12
AGAGTATGTCGTCGCCTTTCTTTTGAAAACCCTATCCAAACCGGATAGGGTTTTTTGTTTTATAGCCATTTTTTAAAGTATTATCAAAAAAAGATAAAATTTCATTTATGCTGTCTGGAGATATCGCTGATGAAACCGTTTCTTTAACTCCTTTTCTTTCATTAAAAAATCCAAGCATAAATTTTGAGTGAGATAGTAACTTCAATAAACTAATAATCTTTGGAGTATAAAATCAAATGAATTTTGACATTCTATAATAATTTATTTAAGAATGATATTTAAACTGTCTAAATAATAAAACGTAAACGCATTTTAAATGAAATTTCACAATCGTTTCAACGTACACGTTGATTTAATGGTGTGGTATTGTTTGGCTAGATATAAAAAAAAGGTGAAGATAGCAGTGGCTTATCATTTGACCAAATTAGAGAAGTCGAGACTTGATAAAACATCTTAAAACAGCATACTAAACAAAACGTTACAAAAAAAACGAGTTAAATAATGATTTGACTCGTTTTTTACTTTTGGAGTGTTTATATCGAGGATTTAAACTTATTTTTTACCTTTTAAGTATGATTAATAAATTAATGAAAATAAAAAAACTTCCGAGTCTGTGCGCAAAAATTGGAACGTAACAGACAGGGAAGTAAATGTTTATAAAAATAAAAGGATTCTTTTTATTAAATTTATATAATTAAAATTCGATATTACAAAATTGTTGCTCATTTAGAAAAGTATGATTTATCTATAACGAGTAGTATTATAAGTAATTAAGGATGTAAAAAAAGAGTTGCATAGATTTTATCTATTCTGTAAGAATTATTTATGATTCACAGCTGTATTTTTCTTTTTCATTAGTTAGTAATTTAGTAAAAAATAAAATTTTGAACTATGGATAATCAATCAAATGACATCAGCAAATGCCCATTTCACAATGGGAGCATGGACAAACAAGCTGCTTCAGGAACGAAAAATCGAGACTGGTGGCCAAAGCAGTTAAAAGTAAATATTCTGAGACAGAATTCGTTATTGTCAAATCCGTTAGATAAGGATTTTAATTATGCTGAAGCTTTTAAAAGTCTCGATATTGAGGCGGTGAAGAAAGATTTACATGCTCTTATGACTGATTCACAAGATTGGTGGCCTGCAGATTTTGGTCACTATGGCGGTCTTTTCATACGAATGGCGTGGCATAGTGCAGGTACTTATAGAGTACATGATGGACGAGGCGGAGCAGGAGCAGGACAGCAGAGATTTGCTCCTCTTAACAGCTGGCCTGATAATGTGAGCCTTGATAAGGCAAGAAGATTGCTTTGGCCAATAAAACAAAAATATGGACAAAAGATTTCATGGGCCGATTTGTTAATCCTAACTGGTAACGTTGCACTAGAATCAATGGGTTTTAAAACATTTGGTTTTGCAGGAGGACGTGCTGATGTTTGGGAAGCTGATGAATCTGTTTACTGGGGATCTGAAACTACATGGTTAGGCGGAGATGAGCGTTATAAAGATGGTTCTGAAGGCGTTCCAAAAGATCATGGAGTAGTTTCATCAGATGATAATGCAGATGGAGATATTCATAGTAGAAATCTTGAAAAACCTCTTGCAGCAGTGCAGATGGGACTTATATATGTAAATCCTGAGGGACCAGATGGAAATCCAGACCCTATTGCGGCTGCTAAAGACATCAGAGATACTTTTGGACGTATGGCAATGAATGATGAAGAAACAGTAGCGTTAATAGCTGGTGGACATACTTTTGGTAAAACTCACGGAGCTGCTTCATCAGATCATGTTGGGGCAGAGCCTGAAGCAGCTGGTTTAGAATTACAGGGATTAGGATGGAAAAATAGTTTTGGCTCAGGAAAAGGTAGTGATGCGATTACAAGTGGACTTGAAGTTATTTGGACAACAACACCAACACAATGGAGCAATAACTTTTTTGAAAATTTATTTGCTTATGAATGGGAACTTTCTAAAAGTCCTGCAGGTGCGCACCAATGGGTAGCAAAAAATGCTGAGGCAATTATTCCGGATGCATTTGATGCTAACAAAAAACACTTGCCAACAATGCTTACTACAGATTTATCATTAAGATTAGATCCTGCTTATGAAAAAATATCTCGTCGTTTTCTAGAAAATCCTGATGAGTTTGCTGATGCTTTTGCTCGAGCATGGTTTAAATTGACGCACCGTGATATGGGACCGCGTGCTTTATATCTAGGATCTGAAGTGCCATCAGAAGAACTTTTGTGGCAAGACCCTATTCCAGCGGTAAATCACACCCTAATAAACGATGAGGATATAGCACAGTTAAAAGAGAAAGTTTTAAACTCAGGATTAAGCATATCACAATTGGTTTCTACAGCTTGGGCTTCTGCCTCTACTTTTAGAGGTTCAGATAAGCGCGGAGGAGCAAATGGTGGACGTATAAGACTCGCACCACAGAAAGATTGGGAAGTAAACAATCCAACTGCTCTTAAAGTGGTTTTAGATAAATTAGAGGCTATTCAGAAAGATTTTAATGAAGCAAATGGCGACAAAAAAGTTTCACTGGCTGATTTAATAGTTCTTGCTGGTAGCGCAGCTGTCGAAAAAGCGGCTAAAGAAGCAGGAGCTTCAGCTAAGGTACCTTTCTCACCTGGACGTATGGATGCATCTGCAGAACAGACAGATGTTGAATCTTTTGGATATTTAGAGCCAAAAACAGATGGTTTTAGAAATTACAGAAAAACAAAATCTTCTGTTTTAACAGAAGAGCTTCTTATAGATAAGGCAAATCTTTTAACTCTTACCGCACCAGAATTAACAGTGCTTTTAGGTGGACTTCGTGTTTTAGATATTAATGCTGACGGAAGTAAAAATGGTGTATTTACCAATAGACCTGGTTATTTGACAAATGACTTTTTTGTGAATTTACTAGACATGAACACACAATGGCAATCTGTTTCAAATGATAAAGAACTTTATACAGGAAACGACAGAAGTTCAGGACAACCAAAATGGATAGGAACACGTGCCGATCTTGTTTTTGGTTCAAATTCAGAATTGAGAGCGATAGCAGAAGTTTACGCTGCAGCGGATGCTCATGAGAAATTTGTGAATGATTTTATTGCGGTATGGACTAAAGTAATGAATCTAGACAGATTTGACTTAAGAAAATAATGCTACTGAGAAGGATATTAAACTAAAAGACGCCCATTGTGGCGTCTTTTTTATTAACTTTTAAGAACGTGGTTTAGATAAATTTCTATCATACATTACAATAGTTCCTGCAACAGCCACATTTAAACTTTTTTCAGATTTAAATTTCACTAAATGATGGCATTTATCCATAACTTTTTTAGATAAACCATGATCTTCTGCGCCCAATATATAAACACAACGTCTAGGGTGTTCAAAAGTTTCTAAATCAGAGGCTTTTTCAGATAATTCAACCCCAACTAATCGGGCTCCTTTTGGTAAATTTTCAAAAAAAGCTTCAAAAGTATCATAGTGGAAGTAAGGAATTGCTTTTACAGCATCATGCGTATCACACGCCTGTTTAGCATATCGATTGCCTATAGTAAATATGAAAGTTGCGCCTAAGTTTTGAGCTGATCGCCACAAAACACCTAAGTTTTCGGGCGTTTTACCATTTTGTATTCCTATGCCGAAATATTCATTTATAAAGTTGTCATTCATATGGCAAAAATACAAAGTGTAAGTACATAAATCAATATTTTATTGAGATCAAAAGAATGTGTGGTCTGTAAAGATTGTTTCAAATCGCAAAATGAAACCTAAAAAGACGCATTATTATATTTAAATTTAAGGTAATAGTATATTTTTATAAGAGTAAAGAAATCGATTGTTGAAATCGTTCGGCAATATTTTACTCTACTGTTATTTTTATTGGAAATTATATGGAAGCAAACGAGCAAGAATTAATCGGACTAAACTTTAGTGAGGTGGCTGAGTCTAGAAAAGAATTCGGGACTAATCAGTATCATTATAAGAAAGAGAATAGAATTTTAGCTTTTTTTAAAAATGTTTTTGCAGAACCAATGATTCTGTTGCTGCTTGCCGCTTCCGGAATTTACTTTATTAATAGACAATATAGCGATGGATTTTTTCTTTTAGTTTCTATATTGTTGATTGCTGCAATTTCACTTTATCAGGAAAAAAGAAGCCAGAATGCTTTGGCAAAATTAAAAGAATTCATAGAACCTTTATGTACAGTTATTCGTGATGGAAAATACCAGAACATTAAAACGCAAGATATTGTTGTTGGAGATTTGGTAGTAATTGAAGAAGGCGCTTTGGTTCCGGCTGATGGAATAATTATACAATCCAATGATTTTTCAGTAAATGAAGCAATACTAACTGGCGAATCAATGGTTGTTTTTAAAGATAGTAATCAAGAAGATAATAAGGTTTTTTCTGGAACTATTACAGCCAGCGGATTAGCCATAGTTAAAGTAACTGAAATTGGAAATGACACAAGATTAGGCAAAATAGGAAGCAGTTTAGAATCTATAGATACAGAAAAAACACCATTAGAAATACAGATTGGGAATTTTGTAAAAAAAATGATTTTTACTGGTGCTTTCGTATTCATTTTAGTATGGGTTTTAAACTACTTGCGAGTGGGAAATGTGCTCCAAAGTCTTTTATTGGCACTAACACTTGCAATGAGTATTCTGCCAGAAGAAATTCCAGTTGCTTTTGCCACATTTATGGCGCTTGGAGCTCGCAGGCTTATGAAAATCGGGATTGTTGTAAAACAGATGAAAACAGTAGAAACATTAGGAAGCGCTACAGTAATCTGTACAGATAAAACAGGAACAATTACCCAAAACAAAATGGATTTGGCGGGACTTTATCTGCCATCTGGGATAGAGACTGGAATTAATACATTCAAAGATATAAAAGAAACAGAAGAACTTCTTACGACTGCTATGTGGGCAAGCGAGCCAATTCCTTTTGATCCTATGGAAATTGCGCTTCATGACACCTATAAAAAATTTGCAGAAACAGATATGACGGCTCATTTTAAAATGATTCACGAATATCCTTTATCGGGTAAACCTCCAATGATGACGCACGTATTTGAAGATTCTTCAGGAAATAGAATTATTGCGGCTAAAGGTGCGCCTGAAGCAATTTTAGAGGTTTGTGGTCTTTCTGAACAAGATAAACAGAAGATTATAACCGCGATGGATCAATTGACTGGTAAAGGCTACAGAGTACTTGGTGTGGGAGAGGGAAATTTGCAGGGAAATAATTATCCTGATGAACAACAGAAAATCTCATTTACTTTTAAAGGACTTGTTGCTTTTTATGATCCTCCAAAAGATAATATTGCAGAAGTGCTTCAGTCTTTTTATACAGCAGGAATTGCCGTTAAGATTATTACTGGAGACAATTTGAAAACGACTAATGCTATCGCGCAGCAAATTGGTTTTATTGGTTCTGAAAAAGCTATAACTGGAGATGAACTAATGAAATGGAGTGATCAAGAGTTGCAAAACAAAGTAATGGATATTAATATTTTCAGTCGGATGTTCCCAGATGCTAAATTGAGAATTGTAAATGCTCTTAAAGCTTGTGGGCAAATTGTTGCCATGACAGGAGATGGAGTTAATGATGGGCCTTCGCTAAAAGCTGCTCATATCGGAATCGCTATGGGGAAAAAAGGAACAGCAATAGCAAAAGATGCCGCATCGCTTATCCTTACGGAAGATGATCTTTCAAAAATGGTTGATGCTGTAGCAATGGGGAGAAAGATTTATACGAATCTAAAAAAAGCAGTTCGATACATCATATCTATTCATATTCCAATAATTCTCATTGTCTTTATTCCGCTTGCTTTAAGATGGATTTATCCTAATATATTCAGCCCGCTTCATGTTATTTTGCTTGAACTAATTATGGGGCCAACTTGCTCCATTATATTTGAAAATGAACCTGCCGAAGCAGATACAATGAAGAGAGGGCCAAGGCCGATGCGAACAGATTTTTTTAATTTTAAAGAATTGACGGCAAGTATTATTCAAGGGATTGTAATAACTTTAGGATTGTTGCTTTCTTACCAGTGGGCAATATACAATCAATGGAATGAAAACATTACGCGTAGTATGGTTTTTTTAACTTTAATTACTTCGAATATTGTCTTAACGCTGGTTAATAGATCATTTTATTATTCGTTATGGACAACATTCCAATACAAAAATATCCTTGTCTCTATAATAATAGGCATTACTATTTTTTTAACGATATTGTTATTTACTATTCCTTTTTTACGTTCTCTTTTTAATTTTGAACTTATTACACTTTCTCAAATGTTTTTTTGCATCGTGACAGGCTTAGTTTCAGTATTGTGGTTTGAAGTTGTGAAATATTTTAGGAGAAGATAAAAGACACATTTTTATAACAGACTCATTTTTTAATGTTTCGTAATTAATTTGCTTTGATCTCTAAACTCACTTGGTGTAAATCCCATTTTGCGTTTGAAAGTACGGTTAAAATTAGAAATGTTATTAAATCCGCTATCATAACATATCTCTTTAATAGACTGTTCAGATTCAAATAATAATCTTGCGGCAAGCCCCAATCTTAAATCCGTTACATAATCTGAAAAAGAACTATTAGTACATTTCTTAAAATAATGGCTAAATGCCGATTCTGACATATTAACTAGATCGGCAACTTCTTTTAGCTGAATTTTATTCTGAAGGTTGTCTTTAATAAAATCATTTACTTTTTCAATTTTATGGCTTTCAGAAAAACTATAATAATCTACATAAGAATGTGAGGAAAGGCTTTTTGTATTTTTTGCAATCGCTAAATCATGTAATATAGATAAGAAGTTAAGCAAAGAGTCAAAATCTTGTGAATCTGATAACTGCAGTATTTTAGGCTTAAGCGCTTCAATAGTTTCTTTAGAAAAAGCAATTCCTCTTTTAGATCTTTCTAATAACTCACGAATCGGAAGAGCTAATTTTCGATTTAAAGTCTTTTCCGAAAACAAATCTTCATGAAACTGTATCGTAACCACATGCGCCTCAGTGTTTTCTTTTATTCCTGTCCATAAATGAGGAGTGTTCGAACCTATAAGCGCCATATCGCAATCTGTATATTCTATGACAGAATCTCCAATAATTCTTTTTCCTGAAGAATTCAAAACCAAATTAAGTTCTATTTCAGGATGAAAATGCAGCGGAAAATCAAATTTGGCATTCTTATGATTTAATACTATAAAGAAGTCATCTTCTGAAATAGGTACTAATTCTCTTAGGATATTGCGTTTTTCGTTCATAATAGTATTATAATATTTCATTTGGAGAATAAGAAACTTGTTCAAAAATAAATAATATTTTTCTGTTATATGCTATTTTTAGTGTAAATAAAAATTATTTGTTCATATAAAGAACATGTTTGTTGTTAAAAGTATTATTTATTATTCATGAAAGTATTACTATTTGATGGTATTTACAAAATCGTTACGAAAACGAAGTAGTTAATTTGTCTCGAAACTATTAACTAATCTTTAACCAATCAAACAATGAAAAAAAAATGGACAAAAAGTATACTTTTTTGTATTCTGTTTGTTAGCGCATTTTCAGCTTACAGTCAGAATATAATTAAAGGTACAGTTGCAGACGAAACAGGTCTCACTATCCCCGGTGTAAATATCACTGTGGAAGGATCTTCTAAAACCGCCTCAACAGATTTCGATGGAAAATTTGAAATTAATGCTCCGGCAAATGCAGTTTTATCTTTTTCTTTTATGGGTTTCGATACTCAAAAAATTTCCGTTTCAGGAAAAAATACTTTGAATGTTGTTTTAAGAGCAACTTCGCAAAATCTTAAAGAAGTTGTCGTTATCGGATACGGCTCTGTTAAAAAAGCAGATCTTACCGGTTCTGTAAGTACAGTAAAAACGAAAACTTTAGAAGATATTCCATCAAATTCTGTAGAACAGGTACTGCAAGGTCGAGTTGCTGGGTTACAAGTAACAACTTCTCAAGATCCAGGATCGACTTCGACAGTAAGAATCAGAGGAGGAAGTTCACTTAGAGGTTCAAACGCTCCTTTAGTAGTATTAGACGGGTTTCCATTAGGAGATGCAGGCGATTTAAAACAAGTAAATGTTGCAGACATTGATAAAGTAGACGTATTAAAAGACGCTTCGGCTTCAGCAATCTACGGTTCTAGAGGGGCAAACGGAGTAATTATTATTACTACTAAATCGGCCAAGAAAGGAAAAACACAAATTTTAGTGCAGCAGCAATCTACATTTTCTGAATTTAATTCAGAGTTGAATTTGTGGCGCGATCCTGTTTTAATGGCGCAATTGAGTAATGAAGGAAGAATCAATGGCGGACAGCAACCTTTATATATCGGAGCAAAGAATTCTAATGGTGTTTATTATCCGTCTATTCAGGAATTGCAGTCAGGTTCATGGCCTTATTTCACAAAATGGGACGATGTAACTTTTAGAAACATGCCATTAGGAAATAACACTATCGTGAGCATTAATAGCGGAACAGACAAAACAAGTTTCAATCTAAGCGGAAATTATTACAGTGAGCAAGGTGTTTTTGTAAAAGACGGTTATAGCAAAGGCGGTTACAACCTTCGTATTAAACACGATGTTTTTGACAATTTTACAGTAAGATTTTCAAATATTGTAAGTAAAGGAAAAAGAGATTCAAATGGCGGTTTAGCTTATTGGAGAAATCCTATTTTCCCAGTTTACGACGAAAATGGAGAGTATTACATGATTGGTCAAAACGATTATACACATCCGGTGGCAATTACAAATCTTCGTCAGAACGAAACCAAAACTATAGATGTAATTACTTCTGCGGCTTTAGAATGGCAAATTATACCAGAATTGCGATTAACATCAAGATTGAATTATAAATATGGCTCGTCTGTAAATGATCAATATTTTCCAAGTAAATATACCGAAACTGGCGATTTTAACAACGGGGCTGGTTACATCAATAACTGGGAAGGTCAGAATTTTGTTTCAGAGACTTTTGCCAACTTCAATAAAACATTCAATAAACATGATTTTGGTATAACAGGCGGTTATACATATGAAAGTTATGTATCGAGAAGTTCAGGACTTGGTGCATTTGACTTTGTGAATGAAACTTTAGGAAATGAAAACATGGGAGCTGGAAATCCTGAGAGAAATACAGTTTCTAACGGAAAAATTGAAACCAAATTAGTTTCTGGAATTTTCAGAATGAATTACGCTTACGCAGATAAATACTTGATGACGCTTACAGGGCGTGCAGATGGTTCTTCAAAATTTGGTAAAAACAATCAATGGGCATTTTTCCCTTCAGGTGCATTAAGCTGGAAAGCACACAACGAAGAATTCATCAAAAAGTTAAATGTATTTGATGAGCTAAAATTCCGTGCGAGTTATGGTATTTCAGGAAATCAAGGAATCAATCCATATCAGACTTTAAGCCGTTATGGTGTGAGCCAATATTATGATAACGGAAGTTGGGTTTCTGCAATCGGGCCTGGATATGTTGTGGGCACAACAGGGCAAGACGGAATTGAAAAACTTTGGGGCGGAATTCCAAATCCAGATTTAAAATGGGAAACCACAGCGCAAAGCGATTTTGGGGTTGATATTTCGATCTTAAAAAGCCGATTAAATATCGTATTTGATTATTATAACAAGCGTACAAAAGATCTTTTGAGAGAAAGAATTTTAACGCCTTCGTCTGGATATGATAGAATTTGGGTAAACGATGGAGAATTGACCAATAAAGGTTATGAAATTACATTAGACGGCGAAATCTTCAAAAATAAAGATTGGCAAATTAATGCTTCTGTAGTGTATTCTAAAAATAAAAATCAAATCGTAAGTCTTGGATCTGTTGAGCAATCTGGATTAAATGTTGATCCGAATACAGGAATGCAATATGAATATTCAGGAAACAGTTTAGAGCAGTTTAGACAATTTCCTAATCTTTTGGCAATTGGTCAGCCAGTAAATGTTTTCTACGGATATAAAACAAACGGAATTGTTCAAACGCTTCAAGAAGGAATCAATGCAGGTTTAGACGGTCAATTGGCGCAGCCTGGAGAATTTAAATATGTAGATATAAATGGCGACGGAGTTGTAGATACAAAAGACCAGACAATTATTGGAAACCCAAATCCTGATTTTATGGCGAGTTTCAATATGACACTAAAATACAAACAGTTCGATTTTAGCTTCTTCTTAAATGGCGTTTTCGGTCAAGATGTCTTAGATACACAAGCATTCAATCAGCCAAGCAATACGCCATTACGTTGGACATTAGATAATCCGACAAATGATTATCCAAGTTTAAGAGACGGTAGAACAGTTAAATTTTCAGATTGGTGGGTAAAAGACGGCTCTTTTGTTAGAATTCAAAACATCACATTGGGCTATACTTTAAAACCAGTAAAAAGCGCATTTCAAAGTGTACGCTTGTATTTAAATGCAAACAATGTATACACCTTTACCAAATTTGATGGTTACGATCCAGAAGTTGGAACAGACGGAATTTACTGGGGAGGATATCCTAGATTGAGCAAATGGACATTTGGATTGGACTTAACTTTTTAAAAAACTACTATGAAAACAAGATATAAAATAGCAACAATGGCACTGTTGATGAGTGTGTTTGCTTGCGATTTGAATGAAGAGCCATACGGATTTTATTCAGAAGATAATTTCTATAAAAGTGCTTCTGATGCTGAGTCTGCTGTAGATTATGCCTATGATGCCCTTACATTTTTAGAATATTCTAGAGCTATATTTTATGTAGGCGATTTGCCAACAGAAGAATGTGGTCCAAAAGGAGATGAAACGGCAGATAATCAGAACTTAGATAAATGGCAGGTTGGAACTTTTAGCACCAACAGAATGCTTGGGAATTATTTTAAATATGCTTACATCGCTATTAATAGAACCAATGCAGTTATTAAAAATGTTCCAAACGGAAAATTTGAGCAAGATTTAAAAGATAAATTCTTAGGAGAAGCTTATTTCTTAAGAGCTTGGAATTATTTTAATCTGGTAAAGAATTTCGGAAAAGTGCCAATGCATACTTCGGTTGTAGAAACAGTAAGCCAGACTGCAGCACCAATGGCGAAAAACCTAGATGAAGTTTACGATTTTATAATTGCTGACGCCGAAAAAGCAATTGAACTTTTAAAAGTAAATCAAGCTTTAGGACGTGCAGATAAAGTGGCAGCACAAGTATTATTGGCAAAAGTGTATTTGTATATCGCTTCTTCAAAAGAACACAATGTGCCACAATATGCTGAGATGAACAAAGATGTAGCAACTATGTATCAATTGGCAGCAAAAAATGCAGGAGATGTTATTACAGGTCAAAGTGTTTATGGTTTTGAAAACAATCTTTTGAGTATTTATGATGTCGAAAAACCTTTAGGAAAAGAAAATATCTTTTTGCTTTCTATGGACAGAACAGGAGCAACAGAAGGAGATTATTCTAAAATTTCAAAATTGTTTATCCCGTATATCGATGGCGCTACAATTTATTTGAAAAATCCAGACAATACCTATACAAAATCGCATGATGGATGGAGTGTTTTTCAAACTTTAACGGGGTTCTTCAATAGTTTTGACAATTCAGATAAAAGAAAAACAGACTTATTTGTAACCACAACTTACGATGCTTCGGGAGTTGTTTCTGCACAGTATCCTGGAAAAATTGTATATCCGTTTACACGAAAATACATTGACCCAAACTTCATAGGAGACAAAACAAGCACCAAACCTTTTTTAATCCGCTTTAGCGAAGTAGCATTAACATATGCAGAAGCTGCAGGACCAACTACAGAATCTTACGCTTTAATCAATCAAATTAGAAACAGAGCAGGTTTAGGAAACTTAACACCTGGATTAAGCGTCGATAATTTCAGATTGGCAGTTTTAAACGAACGTTCTTTCGAATTGGCTTTTGAAGGAAATCGCCTTTACGATTTGCGCCGTTTCAATAAAGTATCTCAAGTTGTGCCAGAAGCTTCTGGAATAACGGCAGAACAAGCTGCATTCTATCCGATTCCGCAGACAGAAATTGATTTGAACACAGGATTATAATTTTAAAAATATACTATTATGAAAAGAATACTATACTTCTTGTGTGTTGTCACAGCGCTGGCGCAAACAAGCTGCCAGAACGATCCTTTGGAAGATATTGAAGAAGGAAAGTGGAATAATGAGCGCAATGTTTTGGATATAAAATTTGAAAACCAAGTAGGAAATGCTTCAATTGTACGAGTTGATGATTTGACTGGTACAATCAATTTAGCAATCAATGTTGATGCTGTTCCAGACTTAAGCCATATCGTGATCAAGGAAATGGTTTTGTCTTACGGTGCCAATTCATCTATTAAAGAAGGTGAAGCTTTAAATTTTGAAAACGCGCAAAAAAGTGCAGAATTAACAGTAACATCTCCAACAGGAAAATCTAGAAAATATACGGTTGTAGCAAGCTCTTTTAGAGAATCACTTATTGGGACTTATGATATTGATAATTTGATTGTTTACGGAGGTACAGGGCCAGAATATGGAGGAGGAGCTGTTATGGCAATGACAGATAAACCTTGGATTTGGTCGACAACCTTAGGTCCAGATAAAGAATTAGACAATCAGCTGATTTTTGAAATGACAGGAATTACAGAAGATGGAAATACTTACGGAACTGTAACCAATACAGCTGGAGCCGATGGTGCATATGCAGATTTTATTTATATCGGAGATCCTCAAACAGATGTAAAGAAATTCTACAGACAAATTCCAGAAGGAGAAGGAAAATGGCTGAGAAACTATGCTACAGGAACCATCACTTTCACTTTTGCTGACGGTACAACGAAAGTTGGAACATTTGAAAATGCAGGTACAGAAAACCTTGGAAATGGCAGTACTAAAACAATTGCACACAATGCTTTCGCCTTCAATTTAAATGGTACAGATGATTGGGATAAAATTTATTCTGATTATGACAAGTTCGTTAAAAAGCCAAGACGTTTTTGGATCGATGTAACCAAAAAAGAATAGGCAAAAAGATTGTAAATCACTTATATGAGACAAATAGTTTTAAAACTTACAGTATCATTTTGGTTAGTGACAGCAGTAATCAGTTGCTCGGCTTTGCCCGACGCAACTGTTGCTGTTGATAACAATACCATTATAAATGAAAATTACATTGGCAACGGAGTTCAGTGGGATCCGTACCAATTAGATTATGGAGAAAAACAACTAAGCATTTCTAAATCGGACTGGCAGAAATTGTATGATCGTCTAGATTTTATGAAACCCCAATTTATAAGAGTCATGATCAATACAACTTCGGTAATTGAAAATGGGACTTTAAACGAAACTAAAAATTACCAGAATATTGCCCCAATTCTTGAATATTGCCAGTCCAGAAATGTAAAAGTTGTTTTAGGCGACTGGGGAGATCGTATGGTCAATAGTAAAACCAATACGATTACTGAAGCCAATTTGAAATTAGCAGCAAAATATCTTGATTTTCTAGTAAATCAAAAAGGATTTTCGTGCATTCATTATTACAATATGATCAACGAACCTAACGGTTTTTGGTCTTCTACTGATGAAAATTATAAACTCTGGAAAAATGCGGCAAGTTATTTTTGGTTAGAATTAAAAGCTTTAAATCTAGATAAAAAAGTTTCTTTATTAGGTCCCGATATTGCCATTTGGAAGGCAGATAAAGTAGATTGGATTTCCAATTCAGTTAAAGATTTAGGTGACGCAATCGGCGTTTATGATATTCATACGTATCCTTCTAAAATTACAGTCAATTCAGGTGAATATACTTCAATTCTAAAGGCTTATAAAAATGAGGTTCCCGCAGGAAAACCAATTGTAATGGGCGAAATCGGGTTCAAATTTGTAGAAAAACAAGACGAAGCTTTAATGAATGAAAACATAGAAAGAGCCAAAGCTAAACCGTATGCATCAGTTGAAGATTCGCAGATGTTTGTTTACGATTATGTTTATGGTTCTGATATGGCCGATGCTTTGATTCAAACTATTAATGCTGGCTATTCTGGCTCTGTTGCTTGGATGTTAGACGATGCGATGCATGCAAAAGAGCAGAAAAATAAACTCAAAGTCTGGGGATTCTGGAATATTTTGGGAGAAGAATATTTTGGCAAAAGCGAAGAAGAGGTTCGTCCTTGGTTTTATGCTTGGTCTTTACTAACCAAATATATGCCTTCGGGAGCTAAAGTGCATCACGTTTCGGTTGAAGGAAATCCAAATTTGAAAGCAATTTCGGTTTCAAAAGACGGAAAAAATATGATTGCCATTGTCAATGTTTCTCATCAGGAAACCAAAGTTAAATTGACCTCTCAAAATATGCCTGTTTTAAATCAAGTCAAAAAGTTTGTTTATGCAAAAGGCCATTTAAAACTAGAAGGCGATCATAACATGCTTCCAAATCAGACCAATATCTCTTTAGATCTAAAAAAGAATAAAACAGAAACAATTCCATCTGAAGGACTTTTGGTATTAACCAATTTCGCTTATTAACCTTAAAAAGAAAATGATGAAATCATTATATACAATTCTGATTGCCATGAGTTTGTCATTCGTAGGATGTTCTTCGGATGATAAAAACGATTCAGGCGGAAACGAGCCCGAAGTTCCAACTTCGGTAGAATTAAAACTGAGTGACCCAAATGCAACTGCAGAAACCAAAGCGTTGTACTCTAATTTATGGAGAATTCAAGAAAAAGGAACAATGTTTGGGCATCATGATGATTTGCTTTATGGCAGAAATTGGATGACGGAACAAGGAAGATCAGACATTAAAGATGTCTGTGGAGATTATCCAGGAGTTTTCAGTGTCGATTTAGCCGAAATTATGGATGATAGAAGTGCAACTTCAACCTTAAACAATGACAGAATTCGAGTGATAAAAGAAGCTAGAGAAAGAGGCGAAGTAATTACAGCCTGCTGTCATTTAAACAATCCTTTGACAGGCGGAGATAGCTGGGACAATTCTAACAATACTGTTGCAAAAGAAATCTTGACAGACGGAAGCGCTACAAATGTAAAATTCAATTCTTGGTTAGATAAATTGGCAGATTTTGCCACTAATTTGAAAGACAAAAACGGAAAACTAATTCCAATTGTTTTTCGTCCTTTTCACGAGCATACGCAAGCTTGGTCTTGGTGGGGTTCGAGCGCGACTACACAAGTAGAATTCATTAGTTTATGGAAATATACGATTGATTATTTGAAAAATAAAAAAGGCGTTCACAGCTTTATTTATGCTATTTCACCTCAATTAGATTCACAAGGCACGGTTGATAATTTCCTTTTCAGATGGCCAGGCGATAATTACGTAGATTTTATTGGTTGGGATAGTTATCATGGAACCAATACTTCAGCCTTTAGCACCAATTTAAGAAACCTTGCAACACTTTCACAGCAAAAATTAAAACCTTGTGGAGTAACTGAAACAGGAGTTGAAGGAATTGTAAAAAATGGTGCTCCGTATGATACCTATTGGACAAACGAAATCAGTATTCCGCTAACAGGAAAAAAAGTAAGCATGGTAGTTATGTGGCGTAACAAGTACGATCCGTCTCATGAAGGAAACCATTTTTATGCTCCATTTGACGGACATAGTTCGGCAGCAAATTTTAAACTGCTATACGCAAGTCCAAATATGATCTTTAGTAAAAAACTGCCAGATATGTACACCTTAGCAGCAAACACAACAGTAAAATAAAAACCAAAATACAAATCTAAAAATGAAATTAATTAAGTGCACTCAAAATCCAGTTTTAAGCCCAAACCCTAATAATTACTGGGAAAATCTCGTTGTTTGTAATCCAGGAGTCTGGTACGAAAACGGAACATTTTATATGCTTTACAGGGCAGCAGGAGATGATGTGGATCATTATATCCGTGTGGGATTGGCAACAAGTACAGATGGAATCAATTTTAAAAGAGAATCTGATGAACCTGTTTTTGGACCAAGCAGTAACGGTCCAGATATGGGCGGAGTAGAAGATCCGAGAATCATTAAATTTGGAAACGAGTATTACGTTACTTATGCCTACAGACCTTATCCTCCGGGGCGTTATTGGACATTTCCTCATGATGTGATCAATCTTCCAGAAACAGGTCCAGATGCTCCAGCCGTTTACAAGCATAATATCGCAAATTCTGGTCTAGCGGTAACAACCGATTTTAAAACCTACAGAAGATTAGGAAGAATTACGACTTCTAATTTAGATGATCGTGACGTAATCTTGTTTCCAGAAAAAATCAACGGAAAATATGCTATGCTGCACCGTCCAAAACAATGGATTGGAGAAGAATATGGTTGCGATTATCCTTCAATCTGGCTTCGATATTCTGATGATTTAATGGTTTGGGAAGAAAAAAGCACCCTTCTTTTAAGTGGCAGAAACGGAACTTGGGAAGAAAAAATTGGCGGAAGCACACCACCTTTGCGTACAGATGATGGCTGGCTGCTTATTTATCATGGAGTTGAAAATGGTGGAAATGGTTATTACAGAGTAGGCGTTGCACTTTTAGATTTAGAAGATCCAACAAAAGTAACGGCAAGACTAGAAGATTGGATTATGGAACCCGAACATGATTATGAAATAGAAGGGTTCTATAAAGGCTGTGTTTTTCCTACAGGTAATATGATTGTCGATAATATTTTATATGTTTATTACGGCGCAGCTGATAAATACGTTGGTTTAGCAACTTGCGACATCAATGAATTGTTACAAACTTTAAAAGATTCTCAAAATGAAAATTCAAAATAGCTTTTTACTGTTTTGCGCTTTAGCCAGTTTTTCGGCTCAGAGCCAAAACAGCATTCCTGTCGTTTCTATTAATCCGAGCGAAATTATTTCGAATGAATTTATTGGAAATGGAATTGAATTTTCAGCCTATCCGCACGCTGATACTGAAAGCTCGGAATGGGGAAAATTGATGACTGACGAAAAATGGAAAATGGTTTTTGACCGAGTTTCATTCATTAAGCCTAAAATTGCTCGAGTAATGGATCAGGCAAATTGGCGCTATCTAAAAGGATTTGATGCTTCTGGAAATCCGATTGTTGATTTTGAAAGTGATCAAATGCAGGCTCTTTATAAATTGTTAGATTACTGTGAAAAAAACAAAATCACGGTAATTCTAGGAGAGTGGGGACAGCCGTACAAAGTGCACGATACACATTTAAATCTTCAAAACAGTTTTACTGGCGCAAACGATCAGAGATGGATTGATTTGATCATTAAAAATCTGAATCATTTACTAAATGTAAAGAAATATACTTGCATTAAATATTACAATCTGGTGAATGAACCAAATGGTGATTGGGCAACAACAGACGGCGATTTTGAACAATGGAAAGAAGGAATTACAATGCTTCATAAGTCTATTCAAAAGGCAGGTTTAGATAAAAAGATTTCGATTATTGGTCCAGATGCAACTTCGTTTAATAATCCGAGGTCAAAATATAAAGGTCTTGATTGGGTAAAACAAACCACACTTCAAATTCCGAATTTAATTTCTGCTTATGATGCGCACGATTATCCTTCTAAAGAAAGCATTCGTTCTGGAGAATTTCAGAAGACATTTGGAGACTTAGTCCGTTTTACCGATTCAGTTCATAAAAAGCCTTTTATTTTAGGCGAATTGGGTATAAAAGGAGATCCTTCTTCAAAAGAACATTTAGGAGATAAATTTACTAGTGTCGACAGTCAACTTTCGGTTTACGATTACGATTATGGAGTAGATATGGCAGATGCTTTAATTCAGGCAATGAATGCAGGATTTGATGCCGTAATTGCTTGGGATTTAGACGATGCAATGCATACAAAAGATGATAAAGGCGACAAATATCAGCTCAAGCGTTGGGGAATGTTTAATAGTTTAGGTAAAGAATTAACAGGCAAGAAAGAAGATGAAAATCTGCGTCCGTGGTTTTATACTTGGTCTATTATGACACGTTATTTTACCAGCGATATGAAAATTGTTAAACTAGATCATTTAAATATCGAAAAAGTACGCGCCACAGCAGGATTTACAGCTTCAGGAGAGGCAACAATTGCCATTGCAAACAACAGTGATAAGGAAGCTAATTTTACAATTGATGCTAAAAAACTAAAACTGAAATCGAAACTTAATAAATATTTATACACCGTAAGCAAACGCCCAGTTGACCAAAATGGTTTTCCTATTCCTTCTGAAAAAATGAGTTTGAAAGAAAACAGCATTAAAGTTTCTATTCCAGCCAAAAGCGTTATTCTTTATACCACATACCAGCAGTAATTATGATAAATTTAAATATAATTGACTTAGTTGTCTTGGTTTTATACATCATCTTTATTGTTTGGTGGGGATTAAAAAATAGTAAATCAAGCGATTCAGATGCTTACTTTTTGGCGGGGAGAGATTTAAAATGGCCAATGGTCGGATTATCACTTTTTGCGGCCAGTATTTCGAGCTCGACTCTAATGGGAAATTCTGGAGAAGGTTTTATCAATGGAATTGCAGTTTTCAATTACAATTGGATTTCGATTCTGGTAATGGTCTTTTTTGCCATCTTTTTTCTTCCATTTTATATTAAATCGGGAATCTTTACAATGCCAGAATTTTTGGAAAGAAGATTTGATGCGAGATCAAGAACTTATTTTTCGTTTATAACTATTATCGGAAACATTTTTCTTGATGCTTCAGCGACACTATATGCAGGAGCATTAATCATCAACATGATTTTTCCGGGAGCAGACATGATGCTTATTATTGTCGGAATGGCTGTTGTTGCTGGAAGTTACACTATTATTGGCGGACTTTCGTCTGTTATTAATACAGAAGTAATTCAAGCTTTTATTTTAATAATCGGATCGACTTTATTGGCTTTTTTCGCAATGGATAGCATTGGAGGTTGGGATGCATTTTATAAGCAATTTCACGACGGAATTTGGCTAAAATTGACAAGACCGATGGACGACCCAACTGTGCCTTGGTTAGGAATGTGGGTAGGAATTCCGATTCTGGGCTTTTATTTCTGGGGCAATAATCAGGTTATGGTACAACGAGTTTTGTCTGCAAAATCTATAGATCATGGAAGAAAAGGCGTTTTACTAGTGGGATTTTTATATTTATTTACACTTTTCATTTTTATTTTTCCTGGTGTCATTGCGAGAGGAATTAATCTTTTTGGTGTAGAGAATTTACCGCACGAAATTATTAGCGGAAGCGAATTAAAATCAAAATACGGAATCAATACGGATCAAGTTTATCCAAGATTAATCAATAAAGTGCTTCCGGTTGGTTTAATCGGAATTATTCTTTCAGCAATGATTTCGGCTTTAACATCAGCTTTGAGCGCAACTTTAAACTCTGTTTCTACTTTGTTTACAATGGATTTTTACAGCAAGTTTGATAAAAATGCGTCAAGCGAAAAAAAGGTAAGAGTTGGTAAAATAACTGCTGTTGTAACTTTGATAATCGCTATTTTATGGGCTCCTTACATTGGTAAATTTGACTCGCTTATTGCTTATTATCAAGAAATCTTATCTTATTTAGCACCGCCAGTTGTTGGCACTTTTTTTCTGGGATTGTTCTGGAAACGTTCTAATGCCGTTGGAGCTTTCAGTGGTTTAATGTCAGGATTGTTTATTGCAATCGTCATTATGTCTGCAAAATATATTTTTGGTATGCATTTAGGGCTTCACTTTTTATTATTGGCGCCAATTATTTTAGTTTTAAGTATTTTGGTAAATGTGACAGTGAGTTTAACAACAGCTCCTCCATCAGAAAAAAAGGTAAAAGAAAACACTTGGACAAAAGCAATTTGGAGAGAAGAAACGATCGCTTTACAGAATGTAGTTTGGTATAAAAACTTCCGTATACAAGCTCTTCTTCTTGTTTTAGCCTGTTTCGGAATGTACGCAGCGTTTTTCTAATGAAATAATTTACAAGATGAAAAAGCTACAATTTTTAGCGCTGTTTCTACTCTTATCAGGATTAGAAACAAGCGCTCAGGTTTTTGATGCCTCAATAGAAAAAAAGATTGATGTTCTGTTAAAGAAAATGACTTTAAAGGAAAAAATCGGTCAGATGAATCAATTGTCTGCAGATGATATGGAAACCAATTATAAAGTTATTCAACAAGGAATGGCAGGTTCGGTTTTGAGTATTACCAATCCCGAAATAGCCAACAAAGCACAAAAAAAAGCGATAGAACAAACTAGATTAGGAATTCCGCTAATTATTGGGCGCGACGTAATACACGGTTTCAAAACCATATTTCCAATTCCGCTAGGACAAGCAGCAAGTTTTAATCCAGATTTGGTAGAAAAAGCAGCTAGAATTGCTGCAATAGAAGCATCAGAAACTGGAATTCGTTGGACATTTGCTCCTATGATTGATATTGCGAGAGATCCTCGATGGGGAAGAATTGCAGAAAGCTGTGGAGAAGATCCTTATTTAACTTCGGTTATGGGAGTTGCTATGGTTAAAGGTTTTCAAGGAAAAAATTTGTCGGATCCAACTTCGATTGCAGCTTGTGCCAAACATTTTGCTGGATATGGAGCAGCAGAAGGAGGACGTGATTATAATACGACTAATATAACTGAAAGGCAATTTAGAAATACTTATTTAGTCCCGTTTGAAGAAGCCGTTAAAAAAGCCGACCTGGCTACAATTATGACCGCTTTTAATGCTAATGACGGAATTCCTTCTTCTGGAAATGAGTTTCTTTTAAAACAAATGCTCCGAAAAGAATGGAATTTTAAAGGGTTTGTAGTTTCTGACTGGGCATCGATTACAGAAATGGTCGATCATGGTTTTTGCACGGATAACAAAGAAGCGGCTCAAAAAGCCATAAATGCGGGAGTAGATATGGAAATGGTTAGCGGTACATATGTTGCTTTTGTTGAATCTCTTTTAAAGGAAAAGAAAATTAATATAGAAACTATAAATGATGCTGTTCGTAATATTTTAAGAATAAAATTTAAACTAGGACTTTTTGAAAATCCTTATGTAAAAGGAAATACTGAAGCTGTTTTTTATAAAAAAGAACATTTAGAAACGGCTCAAAAAACGGCAGAAGAATCGGTAGTTTTATTAAAGAATGAAGCACAAATTTTACCGCTTAAAAATCCTAAAACGATAGCTGTTTTTGGTTCGTTTGCAGATGCGCCTCACGATCAATTAGGAACTTGGGTTTTTGATGGAGATAAAAATCATAGCGTAACGCCTCTTCAAGCTTTAAAAGATCAATACGGAAAAAATGTAAAGATTCTGTATGAACCAATTTTAAAATATTCAAGAGACAAAGATTCTACTGAATTCGATAAAGCTAGAAAAATAGCAAAAGAAGCAGATGTTGTGTTACTGTTTGTAGGCGAAGAATCGATTCTATCGGGCGAAGCACATAGCCTTTCTAATCTGAATTTGCAAGGCGTGCAATCACAACTTTTAGTAACTTTAGCTAAAACAAAAACGCCAATAATTACTGTTGTTCTAGCGGGAAGACCTTTAACAATAGAAAAAGAAGTTAAAGAATCTAATGCTGTTTTATATGCGTGGCATCCAGGAACGATGGGCGGACCAGCACTTGTAAATTTATTATTTGGTAAAGCAAATCCTTCGGCAAAATTACCCATTACGTTTCCTAAAAATGTGGGACAGATTCCGATGTATTACAGTCATTTAAAAACAGGTCGTCCAGCAAACGGAAGTGAATTAAATGTAGAAAACATTCCTATTGAAGCTTCTCAAACATCTTTGGGAAATAAATCTTATTATTTAGATAGTGGGAACGAACCTTTATTTCCATTCGGATTCGGACTTTCTTATACCTCATTTGAATATGGAAAAGCAACACTTGCAAAATCAGTTTTGAAACAGGATGAGACAATTGAAATTTCCTTTTCATTAAAAAATACTGGTAATTATGATGGTGCTGAAGTTGTACAACTTTATGTGAGAGATATTGCAGGATCTATTGCATTGCCAGTTAAAGAATTAAAAGCTTTTAAAAGAGTTGAATTGAAAGCTGGCGAAAGCAAAAATGTAAAGTTTGATTTAAAAATTAGTGATTTAGCTTTTTATGGAATTGATATGAAAAAGAAAGTAGAAGCAGGAAAATTCGATTTGTGGGTAGGAAGCAGTAGCGTAACTGGAGAAAAAGTATCATTTGAAGTGCAATAAAAAGATGAAAAAAATACTATATCTATTGTTTTTGGCTTTATCACAGCTGAATTTACAAGCTCAGGATTTTGTCAAAGTGCAAAACGGAAAATTGGTTAAGGATGGAAAACCGTATCATTATCTAGGAACCAATTTTTGGTACGGAATGAATCTGGCTGTTTCAGATAAAGCAAGGTTGGTTCGCGAATTGGATCGTTTGAACAATTTGGGAGTTAAAAATCTTCGCGTTATTGCAGCTTCAGAAGGTAATCTTGAAACTCCGTGGACCGTTCAGCCAACAATGCAAAAAGAGCCTGGAAGTTATAATGAAGAACTTTGGGAAGGGCTTGATTTGCTACTAGCAGAAATGAAGAAAAGAAACATGACAGCAGTTGTTTGCCTGAATAATTTTTGGCCTTGGTCTGGCGGTTTTGCGCAATATGTTTCTTGGGCAAATCAAAATGAAGCAATTCCATATCCGCCACCAGCAGAAAATGGCGATTGGAGAAAATATCAGCACTATTCTGCTCGTTTTTATAGTGATAAAACGGCTCAAAAATGGTTTGAGAATCATATCCAGAAAGTAGTTACACGAGTAAATTCGGTTACTAAAATACCATACAAAAAAGACCCAACTATTATGGCTTGGCAATTGGCCAACGAACCAGAAGGAAGCAATAATATCGAGGCTTACAGAAAATGGATTGATGATACAGCAGGATTTATTAAGAAATTAGATCCTAAACATTTGGTTTCTATTGGTTCTGAGGGAAATACGCCCTCTCCTGAAAACGGAACCAATTTCGAAATTGATCATCAAAGCAAAAATATTGATTACTGTACATTTCATCTTTGGGTTCAGAATTGGGGTTGGTTTGATCCGCTTAAAGCGAAAGAAACGTATCCGATGGCATTAGAAAAAGCAGAAAAATATATCGATGAACATATAAAAACAGCTCAGAAATTAAATAAACCTCTTGTCTTAGAAGAATTTGGAATTTCAAGAGATGAAAATAGCTATGATGCCAACTCATCAGTTGAATTAAGAGATCAATATTATACTTTTATTTTCGAAAAGATTTATGCTTTAAGTCAAACTATACCACAAGTTTCGGGAGTAAATTTTTGGGCTTGGGGAGGCGAGGGAAGACCTAAATCTAATAGAAGCATTTGGAAACTGGGAGATGATTTAGTGGGAGATCCTCCTCATGAATATCAAGGTTGGTATTCTGTTTATGATCGAGATTTAAGTACACAAAAGATAATTAACGAATATGCATTAAAACTAAATAACGAATGATTAGAAGAAAGAGTTAGCAATGCATTAGAAAGATAAAAAATCGGAGTTTAAATTGAACTCCGATTTTTTTTATAAATGCTGATTTTGCTTTCCTGCTTTTTAAATCTAGATTATGCAGCTCCTTTATGATATTTCTTTTTGTATTCGATTGGAGGAATTCCGGTGATTTTTTTAAATGCATCTCGAAAAGCTTTAATATCAGAATAGCCCACTTCGTACATTACTTCATTTACTGTTTTACGATCTGTTTCAAAAGCTTTTTTAGCGGCTTCAATTTTTACTCTTTGCAGGTATTCGCTTGGTGTATTCCCAGTGGCTTTTATAAATCGTCTATCAAAATTTCTTCTGCTGACATTAAACTTAATCGAAAGATCGCTCATTGATAATTTTTCGCCCAAATTATTTTCGATATAAGATTGTGCACCAAGTACCATTTCGTCTTCATGTTTCTTTTGGCCTGAGAAAATAATAAATTGTGATTGAGATTTTCTATTCATTTCAATCTGAAACACTTTGGCACAATAAACTGCGGTTGCTCTACCGTAATATTTTTCGATAAGATAAATCATTAGGTTAAGAAAAGAGTATGCTCCGCCATTGGTATAGATTCCATTTTCATCTGTAATTAATTCATCAACTCTCAGATTTATTTGAGGAAACATTCTAGAGAAATTTTCTCTAACAGACCAATGTGTCGAACAATTTTTTCCGTCAAGAAGTCCCGATGCAGCAAGCATAAATGCTCCTGTACAGATCGTTGCAATTTCTGCACCTTTTTGATATTGTTTTTGCAGCCACTGCACAAGTTCGTCATTATGCTGAAGGGCAAGATTGTAATTGTGGTTTAATGAAGGAATTATAATAAGGTCGGTTTTAGCAATCTGCGAAATATAGGCATGGGGCTTTACAGTAAAAATACCGCCATTAAATTCTATTTTTTCAGAAATTCCCGCCAATTTGATTTGAAACAATTCTGTTCCGCCGTTCATTTTAGCAAAAGCATTTGCTTTGGTAAAGATTTCGTACGCACCAGATATACTAGAAAGATTATTATCTCCTTCGGGAACTATTATGGTAAGCTGTTTCATTATCTTTTTTGTATAAAGATACTAAAAGTTGATGTCCAAATATACCTGTAAGAATGTCTATTTTGCATATTAGAAAAGTCTGTAGTTGCTTTTAAATTTACGTTAGATAATTTTCTAACGTATTAAACAAAAAACTATTATGGCAAAAATGACTGTTATTTATAAAACGCCAAAAGATATTTCTTTTTTTGAAAAACATTATTATGAGGTGCATATTCCGTTGGCAAAAAAACTTCCTGGAATAGTAAAATATGAAGTTAGCAAAGAACCCGTCATATCATTGACTGGACATTCTGATGTATTTCTTGTGGCTAATTTATATTTTGAATCTTTAGATGCAATGATGGAGTCTTTTAAAACCGATATTGGGCAACAATGCGCTGCAGATCGTAGAATTCTAGCTAGTGATGATGAAGTGCAAATTTATGTTTATGATGTAAAAAATACCTGATTTTACCTTGTTGCATTTTAACGGCTGTGGGTTCATTTTACTATTTCTGGTTTCAGATTATAATCTGAAACCATTTATAGAGGTTCAGATAGAGAGATTAAGCTTTTTCATTATAATTTTAAATATCTTTTCGATACAAGATGTACGAATAGAGAAGTAAATTAAAATGTAGAATACTTAAAATTAATTGTTTGAACTTTTAAGGTAAAATTCAGTATTAATTTAAATATGACCCAACCTATGGCCGCTATCCCTGACGAATTATATAATGTTAAGTTTGCTGCGTACTTCGATTCTATGAAAGAGTTGTATATACTCGATGAGAAATTTAAGGTTATTTGTGATGCTTATTGTATAAGTACCGCCAAAACGGAGCTTTACAGGGATAAAAGCGATAAAAATCACCGACGCAGAATGAAGTTCGAAAATTTATCGAGAGAACTAGAAGAAGAAATACTGTTTTATATTATGAGAAACAGGTAATTAGTTTTCTTCTTTTTTAGAAAGCGCTATTTGAGATATGGCTCTCCATTCGGCCATTTTTTCTGCTCTTGTCAGGCCAGCATTTAATCCGCTGGTAGAAGGGAGAGTTACATAGGTAATTCCTTTTTGTGCAAAAGTATGTTTCTGAAAATACTTTGCAGCAGCTTTACTTTCAAAAAAGACATGTCTTATGTTAGGATATTGTTTGTGCAGACTTTCAAAATCGTTTATCGTTTCTTCGGTAATTGCAGCATCACTGCTTCCTTCTCTTTTGCAGCTTTGCAAAACATTCCAAAGACCAATTTTATATTTTGTTAATAGAGCTTTTCGATCTTCGTACAAATCGCTAAATTCTTCTTCAAAAATAGCAAACATAATTTTCCAAAAAAGATTTCCTTTGTTGGCGTAATACTGCTGTTTGGCAATAGACTGTTCGCCAGCCATAGTGCCCATAATTAGAATAACAGTAGAATTGTCAATTAATGGTTGGAGGGCTTTTTTATACATGTTTTTGCTTCGTTCTTCCTTTATTGTAAAATTATCAATAAAGATTTGAAATGAGTAAAAGAGTTCCTTATTACAATTTTCTCTCGTCCCATTCCCGTTTTAGCATTGCATACTGAAATTCGCTTCCCCATTTTCCTTTAAAGAAAATATTCTCAATAAAGTGCCCTTCTTGTCTAAAACCGATACTTTTCAATAGGTTAATCGAAGCAATATTTTCAGCATCTACAATTTCAACAACTCGATGTATTTGTTTGGTGTCAAATAGAAAATCCAGAATGCCAACAAAAACCTCTTTTGCAAAACCTTTTTTTTGCTCAAGGTGCGAAATTGTTATTCCGATTTCGGCAATTCTTGTATCATATTGATCAAGTTTAATTGCACAGTCGCCAATGAGTTGTTTGGTTTTAGTATTTTCAATTCCGTATTGTACCCATTCTCCAGCTTTGCCAAAATGTTTTGTTGCGTTTTCTTTAATAAATTCTTCAGCCTCTTCAATTGTCATAACATCAAAACCTTGATATTTTGTAACTTCTGGATTAGACCTATAGATATGAAAATCAGATAGATCTGATATTTTAAGGTGTCGTATGTTAAGTTGTGCCGTTTGTATATTTAATATTTCCATTATCTGAATTTCTGCTCGCAATAATGCTTTTCAAATATATTTAATTATTTTCTGAAATATGCCACTTTACAAAGAGATCCAAATTGGAATAAAAAAACTGCGCATCCTCAAACATTTTTAGAGTTGCGCAGTTTTTTATGTTTTTAAGTGTTTTATAGTTTCAAAAATATTTTTTAAACCACAGAACAGCTACTTTTTCTTTCTTTAGTTAAAGGTTTAAGTCCAAGATTTTGAAACATTTGCATATCTTCTGATAGTCCTGGGTTTGGTGTTACTAGTAAAGTTTCGCGTTCTCCAGTAAAAATAGAATTGGCACCAGCCATAAAACACCAAGCTTGCTCTTCTTCTGTCATTTCAATTCTTCCTGCACTTAAACGTACAACAGATGCAGGCATAATAATACGCGCTGTAGCAATCATTCGAACCATATCCCAAAGAGGTACTTTCGGATTATTTTCTAATGGTGTTCCTTTTACTCTTGCCAATGCGTTTACAGGAACAGATTCTGGATGAGTAGGCATTGTAGCTAAAGTTGCTAACATAGAAACACGATCGGCAGGAGCTTCTCCCAAGCCAATGATTCCGCCAGAACAAACTGTAATGCCCGCTTTTCTAACATTATTTATAGTATCAAGACGCTGATCAAATTTACGTGTGCTAATAATTTCATCATAGTAACTTTCAGAAGTATCTAAATTATGATTATAAGCATACAAACCTGCTTCCTGAAGTCTTATAGCTTGCTCTTCGGTAAGCATTCCTAGTGTACAGCAAACTTCTAATCCGAGATCATTAACGCCTTTTACCATTTCAATAACACGATCAAAATCTTTGTTATCTCGTACTTCGCGCCAAGCTGCAGCCATACAAAAACGGGAAGAACCTCCATCTTTTGCTTTTTGTGCGTGTTCAAGAACAGTTTCTGTTGGCAAAAGAGCCTGAACTTTTATATCAGTATGATAGCGTGCTGCTTGTCCGCAATAGGAACAATCTTCTGGACAGCCGCCTGTTTTTACAGAAAGTAACGTACAAACTTGTATTTCTGAAGGTTTATGCCAATTGCGATGTACAGTTGCTGCCTGATAAACTAACTCAAGCAAAGGCTTATCATAGATGGCTTGAATTTCTTCTTTGCTCCAGTCATTTCTTATTTCCTTGTTCATTTTTTATTTTGATGCTTTATGATTTTTAGTCAAAAGTATCGTTTTGCTGTATCATCAAAATGTACCACTTTTTATATTTTGGGTAGTCCGGTTTAAATGGAAACCCATCAGGGTTGAGGTTTCAGTCTGTAGCAGTACAAGAAGTATGCAGAATTACTTGCGTCCATTGCATTAGAGCAATCAAAAGGATTGATAAAAGATTTGGAGGTCCAGAAGTACTTCATTGTGAAGAAATGACTAAATCTTACTTAGAACAATTCAAAGTGATAAAGATATAATACTAGAAATACCAGAAGATATTCGCCATAAATTGTTTACTACCGGAGTAAATCTATGCCAAGAAAATAATACTGGAACACAAACTTGGAAAGAGTATTTAAATATACTTATCTGAAATCATTATGTAGCAGATTAACGTTATTTAGTTAAAATTTAACGTTTAATGTTGTTGTTTTCAGATATTTATAATATCTTTAACTTATGATATGGGAATTGTATAAACTTTGTGTATAATTTTGCAACATTAAATTTATATTTGTCCCAAATTATAATTATTAACTTAACCGTCTGCCTGATATGAGAATATTTTTAGTGGCGCTGCTTTTTTCCTTGAGTTCCTTTACTACAATGAATGTATGGGATGATGATGAAATATTAAGCGAAGTTGAATTTGCAAGACTTACAGAGCATGTAAATGAAATTAAGGCTTTTACATCTGGAAATCACAAGTTTAATAACAAAATTGCTTTTCTTGTTGATATGAAAATTAAATCAGGAAAAAACCGCTTTTTTGTTTACGATCTAGAAAATAACCAGATCCTTGACCAAGGGCTTGTAGCACATGGTTCAGGTTCTGAGACAGGAATTAAAGGAGATATTCTTCAGTTTAGTAATGCTCCAGAATCTAATTGCACTTCACTTGGAAGATATTCAGTAGAGAAACCATATAAAGGTATATTTGGTAAAGCTTTTAGACTTGCTGGATTAGACGAAACCAATAATAATGCAATGAAACGTGCCATTGTATTACACTCTTACAAAGAGGTTCCATCAGATGAAAAAGAATACTATATAATCAATAGCCACGGCTGTCCAATGGTTAGTCAAGAATTTTTAAATAGACTTTCAAAATATATAGAGAGTTCAAATTCAAAAATCTTATTGTCTGTTTATTATTAAAATTAAATTACGGAGCAGTTAGTTTTTGAAACGATATAATCTAGCTGATTTTAAACAGTATAAAATAAAATTTAAAAGAGAACTTTGGTTCTCTTTTTTTATATCTATACACTAGATTTTACCATTTTTTATTTCGCCCTTTTATCTAAACCTCCTATAAATGCTCATTAAAAGTAATAAATTAGGATAAACTTAACTTGCTTAATAAACTATATAGAAAATACAAGTTGTAAATTAGTAGAATAGTAATCAAAAGTTTATTTTATGAAAGCAGTACGTTTTTTTGGACACAAAGATGTCCGCGTTGTTAATGATCTTGAAAAACCTGTTCCTAAAGGTGATGAAGTTTTATTAAAAATTGGCGGGGCAGGAGTTTGCCACTCAGACCTGCATATTATAGACGAAGGAACTGTTGTTGGAACAGTCTTTACTCTAGGACACGAAAATGCTGGATGGGTTGAAGAAATTGGCGAAAATGTTGAAGGTTATAAAAAGGGAGACGCCGTTTTAGTATATGGCCCTTGGGGATGTGGTCATTGCAAACCTTGCCAGCAGTCAAAAGAAAATTATTGTGATCATCAATCTGAGCAAGCTTACGGCGGAGGTTTAGGATTAGATGGCGGTATGGCAGAATATATGCTGGTGCCATCTTCGAGACTTTTAGTGCCTATTTTTGACTTAGACCCTGTTATTGCAGCTCCATTGACAGATGCGGCACTTACGCCTTATTCTGCGATTAAACGTTCGCTTCCGAAATTAATGCCGGATGAATTTGTGGTAGTAATTGGAGTTGGCGGACTAGGGCACGTTGCTTTGCAGATATTAAGAGAAATAAGCGGAGCAGCTATTATTGCTTGTGATGTTACCGAAGATAAATTGGCTTTCGCTAAAGAATTGGGAGCAACTTTTACGGTTAATTCTAAAGATGCTGATGCAGCAGAACAGATTCAGAAAATTACAGGAATCAAGAAAGCTAAAGTTGTTATTGATTTTGTTGGCGCAACTTCTACAATAGATTTAGGAACAAAAGTAGTAAGCCTTGACGGAGATCTTACTATTGTGGGTCTTGGCGGAGGACATTACCAGTATAGCATGAATGTTTTGCCATTTGGAGTTAGTATGACCAATCCGTATTGGGGATCACGAACTGAACTGATGGAAGTTGTAGGCTTGGCAAGACAAAAGAAAATTCATATAGAAATTGAAAAGCATAAACTAGACGATGCCAATGAAGTTTATGATAGAATGAGACAAGGAAAAATAAAAGGTAGAGCCGTTTTAATACCTTAAAATTCAAAATAAATAAATCCGTCCAACAGTGACGGATTTATTGTTTAGAGATTAAAAAATATTAATATATTTGTGCATCAAATCAAACAAATGAAAAATACAATTAACATCGCAGCTATTATTATCACAATTATCATTAGATAATGGTGTAGGGATGTTATATAAATAAGTAAAAGATACAATTTAGAAAACCTCCCCGCAACGGGAGGTTTTTTTGTTTAAAGCAATTATGAAAAATTCAATTCAGAATAGCATTATTATTTCAATTATCATTATTCGTATTACATGACGAGTCAGGATTCTATTGTCTATTCAAAAAAAGCCTTTCTCAGTTCAAATGTGAAAGGCTTTTTTTATTTCGATTACGAACAAAAAAAGCATATATAAAAATCAAGCAATGAAAAACGAATTTACCCTTACCATTTATTCTGAGGATCAATTAAGATTAATGAACAAATTAAGCTCAATGTTTATAAGAAAGCAAATAGACATTTTGAGCCTTAATATGTCTATTTGTGAGATTGATAAAGTATACAGACATACAATTGTAATAACTGAAACATTGAATACAGTGGTAAATTTAGTTGCACAAATAGAGAAAATTATTGAGGTCTTTAAATGCTATTATTCATCAAATGAGGAAATTGTTTCAAAACAAACCGCATTGTTTAAAATGTTTACAGAAGTATTTATGACTAATTCGAAAATTGAAAATTTACTTCGTGAAAACAATCTTAAAGTTTCAGAAATTCAAAAAGAGTATACAATATTAGAGACTACAGGAACAAATGAAGAAATACTAGATTTAACAAAAAAGCTAAATCAAATAGGATTAATTGAATTTGTCAAAGGCTCTAGAATTGCTCTTATGAAATCTTATGAAGGCTTTTGCATAGAAAATTAAAAAAAGGCAATGCAAATAACTTTTAATTCTGCTATATTTCTTATTTTTAATAGTCTAAGTTACTAAAGCAAAAAAATATGATTTTAGGTACTAAACGTTTATTCTCTTTTATACTGTTGATTTCAGCATTAATGTTAACTCCTTGTAAATTAGAAGCACAGCTTTTAGGAGGAGCAAAAACTACTACTGAGGAACCTGTTAAAACTCCCGACGATTCTTTAGGAAGGAGAACACCTCAAGGAACTGTCAACGGTTTCATAAAAGCAATTGGCGATCAGAATTATCTGCGCGCCAGCCAGTATTTTATGCTTAGTAAACGTTCGTATCGTAAAACGTCTGAAAGAATACGAATAGCCAAAACCTTTCAACAGCTGTTGGATCAGGGAGGTAATTTCTCTCCATCATCTATTCTTAGCAATAAAGAATTAGGTCGTATAGATGATAATCTGGCAACTGGTGTAGATTTGGTTGGAAATATATCTACCGATAAAATAAGCATTCAACTTTATTTAGAAAATCAGTCAGATGATAGTGAGCCAGCCTTATGGCTTTTTTCTGCTGAAACTATAGAAGCAATTCTTTCTGCTGATATTAGTGGCGAAAAGACTTTTTTAGACAGGGTATTGCCAAATGCTTTAAAAGTAAGAAAACTAGGAAATGTACCAATTGGACATTGGGGAGTAGTGGTTGTAATGACAGTGCTTACGTACCTGCTTTCCAGATTATTGATATTTGTGTTTATATTTTTATTGCAAAAAATATGGAAGAAAGCAGATAGTGAGAAAGGTAATGCTATAATAGAAGCTTTTACGCTTCCAGTTCAGATGTATCTGACGGTGATTTTGTTTGTGACTTTAACACAGCGAATGGGAATTTCTATAATAGTTCGCCAGCGATTTAGCATTATAATAATTACAATCGGAATTGTAGCTTTTTTAATTCTGCTTTGGAGATTGACCGATTTTGTGAGCATGTTTACAAGAAGCAGAATGAACAATCGCGGACGTGCTTCTGCGGTATCTGCGGTATTATTTTTAAGTCGTACCATGAAAGTTGCAATTGTTGTAATCGGAATTATTGCAATATTAGGAATTATTGGAGTAGATGTTACAGCTGGACTTGCAGCACTAGGAATAGGAGGGATTGCATTGGCGCTTGGCGCGCAAAAAACAATAGAAAACTTTGTAGGGAGTGTCAGTCTTATTGCTGATCAGCCACTTCGTGTAGGCGATTATTGTAGAGTCGATGATATAAAAGGAACTGTAGAATCTATCGGGATGCGTTCTACAACACTTAGAACCCCTGCTCGTAGTATTGTAACAATTCCGAACGGTCAGTTGTCAGCTAGTAAAATCGAAAATTATGCACATCGCGATCGATTTATATTCAATCCAATTTTTGGATTTAGAATGGAAACTACGCCAGACCAAATGCGTTATCTGCTTGTAGAACTAAGATCATTGCTTTATGCACATCCTTCTGTTTTAAATACAAATCCAATAGTTCGTTTTACTGGTATTACAGCAGATTCTTTAAAGGTTGAGATTACAGCTTATATTGAAGCCATAAATGTAGAGACATCGCAAGAAGTGCAAGAAGATCTTTTATTGCGAATGTTGGACATTATAGAAAAAAGTGGCACCTCTCTGGCTTATCCTTCGCAAACACTTTATATGACTAGAGATACGCCTGTTTCTAATGAAAAAGCAGCAGAAGTTTCTAAAATAGTTAAAAAATGGAAAGAAAATAATGAATTGCAATTACCTAAGTTTGATCCAAAACGAGTAGAAGAACTAAAGGACAGCATTAAATATCCAGATGAAGGAAGTTTTGATCCTAATGCGGATGAAACAATATTTTAAATAAAAGAGCTTCATAAATGGAAGCTCTTTTCATTATAAGTTTTTGTCTTTTAAAATTTGAGGATATTGAAGGCTCGTATGTACAATCATTTCTCCAAACAAAGTATTTGCCCATGCAAACCATTTACGTGTAAATTTGGTTACGTCATCTTTATGAAAAGATTCATGCATAAATCCTGTATTGGCATTGGTTTTAATTAAAGTGCTTATACAACTTTTAATTTCTTTTTCATCAATGCTTGTAATGGCTCTTAAAACAATACTCATGGGCCAGATCGTATCAACACCAGTGTGAGGGCCTCCAATTCCTTCTCCGGCTGTTCCTTTATAAAAAAACGGATTATTTTCTGAAAGTACTACTTTACGAGTATTTAGATACAAAGGATCATCGGGAGAAACTGCTCCGAGATAAGGCAGTGACAAAAGAGAAGGAACATTGGCATCATCCATCATATGAAAACTTCCATATCCGTTTACTTCAAAAGCTATGATTTTTCCAAATTTAGGGTGATCTATAATTCCATATTCATTTAAACCTTTCTGAACTTGTGCTTGAAGTTCTTTAGCTTCAGCTGCTAAATCATTATCTTTTAAAGCGGGACTTGAAAACATTTCTACAAGATAACCTAGAATTTCGATTGCAAACATATTGCTCGGAATTAGATATCCAAACAAAGTAGAATCGTCGCTTGGTCTAAAAGTCGAAACAATCAGCCCGCATGGTTTTACAGGATAACCATAACCGCTTAAAGGAACTCCATCTGTTGCCCAAGCTGTTTGTCGCATAAAACTGTATGGTCCGCCTTTTCCGTCCATTCTCTGCTGTTCTTTAAATGTTTTCAGAATCAATTTCATGGCATCTTTCCATTGTTTGTCAAACATGCTAATATCTCCAGTTTCTTTCCAATAGCCATGAGCCAATCTAACAGGATAGCATAAGCTGTCTATTTCCCATTTTCGTTCATGAATTCCCGGTTTCATATCGGTAATATCATTTTTCCATTCACTTTCTTTATTGAAATCTTTATAAAAAGCATTTGCATACGGATCAAGGAGAATGCATTTTGTCTGACGATTTATAACGCCTTTTACCAATTCGGCAAGTTTAGCATCTTCTTTTACAAACGGAATATAAGGCCAGATTTGAGCAGTACTATCACGAAGCCACATTGCATCAATATCGCCTGTAATGACATAAGTATCGGGTTTGCCATCTATAATTTCAAATTCGACAGTTGTGTCTAGCGTATTTGGAAAACAGTTTTCAAAAAGCCAAGCCAATTCTGGATTAGCAATTTGTTTTTTAATTTTTACAATTGCAGCTTCAATAGCTTTACTAGTAAATTTTCTTTCTGCAATCGGAGGTCTTTTGGTTATAAAATCTTTTAAAGGAAATTCAAAAAGATTAGAATTTAGTCCAAAAGCATCAGCTTGAACAGCCAATAATCCTGCTGAAAAAATACTGGCATTTTTTATAAATTTTCTACGAGACTGCATATGTTTTTTTAGTTTTAAATAGAATGAGAATAGTTAGATCTGTATAGCATTATAAATAAACGACTTTTTTTTATTATTCTATTGAAATTTAGACCAATGACATTTGCAACGCTTTCAATGGCAGAAAGAATTCGTAAAAATGAACTAATTAAAGAGATATGAAAAATATGTCTATTCTTTTGATTGATTCGTCCATCTTGAAGAATAACAATGCGAGTAATTTTATTTTCGATCCAAAACCCAATTGAATCGCAGTAGTTTTCAAAAAGAAAACACAAAAAAAGATAATAAATTGAAGGTGATTGATTAGTAAATATTTGTTAGTTTTTATTAGTTAGGGAGATTAATGAGAGATTTAATCTCCCTTTTTTTATTCAATTTTTAAAGAAAGAAATTTATTAAATACATGATTATATGAAAAGAGTGAATCTTAAAATTAAAAATGCTGTACCATTATTTGTACTGTTATTTTTTTGTGCTTTAAACGGATATTCCAAAAACGACGAAAAAACAAAAAGCGCTTCTGCTGTAATAGAGCGATTAATTGGTAGTCGTGTCAATGAGTTTGAACTGAGTATAAGTGAAAATAAAAATCAAGATAAAGATTGGTTTGAAGTGGAAGCAACCAGTAATCTTGTAAAAATTAAAGCTTCAAATAATACAGCACTTTGCTATGCAGCATATAATTTTCTTAGAGATATCGGTGCGGTTTTAATTAGTTGGGAAGGAAACAGAGTCAATTTACCTAAAGATTGGCCAAAATATTCCAAAAAAGGAAGTACGCCATTTGAGTATAGAGAATATTTAAACGCTTGCACTTTTGGCTATACAACTCCGTGGTGGGACTGGAAACGTTGGGAACAAGAAATAGATTGGATGGCTATGCACGGCATTAATCTTCCAACTGCAATGGAAGGTCAGGAAGCGGTGTGGCAGGAATTATGGAAAGAATATGGTTTGACAAACAATCAGTTAGAGGCACATTTTGCTGGGCCAGCTTTTTTACCTTGGCAAAGAATGGGAAATATTAATAGTCTAGAAGGTCCTTTGCCACAAGAATGGTTTGCTAAAAAAGAAGAACTTCAAAAGAAAATATTGGAGAGAATGAGGACTTTGGATATGCATCCTGTTGTTCCTGCTTTTAGCGGATATGTTCCTAAGGCTTTCGCCGAAAAACATCCTGAAGCTAAAATTACCGAATTAAAATCGTGGTCTGGCGGTGGTTTTGCGAGCACTTTTCTTTTAGATTCTAAAGATCCTTTATTTAAAAAAATCGGAAAACGTTTTATAGAAATTTATACCAAAATGTACGGAAAGTCAGATTTCTATTTGGCAGATTCATTTAATGAAATTGAACCGCCAGTTTCTGAACATAATAAATATGAAGAACTTTCTAATTATGGAAGTGCCGTTTATGAGACTATAAATGAAGCAGCTCCTGGTGCAACTTGGGTTATGCAAGGATGGCTTTTTGGAGACAATAAAGAATTCTGGACCAAAGAAGCTACAAGCGCATTTTTAAGTAAAGTTCCAAACCATAAAGTAATGGTTCAGGATTATGCCAATGACAGATATAAAGTATGGGATAATCAGGAAGCTTTTTATGGAAAACAGTGGACTTATGGTTATGTACATAATTATGGTGGATCGAATCCTGTTTATGGCGATTTAAATTTTTACAAAAATGAATTGACAAGTCTGCTTAAAAATCCGCATAGAGGAAATATTGCAGGTTATGGAGCAATGCCTGAAGGTTTAAATAATAATTCGATTGTATACGAATACATTTATGATCTTCCGTGGACTAAAGGAGAGCAACCTGTAAATGATTGGCTAACTAAATACTTAAACGCAAGATACGGGCAAACGACTTCTAAACCTGTTTTTCTAGCGTGGGAATTATTATTAGAATCTGTTTATAATGTCAAATATTGGGAAACACGTTGGTGGAAGGATAGGGCTGGAGCGTATTTGTTGTTTAAACGTCCAACAGTAACCATTACAGAATTTAAAGGAAATCCTGGAGATAAGAAAAAACTAAAAGAGGCTTTGGATATTTTAACCAAAGAAGCGAAGAAATACGATAAAAAGAATTTTATTCAATATGATTTAATAGATGTTACAAGGCATTATTATTCATTATGTATTGATGAAGATTTAATAGAATGCGTAAAAGCATATCAACAGAAAGACATTGAGCAAGGCGATCGATTATTTAAAAAGATAGAAAAACAAGTTTTGAATATCGATGCTGTAATGTCAGGTCAGCCACTAAACAGTTTGGATCAATGGGTAAAATCGGCTTCAGATTATGGTAGTTCGGCAGAGGTTTCTTCATTATATGTAAAAAATGCCAAAACATTAATTACGCTTTGGGGCGGAGAAGGACACTTAAACGATTATGCTTCTAGATCTTGGAGAGGAATGTATAAAGGATTTTATTGGCCAAGATGGAAAATGTTTTTAGAAGCTTTAAAAAAATCTGTTGCCACAAATACTCCTTTTGATGAAAACAAAGAAAGAGAATCAATTAAAAATTGGGAAATTAATTGGACAAAAAGCAAATAAAAAGTTACCAAGATTATAATTGTTACGTATATAGACAAAATTTAACTTAATATTTATAACATAACCTTAAACCATACTAAAAAGATGAATAGAAAATTTTACGAAATCGATTAATTAATAAGTTTTTAACTATATAATTTTAGAAAAAATACTTTGCGAAGCCTTGTCATTATTGATTTTAAAGAAATTATCCATGTTTATGAATAACTTGTCCATTTGTTAACATTTCTTTGGCACTAATTTCGTCAATACTATTTAACCAATTAACCAATATACAATGGAAAAACTTAAACTTTTATTATTAGCCTTTTTCTTTGGCTTCTCAATTAATACTTGGGCACAAAAAACAGAAGTGTCTGGTGTTGTATTAGATGACAAAGGTATTCCTCTGCCAGCCGCTAATATCCTTGAAAAAGGGACGACTAATACTGTAACGACAGATTTTGATGGAAAATTTAAATTTTTAGCGTCAAACAAAAATGCGACGCTTATATTTTCTTTTATTGGATTTGATGATCAGACTGTAAAATTAGACGGAACCAAAACTAATTATTCGATTAAATTACAATCTACTACTACAAACTTAGAACAAGTTGTAGTTGTGGGGTATGGTAAAGGATCTCGTAAAAACTTAACGACTTCAGTTTCTTCTGTTAAAGCTGAAGATTTAAACAGAGGTGCAATTAGCGACGTTGGACAACTTTTGCAAGGTAAAGTTTCTGGTTTGAATATTTCTTCAAGCGGTGACCCAACAAAAACAGCTTCGGTAGTTTTACGTGGAGCTTCAACATTAAACAGTTCGCAAGGACCTTTTTATGTAATTGATGGTATTCCAGGAGTTGATATTTCGGTTATATCACCAGATGATATTGCAACAATCGACGTATTAAAAGATGCGGCTGCAACAGCAATTTATGGTAACCGTGCAGCAAATGGAGTTATCATGGTAACAACAAAAAAAGGAAGTAAAGGAAGAACACAAGTTGCCTACAATGGATATTTTGGTTTTGAAGAAGTTTCTAATAATTTGGATATGATGAATGCAGATCAACTTAGAGCTTTTACAACTAAAAACAATTTGAATTTTACTCCAGAAAATGACAAAGGTGCTAATACAAATTGGCAAAAAGAAATTCTAAGATCAGGGCGTGCAGCGTCAAGCAGTCATAACTTATCTATGAGTGGCGGCGGTGATCACGGAAGTTATACCGCAAGTATTACTTCTCTTAATAAAGAAGGAGTTATGCTAAAAAGTGACTTTTCTCGTATCATTGCTCGTTTATCTGTTGAACAATATGCTTTTAATGATAAAGTAAAGTTTGGTTTAAATGTTACTAATTCTAGAACAAAATATCAAAATGTACCGCAGCGTAATACAGTTCTTTTACAAGCAGCAAGTTATCTTCCTGTTTCTCCAGTAAGAAATGATGATGGTAGTTTTTTTGAAAACTTTGTAAGTCCTGGATACTTTAACCCAGTAGCTTTAATTGAGCATGGTACAGACGAAACTAAGACAAATAATCTTGTAGGTAATCTTACCGCAGAAGTAAAATTGCCTTTCGGATTAACGTATAACTTGAATTTGGCACACCAAAGACTAAATACATCTCACGGAGAATTTTATGACAGCTATTATTCACAATACAACAGTGCCAACTTTTACAACAACCCAGATCCGCCTTTGACAAAAACATTGGTTAACTTTGGAGTAAATGGTTCTGCATTGAGAAATGCTTACGAGAACACAAACAACATTATTGAGAGTTTCTTTACTTGGGATAAATCAATTGGAGATCATAAAATAAAAGCTGTTTTAGGTTACTCTTGGCAAGAAAACACTTTAGGAGATGGTTTTCAGGCTACGACAACAAATTTCCCAGTTGACAATGTTGGGTATAACAACTTAGCTTTAAGTAACTATACTTCTGTTAATGGTTATGTGGTGAATTTTGGAGATAGCAAAGCATATCAAAAAACACGTTTAATTGCTTACTTCGGACGTTTAAATTATAATTATAAAGATAAATATCTTTTACAAGGATCACTTAGAAGAGATGGTGGATCTATGTTTGGTGCAAACAACCAATGGGGATACTTTCCTTCTGTAGGAGGTGCATGGAGAGTTGACAAAGAAAGTTTTATGAAAAACCAAAACTTTTTTAGCGATTTGAAATTTCGTGGTAGCTGGGGAGTAACTGGAAACTCTTCTGGATTTAATGCTTACACAGCTCAATTTATTTCTGGAAGTTTAGGAACTTTCTATTACAACGGACAACAGATTGGAGCTTACGGACCAAACCAAGCAGCAAATCCTGATTTAAAATGGGAAAAAACTGCAACAGCAAATATTGGTGTTGATTTCTCTATCTTAAAAGGAAAAGTAACAGGTTCTGTTGATGTTTACGATAAGAAAACAACAGATATGATTTTTAACTACAATGTTAATCCAGTATTGGTGCCAGTAGGAACAATTGTAGCAAACGGAGGAACAATGTCTAACAAAGGTATTGAAGTTAGTTTAGGCGCAACTATTGTTAAAACAGCAGATTTTAGCTGGAATACTAATTTGAATTTGGCGCATAACAAAAATGAAATTGTTAAATTAACTAGTCCATTCTTTGTTGGTGGAGATTCAATTCGTCGTGTACAACCAGACGGAGGAGGACAAACAGGAAGTACTTTACAAATCTTTAAAGAAGGAAAACCATTAGGACAATTCTTTACATTGAAATATGCTGGAAAAAATGCTGACGGAGTATCTCAGTATTATGACAAAAACGGTGATCTAACAACTACACCTCAAATTGGAGTAGATTATCATTATGCAGGAAGCGCACAGCCAAAATTATTGATGGGATGGGCAAATAATTTCCAATACAAAAAATTCGATTTAAGTATTTTCTTTAGAGGAGTTTTTGGTAATAAAATTTTCAATGCAACTCGTGCAGACTTATTTAGACCAAGTACCGCAATGACCAATAACATTTTAGTAGATGCTGGTAATGAGTCGCCAAATGATTTAAACTCTTATAAATATTCAGATCGTTTTATAGAAGACGGCAGTTATATAAGATTAGATAACATGACTTTAGGTTATAATTTTGGAAAAGTTGGAAATTACATCAGCAGTATCCGTATTTATCAGACTGTAAATAACGTATTTGTTATTACTAAATACAAAGGAATTGATCCAGAAGTTGAACAAGGAGGAACGGCTCCAGGTGTAGATTCTAATAACTTCTATCCAAAAACCAGAACATATATGTTCGGTGTAAATGTGATTTTCTAAAAATTAAAGCTAAACATTATGAAAAAGATATTAAAATATTTAGGGCTTCCAGTACTTTTAGCTGGTTTGGTATGGTCTTGTGATGATCTAGAAGTGCCTATCACAACTCAATTGACACCTGAGGTATTTCCTCAAAACTCAACACAATATATTCAGACAACAGGACCAGTCTACGCAGCATTTAGAGGTGAGTTTTCATTTGCTTGGTGGTGGTCGCAGTCATTATCTACAGATGAAGCTATCTTACCAGCAAGAGGAGGTAACTGGTTTGATAATAGAAACTATATTTCAATGCATTACCATGACTGGAATCCAGACAATGGTATCATAGGAAGCCTTTGGGATTGGTCATCTAAAGTAATTGGAACAAGCAATCAGGCTATTTCGATCTTAAGACAGACAATGCCTGAAGGAACTGATAAAAAAACTTTGATTTCAGAGTTAAGAACAATGCGCGCTATTTCTTATTTCATGTTAATGGATAGTTATGGAGACGTGCCATTAGATACTTTATATGGGGATTTTACTTCTCATGCTAAAACTCCAAGAAAACAAGTTTTCGAGTACATTGAGAAAGAACTAAAAAGTTCAGTTCCTAATTTGAACCCTGCTTCAGGAGTTACAACTTACGGTAGACCAAATAAACAAACCGCTAATGCAATGTTGGCTAAATTGTATTTGAACGCCGAAGTATACACAGGAACGGCACGTTATAACGAATGTATCGCAGCTTGCGATGAAGTAATCAATTCTAATTTATATGTTGTAGAACCTAGAACGACTTACCTTCAAATGTTTTATCCGACTAACGGACCAGCAATGAAAGAATTCATCTTTGCGGTTCCTTACGATCCAGCAGCTGTTACAGTGGGTTTCAACGGGCAAATGTATCACGCACGTTATGATGTCCCACGTTCAGAAAGAGCTAAGTTCGGACTTTCTTACACGCCAAGTGCGCCTAGAAGTACACTGCCAGAATTTTATGCCTATTTTAATGATGCCAATGATATTCGTAACAAACAATGGCTTACGGGACTTCAATTTATGAATGATGGTGTAACTCCGGTAATGGTTACCACAACTAAAAAAGGTTACGATCAATTCTACACAGGATCTGATGGTGGAGCGGCATATACTTATCAAGTAAATTTAACTCCAGATATTGAACTTCGTCAGAGCGTAACATTATTCGATTGTGGTAATGATGAAATCGCTTGGAATATGGGATACAGAAACGTTAAATTTTATCCTGATGCATCTTCAACAAACCGTAATCAAAACAATGACGTTCCTTTCTTGCGTTACTCTGATATTCTTTTAATGAAAGCAGAAGCAATTTTACGTGGCGGATCTGTGACTTTAGGTCAAAGTGTTGATGCATTAGTAAACATGGTTCGTTCTAATCGTACAACATCTGCTGCTTTAAGCGGAGTAACTTTAGAAGATCTTTACAAAGAAAGAAGCCGTGAATTTGCTTGGGAAGCTTGGCATAGAAACGATATGATTCGTTTTGGAAAATATGAAGGATCTTGGGGATATAAAACTAATACAGACACATATCGTCGTGTATTCCCAATACCAACAAATGCAATGGTTTTAAACCCAGCCCTTACTCAGAATGATGGTTATTAAGAATAAAAATTTAGTTAAGTACGCATTTGTAATTCAATTTTAATTTTGAAAAGGAGAAGAGCGTAAAAAGCCTTCTCCTTTTTTCTAAAAAAAAACTGATTTTTTTCAGTTGCTCGTAAAAATCAGTTCAGTTTATTTTTTGAATGAAAACAAAGCTTAATCAAAAGTATTTCGGACAATTCTATACAGATTAAGCTTTGTAACATTCTACTATTTTTTTTGAGAATAATTCTATAATTCTCACAGCCATCCTTATGCTTAATATTTTCGATTTTGTGATAAATCAAAAACATAAAATCGTTCTAAACCAATATCGCCCCATTCAATACAGAAAATAAATGGAACTAAACAAAATCTATAAAATTGGACTCCTAGGAATAAGTTTAAGTCTTATTTTTTTAGTGTCATGCAACGCCCAAAAAGCTGTTTCTTTAAAAAAGAAACAAATCTCAGATATGGTTTATCCGTTGTTGGACACCGAAAATTCAAGATGGTTTTACTTTTCTTCTGCAAGTCGTCCGTTTGGTATGGTTAACTTAAATCCCGATACAGAAATCAATGGCGATTGGGGAGGCGGATATAAATATACTACAGATACAGTAAAAGGTTTTAGTCATGTTCACGAATGGCAAATGTCTGGTGTATCAGTAATGCCAGTAACAATCTCAAACGCAAACAAACAAACTGTTTTTAAAGATTTTTATTCCAAATTCAGTCATAAAACAGAAATTATTACACCAGGTTATCATTCGTTAAAACTAGATAGATATCAGATAAAAGCAGAAATAACGAGCACGCCAAGAGTTGGTTTTCATCAATATACATTTCCAGCAAAGGCACAAAAAGCAATTCTTTTTAATCTGAATACCGTTTTAGGTCCTTGCGAAAACACCAATGGAAAATTAGAAAAAAACAATGATTTCGAACTTTCTGGTTCATTAGTTTTAAGCACGAATTTTAGGCGTCCAAAACCTTTGACAGTATTTTTTAAAGTTAAAACAGAACAACCAATAACCTCTATAGAGAAAGACAACGCAACAGGAAATTATCTGATTCATTTTAATAAAAAGGGAACGCAAGTACTAATGAAAGTTGGTATTTCGTACACGTCAATTGAAAATGCTAATAACAACATCGAAACCGAATTAACCCACTGGGATTTTAATAAAACTGTTGAAGATTCTAGAAATGAATGGAGTAATTTATTGGGAAGAATAAAAGTAGAAGGAGGAACAGAAACAGATCAAAGAAGATTTTATACTGATTTATGGCATGCTCTCCAGGGTAGAAAAATGATCAGTGATGTAAATGGAGCCTATCCTGATAATACAGGGGACAAATTCAGGATAGGACATTTGCCTTTAAAAGCAGACGGAAAACCAAAATTCAATCACTACAATTCTGATGCTTTTTGGGGTGCTCAATGGACAATTAATAATCTCTGGGGATTGGTGTATCCTGAGATCATGGAAGAATTCGTGTATTCTCTAATGCAGTATTACAAAGATGGAGGTTCTATTCCGCGCGGACCTTCAGGCGGAAATGACACCTATGTAATGACAGGAGCTTCGGCAACACCTTTTATTGTAAGTGCCATTCAAAAAGGAATTGTAAAAGATGATTTAGAAGCTATTTATGTGGCACTAAAAAAAGGACACATAGAAGGCGGAATCATGGCAAAAGCAGGTTATGAACACAATACCAGTATTGGCGGAGGATTAAAATATTATTTAGAAAAAGGATATGTGCCGTATCCATTACCAGACGGTAATTTTGGAAGCCATGAAGATGGAGCTAGCCAGACTTTAGAATACTCTTATCAAGATTGGACTTTGGCGCAATTGGCAAAAAAACTCAATCACGAAGACGATTACAAGTATTTCATGAAAAGAGCCAAAAACTATCAGAATGTTTTCGATCAATCAACTGGATGGATGCGTCCGAAAAATGTAGATGGAAAATGGAGAGAAAACTACGATCCGTATCAATATGAAAACGGATTTATAGAATCAAACGGAGCACAGTCGACTTGGTTTGTGCCACATGACATTCTTGGTTTGGCTGATTTAATGGGAGGAAAAGAAAAAGCTGTAACTAAATTAAATCAGCAATTTGAAACGGCTAAAAAGCAAAACTATACTTCTGGTACTTCTCATGACGCAGAATTGCATCCGGAGTTTAGTAGAATTCCAGTCAATTTTGGAAATCAGCCATCCATGCAGACTTCGAATATTTTCACCATTTTAGGAAGACCAGATTTAACGCAATATTGGACAAGAGACGTAGTAAAAAGCACCTTCAGCGGATTATCGCCAGCAACAGGTTACAACGGCGATGAAGACCAAGGATTAATGGGAAGTTTGAATGTTTTACTTAAATTAGGTTTGTTTCAAATGAATGGAGGAACCGACCAAGATGCTGTTTACCAAATAGGAAGCCCAATCTTCAATAAAATCTCGATTGATTTAAATTCGAAATATTATTCAGGAAAAACATTTGTGATCAAAGCCAATAATAATAGTTCCGAAAACGTGTACATAAAAGACATCAAATACAACAATAAAGCGGTAAAAGATTTTACGTTGTCGCATCAGGAAATTACCAATGGAGGCGAATTGATTTTAGAAATGTCAAAGTAAAATTTTGCCACATCTTTCAAAGATTAAATAGATTAATTTCAGCCTTAGTAAAATCATTTTAATTCTTTTAATCAGTGGTAAAAAAATAAGTTTTTTAGTTCTTAAAGAAATAAGTAAGTAATGAAAATATACAGTAAAAATATACTTTTAGGAATATCATTTTTGTTTACCGTAATCACAAACGCTCAAACAGTCCATCACTATGTTGATCCAATGATTGGTTCAGAAGGAGTAGGGAGAGTTTTTATCGGGCCGTCATGCCCTTACGGTATGGTAAAACCAAGTCCAGACTGCACCTCGAGTCCAAACAGCGGCTGGCTTCCAATGCCAAAAGAAGTAACAGGATTCAGTCAGGTTCACGTAAGCGGAACAGGCGGAGGTCCAAAATACGGAAATATTCAGATTATGCCATTTTCTGGTGCTTTAGACAAAATAGACCAGACCTCTTTTAGAGCAGAAGAAAACGTAAAACTGGGGTATTACGAAACGGTTTTCAAGGAAAATAATATTAAAACCGAAATCACTACTGGCGAGAAAGTTTCTTTTTACCGTTTTACCTACCCAAAAAATAAATCAAAAGAATTAAAGATAGACCCTGGATTTTTTCTTGGCGAAGAAAAAATTCCAGAAGCTAGAGAAGCACAACAGTTTGTGGGTTCACAAATCGAAATAGTTTCAGATACAGAAGTTAGAGGTTACAGCAGAATACGTGGAGGATGGAACAACGGACGCGCTTACACCGTTTATTTCTATGCTTTTTTTGATCAGCCAATTGCTAAATATGTCACTTTTAAAGACGGAAAATTTTATAACAATCAAAAAGCACAATTTGATTCAGGAAAGAAAACAGCAGCTTTACTTTCTTTTGAAAATGGAAAAGAGGAGCTGAATGTGAAAATTGGAATTTCATTTTTAAGCGAATTAAAAGCAAAGAATAATATAGAAGTTGAAATTCCGCATTGGAATTTTAATGAAGTTTTAAAGACTTTAGAAAACAAATGGGAAAATTTATTAAGCAGAATCCAGCTTTCTAAAGATACCTCAGACGAATACAGAAAAATGTTCTATACAGGTTTATATCACACGATGATTATGCCTGTAGACAGAACAGGAGAAAACCCTTTATGGACAAATGACGAGCCTTATTATGATGATTTTTATACCATCTGGGATACATTTAGAACATCAAGCCCTTTAATTACATTGATTGACAGCAAGCGAAAAGTAGAAATCATCAATGCAATGCTGAACATTTACAAACGCGAAGGCTATATGCCAGAAGGAAGAAGCGGTAATGACAATGGAAGAACTCAGGGAGGATCAAATGCTGAGGTGGTAATTGCCGATGCTTTTGTAAAAAACTTAAAAGGAATAGATTACGAATTAGCACTTCAAGCAATGCTGAAAGATGCAACAGTGCCTCCCGGAGGAAATGAAGAGAAAGAAGGAAGAGGCGGACTTTTAGATTATCTTAAACTAGGATACGTTCCTTATGGCACAGACAGAGCAGGAAACAGAACCATCGATTACTCCTACAACGATTATAATATTGCAACAGTTGCCAAAGGTTTAGGCAAAACAGATTTGTACAATCAATACATAAAACAAGCTGAAAATTGGCAGAATCTATGGCGAGCAGATTATGAAAATAACGGAGTAAAAGGATTTATCATGCCAAAAGACAAAGACGGAAACTGGCTGGATGATGTTGTTTTTGGCGAATCAAAAATCCAAAAGCCAACTTTTAAATATACGCCTGTCATTATCGAATCGCCTTGGTATGTTTGTCATTGGTGTGTTTTCTTTTACGAAGGAACTTCATGGGAATATTCATTTAGTTTGCCACACGATATTCCAGAATTGATAAAAAAATCAGGCGGAGAAAAAGCATTTGAAAACAGATTGGATATTTTCTTTGATAATAATTTATTTAATGTTGCCAATGAACCTTCATTCTTAACCCCGTGCTTATATCACTGGATTGGAAAACCGTATTTAAGCAGTAACAGAATCAGAACGATTATCAAGGATAATTTTAATACTTCAAGAGAAGGACTTCCAGGTAACGACGACTCAGGAGCAATGTCTTCATGGCTGGCTTTCCATATGATGGGATTGTATCCAAATGCAGGACAACCTTATTATCTGATTAATACGCCTTTGATTAAAGAAACAGTTGTAAAATTAGAAAACGGTAAAAGTTTTAAAATCATCACAAAAAAAATGAATGATAAAAACAAATACATCAAAACCGCTTTGTTTAACGGAAAACCATACAACAAAGCATGGATTACGCATGATGATATTATGAATGGAGGAGAACTGATTTTAGAAATGGATTCGAAACCTTCGGCTTGGGGAACGACAATTTTACCACCGGCAAAATAAAAAGATAAGTAAGATGAAAAATATATTTTTAGTTATTCTTTTCTGTGCTCTTTATCAAACCACAATAGCACAGAATTATATTCCGACATTAAAAAATAATACCCAACTGCATTATGTCTGTAAACTGCACGGACAAACGAGAACTTTACAGCTTACGGCCGAAACGTCGAATAATGCATTGGCTTTTAAATTAGAAACAAGAGGCGTAAACAGTAAAATAGTAATGCTTCCTGAAGCAGTAAAAAATGGAAATGCCTTAAGCTTTAATCAAGGAGAATATGCACCAATTCTAAACTTAAAACCAACAGAAACTTTTTTTATGATTTCGCAATCAGCTTATCAGGATTTAGTCCAAAACAATTCCTTTGTTTACAACAATACAACTTATGTTCTAGATAAAAGTGAAGATAAAAACGGTGTTTCTATTGATGGAAAAATAATCGAAACATTCCATATAAAAGCGCAAATAGACGAAACCGAAATGTGGATTGTAAAAAATCCAGAGTTCCCTTTAATCTGTAAAATCATTAATAATCCGTTAGGAATTAATCCTACCTTGGTAAAAGTTGTGGATTAAAGAAAATAGAAAATAGAAAATAGAACTGTTTTATTAACAGACTAAATTGGTTTTAAAACCACAGATTAAAAAGATTAGAAGGATTTTTAAATGAACAAATTTAATCTGTGTTAATCCTTTTAATCTGTGGCAAAAAAATACAATTAGAAAAGCAAAAAGGAAATTTTATAGTTTAAGATTTTTCACAATTTTGATATAAATTGATAATTTCAGAACAATAGATAGAATTCATAGTAGATTGTTGAAAGTTGTTTTTAAATTTACAGGAATTACACTTAAACTTATAATATTTTAAATTATGAAATTATCTATCGTAACCTCTTTACTTTTTTGCTGCATTTGTTTCGGACAAAATAATACAGACACCAGTTTGTATATGAAGTCTGATAAAATTACGTATCTAACAGATATTGGCTCAGAATCAGGAGATTTATATAAAACGATCGGACACCACGGTCCAGCAATTGAAAACGAATGGATGGCTTTGCGAATTTATTTCAGCGATAAAGTAGCAATCGATGTTTATTCTAAAGCTAAACCAGGTTTAGAATTAAAAAAAGCAAATTGGTACCCAACGCCAGAACAGCAAAAAGAAGGCTGGGGAGCAGATTATTATAAAGTGGCATCTACTGTTGGTTTAGGAGGAGTAAAACTTTGGGATGGCGAAAAATTGGTGCCGTTAAATCCGGTAACAAATCGTTTGGCTCGTGTTGGAAAAACAGAAAATACTTCTTGGATGGAAATGATTTCAAGAGGCGTTCCTTACAAAGGAAAAAAAGTAGACATTTTAGTTCGCGTTACCGTGTTTTCTGGTAAAAGAGAAGCAAAAGTAGAAGCGGTTTCTTTAACTGGAGAAAAAGTGCAATTTGCAACAGGAGTAAATTACTTTAAAGATTGCGCAACAAAAAAAGGTGCTAATTACATAGCAGTTTGGGGAAAACATCCAGAAGACGTTGCTGCAGAAATTGTTGAAGTAGGAGGAGCGATTATATACAATCCGAAAGATTATGAGAAAACAACAGACGATGGAACGCAATATTTGTTGATTTCAAAACCTGCAAAAACTTTAGAGACTTCAATTATATCTTCAAGTGCAAGAGAAACAGAACTAAACACTTTAGATAAATTGGAAGCATTTATTAAAAAATAATTGAATTATCCTTTAAGCAAGGACGCGGATTAAACGGATTTATTTCGTAAAGGCGCGGATTAAAACGGATAATCTATTTATATTTTTAAACAGATTAATAAAATCCGGTTTAATCCGCGCCTTCGCGTTAGCGAATCGGTTTAATTCGCGTTTGATTTTATAGACTTTCTATTTTTAAAATAGGATAAATAACGGATAATCATAAAATTAAAAACAAACAAAACACATGTTTAGAATATCGATTATATTAGTACTGCTTCTTTCTTTATATTCCTGCAAATCACAGCAGAACATTAAGAAAGAAATTCAGATTGCTTTTATAGCCGATGCTCATCTGCAAGATATTTATGCCAAATTTGAGGACAGTAATTATCAAGGCATTCCAAATCCTGTAACGGGCGAATATGCCAATATTAGAACGATGAATTCTCAATTGCATTCTACGAGAATTTTTAATGAAAACTATTTTGCCTTTTTAGAAGCTTTAAATGATATTGTAAAAAGAGGCATAAAACAGGTAGTGCTTCCAGGCGATTTCAGCGACGACGGACAGCCTGTTCACGTTCGCGGATTAAGAAAAATTCTAAATGAATACTCCGAGAAATACGGAATTTCATTCTTTGTTACTACAGGAAATCATGATATCGTAAAACCTTTTGCTCAAGATGCTGTTAAAACAGATTTTTTAGGAAAAGACGGAAAAGAACAAATTATTAGCAGTTCTCCAGACAATTTTAATAAAAGTAAAAGCGAACTGGAACCCATTATTACAGCCGATATAAAAAATTGGGGTTATAAAGAAACCATTAGCGAAATGCGTGATTTTGGTTTTTTTCCAAAAAAGAATGATTTGTATTGGGAAACTCCTTTTTCTAATTACAGCTATGAAAATTATAATTTTGAAGAAGCTCAAAAAGAATCCGTTTTAGAAAAAAGAACGTATTTAATAAAAAACACCAATTTGTATTTGCCTGATGCCAGTTATTTGGTTGAACCAATAAAAGGAATCTGGCTTTTGGCAATAGATGCAAATGCGTATGTTCCAAATGAAAAATTATCAGGAGAATCTAATAATCCGCACGATTTTTCGGGAGCAAATACAGGTTATAATAACGTTCTGATTTATAAAAACCATTTAATTAATTGGGTAAAAAAGGTTTCTGCAGAAGCAAAACAAAAAGGAAAAATATTGATTGCTTTCAGTCATTATCCGATGGTTGAATTTAATGACGATGCTTCGCCAGAATTAAAACAGCTTTTCGGTGCTAATAAAATGCAATTGCAAAGAGTTCCAAATGAAGAAGTAGCACAGCAATTTGCCGATGCTGGAATTCAGATTCATTTTGGCGGACATATGCACATTAACGATACGGGAGTTAGAACAACAGCAAAAGGAAATACACTTTTTAATCTTCAAACACCGTCGCTAGCGGCTTATATGCCAGCTTATAAAATATTGACTATTCATTCTCAATATGATCTGGAAGTAGAAACTGTTGTAATTGGTAAAGTCAATAAATTCAATAGTTTATTTCCTTTTTATGAAGAAGAATATGCTCATTTGGAAGCTATTAAAAGTAACATCATTTGGAACAAAGAAATTCTAAAAGCAAATGATTATGCAGCATTTACCAATTGGCATCTAAAGGAATTAGTTCGTTTGCGATTCTTACCCGAAGATTTTCCGACAGACTTTTTAAAATCGATCGAGAAACTTTCTGGTAAAGATTTATTAGAATGGAATAAAAATGCAAATGAAGTTTCTAAAGATTTGAAAGAGAATTCGCTAACATTTTCTGATTTTGAATCATGGACAGGTTTTGATATGATTTTCGATTTTTACAGATTAAAAAGTGCCGATGAATTGGCTTTTTCTGAAATTGGAAAAAAGAGATTAAAGCAATATGAATTGATATGCAAACAGTTAAAAAAATCAAATAACCCTAAGTTGGTTTTATGGGCCAAAATATTTTGGAAAACCATGAACGGCGAGCCTTCCAATCATTTCAGAATTGATTTAAAAAACAACAAAATTGATAATTTATCTGTTAAATAATTTTAATATTTATTGAATCAAAAAGATTAAATTGCATTTATAATTTATTTCCATGAGCCAAAAATCCTTTTTATTATTCTTGTTATCCGCCCTTTTTTATCATTCGTATTCACAGAATATAAAATTTGCGCATTATAATGATAATAACGGATTGTCTCATAATTCGGTGCGCCATATTGTACAGGATAAAAAGGGTTTCATGTGGTTTGGAACTTTTTCAGGACTAAATCGTTTTGACGGTTATCAGTTCAAAAATTACATGAGTTCTACGCCCGGTAAAAACAAATTGTACAATGATGATATCACGGCTTTAGAGCTGGATGAAAAAAATAATTATCTCTGGATTGGTACCCGAAAAGGACTCACGCTTTTCAAAATGGATACGCATGTTTTTACTACTTATTTTCATAAAAAAGACGATCCAAACAGTTTGCCAGATGACGAAGTTAGAGCCGTTTATGTAGATAAATTTGAAAGAGTTTGGGTAGGAACCAAAACGAAAGGAATTTATTTATTCTTTTTAAAAGAAAACCGATTCGAAAAAATTAAACTGAATGGTTATGAATATATAAAAGAAATTTTTGAAGATAAAAAAGGAAATGTCTGGGTTGGAAGTTATGAGAAATCATCTGTAGCCAAAATTACGATGGATGCGAAAGGCGCGATTGTGAAAATCAATAATTATACGCTTTCTGTTCCAAATTCGAATATAAAAAATCCATACTTAAATTTTATTTACGAAGATGCCAAACAAGATATTTTTGTTGGAACTCGCGAAGGTTTGTATAAACTTGATAAAGCAAGCGATAAGTTTGTTAATCTATATATTGAAAGCAAACAAGTCAGAGGTGCTTTAGGACCTTATTTTCTTTCTGTTGCCCAAGCTCCTGATGGCAAATATTGGGTTGGAACTTTGGGCGGATTATTAGTTTGTGATCAATTAGAAGACATTCAAAAAGGAAATTATAAATGGTATTATTCTATTCTTTCAGATGACACTTCGCTTGTCGATAATTTAATTTCGGCTCTTTATTTTGATAAATCTGGAGTCTTATGGATTGGAACCGAAGATGGTTTGGATAAATACGATCCGTATGAGAATCAGTTTACTTTAAATAAAGATATTTCGCGTTCTATTGGCAATCAAGCGCCTAGAATTAGAGGTTTTGCCAAAACCTATGATGAAAAAGTAATTGTCGCAACTTATCACAACGGGCTTTTTATTTCTAACATAAAAGGTTCGACACCTTTGCACAACACAGGAAAAGATATTGCTAGTATTTATTCTGAAGACGGAAAGATTTTTTATTGTGGTCTTTGGGATGGCAATGTTTTGGTTTATAATTATTTGAGCAATTCTTCTAGAGAAATAAATTTAGGATTTGAGAAATCGCCTGTTTTTGCCTTTAGAAAAATTACAGACGATAAAATGATTGTAGGTTCTTTTGGAGAAGGAGCTGTAATTCTAAATACTAAAACACTTCAAGTAGAAACTTCAAGTAAACTTTTACCCGATTTTCAGATTAATGCTATTGAAAGAGATACCAAAAATAATGTTTGGTTTGCAACAGAAACGGGAGTGGTAAAATACAATATCAGTACCGGAAAAATAGAAACATATTCGTCACTTTTTATCAAAGAAAAAGGTGTTCCTCATGACGAAAATGTTAGTGATGTTTTAGTTGATGTTAAAGGAAAGATCTGGGCTTCAACTCGTTTTGGGCTATGTTTGTACAATCCGAAAAAGAACGAATTTGAACCCGTAAAAAATCTTAAGGAACTTTCTGGAAAATGGATTACTGATATTTTATCAGATGCCAACGGTAATTTGTGGTTGAACATCAACAATAATAATATTGCTTTTGTAAAATCGAATTTAAAAGATATTAGCATTTATCACGTAAATAGCGGAAACAGATTGGATGTTTTTAGTTCTAGCGGTTTCTTTTATTTTAATAATTCTAATATTTTTCTTGGCGGTAAAAACGGAATTATTTCTTTTTCTCCGCCAGCGATGAAAAGAAATAATTGGTCGCCATTGCCTGTTATTTCTGAATTTAAGATTCAAAATGAGGAAGTTTTTCCAGAAATGGAAATCAATGGAGAAATTCCGCTTTCTAAAGATTTAAATTATGGAAATGAAATCGAATTAAGCCACAAAAACAGGAACTTTTCTCTGCAGTTTTCGGCACCTTCATTCGCAAACGAAAAATTGAATAAATTTCAATACATGTTAGAAGGTTTTGATAAAGAATGGATAACAGTTAATAGTACATCTAGAATTGTACAATATACCAATCTTTATCCAGGCAATTATACTTTTAAGATAAGATCAAGCAATAGCGACGGTTATTGGAGTAAAACGGTTTCTTATAAAATAAAAATTCTGCCTCCGTTCTGGCTTACGCCGACTTCTTTTTTAATGTTTTTTGCTATTTTATTCGGTGTTTTTTATTTCATTAGAAAAGAGATTAAGAATCGTATTCGTTTAAAACAAGAGCTGCTCACAGAAAAAGTAAACAGAGAACACGATATAAAATTAAATAATGAGAAATTACGTTTCTTTACCAATATTTCGCATGAATTAAGAACGCCATTAACGCTAATTTTAGGTCCAGCAAAACAGCTTTTGGATGAAAACAGTAATGCTACAGATTACGAAAAGAGCCGTTATAACTTAATTTATCAAAATGCCAGCCGATTGCTAAATTTGGTAAATCAGGTTTTGGATTTTAGAAAGGCGCAGTCAGGTGAATTAAAACTAAAAGTAACCAAAACGGACATTTTATCGTATTCGAAAAATATTTTCGATTCGTTTAAGGAAATGGCTTATAATAAAAAAATTAAGCTCAATTTTATTTCTGAAGATGATGAAATAAATGGCTGGCTAGACAATGACAAATACGATAAAATTCTTTACAATCTTTTGTCTAATGCCTTGAAATTTACCAACAAAAACGGTAATGTAGATTTGTATGTGAGACTAAAAGATACGGTTGAAGATATTTTGGTAATTGAAGTTACAGATGACGGAATTGGTATTCCGTTAAAAAGTATAGATAAAATTTTCAAACGTTTTTACCAAGCATCAAACAGTAAAGACAATAATACTGGATCAGGAATTGGTTTGTCATTGGTAAAATCTTTGGTAGCCATTCATAAAGGAACTATTTCTGTAGAAAGTACAGCAGGAAAAGGAAGTACTTTTAAAGTAGAAATTCCGATTGATCGTGAATCCTATGAACATAAAGAAGTGTTTGAATATGCTCTTAAAAATGACAATCTAAGTATGCTGATTCCAGAAAAAGCGGCCAAGAAAATTATTCAGAATACAGATTTAAAAGAGAAGATTCTGGTTATTGAAGATAACTCAGAACTCAGAAAATATTTGGTCGATTATTTATCGGATTATTACAAAGTATATGATGCTGAAAATGGAGAAGAAGGCTTAAAAATCTGCCGACAAATAAAACCTATTTTATGCGTAACCGATGTTATGATGCCCGTTATGGACGGATTGGAATTTTGCCAACAATTAAAAAATGATGAATTTATAAGTCATATTCCAGTTGTGATGCTTACAGCGTTGGGAGAAAATATGGATAAAGTAAAAGGTTATGATATTGGAGCCGATGGTTATTTGGTAAAGCCTTTTGAGCCTTTACTTTTAAAAACTGTTATAGAAAATATGATCAAATCGAGATTAGAACTGAAACAAAAATTCTCTGGCGAAGTAGAAAGCAAAGTTAGCATGCTGACACATTCGCCAATTGACCAGGAGTTTATGGAAAAAGTTACAAATCTAATTAACGATAATTTAAGCGATGTCGATCTTTCAACCGATTTTTTATGTGACAAACTGGGCGTTAGTTCTTCCAAATTATATAGAAAAATTAAAGAATTGACCGATTTAGCACCAAACGAATTTATCAGAACCATTCGGTTAAAAAAATCAGCAGAATTGCTAAAAACCAAAAAATACAATGTTTCTGAAGTAACAGATTTAGTTGGTTTTAATGATCCGCTATATTTCAGTAGATGCTTCAAGAAGCAGTTTGGTTTCCCGCCAAGCAAGTTGATTAATTAGTTTTTTTGCAGGATTTGGGAGATGGCGATTGGAGAAGCAATTCAGGAATTTTACAATCCAGCTCTGAAAGAGCCAAAAGCACCAAAGCAGTGCACCGCACTGCTTAAGAATACATAACATCCGATTCAGCCCTGAAAGGGTGAAAGCATATTCTCAGTATTGAGTTGTTATATACGCACAGTTGCGCTTTCACCCTTTCAGGGTGTTATTTATTCACATGTTAATGTGTAGTGTGGTGCACTACTTTGGTGTTTTCATCCTTTCAGGGTGTTGTTTATTCTCATTTTAGTGTGTAGTGCGTTGCACTACTTTGATGCTTTTGGACTTTCAGTCCAATTCAAATTCTATCCATTTTTTCTTTGATTGATATGTAAAAATCCTACAATAATCAATTTTATCCATGTTTTTGATGTATTAATCCATTTTGAAAGAAGGATGTAATTCTATTTTTGTCTTATAACTTTTAACTATTTAGCATTATGAAAAAGCATATAGATACAGACAATCCGTTAAATAATTTAGATGAGTGGGAAGATGATTTATTAATGCGATATCCTGATCCTTCTGAAGAAAATGAAGAAGTAAAAGAAAAGCAGAAAGAAGAATTTAGAAACTATGTCGATTCGGAAAGAGTAGAAACTGTTAAGGAGTTTTACAGAATAAACCACACGTATCAGACTTATGATTTTGTATGCAGCAAAGAACAAGATTTTCTTCAATTTAATAGAAAAGAAATGTCAATCTGGGAAGCTGTTGAGTTTTTAAACACGCTTGTAGACGACAGTGACCCAGATATTGACTTAGACCAAACACAGCACCTTTTACAAACTTCAGAAGCAATTCGCGCAGACGGTCATCCAGATTGGTTTGTATTGACTGGTTTTATTCATGATTTAGGTAAAGTATTATGTTTGTTTGGAGAACCGCAATGGGCAGTTGTAGGAGATACATTTCCTGTTGGATGTGCTTATTCGGATAAAATTGTATATTCAGAGTTCTTTAAAGAAAATCCAGATTTTACAGACGAAAGATTCAATACTAAGTTTGGTGTTTACACAGAAAACTGCGGATTGGACAATGTAAAAATGAGTTGGGGACACGATGAGTATTTGTATCAAATAATGAAAGATTATCTTCCAGATCCAGCTTTATACATGATTCGTTATCATTCCTTTTATTCTCAGCACAAAGAAAATGCTTATACACATTTAATGAATGAAAAAGATATCGAAATGTTTGACTGGGTGAGAAAATTCAATCCTTACGATTTGTATACAAAAGCACCTGTAAAACCAGACGTGCAAGCATTGCTTCCTTATTATAAAGAATTAGTTGCGAAATATTTACCAGAAAAATTGAAGTTTTAAAAAGGTCATATAAACACATAGAAACATAGTCCCGATAGCTATCGGGATTCTTTTAATCGTAAAAACATTTATTAGAAGAAAATAGTTTCCCACACATAGTTATATGTTTTAATAATAAACAGAAACGCCTTTCAAGACAAAGAAAAACTATGTTTCTATGTGTTAAAAAATAAATGCCAGCTATCTAAAACCAAAAATAATGCAGAAAACCACAACCAAAATATTTTTTATTAGCCTGTTATTGCTTTTCACAATAGGAATTTCGGCTCAAGAAAAAGACCGTAATGATTGGGAAAATCCAGAGGTATTTCAAATTAACAGAGAGCCAGCTCGTGCGGCTTTTCTTCCGTATGCAGATGAAACTTCTGTTATAATGGATAAATATGAAAACTCACCTTGGTATTTTTCTTTAAACGGAAAATGGAAATTTTCTTGGTCGCCAACACCAGACGAACGTCCGAAGGATTTTTATAAAACGGATTTCAGTACTTTACATTGGAAAGAACTTCAAGTGCCTTCTAATTGGGAGCTGAATGGTTACGGTGTGCCAATTTATACCAACATTACATATCCCTTTGAAAAAAAACCGCCTTTTATTAATCATTGGGACAATCCAGTTGGGTCTTATAAAAGAGATTTTGTGCTGCCAGAAAACTGGAACGGCCGACATGTCTTTCTTCATTTTGAAGCAGGAACTGCAGCTATGTATATTTGGGTGAACGGAGAAAAAGTAGGCTACACAGAAAACACCAAAAGTCCGGCAGAATTTGATATTTCGAAGTATTTAAAATCTGGAAAAAATGATTTAGCGATAGAAGTGTACAGATGGAGCGATGGTTCGTATCTAGAAGATCAAGACATGTGGCGACTTTCTGGTATTGATAGAAATGTGTATTTGTATAGTACAGATAATGTTCGTATTGCAGACTTTTTTGCTAAACCAGATTTAGATGCGAAATACAAAAACGGAAGTCTAAATGTAGATGTAAGTTTAAAAAATCTGACTTCAACTTCTGCTAACAACCAAAAATTAGTTGCAAAACTGGTTGATGCTTCTGGGAAAAATGTATTTGTAAAAGAATTGAATGTCAATTTAGAAGCGTCAAAAGTTCAGACTTTAAATTTTTCTCAAAATGTATCAAGCCCCAAATTATGGAGCAGTGAGACGCCTAATTTGTATACGTTGGTGCTGACTTTAAAAGATGCAAAAGGAAATATTGTAGAAACAGTTGGAACACAAATCGGATTTAGAAAAGTAGAATTAAAAGGTGGCCAATTATTGGTTAATGGAGTTCGATTGATGGTTCATGGCGTTAATATTCACGAACATAATCCAGAAACTGGACATTATCAGGACGAAGCGACGATGATGAAAGACATTAAAATGATGAAACAGCTGAATATTAATTCAGTTCGCTGCAGTCATTATCCGAACAATATTTTATGGGTAAAACTATGTAATAAATACGGTTTGTTTTTGGTGGATGAAGCTAATATCGAAAGTCATGGAATGGGAGTAGAGGGACAGCCTCTAATTTGGATGAATCCAAAAACGAATCCAGGTTATCTTCCAGAATGGAGAGAAGCGCATCTAGACAGAATTTACAGCCTTGTTGAAAGAGATAAAAATATGCCGTCTGTAATTATCTGGTCATTAGGAAATGAAAGCGCCAATGGACCTGTTTTTCACGAAGCATACAAATGGATCAAAAAAAGAGATAATTCTCGTTTGGTTCAGTTTGAACAAGCAAAAGAAAACGAAAATACTGATATCGTTTGTCCGATGTACCCAACAATTGAATACATGAAGGAATATGCGGCACGTAAAGAAGTTACACGCCCTTATATCATGTGTGAGTATTCGCATGCAATGGGAAATAGCAGCGGAAATTTTCAGGAGTATTGGGATATCATTCGCGGAAGCAAAAACATGCAAGGCGGATTTATTTGGGATTGGGTAGATCAGGGATTTTATGGAATTGATGAAGCAGGCCGTAAATACTGGACTTACGGTGGCGATATGGGAAGCCAGAATTACTTAAATGATGAAAACTTCTGTCACAACGGGTTGGTTTATGCTGATAGAACACCGCATCCTGGAGCTTTTGAAGTAAAAAAAGTATATCAGAATATCTTGTTTAAAGCTGTAGATATAAAGAACGGAATTATTGAAATCAATAATGATTTTGGGTTTACCAATCTGAACAAATACAATTTTAGATATGAAGTTTTAGAAAACGGAAAAGTAATTAAAGAAGGAATTTTGAATGTTGCTTTAGATCCGAAATCAAAAAAGCAATTTAAAATTGATTTACCAAAATTAGAGTCAAAAGAAGGAACAGAATATTTATTGAATGTTTTTGCTAGTACGAAAACTGGCTCAGAAATATTGCCTCAAAACTTTGAAATCGCAAAAGAACAATTTGTAATTGAAGACGGGAAGTATTTCGCAAAATCTGAAAATGGAAGTGCTGCAAAAGTACAAGATGAAAAAGATCAGTTTGTTTTGACTTCTGATAATGTAACCGTTAAAATCAGCAAATCGACTGGATTGATTTCGTATTACAGTTTAAAAGGCGAAGAATATTTCAAACAATATCCCGAACCTAATTTTTGGAGAGCTCCAACTGATAATGATATTGGAAACAAAATGCAGATTAGAACAAATGTGTGGAGAACTGCTGGAAAAAACACTTCGTTAGAAAGTATTCAGCAAAGTGAAGAAAATGGCAAAAAATATATCATTGCAAAATTAAAATTGAACGATGTTGCTTCCGATTATACGATCAAATATGCATTAGGAAATGATGGTGCTTTAGAAATTCAGGCTTCTTATAAAAAAGGAAATAATCCGGTTCCAGAATTACCGCGTTTCGGAATGATTTTCAGTTTAAAAAACAAACTAGAAAATCTGGATTATTACGGAAGAGGACCTTTAGAAAATTATCCTGACAGAAAAACATCGTCTCTAAAAGGAATTTATACTAGTAAAGTTGCAGACCAATATGTGCCTTATACACGCCCACAAGAAAATGGATACAAGACCGATATACGCTGGTTTAAATTATCAAGCAATTCAGGAAATGGCTTGGAAATAAAAGGTCTGCAACCTTTAGGAATAAGTACTTTAAATAATTATCCGAGTGATTTTGACGGAGGAATTTCTAAAAAGAATGTTCATTCCAGCGATATTACTCCTAGAAATGAAGTTGTAGTTTGTGTCGATTTAACTCAACGTGGATTAGGAGGTGACAACAGTTGGGGCGCACCGCCACACGAACAATATACTTTAACCCAAAGCGAATACAGCTACGGATTTGTCATTAAACCACTTTAAATAATTTTAGTTTTCAGTTTCAGTTTTCGGTCACAGTTAGGACTGAAAACTGAGACTGCGACTGAAGACTAATCAAATAAAAAAATGAGTAACACTACAAGTGGAAGATTAATTTCTTTAGATGCACTGCGCGGATTTGTGATGTTTTGGATCATGAGTGGCGAACATATTATTCATGCTCTGGCCAAAGTAGCTCCAATTCCTGTTTTTGTCTGGATGTCATCGCAACTGCATCATGCAGAATGGAATGGTATTACCTTCTATGATATGATTTTTCCTGTGTTTCTATTTGTTGCCGGCGTTTCGATGCCTTATTCTTTCGAAAAGAAAATGCAACTGGCTGGTGTTAAATCTCCAAATGATTTGCCTCCAACCGAAAAGCGAAAAATATATTTATCGATGTTGAAAAGAACCTTCATTTTATTGGTTTTAGGATTTGTAGTAAACGGATTATTACGATTTGATGGTTTTGACCAAACGCGTTTTGCAAGTGTTTTAGGAAGAATTGGACTGGCTTGGTTTTTTGCCGGAATCATCTTTTTAAATTTTGACTTTAAAAAACAATTAATCTGGTTCTTCGGAATCTTAATCGGCTATTATGCCGCAATGAAATGGATTCCAGTCCCAGATTTTGGAGCTGGAGTTTTAACCAAAGAAGGTTCATTAGAAGGCTACATTGATCGTCTGTTTTTACCAGGAAGATTGCACAGTACAGTTTACGATCCTGAAGGAATATTTTCAACTCTTCCCGCTATCGCAACTGCTTTATTAGGCGTTTTTATAGGAACATTTTTAAAAGCAAAATGCCCATTCTCTATAAATGTAAAATTGCTTTTAATGACCTTAACGGCAGTAGTTTTAATTAGTATAGGTTTGATTTGGGATATCAGTTTTCCAATCAACAAACATTTATGGACCAGTTCTTTTGTCTGTTTTGTTGGCGGATTTAGTATTTTGTTTTTTGTCTTTTTTTATGTGATAATCGATTTGTTTGGTTTTCATAAATGGGCATTTCCATTAATCTTAATTGGTTCCAATTCTATTTTAATTTATATCGCCGCAGAAGGTTTAGTCGATTTTAAACATACAGCAGATTATCTTTTTGGCGGACTTATACAATATACCTCGCTTAATTGGCAGCCTTTTTTTGTCGCATTATCCGTCACCATTGTGCAGCTTATTTTACTGTACTTTTTATATAAAAAGAAATGGTTTCTCAAGATTTGATAGCAATCAAATTTTAAAATACATTTTACTATCTAACCACACAATAACCACACAATTATGAATGTATTACAAACCGCAGATTACATTGTTTTCTTTATCTACTTTGTCATAGTTATTGCCTATGGAATGTATATTTACAGAAGCAAAAAAACTGCTGCAACGAGTTCTAACGAATATTTTTTAGCCGAAGGATCACTTACTTGGTGGGCAATTGGGGCTTCTTTAATTGCTTCTAATATTTCAGCAGAACATTTTATTGGTATGAGCGGTTCAGGTTTCGCCATCGGACTTGCTATTGCTTCTTATGAATGGATGTCGGCTGCTACATTAATTATTGTAGCAATGTTTATCTTACCCATTTATTTGAAGAATAAAATATTTACCATGCCTCAGTTTTTAGCCAAAAGATATAGCGGAACAGTGAGTACAATTATGGCTATTATTTGGTTGTTAATCTATGTCTTTGTTAACCTTACTTCAATAATTTATTTAGGTGCTTTAGCTATTTCTTCTATTGCTCCAATTAGCTTTCAGTTTTGTGTCATCGGTTTGAGTTTATTCTCGGTAATCGTAACATTGGGCGGTATGAAAGTAATTGGATACACAGATATGTTTCAGGTTATCGTTTTAATTCTCGGCGGATTAGTAACAACTTATTTGGCCTTAACATTGCTTTCAGATCAGTTTGGTTTTGGAAAAGATATTCTAAAAGCACTTTCGATTATTGCTGATGAAGCTCCAGGACATTTGCACATGATTCTAGAAGAATCAAATCCGCATTATAATGAATTGCCAGGAATGTCAGTTCTAGTTGGCGGAATGTTAATCAATAATCTGGCATATTGGGGATGTAACCAATATATTGTTCAAAGAGCTTTAGGAGCCGATTTAAAAACTGCGCGCAAAGGAATCTTATTTGCCGCTTTTCTAAAACTTTTAGTTCCAATTATTGCTGTTTTACCAGGAATCGCCATGTTTGTAATGCACGAAAACGGAATGTTTCAACAAGAAATGGTAGATGCAGCTGGAGTTTTAAAACCAGATCACGCATATCCAACATTAATGAATTTACTTCCGGCAGGATTAAAAGGAGTAGCCTTAGCCGCTTTAACTGCTGCCATTGTAGCTTCTTTGGCAGGAAAAGCCAATAGTATTTCGACTATTTTTTCTTTAGATATTTATAAAAAATATTTCAACTCGCAGGCATCAGAAAAGAAATTAGTTCGTACAGGAAGATGGTGCGTTGTTGTATGTATGATTATAGCAGCTTTTGTTGCTCCTGCATTAAAATCATTAGATCAAGCGTATCAATTTATTCAAGAATACGTTGGATTCTTTTCGCCAGGAGTGTTAGCGATTTTCTTGTTGGGAATGTTCTGGAAAAAAACAACTCCAGCAGCAGGACTTGCAGGAGCATTATTAACCGTACCTTTTGCTGCAGTTTTGAAATTTTTACCCATGTGGACAGATGGCGTTTTTCCAGATTATCCTTTCTTAGACAGAATGACTATTGTTTTCTTCATAATTGTTTTAATAATGGTGGGAATAAGTGTGGTAAACCCCGTTTCTGAAGAAGAAGTAGAAAATCACGCTATAGAAGTTGATAATGCTATGTTTAAAGTATCGTCAGAGTTTATAATTGGGTCTTTTATTATCTGTGGAATATTGGTGGCTTTGTATACTGTCTTCTGGTAATTTATGTTTTGCCACGAAGACACAAAGGCTCAAAATTTTATTGCCACAGATTATTAAGATTAAAAAGGATTTTTTTTCACGCAGATTCTGCGAAATCTGCTTAAATCTTTCTAAATCTGCGTGAAAAAAATTAGAAATACTATCGCGAATAAAAATTTAAATAATAACTAATGAAAAGAAATTTTGTAATTGTACTTTTTATTTTTTGTGTTTCCTTAACCGTTTCAGCACAGAAAGTATTTGAAATTAAAAAATACGGCGCTGTTGGAGATGGAAAAACGTTGAATACAAAAGCAATCCAAAAAGCAATTGATGCTGCTAATAAAAACAAGGGCGGAAAGGTTGTTTTTTCTAAAGGAACTTTCTTGTCTGGAAGTATTGTTTTGAAAAATGATGTCGAATTGTTTTTTGAAGATGGAGCGATTTTGCTAGGAAGCACCAATCCAGACGATTATCCAAAATATGAAGGAATTAGAGCTTTTATTATTGCTAATCAATCCAAAAATATTGCGGTAAATGGAAAGGGAATTATCGATGGACAAGGAAGAGAATTGGCTTTAGCAATAGACAGTCTGCATCATACAGGAGTTCGAATTGATCCGAAATACAATTACAGAAGAATGCGTCCTGAAGATGGGAGAGGAAAACTGATTTCGTTTGTAAAATGCGATTCGATTACCATGACGCAAATTACATTAAAAAATAGCCCAGGCTGGACAATGTGTTTTAGAGAATGTAAAAACATTGCAATTGATTTTATGAAAGTGGAAAGCCGAGCGTATTGGAACAATGACGGAATTGACCTTGACGGCTGCGAGAATGCCCGAATTACCAATTGTAATGTAAACGCTGCAGATGACGGTATTTGTTTAAAATCTGAAGTTCCGGGATTGCACAATAACAATATTTACATCGGAAATTGTACGATAAGATCTAGTGCAAATGCAGTGAAATTTGGGACAGGTTCTTACGGAAGTTTCAAAAATGTGACCATTGAAAACATTAAAGTTTTTGATACTTTCAGATCAGCAGTTGCGATTGAATCTGTTGATGGTGCTGAGATTGAAAATATCAAAGTTTCTGATATTACAGCCCTAAATACTGGAAACGCAATATTGATTCGTTTAGGTCACAGAAATGGAGATAAACCAGGTTATATTAAAAATGTATCGGTTAAAAATGTAAAAGTACAAGTTCCCTTTGGCCGTCCAGACATTGATTACGATATGCGCGGACCAGAAGTCGATTATTTCCATAATCCGTTTCCTTCTTCTATTGCAGGAATTCCAGGGCATTTGATAGAAAATGTGACTTTAGAAAATATCGAAATCATTTATCCAGGAAGAGCTTCAAAAGGAATGGCATATCATCCGTTAAGCAGGCTAAAAGATGTAAAAGAAAACATTAATGGATATCCTGAATTTACCATGTTTGGTGAATTGCCTTCTTGGGGATTTTATGTGCGTCACGTAAACGGAATCGAAATGAAGAATATAAAACTGATTTTAGATAAGGAAGATTTTCGTCCAGCCTTTGTTTTTGATGATGTAAAAAATCTGACAATGAAAGCTATTGATGTTCCTTCGGATAAAATCAATCAGATTGTTTTTAAAGATGTTTTATCAAGCAATCTGGACAGCGAATCTTTAAAACGAAAAATCGAACCAGAACAAAATAAATTTGAATTACCAGCACATTAGTGGTTTGCCACGAAGGCACAAAGGCACAAAGTTTTTTTGCCACAGATTATAAAATCTGCGTGAAATAAAAATTTAAAGAAAAAAACTTAGTGCCTTTGAGTCTTTGTGGCATTAAAAAAAATAAAAAACATGAAAAAGAAATCTATAATCGCGATCCTAATTTTCTGTATTTCCTTAACAATTTCTGCGCAGAAAATCTACGACGTTAAAAAATACGGAGCAAAAGGAGACGGTAAAACCAACGACGCGGCAGCTATTCAAAAAGCAATTGATGCTTGTAGTAAAACAGGCGGAAGAGTTTTAATTCCAGCACCATTTACCTTTTTGGCGGGACCAATTGATGTAAAATCAAAAGTAGATTTGCATATCGAAGCCGGAGCAAAATTATTAGCAAGTCCAGATGAGAAACTGTACACCAAAAGTGCTTTTAGAACCAATCCAGGCGAAGGAACGATTTGGATCGGAGGAGAAAATATAGAAGATTTTACCATTAGCGGAAGCGGCAAAATAGACGGAAACGGAATTTCTTTTATGGGAGCAGAGGAAGATGATGCCTATGTTTTAAAACCGTTTAATGTATTAGATCCAAGACCGCACGTTTTAACAATTATTGGAGGAAAAAATATCAGAATCAAAGATGTTCATATCGGAAATTCAGCTTATTGGACTGTGCATTTAATTGGCTGTAATGATGTTGTAATCAGCGGAATTACTTTATTGAACAGCTTAAAAGTCCGTAACAGTGATGGAATTGATTTAGACCATTCTAAAAATGTTAGAATCAGTGATTGTTATATCGAAAGCGGTGATGATTGCATTTGTTTAAAAAACAGAAGAGAATTTGAAGAATTTGGTGCTTGCGAAAATATTACAGTAACCAATTGTACCATGACAAGCAGCAGTTGTGCTATTAAAATAGGTTCAGAAAATATGGATGCTATCAGACAAGTGGTTATTAATAATTGCATCATTAAAAATAGTAATCGCGCTTTAGGTATTCAAAATCGTGATGAAGGTACGGTAAGCGACGTTATTTTTTCTAATATTATTATCGAAAGTAAATTAAACACTGATACTTGGTGGGGAAAAGCAGAACCGATTTATGTAACAGCTTTTAGCAGAGCAAAAGGAAACCATAAAGACGCAAATTGGCGTTTTCCAAAAGGGTCGACAGAAGGTAAGGTGGGAGAAATTAAGAATATCTATTTCTCGAATATTCAGTGTACAGGAGAAAATGGTGTGTTTGTAAGCGGAGAATCAAAAGATAAAATCAAGAACATTGTTTTTGATAATGTTAGCGTTTACATGGATAAAACGACTTCTTTCCCTGGCGGATTATATGACAGACGTCCTGCAAATGTGGAAGGTTTTGTAAAAGGAAGCACTTCGGGTTTTTATTTTGATACTGCCGAAAGTATAAAAGTTCAGAATTGCACGGTTCAATGGGGAAAAAACAAACCAGATTATTATAAATATGCTGTAGAAAGTAAAAATGTTGATATTTTAAAAGTGGTTAATTTAGATGGAGAATCAGCTTTTCCAAATAAATATGAGGCCGTTAAAAAGTGACGTAATCTTGTAGAAAAATTATAAGTGTAAAATTCACAATAAATTTTTGTAAAGTGATACTTTTCAAACTTTCAGCATAGCGTTTAGAATGATTAATTAATATATTGCAAGTATATTCTCAATATAAAAACAGTACAATGAAAAGAAATGTAATTTCAACATTATTCATAAGTGGTTTACTATTTAGTAGTATTTATGGAAATGCCCAAAAAGCGACTTTAGAAGTTGATGCTTCAAAAACGATTACTAAAATTCAGCCAACAATGTTCGGTTTGTTTTTTGAAGACATCAATTTTGCCGCAGATGGTGGACTTTATGCCGAAATGATTAAAAACAGATCCTTTGAATTTGAAAAACCTTTAATGGGATGGGAGCAACCTAAATCGAACAGGTCTTCTATGAATAAGGAATCTGGAATGGCCGTACCTGTAAACATAGCTTCAAATAATACTAATTTTTGCAGAGTTGAGATTAATAATGATAAAGGCTACGCTTTAATAAACGAAGGTTTCAGAGGAATGGGAGTGAAGAAAGATGCTAAATACAATCTTTCTTTAAAAGCTGCGAATCATAATGGAGCAATAAAAAAAATTATTGTTCAATTAATAGATAAAGATCAAAAGGTAATTGGAGAAACGAGCATTGTTCCAAAATCAGATCAATGGACGAATTATACAGCACAGCTTATTGGTACTCAAACAGAAGCAAAAGCAAAATTAAAACTAACTTTTGAAGGAACGGGAATTATTGATTTAGACATGATTTCGCTTTTTCCTGAAGATACTTGGAAAGGCAGAAAAAACGGACTTAGAAAAGATCTTGTACAGCTTTTGTATGATGTAAAACCTGGATTTTTGCGTTTTCCAGGAGGTTGTATTGTAGAAGGTAGAACACTTTCAGATCGTTACCAATGGAAAAAATCGGTTGGGAATGTGGAAGAAAGAAAAACGATGATGAATCGTTGGAATGTCGAATTCAACCACAAGCAAACTCCAGATTATTTTCAAAGTTTTGGATTAGGGTTTTACGAGTACTTTCAGCTTTCAGAAGATATTGGTGCAGAACCGCTACCTATTTTAAGTTGCGGAATGGCTTGTCAATACAATACAGGAGAATTAGCTCAAATGGATGAATTAGATCCATACGTTCAAGATGCTTTAGATTTGATCGAATTTGCTAATGGTGCAGTTACTACAAATTGGGGAAAAATCCGTTCAGACATGGGACATCCAAAACCATTTAATTTAAAATATATCGGAGTTGGCAATGAACAATGGGGACCTGCTTACATTGAAAGATATAAAGTTTTTGAACAAGCCATAAAAGCAAAATATCCTAACATTATTATTGTGTCTGGAAGCGGACCTTCTCCAAAAGGCGAACATTTTGATTATGCAATGCAAGAACTTAAAAAACTTAACGCAGAACTGATAGACGAACATTATTACGAAAGTCCGAAATGGTTTAGAGAAAATGCAGGACGTTACGATAATTATGATAGAAAAGGGCCAAAAATATTTGCAGGAGAATATGCTGCACAAAGTGTTTCTGGAGCAAACCCAAATAATAGAAATAATTGGGAATGTGCTTTCTCTGAAGCTGCTTTTATGACAGGTTTAGAAAGAAATGCAGAAGTTGTTCAGTTAACTTCTTACGCACCTTTGATGGCGCATGAAGATGCTTGGCAATGGACACCAGATATGATTTGGTTTAATAATCTGCAATCTTACGGATCAGCCAATTATTATGTACAGCAATTGTTTTCGACCAATAAAGGAACAGATTTATTAAGCATTACAAAAGACGGAAAAGCGTTAATTGGTCAGAATGATTTGTACGCATCGGCGGTAAAAGACGCAAACAGCAAAGAAATTATTATAAAATTGGTCAATACTGCAGCATCAAGCCAAGAAGTGAATATTGATTTAAAAGGTGCAAAATTAAGTACGAAAGGAACAATAATAAGATTGGCAAGTGCAAGTACACAAGATGAAAATACTTTTGCAGAACCTAAAAAAATTACACCAAAAGAGAGTGAATACAAAGTGATAAAAGGAAAACAAGATTTAAATCTTCCTGCTTATTCGGTAACGGTTTTAAAATTGAAAATGAACTAATTAATTGTAAATTATCGATTGCAAATTATTAATAAAAATACCATGAGATATCACTTTTTAAAAAAGGGTTTTATATTTATTTCTGCCATTACTGGATTTTTTGGTTATTCACAGGATTTAAAATTACAATATAATCAGCCTGCTGTTGAGTGGACAGAAGCTTTGCCAATAGGAAATGGTACGCTTGGGGCAATGGTTTTTGGAAGGGTCGATTCTGAATTAATTCAACTCAATGAAGCTACTTTGTGGAGCGGCGGACCTGTACAGAAAAATATGAATCCAGATGCATTTAAAAACTTGGCATTAATTAGAGAAGCATTAAAAAATGAAGATTTTGAAAAGGCAAATGAATTGACTAAAAACATGCAGGGAGCTTATAGCGAAAGCTTTATGCCTTTAGGAGATCTGATTCTAAAACAGGATTTTGGCGGGAAGAAGACAGATTCTTATAACAGAAGTCTTGACATTCAAACAGGATTAGCTGTAACCAATTTTAAAGTTGACGGTGTATATTACAAAAGAGAAATCTTCGCATCAGCGCCTGCACAATGTATTGTGATAAAACTTTCTGCAGATCAGTTAAAAAAACTTTCTATTGCAATTGATGCTTCAAGTCTTTTAAAAAATCAGAAAGTAGTTCAAAATCAATCTTTGGTTTTAAAAGGTAAAGCACCTTCTCATTCAGATCCAAGTTATATTGATTATAATAAAGAGCCTGTTGTTTATGAAGACGCATCGGGATGTAGAGGAATGCGTTTTGAATTGATTATTAAACCAATTGTAAAAGATGGAGAAATAACTTCTGAAGGAAATAGATTAGTTATAAAAAATGCATCTGAAATACTGCTTTTTGTTTCGGCAGCGACAAGCTTTAATGGATTTGATAAATGTCCAGACAGTCAAGGAAAAGATGAACATCAATTTGCTGAAACTCCAATTAAAAAAGCTAGTGCTAAGAAATATGATGTTTTATTTAAAGAACATAAAGCCGATTTTCAAAAATTCTTTAACCGAATTTCATTGCAATTAAATGTAAACGAAACCAATAAATCTAATTTGCCAACCGATATACGATTAGAACAATATGCAAAAGGTGAAAAAGATGCTGGACTGGAAGCTTTATTTTTTCAATACGGCCGTTATTTATTAATTTCTTCTTCGCGTACACACAACGCACCAGCAAACTTACAAGGAATTTGGAATAATAAACTTCGTGCGCCTTGGAGCAGCAATTATACGACCAACATTAATCTACAGATGAATTATTGGCCAGTAGAATCAGGAAATCTGTCTGAAATGTTTTTTCCGTTAGACGAATTCATTAATAATGTTTCTATAACAGGAGCAGAAACAGCCAAAAGTTATTACCATGAAAATGGCTGGGTTTTGCATCATAACTCAGATATCTGGGCAATGACAAATCCGGTAGGCGATTTTGGAAAAGGAGATCCAATGTGGGCAAATTGGTATATGGGTGCCAATTGGTTGAGCAGACATTTGTGGGAACATTATCAATATACGGGCGATTTAACGTATCTTAAAAAAGTATATCCAATAATGAAAGGAGCTGCAGAGTTTAGTTTAGAATGGCTTCAAAAAGATAAAAATGGTTATTTGGTAACGATGCCTTCTACTTCTCCAGAAAATATATTTTATTATGATGGAAAAAAGAAAGGAACTGTAACAACAGCTTCTACAATGGACATTGGAATTATAAAAGATTTATTCGAAAATACAATTGAGGCTTCTAAAATTTTAAATACAGATGTTGATTTCAGAAAAACTGTAAGTAAAGCAGAAGAGCAATTATTGCCATTTCAAATAGGAAGCAAAGGACAACTGTTAGAATGGTATAAAGATTTTGAAGAAGAAGATCCACATCATAGGCATACTTCTCATTTGTATGCTTTGCATCCTGCTAATTTGATTTCTCCATTAAAAACCCCTGAGTTAGCAAACGCTGCAAAGAAAACGCTAGAACTTCGCGGAGACGACGGAACAGGCTGGAGCTTGGCTTGGAAAGTAAATATGTGGGCAAGACTTTTAGATGGAAATCATGCTTATCAATTATTCAAAAATCAGTTGCGATTAACAAAGGAAAATAACACAGAATATAATAGACACGGAGGTTGTTATCCGAATCTTTTTGATGCGCATCCGCCATTTCAAATTGATGGAAATTTTGCAGGAACAGCTGGTGTAATCGAAATGTTAATGCAGAGTCAGAATCAAGAAATTCATTTGCTTCCTGCTTTGCCAGATGCTTGGACAGATGGCGAAATTAAAGGTATTAAAGCAAAAGGAAATTTCTCTGTAGATATAAATTGGAAAGATGGGAAAATGAGTAAGACGAAAATTGTATCTAATAACGGAGGAACTTGCACTGTAAGAGCTGCAGAACCATTTGTGATAGATAAGCTGAATATTAAAAGCAAAAAATCAACTATTGGTTACACTGCCGTATTTGCTACTAAAAAAGGAATCTCTTACAGTATTACACCAGAAAAACAGTAATATTTTTATTTGGTTTGTTTAAAAAGCTGCTCTCTTTTGTGAGAGTGGCTTTTTGTTTTATAATTTTAAAAGGAAAATCTCCCAGTTTCTTAAAGGGGAAACGGGGAGATAATCAAAAATAAAAAAAAACACAATTTTTAGAACGAGTATCTCAAGCCAAGCTGACCTTGGAATCTTGAAGCTAATTGATCTACAGTATAAGGTGAAGTAGTCGGTTTTTGGAAAGTGTAAGTTGGATCGCCTGTAGCAACTCCGCCTAAGTTTCCTGATTTTGTTAAACCAAGACTTGCTGTTGAATTATAAGTGTTAGGAACAAAATAACTTCTTCCCCAATCTTTGTTGATAAGGTTTCCGATATTTGCCATGCTGAAAGAAATTTGGAAAGTTCCTACTTTAGTAACCTTAATTTCATCCATTAATTTTAAATCAGCTTGAATGTTCCAAGGAGTTGTATCTCCATTTCTTTGTGTAAATGTTCCTCTACGGCTTTTTAAATAATCATTTCCGTTGATGAAAGCTTCATAATCTGCAACTTGTTGCGCTGCTGTTGCAGATGGAACTCCTGCAGAATTTACTCCAATATATTTTGCTGCTTCTGCTGCATCTTTAAAGATATAAGCTAAACCTGCTGCTTGTCCTGTTCCAGCAATTGTTGAGTTAACAAATCCCCAAGAAAACGGATTTCCAGATTGTGCATTGAAATACACGTTAGCAGATAAAGTATTGTTTGGAGCAACTTTTACGCCGTAACCTACATTAGAAACGATTCTGTGCTTAATATTAAAGTTAGAAGTCGCTAACTGTGGATTATTTGGAGTTAAAGATTGGTTCATTTGGAAGTTACTTTCCATAGAGTTACGAATTCCGTTTGTGATATCACGTGAATCTCCGTAAGTATAAGCCACCATAAAGTTGAAACCGAAATCGTAAGTTTTAGAAATCATTTCAGTAATGCTGTAACGGTATCCTTTATTTGTGTTTGATAACAAATATGCATTTGAAAAAGCTGAGTTTATGTTTGCAGCATAAATTGGCATTTCGTGTTTTGTATCGTAAGAGAAATAAGTAGGATTATCTGTTTTATTTACTTGTTGAAACTCTAAGTCACGAATTACTTTTGTGTACATACCTTCAAGAGTAAATTTGTATCCGTCAATCGTTTTATCAAAAGCCAATGAGTTTCTTAAAACAGCAGGCATTTTAAATTTATTGTCAATTAAATCGGCTTGTACTTTTGGTGTAGCATCATGGTAACCGTTAAGTCCGCCAGTTGCTAAAGGATCTCCAGCAGCTGCAACCTGAGCAGCAGTTAAATTGTTTTTGTCATAACTTCCGTATCCAACACCATCATTGTAATAAGCATATCCTAACCATGCAAACGGAATTCTTCCTGTAAATACACCAGAACCACCTCTAATAACAAATGTTTTATCATCGTCTACATTATAAGTAAATCCAATTCTAGGAGAAACTAATGCTGAACTAAAGAAGTTGTTTTTAATTTGATTCAACGGAGTATAAGTATATGTGGTTCCGTAGTTTGGATCTTCAGGAGAGTTTTGTACTTGCTCGCTTAATTTTGGTTTGTTTGGCAAATCTGTATAATCAATACGAATACCTGGAACTACTTTTAATTTGTCTCCAACTCTAATTTCGTCTTGAACGTAAGCGCTATACATGTTTATTTTGAATTTAGCATACGGATTATTGAAGATTTCGTCTCTTGTAGAACCATCAAAAGGATAAGTTCCACGAACACGAGTAGGAAGTTTATTGAAGAAATCTGCAAGAGATTTGTATGAAACTCTTCCGTTAAGTGCATTTACGAAACCATAGTTGATATCGTAAAACTCATTGTGAGTACCAAATAAGAAAGTGTGATTTCCTGTTTTATAAGTAAGGTTGTCTGTAATCTCAGCAGTATTTTGCTTCATATTGAAAACAGTTGCTTCACGATCGTTTCCTAAGAAAATAGTTCCTCCATTATAACCAATTTCTGTTTGAGGAAACATGATATTATTAGATTTTGGATCACGATAATCTTTTATTGCCGAATAACTTGCAATAAATGAGTTAGACCATTGGCTATTGAAATGCGTCTTTAATTCTAAAACCGTACTGATAGCTTGGTTTTTCTGAGTAAAGTCCATACTTGCAAATCTAAAGTTTGCAGCATCGCGCTCTAAGTTTGTAGCCTGAGAAATTACAGTATTGTTTCTTAACGAAAGGGAGTTTTTCTCATTGATTTTCCAATCAATCTTATTGAAGAATTTTTGGCTTTTAGAGAAGTTATTGTAAGAACCGTAAGTTCCTGGATCAAACCCATAGTTTGATTTTACGAATTGTGAAATTTGCTCTGCAGTAGCATTATCTACTAATGAAGTTAATTTTCCGTTAGAATCTGTTGAACCAGCATTATAAAAAACAGGATCTGTTCTTTCTGCATATTCCATATTAGTAAAGAAGAACAATTTATCTTTAATAATTGGCAATCCTAATCTAAAACCTACTTGGTAATCTCCAAAAGAACTTGGCATTTTAGAACCGTCACCAGCATTGTTAGGACCAGTTATAGCAGCACTTCTTCCGTAACTGTAAATAGATCCGCTCACAGTATTTGTTCCGCTTCTTGTTACAGCATTTACACTTCCTCCTAAAAAGTTTCCTAATTTAATATCGTAAGGAGCAATATAAACCTGAATATCTTGAATTGCATCTAAACTGATAGAATTTGAACGTGTACTGCTTCCTGGCATTCCAGAAGTTCCAGATTGACCACCCAAAGAAGGGCTAAATCCGATGGCATCATTATTTATAGAACCGTCAATTGTAACGTTGTTGTATCTAAAGTTGGTACCGGCAAAAGAGTTGTTAGAACTTTGAGGAACAAGTTTTGTAACATCCTGAATTCCTCTATTAATTAAAGGAAGCGAGTTTACTTGTTTTTCATTAATGCTTGTACCATTGTTTTTAGAAGAAGGTTTAGAACTTGTAATAACCACTTCTTCTAATACATTGTTATCTGCTTTTCCAACTACTATTGTTGGTAAATCATTTTCGCCAAGAGCTAGATAAATATTTGCATTTGAGTAATCTTTGGTGTCGTTACCTTTTATTTCTAATTCGTAAGGGCCACCAGCATTTAAGTTTTCGAAGCTAAAACGACCAGATTTGTCTGTTGTCGCTCTGTAAACTGCATTTGTAGGTAAATGTGTTAAAGTAACTTCTGCACCTATAACTGCAGTAGTTCCATCATTGACTTTTGCAGACAACGATGAAGTTGTAATCTGTGCAAAAATACTTCCTGCGGTAAGGAGCATTAAAGCCGAAAAAAAGAGTTTTAGTTTTGTCATGTTATTTATTAGTTTTTATCCACGACAAATAAACTCTCTTTACTTTGATTCGATTTAAGGCTTATGTTAACGAAAAATCAAAAAACAATTCTTTGTTAATTTAAGATAACGAAGATGTTATTTAATAAAAAAACGGCTATCGCTTTAAAATCAAGCAGTTTCTCTCACATCCCATAAAACAAGGTATTAGAGATAGATTTAAACAAGATTAGAGATAGATTAGAGTATTATGTAAATGTTACGAAGAGCAGAAAAGCTATTTTTAAGACCAAGAAAAATCTTTGATTTTTATTTCAAATACTACGGAAATTGGAGAGAGAAAACAGTGCCTTTTTCAAGTTCAGAATCGACAGTTAAACCAATGTTATGGCGTTTTAGTATTTGCATCGTAATAAAGAGTCCTAATCCTTGTCCTTGAATGTGTCTGGTGCGATCGCTTCTGAAGAATAAATCGAAAATAGATTTGAGGTCTTTTTCTTCAATTCCAGAACCTTGATCTATTATTTTTAGAAGCAGTTTTCCTTGCTCTTCATAAGCTACAATATTAACCTGTAAAGGAAAAGAAAACTTAATTGCATTGTCTATAATATTATACAGAGCAATAAAAAGCATGTGTCGGTTGGCATTTACAAATAATAAATCTTCATTATTGGCAACGGCATCCAGATTAAGTACAACTTTTACTTCAGGATATTCGATATTTTTCTTTTCGAGTATATTCCATAAAATTTCATCTATTCTAACCATTTCCATCTGGTCAGGCTCTGAAAGTTCTAATCCAGACAGAATAAGCAATCCGTCTAATGTTGACTTTAAGTGAAAAGTATCTCTTCGAAGTGATTTTAAAACTTCTTCATATTGCTCATTGGTTCTCGGATGCTGTAAAGAAACGTCGATATCTCCAATAATAAAAGTAAGCGGAGTTTTTAATTCATGAGAAGCATTCTTAAGAAAGTTTTTCTGTATTGCAACACCATTTTCCAGTCTTTCTAAAAGATAATTAAAAGTTGTAATCAATTCTTTTATTTCGTCTTTTCCGCTTGCGGTTGGCATTTCAAGTCTAGAATGGAGATTTTCTGTTGTAATGGTATTTACTTTAGAAATAACATCGGCAAAAGGTCTGAAAGTTTGTTTTGCCAAAAATCTTCCTAAAAGATAATTAAGTGCAATTCCTGCCAGATAAAAAGTAAAGAAAACAATGGCAAGCATTTCTAACTGCCTAATTCCAACATCGTCTATTCCAGAAACAACAATAATAAAATCTCCTTGGTTGTCTTTGTAGTATAAACCGCTAAATTGTCTTTCGTCTATTGTAAAATGCAGAATTCGGTCTCGCGAAATAGCTTTTAATTCTCGATCATTTAATACAACAGGAACATCATCGCGCAAATACAATTTCTTTGTTTTTGCATTGTAAATTCGAATAGACTGATTCGCAATTTTATTAAATTGAGTTTCAATGTCTTTATAACTGACACTGTCCATTTTTCTAATTTCATCTTTCTCAAAATAGAAGAAAGCAGTAATTAAGGCGTTGTCTTCGAGTTTTTCATAATACAAATCTTTTCGATGGCTTTTAAAAAGCAAAAAAGATCCAATAAGGACAAGGCCTAAGATAAAGGCAAACAGCAGAGTCGAATTTCTGGCAAGTTTACTTTTAAGATTCATTAGATTTATCTTTAAGCATATATCCTGTACCTTTTATGGTATGTATAAGCGGAAAAGGAAAATTCTTGTCGATTTTATTTCTTAAATAATTAATATAAACATCAACAGTATTAATGCTCATATCAAGATCCATGTGCCAAACAGCTTCTGCAATGGCAATTCTAGACAAAGCAGTTTCTCTGTTTTTCATAAAAAAAATCAGAAGCTTTAATTCTCTCGAAGAAAGATTAAGTTCTTTACCATCTCTGCTGGCACTTTGTTCTTTCATATTAATTTTGATTCCGGCATACGACTGAAAATCTAAAACGCCAGTGCTAAATTCTGTGCGACGAAGTTGTGCATTGATTCGCGCTAGAAGTTCTTCAAACAAAAAGGGCTTTGCTAAATAATCATCGGCTCCGGCTTTCAATCCTCTAACTTTTTCTTGCGGAGTATCGAGCGCACTTAAAATAAGAATAGGAACGATTATTTTTCGATTTCTTAAAACTTCGCAGACTTCAAAACCAGAAATATCAGAAAGCATAATATCAAGAATGATAATATCATAAGTATTTTCCATTACTTCGTTAATGGCGTCAAAACCTTTGCTGACATTTTTTACCTGATACAATTGCTCTTCAAGTCCTCTTGTAATAAAAGAAGCAACTCTCGGATCGTCTTCGACTAATAAAACTTTGTTCATCGTTTTTGAAGTAAATTAGGTAATATAATACTGGTTAGGCGTTTTCTTTTCAATCGTCTTTTGATCGTTTAATTCTAAAAGTGTATTTTCAATCATAAGAGACATTGCATCTAAAGCTAGATCATTTGGCTGAACGCCAAATGGTTCTTCTAATTCGTCGGCAATAGCTTCTAAGGCTACAAAAGTATAAGCAATAAAAACAATTGCAAAAGGCGTGATCCATCCTAATGTTTCTACAAATCCAAACGGAAGTATAAAACAATAGATATAAACAGTTCTATGTAATAATACGCTGTAAGTGTATGGAATAGGAGTACTGGCAATTCTTTCGCATCCGCCAACAATATCCGAAAGTTTATTTAAGTTTTCCTCGAATGCCAATTGTGCCATTCCGTCAATTTTGCCCTCTTCTTTTGCTTTTTTTACCCATAAACCTAATTCTCTTAAAATAATAATTGGCTTAAAATGAACATCTTTCAATTGTTCTTTGAAGTCTGAAGGAAGCAAACGATTAAAATCTTCTGTAGAATTGGTATTTCGTAATTGATGTTTTAAAGCATAAACAAATGCAATTAAAAGATTAATAAACTTCTGGCTTTCTAATTTGTTTTCTTTTGTATTTAAAAGTGTAATGCTTTGTCTGGCAAGCGATCTGGTATCGTTTAAAAGAGCGCCCCAAAGTTTTCTTCCTTCCCAAAAACGATCATAACTTACATTATTTCTAAAACCAAGAAATATGGCAAGCGCAATTCCGAACAAAGTAAAAATTGCTGGATTAATGTGAAGATTATATTCGAGAAGAAAAGATTTATAATAAACAATAAGGAAGGAAAACAAAAAGAGTAGAAACAATCGTGGAAGCAATTGGGGTAAAACAGAACCCTTCCATTCAAAGAGCATTTTAAACCAGTTGTCTTTTTTCTTAATAATCATTATGCAGAATAAAATTGATGCATTAAAAGTAATTAAAAGTATTTATTTCCTTAGTATTTTTCAAAAGATAAATAGTCATAATTTCTTTTTTGAGATATTAAACATTCCGTAGGAATGTCTGATTGGTAGATTTTTTTTTAATTGTAAACAAAGATACGTTCCGTAGGAACGTTTGATTGGTTTTTGAAAAAATTATTTCGTAAAAACAGGTGTCCCTACAGGGCACTATGCAAATGCGTTATCTTTTTTTTCTACCGATCAGATATTCCTAACGGAATATTTTTTAATGCAATATCGTTTCGTCCAATTTTTCTAATCAGATATTTCTAGCGGAATATTTTTTAATGAAATATGGTTTCGTCCAATTTTTCTAATCAGATATTCCTAACGGAATATTTTTTAATACAATATCGTTTCTGCCAATTTGATGAGCTCATTCTGTGTTTTCATATCAGAGTCGTTTGCAAAGAGAATAATTCCCGAATTAGATTCTGGAGAAAAGACAACATAAGAGCTAAAACCTAAACTTCCTCCAGTATGCGAAATTCTTACTGGACCATTTTCTGGTTTGGTTATTTTCCAGTTTAGGCCAATTGCACCATTCTTAAGATCTCCAAAAGTTGGCTGATGTGTTAATTTTGCATCTGCATTTTTTTCATTCAAATGATATTTAATGTATTGCAGCATATCTGATGTTGAAGAAGCTATTGATGCCGCAACCTGCATATCTTCCCAATCTATAAAAGGCATTTTTCTTCCTTTTGCATCATATCCAAATGCCATTGAAGCAGGAAGTTTAACATTACCTAATAAAACGGTATTTTTCATTTTAAGCGGAGTTGTAAATTCTTTCTTTATAAGTGTGCCAAACTTTTCTCCATAAACTGTTTCCATAATATGACCTAATAATTGCGCTGCTGTGTTGCAATGTCTAGAAATTGCTCCAGGAACTGTATCTAATTTCACATCATGCAAATCGGTATAAAATTGTTGTCTGCTATATTTTCGATGCACAGCGTCTAATATATAAGCAATAGAATCGGGGTTGGCTTTTGCAAAAATCTCTTTGCTGTCTGGCATCCAGTTTGGAAGGGCAGAAGTTAGGTTAGCAAGATTTAGTAGCGTGATTGGCGTTCCTTTATATTGAAGATTTGGATAATCTCCTTTCAAATATTTTCTAATATCATCTGTAAGATTTACTTTTTTGTTGAGAATAGCTCTTGCTAGTAATGTCGAAGAGAATGTTTTACTGTTTGAAGCCAGTTCGTAAAGTGTATTTGAAGTAGGAAGAACTTGTTTTTCTTTTTGAGTAGAACCGTAGTTGTAGAAATATTCTTTTCCATCTTTTATAATTCCGATGGAAAGACCAACTCTCGAACTTTCTGACATAAACGGAAGAGCAGATTTGTTGACCAGAGAGTCCAATTTGGTTTTAAGCAGATTGTCGGCAGGAATTGTGCCTTTTTGAGAATAAGCCATTATATTACATAGTATTAGGCTTAATGTGATTAGAAAATTTTTCATTTTAAAAAAGCTGTTTTTATGTTAGTGGTAATTCAATTTTCTGGATTAAAGCTTCGGCGGAACCAAATTGTCTAAATCGGAAAGTTTATAAAACTTAAGATCATTCAATTTCATGTATTTGCAGATGAATTCTAAAGTTTCAATTTTAACCTGATAATTTTCAGTGATTTCTTTTACAGGTTTATGGCCGCAAAGAAGTAGAATTTTATTGTTTCTTTTGGCATAATCTAATAATTCTAATACATAAGGAATGCTGAAATGAATGTGGCTATTGTCAATATCAAAAGCAAAAACAATTTTAGAATTATTAAAATAGCTGTCTTGTTTTTCTGGAGCTTCACCACCAAATGCTCTTCCTCTAATAATTTTAAATAAAGGAGATAATGCTTGATCTAATGAATCTGACCTTTCTCCGTAAGGATAAGCAAAAGATGTAACGTTGAATCCCTTTTTCTTCATAGAAACAATCATCGGATCTATTTCTTGTTTTAAATATTCTTTGACGCTATATTTTTTGGTAAACTTAACAGCATTGTAATGATGATAGCCGTGTCCAGCGATCTCATGACCATATTTTTGCATCTCTAACAGTGTTTTTATTTCGGGAGCTCCAATAGAATCAATTCTACAGACGTTAAAAGTGGCTTTCCAAGAATATTTTCTTAAAACTTGATCTGCTTCAGACCATTCGTCGACATAAGCATCATCAAAAGATAAAATTACTCCAGCTTTATATGCTGGTTTAGATTCGGTTTGAGTTTTTTTGCCTTCGCAAGAAAGTAAGGTTAAGAATAGTAAAAATAATACAGATTTTGTCAAAAATATCCTCATAGATTTTGGCTCGTTAATGAATTAAAATTAGAACATAATTCAATTCAAATATAGAGAATCTTCTTAATAATTGGTTCTCTGGCTACTTAAAAAAGATTTGTGTAAAGTTATAAGTGATAGATAATTATTGTAAATTTATACGACACAAGATATTTATTTTCATTGCTAAAATTATTCTATAATAGAAATATGAAAGTACAATCCATTTCTAACCGATTTCTTGTTTTTTTTAAAGAAAAAAAAGGAATCTCTTTTATACGCGAAAATGATAAAATTATTAGGCAAGCAATCTTTACCATTTTCTTTCTCGGAATCGGAATATGGTTTATCAAACATGAAAATTCAGAATTAAAAGAAGTCAAAAATGTTATTGCAGATGCAAGCATTTTTTGGGTATTATGCGGTGTTATTCTGGCCACTATTTATATCACATTGCAAGCTTTAATGTATTACGCCTCTTTTCTGGCCGTACAAAGCAAAATTACATTTAAAGATGCCGTTGTTCTCTTTCTAAAACGAAACTTTGTTAGTGTTTTCCTGCCTGCTGGCGGAATTTCTTCTTTAGCTTTTTTCACTAAACCAATCGAAAAGAAAGGTGTAAAAGCAACTCAAATTCATTTTGCATCAATTGTTTATGGTTTTGTCGGTATACTTTCTGTTATTATAGTTGCTATTCCTGCTTTAATTTATTCTTTTTTTCAAGGCACGACAGGTTCTGGTGAATGGTATGCGTTTGCGGCAGTTGCTGGATTAAGCATTATGCTGTATTATGTTTATGTTTCGGTTATAAAAAAAGGATTTATTTATACTATTATTATTCGATTTTTTCCTTCTGCCGAGGTCTTTATGGAGGATTTAAGAAACAACAGAATCATAAAAAATAAGTTTCTGCTTGTAGTTGTTTATTCCACTATTATTGAGTTTGTCGGAATTGGGCATTTATATGTCGCCATGATCGCTTTAGGATTTGCGCCATCTTTAACCGCAGCGATAATGGGGTACATTATTTCGGTTATATTTTTGATTGTTTCGCCTTTTCTTCGTGGACTTGGAGCTATCGAAATATCAATGAGTTTTATATTGATACAATTTGGTTTTCAGAATGTTAATGCAATAGCAATTACCTTTCTCTATCGTTTCTTCGAATTCTGGATTCCGTTACTGGCTGGAGCAGCATTGTTTTTATTCAGTGCCAATAAATTATTAATGCGCATTATTCCTTCTTTTCTAATTTTTATTTTAGGATTAATCAATATCATATCTGTTTTAACGCCAGCTATTTCTGAGCGTTTAGATGTTTTAGAAGATATAATTCCTATTTCTGCAATCAAAGTTTCTAACTATTTTGTAATAACTGCAGGCTTATTTATGCTAATTAATGCGGCTTTTATGCTCAAAGGATTGCGAACTGCGTGGTGGTTTTCAGTCTTTCTTACGGGCATTTCTGTAATAGGAAATATTACTAAAGCCATTGATTATGAAGAAGCTGTAATTGCACTTATTGTTCTGGTTAGTTTAATTGTGACAAGAAAAGAATATTATATAAAGAGCAATTCGCATTTGCAGAGTTTAGGTTTAAAAACGGTTTTAATAAGTATTTCAGCTGTTTTAGTTTATGGTATTTTAGGCTTTTACTTCTTAGACAAAAAACATTTTAATATTGATTTTAACTGGCTTCAATCGATACGATATACATTGCAAAACTATTTCTTGATCGGAAGTTCAGATTTAGTGCCTTTGGACCGCTTTGCAAGACGTTTTCTTCTGTCGATAAATATCTGTGGATTTCTCTCTCTAGGATTTCTGCTTTACGCTTTAATACGTCCGTATACAATTAAAAAACAAGCTGTAGAAGCAGATTTTTCTGCAGCAAATGCTATTCTGCAGCAATATGGTTCGTCATCATTGGATTATTTTAAAACCTACGATGACAAGACCATTTTTATTGCCAAAAATCAGAAAGCTTTTTTAGCATATCGTGTTGCCGATAATTTTGCTGTTGTATTAGAAAATCCAGTTGCAGAATCGAATGCCGAAATGAAAGAATGCATAATAGAATTTGATGATTATTGTTATGAAAACGGTTTAAGAAGCATCTACTATCGCGTGTCCGAAGAAAACTTAGATGTGTTTGCTTCACTGCAAAAAAAGAGTTTGTTTATTGGTCAAGAAGGAGTTGTAGACTTATCACTATTTACACTCGAGGGCGGCGCTAAAAAATCGTTGCGAAATGCAATAAGCAAAGTCAAAGAAAAAGGCTTTAAAACTACTATTTACTCGCCGCCAATAAAGGATGGAGTGCTTCAAAAAATAAAAGCTGTTAGCGATGAATGGTTAGACAGTACAGGAAGAAGCGAAATTATATTTTCTCAAGGGAGATTTGATTGGGAAGAACTTAAAAAGCAGACGATTATTACGGTTGATAATGCCGAAGAAAAAGTTGTTGCTTTCTTAAATGTAATTCCCGATTATGCTGAAAAGGAAGGGACTTACGATTTAATTCGTAAGACGAACGATGCGCCAAACGGTATAATGGATTTTATTCTTATTGAGCTTTTTACCTATTTAAAATCGCAAAATTGTGAATCTGTAAATCTCGGACTGGCCGCTATGAGCGGAATTGAGGAAGCGAATACTTTTCCTGAAAAATCAATGAAGTTTGCTTACGAAAGAATCAAATTCTTTTCGCATTATAAAGGTTTGCGAGATTTTAAGGAAAAATTTTCTCCCATTTGGCACAACAAATACTTAGTGTATTCTCATGATTACGATTTGCTTCAAGCTCCAATTGTTCTTAATAAAGTTGTAAAACCATAATTTTTTTAAAATATGAAAACAGCACAATTAAATTGGACAAAAATAATGGCAATACTTTGTATCATTACCTGTATTTCCGATTTTATTGCCGTGTTTGTATTAGGAAGCCGATACGCTGGATATGATCAGTTAAAAGATACAATGAGTTCGCTAGGGACCAGTATTAGTCCTGTTTCTAATATAATTTCGATTTGGTGGATTTGCATTGGAATTATATTTATTGGTTTTGGAATTTTTTTTGGAAAAGTATTTAATGACAATTCTAATGCTATAAAATTAGGTTCTGTTTTAATTATCCTCTACGGTTGGGGAGAAGGTATTGGCTCTGGTTTATTTAAAGCTGATAGAGTCGAGGGCAGAATGACCGATTCTTTTATGATGCATAGTTTGGCCGGTGGCATTGGTGTTATTGCAGCATTACTGCTTCCTTTTATTTTGCGTAAAGCTATTGTAACACAAAGAAAATATCTGTTTCATATTTTTTCATGGGTTGTTTTTGTTTTTGGACTCGTTACAACGATACTCTTTACATTTCGTTTTTCTTCAGATCAAAATAATTTCATTTCTCTTTACAAAGGATTGTGGCAAAGACTCTTTCTGCTAAATCTCTATGTATATTTTATCGCACTTTCGATAATAATGTACGGTAAAGAAAACCAGTTTTAATTTAACGTTAAAAAGAATCAAGATGAATAAAATTGCAATAATTTTTCTTTTTGTTTTTGGTCAAAGTGTCTTTGCAGCAAGCTTGGATACTATAAATGTAGGTTCATTTGGAAAAGTAACGATATATAAACCCAAAGCAACACCAAATGCAGTTGTACTGTTTATTTCTGGTGACGGAGGCTGGAATAGCGGAGTAGTAGATATGGCCAAAAATATTGTAGATCAAGGAGCTTTGGTGGCTGGTATTGATATTCAGCATTATTTTAAAAACATTAAAAAAGAAAAATCAAAATGTTATTATCCAGCAGGCGATTTTGAAGAATTGAGTTTGATTTTGCAAAAGAAATTAAAGCTAAAACAATATTTTAAACCCATATTAGTAGGATATTCTTCTGGCGCTACACTCGTTTATGGAATGCTGGCTCAAGCTCCTGCCAATACTTTTAGTGGAGCTATTGCTTTAGGATTTTGTCCTGATATTGAAACAGACAGAACTTTATGCGATGGTTCTGGACTAACTTCTCATGTTTTAAAAGAAGGAAAGGCCTTTTATCTCGAAAAAACAGAAAAACTTACAGCTCCTTTTATTGTTTTGCAAGGAACAACAGATCAGGTTTGTAATTATGCAGATACTAAAAAATACATGGACGGACTTAAACAAGGAAAATTAATTACACTTCAAAAAGTTGGACACGGATTTTCGGTTACAAAAAATTGGCTTCCTCAGTTTATAGATGCTTATAAAGAAATTCTGAATACACCCAATTATGCGAGACAAAAATCAGAGCAGAATTCGTTATTGAAAGAACAGCATTTGGAACCGCTGCCTTTTGAAATGCCTTTAACATTGATTCCGACAAAAAGTAAAGATGAAAATCTTCCGATTGCTTTTGTCATTTCTGGTGATGGCGGCTGGACAAGTTTTGATCAATCTGTTGGAGAAGCGTTAGCAGAAAGAGGAATTGCAGTTGTAGGACTTGATGCTCAGAAGTATTTTTGGAATGCTAAAACGCCATCAGAAACTTCAATTGCTATATCAAAAGCAGTAGAACATTATTTGCTGCAATGGAATAAAAAATCGGTTATTCTTGTAGGTTATTCTTTTGGAGCATCTGTTATTCCGTTTGTTACGGCTAATTTTCCAGAAAACTTAAAAGAAAGTTTAAAAGGGGTTTACTCGTTATCGCCAGATGTAAAAGCTGATTTTGAAATTCATATTGCTGATATGTTAAGTATGGAAAGTTCAAATGACAATTATGATGTGATTTCGGAAATCAAGAAGATAAAAGCTTATAATCCGGTTTGTTTTTTCGGAAGTGAAGAAGATCAAGAAACCAGAAAACGTTTTGCAGAATCGAATATTAAAACCATAGAGATTCCTGGCTCACATCACTTCAACGATGATTATGCAAAAATAGCAGAAAGTATTCTGAAAGAAATGAAGTAAGAAATGAAAGCAATACATATTAAAAGAGTTTACGATTCTAAAGAGAATGATGGAACTTATCGTATTCTAATAGATCGTTTATGGCCGAGAGGAATAAAAAAAGTTGATCTTAAAATGGATGAATGGGATAAAGAAATTGCACCTTCACCAAAATTGCGAACCTGGTTTGATCACAAAAAAGAACATTTTACCGATTTTTCTAAATTATATACAGAAGAATTAAAAACGAAAAATGAAGATGTTGAACGATTAAGAACAATTGCAGAAAAACAATCCATCACGTTATTGTATGGCGCAAAAGATGCCGAAATAAATCATGCGGTTGTTTTGAGAGAATTTCTTCTAAAGAAACAATAAGAGCATAATAGATTTATTGGCGAATAGTTACCCATTTCTGAAATCTTCCGTGATGACTGATTGAAATATCCTGAAGTGAGTTTAAAGTTTTTAAATACGGAATTCCATTTTCATCTTTTACAATTTCTTGGTTCTGAACTTCAATTACATTATTGAAATTTTTCTGATTATCTACAGCAATAGTATGAATGTTCTCTAAAGATAAAATCGTTTTTGTGTGATAAATTCTTTTATCACAAATCACTCTTCCTGATGCATTTTTTGAAGTCAAAGAGTTTAATGAACAATAAAGTTTTTTCGGGCTGAATTCACGTATTTTGGTATGGCGATTATAGATTTTGTACGCAGCCTCTTTCATACTCCATAAAAGCCAAACCATGATTTCTGGTTCAGCATAATTTTTTATGAGCAATTGTTCATCAGCCGTAAAAAGCTTTTCTATAAAGCCTTTCCGTTGCCAATTGCTTTCTATACATGACTGCGCGAGATCTATAATATCGTTGCCAATCATTTTTCGGCAAGTTTAGTTTCGATAATTTCTAAAGCTGTTTTTACATCTAGCATTCTTTCCATATCAGTATTGTCAATTACAATATTGAAGTTTTCTTCAAGATCAAGAACAATATCAACCAAGTTTGCCGAATTTATATTTAAATCTTTTATAAAATCAGTCTCTTCTGTTAAGTTGTCATAGGCGTCCATGTTGGTCACAAAAGGCTTTATAATTACTTTTAATCTTGCGGTAAGTTCTTGTCTGTCCATTTTAATTTTCGAATTTTTTAAATAATATGCACGCGTTTACATCGCCAAAACCAAAACTGGCTTTTGCAATTATTTTTGGGTTAGTTATTTTTGTTTCTAAGAGCACTTTTGACGAATCAATAAGTGCAGTAATTTCAGGATGTAGATCTATGCAGTTTTTATTTCCAAACAAAAAACCTTCATAAAGCTGTAATACTGTGGCAACACTTTCAATGCTTCCAGATGCGCTTAAACAATGTCCAGTTAGACTTTTGAGTGAATTAATGTACGGAAAATTAGAACCATTTCTCTCTAACGCTTTTGTCCAGTTTTCGATTTCTAAACTGTCTTTTGTTGTTGCTGTTAAATGCCCGTTTATAGCATCAATTTCATTCGGAGTTATTCCTGCGTTTTCGATAGCAGTTTTAATGCATCTTTGAACGGCTGTACTGTTTGGTGCCGTCATCGTTCCGCCGTCGCGCTGTCCGCCAGAATTGACATTTCCACCCAAAATTTCAGCATAAATGATTGCGTTTCGTTTTAAAGCAGTTTCCAAATCTTCAATAATAAAAGCACCAGCACCGCTTCCTGGAACAAATCCAGCGGCCGAAGCACTCATAGGCCTTGAACCTTCTTCTGGATTGTCATTAAACTTGGAAGAACAAACACGAATGGCGTCAAATCCAGCCCAAATATAAGGTCCGCTATCAGAAGTACTTCCTGCTAAGATTCGTTTTGCCTGTCCAGATTGAATTCGGTCGTAAGCCATTAAAATAGCTTCGGTTCCAGTTGTACAAGCCGAAGAATTCGTAGTAACCTGATTTCCCAATCCGATTTTACCGCCTAGATACGCGCTAATGCCGCTGTTCATTGTTTGTGCCACAACTGTACTTCCTAATCTACGAACTTGCAGTTCATCAATTTTATAAATGCTTTCGCGAAATTTATCAATTCCAGAAGTTCCAGATCCGAAGATAGCTCCGCTGTCCCAATCTGGATTTTCGTTTATTGGCAAACCTGCGTTATTCCAAGCTTCCATTCCTGCAATAACACCATATAAAATTCCGGTGCTATTAAATCCGCGAAGTTCTAGTTCTGTAAAATACTGGGCTTTTAATTCCTCAGATATTTGAGGCTGACCCGCAATCTGACAAGAAAATTGCAATTCTTCTAACTGAGAATCATGACGAATACCCGAAATGCCGTTTTGCAGTGCACGACTAAATGCAGGAATGCCAACACCATTTGGCGCGGCAACTCCAAGTCCTGTTATAACAACTCGCTTTTTCATAATTTCTTGGTTATCATTCCTGCCAAAATGCCTCTGCAGACTTCTTGTCCAGCTTCATTTTTCATTACCGCATTGCATTTTAATTTTCCAAAGCGAAAGAACAATTTCTCAGATGTCACCGTTACTTTTTCATTTGGATAAACAGGTTTCAAAAATTCCATATCGGCAGAAGTAAAAGCAATTACGGTGTTTTCTCCCAATTCATTTCCTAATAGAAATATTCCTAAGCAAACCATTCCAATCTGCGCCATTGTTTCAGTTAGAATAACGCCTGGAGTAACAGGATTATCTTTAAAATGGCCTTTGTAAAAATCAAGATTTTCTTTGTAGGTATAAGTTCCTATAACACCGTTTTCATCTGCGTGAAGCAATTCATCTACAAACAAAAAAGGTTCGCTGTACGGTAGCTGTTTTATAATATCATTTAATTCCATAAGTTTTCAAATTACCATTGCAATAAAACTCTTTGTGCCGAAAATCCTGGTCCAAAACTCAGCATTAAACCTTTTTCTCCTTTTTTCGGATTTCGATTCATAATGTTTTCTAAAACATACAAAACCGTAGCGCTCGACATATTACCGTATTGTTTGAGAATTTCTTTAGTGTCGTCAATATTTTTCTCTAATCCTCCAAAAAGAGATTCAACAGTTGTCACGATTTTTTTTCCCCCGGGATGAAAAATCATGTGATCAATATCTTTAATTTCAAGATTATTGTGCTTTAGAAAAGGATGAATGATGTCCCCAAAATGAGAAGCAATGGTGTCTGGAACTTCAATATCGAGAACCATTTGCAGTCCGCCGTTGGTTAGTTTGAAACCCATCATGTGTTCAGCATCATAAAAATGATACATCTGTTCGTCTAGAATTTCAGGACCAGCATCTTCTTCTTTTGAAGACAATAAACAGCAAGCAGCACCATCTCCAAAAATCGCAGCGCTGACAATATTCGGCATGGAGAAATCATCTAACTGAAAAGTTGCCGTTGGCGATTCTACAGCAATTACCGCAGCACGTTTTCCAGGATTCGATTTTAGAAAATTCTTGGCATAAATAATTCCCGAAATCCCTGCGGCACAACCCATTTCGGTTACAGGAAGACGAACAATATCTTGTCTGAGTTTCATTTTATTAATCAGATAAGCATCAAGCGAGGGAATCATAATTCCGGTACAGCTTACGGTAATAATGTAATCTAAACTCTGCGGATCCCAACCAGTTTTTTCTAATGCTTTTTCGAGAACTTGATGTCCAAGAACAATCATTTCACGACTATAAATATCATTTTTTTCTTCGAATGAAGTAGCGGTAAAAACTTCTGAAGGTTCCATGATAGAATAACGTTTGTCTACAGAAGCGCCTTCAAAGATCTTTTTGACTTTTTTAATAAAACGTTCTTCTTGACCTTCAAGCCATACATCTACAAGCGGAAGTATTTCTTCAGTCGTTCGTGAATATTGCGGAAGCTGCTTAACAGCTGTGATTATCTTTACACTCATATTTTAGTAATTATCCACTGGTAGCGAAACGCCCATTTCCAGTTTATGGAATAGTTTTTTAGATTTAGTTTTTCGGAGAAATGCTCCAATTCCTTTTTTTTGAATCCTTTTAAAATGGAAATCAAACCATCATTACGAGACATTCTATTGAGATTGAAAATAACGCTTACCAATTCAAATAATCGATAAGCGAGTTTGCTTCGATGAAGGTCATTTACAACAATTCCAATCGAAGCATTTTTATTTAGAACATTCATAACTTCATCAATCTGCGCTGTTGTAAAATGATGCAACGTCAACGTACACAAAACAATATCATATTTCAGTTCATTAAAATCTTCGCTAAAAATATCCATACAGAGATAGTCAATATTTGTAAAATCTTGTGAAAGTTTCTTGGCATAATCAATTGTAAAAGCATTGGCGTCGATACCAATTAATTTAAAATTTAGATTTTGCTTTTTTCCGTATTTAGCAAGCATTCGCAACATATCTCCATTTCCGCAACCAATATCAGCAATGATTATTGTTTTTGAAGTATCACTATTTTTTAAAAGTTCTTTTATGCCATGTAGCGTCAGTTTATTTCCTCCAAGCAATTGGTTGATAGAAGCAATTTGATCTAATGCGCCAATCAATTCTTCGCTTTCAAGCGAAAAATCATCCATTATCTCTATTTCTTCTGTTCTATATTTAGTGTTTACAGTCATTTATTCAATTGTTATTGGTCGGCCGTGCGTTTGTTTTATAATGAATGAAAGTAATGTAGGAATCGATGCTGCAATGGTCGTCATGATATGAGTTAAGTTTTTATGCGTCAATGCATTTGATAATAGTCTGCCAAAAAATAATCGCTTGCTAAAATGCTTTTTCCATTCTTTGATATACTTTTTTTCAAATTCATTTCTGGTTTCAATCTTTCCATAATAAAAATCAAGAACTAGTTCAGCAGCTATTTTAGCGCTATGGATCGCCATTGCCATTCCGTTGCCGCACATGGGATGAATTAATCCAGCGGTATCTCCAATCATTAAAATGTGATTTTCTACAGGTTCTTTTTTATCGAATGAAATCTGACTGATTGTTAAAGGTTTATCGAATAGGGAAGTACTGTTTTCAAAAATAGCTTTCAATTTTTTATTTTTATAAAGCACCGATTTTTGGTATTCTTCAATGTTTTTGTATTTTTTAAAAGTTTCAAAATCGGCTAAATAGCAAATGTTGATAACGTCGTTTTCGACCTTAGAAACGCCGCAATAACCACCTTGAAAATTATACAAACCAACGAGGCTTTCATCAAATTTCCCTTTGTAATGCGCTTTTATGGCAAGCCAAGGTGATTTTTTAGAAATAAAGTCTCTTGACAAAACTTGATCAATATTTGATCTTTTGCCATAAGCGCCCAAAATTATTTTTGCTGAAAAAATTTCTTCAGAAGTTGTTACGGTGAAAATGTCATTTTCAAAAGAAATAGTAGTGACGTTTTCTGTAATAATAGTACAGCCATTATCGACGGCTTTTTTAAATAAGAAATGATCCAATTCATAACGGCTGACTCCGAAACCTCCAAGCGGAAGTTTTGTTTTTGCTGTTTTACCGTTTTGTGCAACAAATTCAAAATTTGAAATGCTGGTTGGATAGAGTTCTCTAACATCTATGTCCAACCAAAATAAATAAGGAAGAATTTCATTTGAGATATATTCTCCACAAACTTTATGCTTTGGATACGTATTTTTTTCGATAAGAGTTACCCTCAAACCTTTTTTAGATAAGTGCAGAGCGCTTGCCAGACCAGCAAGACCGCCTCCAATAATAAGTACATCGGGATTTGTTCTCATATAACCAATTTAATCATAAAAACTCAAATGTTCTTACTTAATTCTATAAGAAATTAACAAAATTTCAATGTTGTTTATTCTGTGTTTTCTCACATAAAAAATGGTAATTTATTTTGTTTTTTTTTCTTAAGACTTAAGATTTCAAATAAGGCAAGGAAACTTCATTTTTTCAATTCGTAATAAAAATAATATTAATTTTTTTGCGCTATCTTTTTCTCTTCTTGATTTTTTTTCTTGAATTTGTTTTATTTATAATTACTATTTAAAATATTGTTATTTAAGTATTTAATTTATTTTTTATAAAGTTTTAGTTTAGGTGATATTTACGATTTATTCTACGATTTTAAAAAATATGTAAATAAAATACTATTACTTTATTATTAATTACTATTTTTACACAGTCTAAATAAGAATAGTTATTCTGGTTTTTGAGAAAAGATCAGTCAAAAAATAAATGAAAAATAAAAGCACTTACGGTCATTTCAATACAATTATTACGAGTTTCATTTTACTATTTGTTAATATGCTTTTGGGGCAAAATAATAATAGTATAAACGGTTTGGTTTTTCATTCTAAAAATCCATTATCGCATGCTACAGTAATTTTAGAACCTTCTTTTAAAAATACCGTAACTGACAGTAAAGGACATTTTTCATTTTCAGGATTATCAAATGGAACGTATACAATTCGAATAAGCATTATGGGCTATAAAGATTACATTGAGAAAATTACTTTAAATGGCGCTGCTCATTCCATTCAAATCGAAATGGAACAAGGAGTCGATTTGAAAGAGGTCAATGTAACGAGCCGCATTAAAGAAAGCAGTAATCCTGAAAACTTGGTAAATGCACGATATAGCGCTATGCCAGTTACTGTAATCGATCGTAAAACAATTGAACTTATGGGGAGTAGAAGGCTCGATGAAGTTTTAAAAGAACAAACAGGAATTGCTATTGTAAACAATATTAGCGGTGGGGCTAGATCTGTTGGCGTGCAAATGCAGGGTTTTGGAAGTGAATATATTATGGTGTTAATCGATGGTCAGCCAATGGTGGGGAGAAACAATGGCAACTTTGACCTTTCGAGAATTAGCGTTTCCAACATCGAACGTATAGAAATTATAAAAGGGGCTTCTTCGAGTTTGTACGGAAGTGAGGCTTTAGGCGGCACTATAAATATTATTACCAGACATGGGGTTGTAGATCCGCAAATACAGGCTTCAGTAAGTTATGGATCACTGAATATTGTTGATGCTACATTGGAAGGAGAAACGCCTTTTCTTGAAAATAAAGGTACTGTAAATCTTGCAGCAAATTATTACAGAACAGATGGTTACAATACCAATTCTAAATACATACAAGGAACAACTTCGCCACCTTACGATAATTATAGCTTACAAGGAAGATCGCGTTATCAGGTAAACCAAAAGAGTTTTCTCGGCTTGAGCGGACGATATGGGCTTCGTCGTTCTTTTATGGAAAAGGATTTTGGCTTAGGCCATATTTCTGGAGATAATCAAGATGAGCAGGATTTAAATCTTTCAGTTTCATTTGATCATCGCTTTAATAGCGCATTTAGAAGTATTACAAGATACTACCTTACGTATTATACTGCTGATATGAGTGTAGCTTGGCAGGAAAATAATAGTTCGGTTAGCCAAGATGTTTTTAAACAGACGCTTCATCGTTTAGAACAGCAGTTTTCTTATAGCAGTAATAATACATACCAGCTTGTTGGGGGTTTTGGAGGAAGTGTTGAAAACATGAATGATGTTGCGCTCAATGGTGTAAACTCTCTAGAAACTATGTTTTCTTATGTTCAGGGAGAATGGACTCCTTTCGAGAAACTAAAGGCAGTTGGCGGATTACGCTATGATCATACTAATAATTTTGGAGGAAGATTAAATCCGAGTTTTGGATTGCAGTATTTTATTAGTCCAAAATTAACCTTTAAAACAGGGGTTGGAACTGGATTTAAAGCACCAGATTTTAAAACCAATTATTTAGTGTTTTACAATTCAAACAGCAATTATTTAGTAATTGGAAATGCTGTTCTAGCACCAACTTTAGAACAACTTCAAAAAGATGGACAAATCAGCGAAATTAGACAATATGTTCTTGATCAGACCGCTGGAAATTTACAAGCCGAGAAAAGTACTTCTTATAATGCAGGATTGATTTTCGAACCTTCAAAGAAACTCAAAGTAGAGGGAGGTGGTTTTTATCATAGAATAACCAATCAGATTAATAGTATTCAAGTTGCTACAGGCTCAAATAACAGAATAATTTATACCTACCAAAATCTTCCAGAAGCTGTCAATAAAGGTTTTGAGCTTTCGCTAAAATTAACCCCAATAAAAAATCTAGAAATAAGTGCTGGTTATCAATACTTAATTGCTAAAGATCTTAGCATAAAAGATAGTATTAGAGCAGGAAAATGGCCTTACAGTCAGAATATTCACGATCCAGCAACTGGAAATTCGTATAAGCCGCGACCATCAGATTATTGGGGAATTGAAAACCGTTCCCGTCATATGGCGAATTCTTCTATTTTCTATCGCAATAATCCATGGAAACTTAATGCAAACTTGAGAGTGAATTTTAGAGGAAAGTATCCATTTGGAGATCGTAACGGAAATCAATTTATTGACAAATATGACATTTTCGTGAAAGATTACTGGCTGATCAATGCAAGTATTGATAAGCAATTATTGAATGATCATCTCAATGTCAGATTTACGGCAGATAATATTTTCGATTATACAGATCCTCTAATGCCAGGACAGCCAGGAAGAATACTTCTTTTGGGTGTTAGCTATCGTTTCTTTAAAAACCAATAAACTCAAATATTTCTAATGACAACAATTAAAACATTTAACAAAAGTAAAATACTGCTTTTCGCGATAGCTGCGATAAGTTTGGCTTCCTGCAGCAGCAATGAGGAAGACACAAACTCTTCGCTTATTGATAATAAAAGCACTGTTATTACTGATCTTGCGGGCGACACTGGAGCTTCTATGGGAGATGGAAGTAATGGAAAAGAGCAGAGAAGTTTTCATACGTTTTTGTTTCGCTTCAGCGATAAAAAACAAATATGGCTGCATACCAAAGCAGATTCTTTGCAATATATGAAAACAAAAGACTGGGACATTGCTTTTACAGGACCTTACAATAGCGAAGTTTTTGTAAATAATGCAAAATACCAATATAATCCTGGTTTTGAAGGGCCAGCAGAAAATACTTCTGTTGTATTGCTTAATGAAGATTATAAAAATGTCACACAAGCACCTTCAGATACAGATTTTAATATTAGCGAGATAACCAAAATAGGATGGGCTTCTTCAGAAAGTTCTGCTGGATGGTTTTATTACAGCTTAAGCAGCCACATTATGCAGGCAATTCCGAATCGTACATATGCGATACGTTTACCTGACGGAAAATATGCCAAACTGCAACTTGTAAATGCCTATAAAGGAAATCCTCCAGCGGTTACAGATTTGAATTGGCCTGCTCCTTATTTCACTTTCAGATATTTTATCCAGACAGACGGAAGTAAAAATTTAAATACCAAATAAATAGATAATCTCATGAAACGAATAAAAACATTAATAGAGAAAGTATCGCCAATATTGATGATGGTTTTTCTTATTGCTGCCACAACTACAGCATGTTCATCTGATGATAAACCAGCAGAAGGAAGCGGAAATGAAGAAAACCCAGGAACAGAAATTCCAGATCAAACACTTTTTAATAAAGTCATTCATGTAAAAAATTATCAAGGAAGCACTTCTGATGATAATCCGACGGCGCCTTCTGCAACACTTTACTATAGTCTTGAAGAGAATAAATCGGTTGACGGTTCTTATAAAAAAACAAGAAAATGGGATTTAGCTTTTGGCGGATTATATGCCAGCTTTTTGTCTGGAAATAACGGTTTAGACAATAAAAATAATGGTTATCAGGCAGGTGGAGTTGGAGGAATTACAATTGTAGCTAAACCTTTTGATGAAGTGGTTGATGTTCCTGCTGACAGTCAATTTAAAACAGGAATTGATCTTATAGGTACAGATGATGCTGGTTCTTTTGGTAACGGAACTGGATGGTATTTGTATGATTTTGATGGAGTTGTTGTGTCTGATGGAACTAATCCTCAAAAAGCCCACGTAGCATACGCACTTGGTGAACCTCTTAAAATTATAAACGGAACAACTATTCCAGCAAGAACTATTATTCTAAAAACAGCAAACGGAAATTATGCCAAAATTAAAATGATTTCGGTTTACAAAGATGTTTATACACCATCTGAATGGTTTAAAGATACTCCGCACATGTATTACACTTTTGATTATGTAATGGTTCCAAAAGGAAGTACAAAATTTGAAATTAAATAACCAATCCAAATACAAATAATGAATACTAAAATCACAAAATTAAAAACACCTTTGTTTTTTGTTGCTTTTACGCTTTTTAGTCTTTTAACTTCTTGCGATAATGAAGAAGAAAGATGGACAGATGTAAAAGAAGATCCAGTTACAGAAATTGTTACCGACCTAGATGCACGAAGAATTATATCTTTTAAGGTTGTAAATCCGGGCGAAAGTCAAGCGATATATAGCGCTGTAAATAATTTAGAGAAAACAATTACAGTTTATCTGCCTTCTTATTATGAATATGAATATTTAGAAACTTCGATTTCACTTCCTGAAAAAACAACTATTACTCCCGCAGCTACCGAGTTAGTGCCTGTATTCGCGAAAACACCATTTACGTATACCACTAAAGCAGCTGATGGAACAACAGCTGTTTATACTGTAAAAATTGTGATCCAACAGCCAAAATTGGTTTTAAGAGAATTATCAAGTGAGACTTCAACTTATACTATACCCGTTTCAAGCTCTATGTTTTTAAAAGGTGAAAACTTTGTCCCTTCTTACGAAGTAACAAAAGTTTATGCTGTAGATGCACAAGGAAATAAGAAATGGCAATTTCAGCAGTATAATGAAGGTTTAGACATCTTTAGCTTTTCAGCAGCTTATGTTTTTGGAGGAACTTCTAGTGAAGTAATAACATTAGAACCCGATACTGACTATTGGATACAGATGGAAAGCTATAATCTTACCGCTACAATGAAATATCCTATTAGAATTACAAAATAAACTTGCAAATAAAAAATGTCTGTCTTTTCTGCCGAGGTAATAAAAGAAGCCAAATTAATCTATTAAATATATCATTATGAAAAAAATAATCTTATCATTTTTAGCATTGGCTACTATTTCAATTACATCTTGTAGCTCAGAAGACCAAACTGCCGATTCACAAGGACTTGCAAAAGCACAAGAAGAACAAGTTTCTAATCAAACAGCCAAAGCAGCTGCATTAGAATTATGTTCTGCAACTTCAACATCAGTAACTGTAAATAGATGGCAAGCACCATCATCTGTAGATACTAACTGGACTCCAGTAGCTGCTGTTATTGGCGGTGTAAACGTTCAGTGGGAAGGTATTTACGGAGCTTCACTTCGTCCTGTTGGAAATACAGCTCAATGGTACGTTGGTACAGTTGATTTAAATTCTGTTTGTGGAGAATGGGATTTATGGAAAGAAAGTGTTGAAGTTAAAAATGCAACTGGAAATGTTGGTACAGCTCCAGCATCAGATCCTTATAATATAGTTGGATACAATGGTTCAATATCTGGATCAAATTACGGATTAGGATATTACTCTTATAATATTACAACTCATGTTATGACTCCTGCTAAAGCTATTGTAATCTGGAAAGCAGCTGGAACAAATTCACATTCTGTTACAGTTCCTCATACAAGTGCTACAGAAGTTTATTTGGTAAAAGTAACTGCGGTTACTCCAGGAACTTCAAGCAGCGTAATCAGTTATAACTGGTCTAAAGTATTATAAATCAATAACAATGTAAAAAGAAACATGGGATTACGACATAATTAAAAAGTGCTGCAGTAAAGCTTGACCGGCGATCTCTGCAAAATACTAATATCATATCATTACCCCATGACTATCAAACGGCTTTTTGAATTACCGTAAGCATTGAAAATACAGACATTTTAAAAAAATAAATGCCTTTATCAATAAGGCAAAAATAATAAAATAAAATCATTTAAAAATTAGATAATCAATACAATCATGAATAAAAAAAACAATACCAATGTATTTTTAATCGGATTACTTTTTTTATCAGTGCTATTCTTTTCTTGTGATACTGAATATATTGATAAAGTAAATTCAATTCCTGGCGATGTTGTAAAAGTTCCAGGATATACTCACATTGAGTCTTTTACGGTAAAAGATGCAGATAATAATGATGTAAGTGCCGCTATTACAGAGGAAAATATAATAGTAACATGGAGTGTAAATACCTCTTTTCCAGAAACCATAAAACCTGAAATTATTCTTGGTACAGAAGCTGTAATTTCTCCAGCATCTGGTACAGAAGTTCCTTTTAAAGACGGAACCGTTTACACGGTAACTTCAAAAGCGGGAACAACAAAAAAATATACTCTTAAAATAGATTTCAGACAAACAGAACCAAGAACTTGGACTGTAGCCTATCCAGAAACTTTTAGAAAAGGTTTTTTGCAAAAGATTGTTAATATAGGAAACTCAGGAATCACATCATCGATAAATGATTTGTGGCTAAGTGTCGAAAACTCTAGAGTTTATTTGGTATCTGCAGAAGATGAGAAAACAGAATATACCGCAGAAATCGTTCATTTAGGTGGTTCGTTAGGAACAACCACATCAGGTACATCGTTTACGGAATATGGAGTATATTATTTTCTTAAAGAAGACATGCCTGTAGGAACTTATGATTTACGTGTCAAAAACGGAATTTATACGCTTCAAAATGGAAGTGTCGAAAATAGATTTCAAGTTAGTGTTATTGAACCAGATTCTTTTAAAGCAGAGTTAATTGGTTCTGGAACAGAAAGGAAAATTGGAGATACATTTGAAATTAGAGGAGGTCAACTAAATACAATTACCAAAATAGAAATGTATAACAGTACAGCTCCAACGGCAATTTATCCGTTAGAATTTGTAAGTGGCACTATTTACAGAGCGATATTAAAAGTTCCAGAAGGAACACCTGCAGGAACTTATAATCGAGTAAGATTCTATAGAGATGCAGCCAGTACGCTTACTGCATATACCTTGAAAATTAAATAATTCGGATATTTTTTTTTTAGAATGCGCAGACTGTAATGGTGTGCGCATTTTTTTATGTTTAGAAAAGTTTATTAATTATATATATTTGCCAACTTTCAATTAAAGATTTCTAAAATCTGGAACTTTTTATATTTCAAATTCAGCATTAAATAAATGACAATACAAGATTTAGTAGGCACTTATTCTATTTCGGGAAGCAATCAGGACGAAAGTAATGAGATAACTTACAAAGGTGTTTTGACTCTCACTTTAGATCAAAACAATCGCATAAAAGCTAATTGGCTTATCAATTCGCATAAACAAAAAGGAACGGGTTTCTTTAAAGACAATATTTTGGTCATTAATTTTAGTTATAAAGGCGATGATCATAAAACTTATAAAGGAGTTGCGGTTTATAGATGCATTACCAAAGATATTTTAGACGGATTTTGGTCGGAGAAACATGGAAATCCATTGTATTTAGGAAGTGAACATTGTTTGAGAATGGAAACTACGGAAAGATTAAATTAGAATAGAAACAGCGCAAAACTTAAAATGTTTACGCTGTTTTTTTGCCACAGATTAAAAGGATTTTCACTGATTAAATCTGCATAATCTGCGTGAAAAAAATATTTGCAGAAACTATCTCAATTGTCTGCGGAATTAAGTTAAGCTGGATTAACAGCAGTTTTATATTTTCTGTTATAAAGAATAATAAAACCAACCCATATTACTAATAAAACTACGATTAAAGTAAGTTCGGTTTCATGCAAGCCATTACGGAAGAAATTATTTAGCGAATGCACTCCCGCAACTGCCAATAGCGACACTGTAGAAGTATATACTTTTCCTATTCCCCAAGTTCCGAAGAAAATGATTCCGAAGAAAATCATGTTGCTTGGAGTTGTTTCAAAGTTTAAATGCCATGCGAACCAAAGAACAGCAATAATTAAGATTGAAGTAAATTTAGGAAGCGATTTCAATTGTTCTTGCAAAAATCCACGCCATCCGATTTCTTCTAAAAGTCCGTAAACTAAAACCGTAAACATTAATAAAATTGGAAATTTACCGATTGTGAAATAATAAACACCTGCAATTAAAACAGCTGGAAGAATCCAATAAACGGCAAACGGAATAATTGCATTTTTATAAATTCCTTTTAACGACATTGGATTGTTAAGAGAGAATATTTTTATTGCTGCCAAAGCACCCAAAGCAGGACCAACACCACGAAGCAAAATTACTAAATACGGATTTTCTATTCCTGACAATAAATTGGTTTTAACAGCTGCATATCTGCAGATTACAGCAATTACATAATAAACTATAATAGCGCCAAAGTTGATTTTATTTTTCATCGTTTTAAATTTGTTTGGTTTAGTGAAGCAAACTTAGCGAGCAAAAATGAAAATAAAATTGACTTTGGGTAAGAAATCATTTTTCCATAACTCTTTTTCGAATTCGGCTTAAACTTTCTGCTGTTAATCCCAAATAAGAAGCAATGATTTTGAGTGGTGTTCTTTGAAAAATTTCTGGACGGCCTTCTATAAGTTTTAAATAACGTTCTTGTGGCGAAAGCGTCAGTAGATTAATTTGTTCTTGCTGTTTACGTACATAAAGTATTTCAGAAATAGCTTTTCCAATTCGTAAACCTGTTTCAGATCTTTGATATAGTTCGTTCAAATCTTGATGCGGAATAGACCAAAGCGTCAAATCTTCCAAAGCTTCAGTTTTAATAACAGATGGCTGCTGATTTAGAAAAGACATATAATCACTTATAAAACTTTTTTCATACAATAAATTAATGCAGATGTCTCTTTTGCCATCCCAAACAAATAATCCCGCAGATCCTTTAATGATGATATTAAGATATTTTTCGACACCATGATAATCTTTTATGATTTCAGATTTGTCAAATTCACGAATTTTAATCTTCTCCGAAAACCCTGTCCAGATGTTCATATCGGCAGTAAAATAATTTTCGAAAATTCTCTTTACATCTTCAGGAGACGGACTTTGTGGCATTTTATTAAATTATGAGTTTGGAATGCCAATATAAGTTTTATCTTTCAAAATAAAAACAATCCTATTAACCAAAATCTATTTTAAACAAGGCAATTGCAAAACATTTGCATTCAGTGGCTGTTCTATTTTTCTTTCTAGTTTTTCAGGATTTACAGTGATATAAATTTCCATTGATCCCGTTCCAACTTTCAGTCCAAGAATATGACCGCCGTAAGCATCAAATTTTTCATCGGTTGCAACGCCGTGCATGTGGATCGAAGGTTTGTCTCCGCTCCAGGCAATAGATCCCGTTATGCTTCCCATTTCTACTTTATTGAAAGTTTTGGGATGAAATTTCTTTTGGTTAAAATCGTAAAATCCAAAAGTGGCATCTTGCGCAAAACCAATTCCAGTAAAATTTGCTGACGGAATATTTTGCTCTTTGGCTAATTTTTCAATTAGTTCCAAAACATTATCGCCTTCGCGAAGAACCATCAGATAACCTTGAGGAGTTTTGGTATAACGGCATTTTTCGGCATCTTTTTGTTGGGCATTAACAAAAGTAAGAGACATTAAAAGCATGAATGCCATACCAATTTTAAAGGGTTGAATTTTCATAAGTATTTAGATTAAAGAATTGGGTTGTAATTCATTATCATATTTTTCAGGATCAGAAGCTGCGTATTCGTTTTCAGGTTCTGGAATAACGTGAATTTTAGAATCGCTTATCGAAATTACAGCAGAACAAACATAGATTCCGACTTTTCCTTCGTTGTATTTAAAATCCAATAAAGTCAGTTTTACAATGTCATTTATAGAAAGTTCATAGTAATTTCCGTAACGGATAATTTTAAAGGAAATCTGTTTTTCTTCGCTAATTTCAAATTGATTGGTCTGAATGTTTTCAAAAATAAAATTATTCTTGACATCTTTTTCATTAAATCCCCAAGCTCTAAACTGCACGAAACCATTCATAAAATCAATCGAAATATAATATCCAGTTCCTTCTTTATCACATTCGATAACAAAACCCGTTTTTCCCATTCCTTCAACAGACAATGTTCCTTCCCAAACAAAATCGTTTGATGGTTTTTCGAAGCCATAAATTTCATAACCGCTTCGGCAGCCAAATCGCCATTTGTTTTCATTTTCCAAAACAAATTCGGCTGTCGGATTTCCTAGAATAGGCAAGGGGTGAGGCAAATCTTTTTGAAGAATCGTTTTCTGATACAGTTTTTCCCAATAGTAATAACTTTTCAGCAAAAGTCTTCCGCTTTTATCGACATCCAATTCTTTTGGTGGCGGAATTACGCGGTGTGTATTGACGTTTCCGTCTGCAAAATAGAAATTGTAAACCAAGAAATGTTTTCCATCTTTAACCACTCTGGCAGCATAGTTTCCTTGTGGCATCAGTACATTATTGTGAAATGCAGAATATTCTCCTCTAAATTCTGGCGAAGACCAATAACGAATTTTAATATCTTCTCTGATAGATCCTAAAAGATAATGCGTTCCTTTAATTTCAAAAACGCACGGACATTCCACATCATCATAAACATACGGAATGTGAAGCGGTTTTTGCAGCACATAACCTTCTTTTTCTCTTTTTGCTACACCAATACAGCCTCTGCGGTATGTTGGTCCAGAGGCGCTTCGGGCGCAGATTAACAAATAATCTTCGCCTTTGTATTGGTATTTAAAAGGATCACGAAAACTAATCCATTGTCGCGGATTGTTATTCTTGCCTTCGTAATGTGGAGCTTCACTTTTAAACGGAAGTCCGTATAAATTTTCCTTTTTCCAAGTGAGTAAATCGGTAGAAATTGCTCTTCCTACTTTTTGTTCAATTCCCTTGTCTTGGCGTTTGAGTCCTGTATAATACATTTCATAACCTTCGCCATCCGATTTTTTACTGATATGCATTGTCCATAACATATCATCGTCCCATTCTCCTGGATCGCCCACAAATAGAGCGTTTTTTACTCGTTTCCACGAAAGACCGTCTTTTGAAATGGCATGAGCGATATAATCATGATTTGGAATGATTAAATGAAATAAATGATGAATTCCTTTTTCATCTATAAATACATCAACATCTCCAATTTCCCAATTGCTAAATCCTGAACCTGAATACATTTTATTGCTTATTTTTAAACTGTTAGTATGCTTTTTTGCCACGAATGGCACGAATTTTTACGAATTCTAATTTGAAGAACTTTGTCAAAGTTTAAAATTTTGACAAAGTTGTAGTTGTGATATGTCTTAGATTTTTGCCTAATTAAAAATTCGTGAAAATTTGTGCAATTAGTGGCTTATTTTTTATGCTCAACGAATGAATTATTTTATGACTTTATAATGTTTTAAACCTTCCAAAATTCCTTCTGAAGCTGAATTTTTAGCGACATAAATGCTTTTTGTTGTTTCATAATCGGCAAGTTCTGCGCTTCGGTTTCCAACAATAATTCCTTTTACAGAACCTCTAAACATATCGACATCATTTCCGGAATCTCCTGCCGCAATTACATTACTTAACGGTATTGACCATTTTCTGCACAAGAACTTAATCGCATTTCCTTTTGAAGCTCTTTTGGGAATAAAATCTAAAAACTGCCCATGACTCGGAATAATGTTGACTTTGTACCAGCCCGTTCCCAAAGCAGTAATCAGTTCATCATGATTGTAGTGTTCTTTATCATAATAATATGAGATTTTATAAGGGTTTTGAGCTTCTTCTTCCTGAATTTTTATCCATTTAATGTCTTTCAATCTATTGACAATATCTTCTCGTTTCCATCTTCCTGCAAGAAATTTTGCCCAACCTTTATCCAAAATATAGTCCTTTCCATTGGTGTAATAAATTTCGGTTCCGACAGAACAAATAATAAAGTCGGGTAGCGGAAACTCTTCTTCATCAATTACTTTTTTAACAAGCGCTAAATTTCGTCCAGAAGCCATTGCAAAAGCCATTTTTTCGGTTCGGTTGGTCAAATGCGCTTTTAATTCTTTCAAACCCGGATTTGCTAGTTTTGGTTCAATTAAAGTTCCGTCAATATCAGAAACCAATAAGTGATCTATTTTTCGTTTTAATCGGCTGATATTGATATTTGGATAGTGCTGTTTTTTGATTCCGGTTGAAGAAACTGATAGATTTTCATTGATTAAATCTACATAATGGTTAACATGGCTTATCCAACTGTAATATTTTTGAATATTAGTTGCACCATTATTGGAGTAATATTTCCATCGATTTTCATCGGTTAAAATATTTCGGAGTGCTTTTTTGATCTGGCTTTCTTCTTGCGGATTTACCAATTCTCCGTTCTGGCAAACAGGAATTATTTCTGAAGGTCCGCCGTTTTTTGTCACGACAACTGGAAGTCCCGAACTAGCCGATTCGATAACGGTCAATCCGAAGTTTTCATGCAAAGCTAAATTCACAAAAACGCCTCTTTTTTCTGCAGCATAACGATAGATAATCGAAACTTCATTTTCAACATCATGTTTCTTCGGAATTGCCATTTTTCCGTACAAATCGTATTTATCCATCAAAAGAAGCAAATCGGTTAAAACGTTTTTTTCAGATTCTGGCATTTTAGCAATGTCTTTTCGAATACCGGCAAAAATGACCAAATTAGCCATACTTTGCAGTTCTTTGTCTTTTCCGTAAACTTCAATTAAGGTATTCAAGTTTTTATGGCGATCAGGTCGTGAAAGTGCCAGAATAATTGGCTTGTGCGGATTGGTAAGAAATTTAGAAATACTTTCGGCAACCCAATATTTTCGTTGCGCTTCTTCCATATGTTTATCCGAATCGTTTTCTTGATAATAATAAGGAACAAATTTTCTGGTGTCAATTCCGGGAGAGATCGCGTGGTATTTTCCTAATTCAAAATTTTTATATGCTTTGTAGGTCTCAATTTCCTGTTCGGTAGAAGTGACAATAAATTCTGCGAGTTCTAAGGTTCTTTCTTCAGCAGCAATTCGGGCTTTAAACTTGAACTTTTTCTCCAATTCTTCCTCAGTTTCTCCGCTTTCGATTAATTTCCTCTTTTTGTAGAATCCTAGAGAATGTCCAGTATGAGCGAAAGGTATATTCAAAACTGACGATAATTCGGCTGCGGCGTAACCTGCGTCAGCATAATGAGAGTGAATCCAATCTGGGAAAATATTGTGTTGTTTGATGTGTTGCATCGCGCCGTTCACAAAAGTATCTAGACCTTCCCAAAGCTGTTCTTTTGCTTTATATTTTTTTCCCAGAAACGGAATTCGCCTTATATCCAGTTTGTCATTTATAATTTCTACAGGTACTGAGTATTCTGGCGAAAGGGCGGGATCATCTATTAATCTTGTAAAAATATGAACGTGTTCGACATCTTCATGCTGCGATAAAAACTCTGCTAATTCGTATATGTATTTGGTCTGACCTCCGTTGTCAGCATCTCGACCGATTTCGAGACCAGAACCTTTCAAAAGTCCGTGGATATTGATAAGTGAAATTCGTAGTTTTTTCATCATTCTTCCTTATTTTATTGGATTTGCAATTTACTGCGCTCCTCTTGATTAGGACGAAATAATTCCATTTTAAATTTACATATTTCCCATGTTTGGAAGAAAAATAGAATGTTATAACTATAAAAAAAGCCTGATGTTTAGAATCAGGCTTTTCATATTTTTAATTTTTATTAATTAAATTTTCTATATCAAATATTGAAATTTTAGGATTTCCGCCAGCTGAACCAGCGACTAAAGCTCCTGTTGCGCAGGCAAAATTTAAAGCTGCTTGCGGTTCTTTTCCGTTTAAAAGGGAGGTGATCAAAGCGCCCAAGAAAGAATCTCCAGCACCAACCGTGTCTTCAACTTTTATTGTATAACCTTCATTTTCATAAAGATGTTTATCCCATAAAAGCAAGGCTCCATCTTTTCCTCTTGTAACACAAATTGCTGTGGCATTGGTTAAAGAACAGATGAAATTCATATTTTCTTCTAAAGTATTGTAAGGAGAATCTAAAGCGGCGCTGATTTCCATTAGCTCTTCATCATTAAATTTGATAAAATTAGCCGATTGCATTAAGTGTTGCAGAATTTCGTAATCATAATGCGGTTTTCGAAGATTAACATCAAAAACTTTATAAGTGTGCGTGTTGAGTAATTCGTCTAAAGCTTCTCTAGAAACTTCATCTCTGCAAACCAAACTTCCGTAGATTAAAACATCTGAGTTTATGACTAATTCTCTTGCTTCTTCGTTTAAAATAATCTTGTCCCAAGCAGAAGGATAAATAATTTCATAAGTCGCAGATTTACTTTCGTCTAATGTTACATTTACCAATCCTGTAGGGAAATCGTCAGATTTTAGAATAGTTTTGGTTTCAAGGCCTAATTTGTTGACTTCATCTATAATTGCTTCTCCATCTTCATCATTTCCTACACAGCTAATCATATTAGAATCAACACCCAGTGCTTTCATGCGAAGTGCCACATTTAAAGGCGCTCCGCCAATTTTTTTTTCATTACCAAAAATATCCCAAAGTACTTCTCCGAAAGCTACAGCTTTTAGTTTTTTGTTGTTGCTCATTTTGTTTTTCTCTTATTTTAAAACATTAAATCAAGTGATTAGAGTTTCACACGATTTCATAAAAATAAAAAAGAATAACGGTTTCTGCAACCCAAATCTAAAAATCATAACAATCTGTTCATTTTAAAAAGTCTAAATTTTTAATTTATATTTGTTGAATAGGTAGTCTTTTTTTTATGAAAATAGAACTTATAAGAAGGTAAAAAGGGTTAAAACGTTATTTTCTTATAATTTTATAAAAGTTACTTCTAAATGAATTTAAAGCGGATCAAAATTGTACTATAACGGTTTGCTAATAAAATTTTACTTTCAAAAACTATTTAAAATTTAAATGAAATTATTTTACAAAGTTGAAGACAAGGAGCTTCTCAAAGTTAGAAATGAAATTTTTAAAGAAGTCGGAATTCCTTCTTCATTAAAAAATGGTTTTGAGCTTTCTCCATTTAAAACTTCATGGCACGGGCAATATGATCGAAACAGCCGCGGCTATATTTATGATTTTAGCAGATTATCTTCAGAAAATTATTTAGAACAACTTTCTGTCAGTATAATTAATGGCGAAAAGTGGATTCAAATTCATTTGAATATTTATGAGCTTAGTCCTGCTTTAAATTCATTATCACTTTTAAAAGATTTTGATGGTTTAGAATTTGGAACTCCAGACAAGATTTCAACTAAAATGAGATTAAGAAGTGACGAATACAAAGGTCCTCCATTATTCTATATGCTTTTTTTACCAGAACATAAACTTGGGAAATTTTATTCTAAAAGTGATTATAAAAGCGAAGTCGCTAAACTTTCGAAATTGATTCAATCTGATATGCAAAACATAAATGTCTTTGTAGAAAAATGGCATAAAATGTTTGTTCCAAAGAAAACTGATTGGGAAGGTAATCTTCTATAATCATAGCTCTTTTTAAGACGCGAGAAATCTCATTGTTTGTTTTTAATTATTTTTTAAGAAAGTTTTAATCTTTTCCTAAGAAGTCAGTTCTCATTTATATATTTGTAACCAGTCTAAATAAGGATAAATTATAAATTTTATATGAAAACAATTTTTAAAACACTTAAAAACAGTGTTTTGTGTCAAGTGTTTACAGCCTTTTTGATTCTTTTTTCATGTTCAGAAACGGCTTTTTCTCAATCTACTGTTGGTTCAATTTCGGGTAAGGCTCTTCTTAAAGACGGAAATTCTTTACAAGGAGCAACAGTTAAAATTTCAGAATTAAATAAAACTACAACGACCGATTCTGATGGTACGTATCAATTAAAAAATATTCCTTTCGGAACTTATTTCGTAGAAATAAAATTGAATGGTTACGAATCTTCTCCAGCTTCTGTTATTGTTGATCAGAATAACACAGAAGTTACTCTTGATTTTGAAATGGCTTATACTTCGCAAAAATTAGAAGAGGTAATTGTAAGTTCTGGAGGAAACCGATTTGCAAGAAAGGAAAGTGAAGAAGTTTCTAAAATGAAACTGAAAAACATGGAAAATCCTCAGGTTTATACAATTGTAAGCAAGGAGCTAATGAAAGAGCAGGTAATTACAGATTATAATAGTGCTTTTAAAAACGTTCCTGGAGCTGGTATTTCTGAAGTGAGAAACCAAGGAAGAACAACTAACATTTCTAGAGGTTTTGCAACGCCTCAGTTAGTTAGAAATGGGGTTGGAAGTTTTACTTATAATACAATTGATCCATCCAATTTAGAGCGTATTGAAGTCATAAAAGGACCATCTGCAACTTTGTTTGGAAGTACGATTTCTTCTTTTGGCGGATTGTTCAATAGAGTTACAAAAAAGCCTTTTAATTTCTTTAAAGGAGAAGTGTCGTATTCGGCTGGAGATTGGGATTTGAATCGTTTGACGGCTGATATTAACACGCCTCTTAACGAAGATAAAACGGCTCTTTTTAGAATTAATACTGCTTTACATAGCGAAAGAAGCTTTCAAGACGCAGGATTTAATAAAAGTTTTTTCATCGCACCGAGTTTCTCTTATGAAGTGAATGATAGATTGACTTTATTAATCGATGCTGAATTTAGTGTTTCTAAAGGAACATCTCCAACAAGATTAACGCCTTATACAAAAGCGGATGCAACTGCTCATAGCATCGAAGAATTAGGAATTCCGTACAATCTTTCTTTTGCTAATAATACTGTAAATTATACGGGTCAGCAATATAATATTTTTGCTCAATTGAAATATAAAATTTCAGACGAATGGACTTCACAAACTATTGTTTCGCGAACAAGATCTTCATCTGAAGGATATGTTGTGGCTTTGACTATGTTAAGCAATGAAACATTGAGACAACAAGTTACCAATCAAGATTATCCTTATTACGGTACAGATATTCAGCAAAACTTTAACGGAGATTTTAAAATCGGAAAATTGCGTAATAGAGTTGTGGCAGGTTTAGATTTTTACAGTCTTCGTGCAACACGTAATGATGCAACGGTAAACATGCCAGCACTTAATTTTAGAAAACCAGGAGATGCGTATAACAATTTTACAATCAATAAAATAGAACCTTTATTTGCAAATGCGACGTACACTAATATGGTTTCAAATGATGAAAGAACTTATAGTGCTTATGTTTCTGATGTTTTGAATGTTACTGATAGATTGTTGGTAATGGGAGGTGTTAGAGCTGATCGTTATATCAATAAAGGAGTATATTACCCTAGCCGTGATTCTATTGCTGGAAATTACAATCAGACGGCATTTTCTCCTAGATTGGGAGCTGTTTACCAAGTGGTTAAAGATAAGGTTTCTATTTTCGGAAACTACATGAACGGATTTAATAATGTGGGAGGATCTGATTTTAATGGAAATACTTTTAAACCAAATCAGGCAAATCAATTAGAAGGTGGAGTTAAATTTGACTTTAATAAAATTAGCGCAACTTTTAGTTATTACGACATCAAAGTTACAAACGTAACTCGTGACGATCCAGATCACGTAAACTTTCAGATTCAAGACGGAACACAATTGAGTAAAGGTTTTGAAGCAGAATTAATCGCTAATCCTATTAAAGGTTTAAATATTGTTGCCGGTTATACTTATAATGATAGTGAATATACAAAAGCCAACCCAAGCATTAATGGCTTAAGACCTACAACTGCTGGTTCGCCTACAACTGCAAATCTTTGGGCAAGTTATAGATTAACCGAAGGAGCGGCTTCTGGTCTTGGATTTGGATTTGGTGGAATTTATGGAAGCGAGTATTATCAAACGAATACAACGACTTTCAAATTCAGTATTCCGTCTTATACCGTTTTGGATGCTTCTGTATTTTATGACAGACCAAAATTTAGATTAGGATTAAAAGTCGACAATCTTACGAATGAGAAATACTGGTCATATCGTTTAGCAGCTCAAAACCCAACAAGAGTTACAGGAAATATTACGTTTAAATTCTAAGAATACAATTCGTCATTTAAAATGATATTTCTACATTTGGATTTTATTGCAAATTATGACCAAAGGTTTTAAAAATACTATCAGACAAATACATTTGTGGCTCGGTTTAGCATCGGGCCTCATTGTTTTTATAGTGAGCATAACTGGATTTCTTTATGTTTTTGAAGAAGAGATACGTGATTTTGCCAACAAAGAATATCTGCACGTTCCCGTTCAGGAAAAGCCATTTATAGGTTTAAAAACTATAATTGAAAACTATGAAAAACTGGAACCAAAGCAGAAAATCACAGCTTTAAAAATAAATAAGGAAGAACCAAATGCTGCTGTTGAAATTTCGACAAAAAAGAAAAAGACTTATTATTTCAATCCATACGATGGAACTTTAATCAATCAGCAAGGAGCAGATTGGTTGAATACTGTACTAGAAATACATCGTACTTTGTTGTTAGGAGAAGTTGGTGAATTTATTCAAGGTTGGGCAGTGGTAATTTTTATCATTATGCTCATATCGGGATTAATTTTATGGTTTCCAAACCAAAGACGCTTGCTTAAGCAATCTTTAAAAATAAAGTGGAGCGGTTCATTCAAAAGAGTCAATTTTGATTTGCACCAAGTTTTAGGATTTTATGCTTCGATATTTCTGCTTTTAATTGCCTTTTCTGGAACGTATTTCAAATATGATACGGTTAAAAAAGGAGTTAGTTTAGTAACGGGAACCAAACTTAGAAAAGGAGATGAAGTGGTTTCTAACGCTAAAATTGATTCGACTACAATTCCTGTTCGATATAATAACATTTACGAAAGTGCAAATGCGAAATATCCAGGCGCAACTTCGGTTTCGTTTTCAATTAGAAAAACAGGAGAACTGCGATTAAGAATGACGTATCCAAATGATTGGGCAAGAAATCAAAATACGCTTTTCTTTGATGGAAAAACAGGGCAGTTGTCGCGAACCAAATTATATAAAGACAATAACACTGCTGATATTTATGAAGCAAGTAATCATGACTTGCATACAGGAGTTTTCTTTGGGCTTACAGGAAAAATAATCTGGAGTTTGGTCAGTTTAATTGGCGCTTCTTTGCCTATAACTGGATTTATAATTTGGTGGAAGAAAGGGAAGAAGTCTAAGAAGAAAAAGGTTAAAGCATAATATTATTTCAAATAAAAAAAGCGCAAAATGTATCTGATTTTGCGCTTTTCTATTTTTAGATAAATCTATCTTGTTCCGTAGGAACATTTCGTTGGTAGAAACAATGTTGTTGTCATTAGTTTTACGTTCCGTAGGAACGTTTGGTTTTTATCATTTTTTATGTTGGCGTATATCAAACGTTCCTACGGAACGTACATGTGGTTATTATTCTGGTTTCTACCAACCAAACATTCCTACGGAATGATAACTTTGCCTCGTTAAGGTACCGAATTAATTAACCATGCGCTTCAACTGAAACATCATTCCATTTTTCCCAGCTTTCTAACCTTTGATCGTAACTTTGTTTTACAAACGGAAATGCCACTTTTCCAAGTAACAAACGTAAAGGTGGATTTTCGTTTTCTACTAATTTTACCACTATTGGAGCAGTCGCTTCAACTTTACCAAAAATGTTTTCTCTTTCTGCTAAAGCTTTTTTGATTTCGTCATAATATGGCAAACTTTCGCTGGTAATTCCAGTATGCCAGATGTTAGACTCATACCCGTTAGGTTCCAATAAAGTAACGTTGATTCCGAATTGTTTTACCTCAGATGCCAATGTTTCACTTAAACCTTCAATAGCAAATTTAGAAGCGCTGTAAAGTCCCATTCCCGTTGGTAAAGTCGCCAATCCTAAAATAGAAGAAACTTGGATAATATGACCGCTTTTTTGTTCTCTCATAATTGGAATAACAGCTTGTGTTAACCATAATGTCCCGAAGAAATTGGTTTCAAATTGTTCTCTAGCTTCTTGTTCGTTTGCTTCTTCAACCGCGCCTGTAAGTGCATATCCCGCATTGTTGATCAAAACATCAATGGTTCCAAAATGCTGTTTTGCTTTCTGAACTACATCTAGAGATTCTAAACGATTGTTTACATCCAATTTTAAAGGTAAAATTGCGTTTCCGTATTTTTCTTTTAAATCGTTTAATGTTTCTAGATTTCTAGCTGTTGCTGCTACATTGTATCCTTTTGCTAAAAAAGCTTCTGTCCAAGCTCTTCCAAATCCTTTTGAAGCTCCTGTAATTAAAATTGTTTTTGACATGGTATTTGTTTTTTATAATTAATTAAAAATTTATTTATGACCAATCGGTCATTTTTATGATAAAAAAAATTATATCAATTTTTCAGATATAATTTTTTTAAGCGTTTTCTCTATTGTTTTCATGTTGTCGTTATTGCCAGACACTCGAGACATTAAGTGTCCTCCTTCAAGCATAGCAAAAAGTGTAATGGCAAATTCTGATGCATTCCAATCAGAATCAAATTCTTTATCGGCAATTCCTTTTTCTATAATCGAAGTTAAAAGCACTTGTCCGCGTTTGATGGCAGCGTTTACTTTTTCTTTCACAATTGGGTTTGTGTCGTCTGCTTCGGTTCCAAAGTTTAGTAAAGGACATCCGCCAATTACGGGTGGATTGATTGGGTTGCTAAAAAAATCGATATAAGCAAAAAGCTGATCTTTGGCACTTTGTCCTTGTCTAAGTGCATTTTCAAGTTTAGAACTTAATATTTTCATATTATGATCTACAGCTGCGCAGGCCAAAACATCTTTGTTTTCAAAATGTACATACATACTTCCTTTAGACAATTTCGTAGCCTCCATAATATCGCTCATAGAAGTAGCTGCAATTCCTTTTGTATTAAAAATAGGAGCGGCTTTTTCTATAATAAATTGTCTGGTTTCTTCACCTTTTGTCATGGTAGATTGTATTTAACGACGCAAATATATGACCGATTGGTCATAAAAACAAACAAATAATGCTTTTTTTATGTATTTGATTGTTTTTTAAAGAGATAAAACAGCTTCAAACATTTGGAAACGGTAATGTTTAAAGCTGTTTTGTCTCAATTGAGTTTATTGTAAAAAACTAATTCGCACGATTTCTTTCCTCTTCATTTCCAAAGTTTCGTTCTTTAGATTTCACATTTTGGTTCCCGAATTTATAACTCAAAGCAATTCTAAAAGCTCTTGAATCGCCATAATTTTTCATTGTGTTTTTAATTCCGTTTGAATAATAAGAAATTAAAGGTTTTTGGGCATTCAATACATCTTCTCCAGTTAAAGTGATTGAAAGGTTCTTTTTTAAGGCTAGAAATTTCACAGAAACATCCAAAATATTCAAAGTAGAGATATTAAAAACTTGATAGCGTCCTGGCAATTGCAAACCATAATTTAAACCTAGAAAAAGAGTTTTAGATTGATTTATTGTAAAATCATTATTGCTATAAATATAACCGTTGTAGCCATCTACAGAAGCAATTAAATTGGTTCTAGATTTTACATTTTGATAGTTTAAATTAAATCCCATAAAGCTGTTCCACCAAGAATATTTATTGAAATTGTAGTATGTTGAAAGACCGATTTGGTAAGTGTCAGCATAGTTGATTGGTGTACTTTTGGTAATATTCGTTTCAGGATCTATAATGGCTAATTCTTGCCCGAAATTTGAAACCTGAGAAAAATAAACCGTATTAACCCATTTTTGATTTCTAATATAAGAAAACTCAAAATTATCTATAATAGAAGGTTTTAAGAACGGATTTCCTTGAGAATAGTAAAACGGACTGGTTCTAATGACAAACGGATTCAAGTAGTCAAAATCTGGTCGGCGGATTCTTCGGCTGTAATTTAAAGAATACGAATTGTTATCGTTTGCATTGTAAGTCACGTAAGCCGTTGGAAACAATTTAATATAGTTGTTTTTATTAGTTTGGTTTAGATTTTCAGAATAGCCTTCTGTTTGTGTAGCTTCAGTTCTTAAGCCAATTTGTGTTTCCCATTTTTCGCTTAATTTTTTATTTGCAGAAAAATATATTGCTTCATTGTATTCTTTGTATGTGAATATATTAGAATAATTGGTGTCCAGAATCGGAGTTCCAGTTTCGTTATCAAAAACGGTCAGATTGTTTTTGGTGTTGGTATAAAATCCTTTTCCTCCAAAACTAATATTTGCCCAAGAATAAGGAAACGAAAAGTCAATTTTTGCTGAATAATTTTTCAATCGGTTTAAGTTAGAATTGATTGCAGCAAAATAAGTTTCGGGAATATTTTCGTTTTGGTTGTCTATTTCATTTCCTGAAAATGTACGAGAATCGTCTTTTTGATAATTGAAATAATCCAAATCAACCGTAATATTTTTGCCTTCATTATTTAAGTTAAAAACGTTATTCCAATTTATAGAATTCATTTTCGGTTTGTTTTCCGCATTCACATCAGACAAAATATAAGAATTGATTTCTCCAGCAGTATTGTAACGAGTCGTCAACGGATTATTTGCTGCATTTCTGTCATTAAAACTTCCTAGATATTTTACTCCAGAAGTCCAATTTTCGGTCAGCTTATAATCGGCACCAAAACCAATGCTCAATAAATGGGTTCTTGATTTGGTTGTAATATCTTGTTTCCAAACTTCATTTGGATAATAAATTCTATTATCTGAAGTAGTGCGAAATTGATCTGTTCCTTTATTAATTGAAGCCTGAAGCGACAATTTATTGTAGTTGTAGATAAATAATCCGTTTATGTTTCCGCTTGCGTAACTTCTTTGTACATAAGTAGAGCCAAGATTTGCTGTCCAAGAATTTGCTTTAGCAGTTTTTAGTTTAATATTGATTAAACCGCTGTTTCCTTCCGCTTCATATTTTGCTGGAGGTGTTGTAATTACTTCGATACTTTTTATGTTATCAGCAGGAATGGATCTAAGAAATGCAACGAGATCTTCCTGTGTCATTTTATTCAAACGATCATCAATCATAACCAAAACTTCTCCTTTTCCAACAATAGAAATCGTTTCATTCTGAACTCTAACTGTTGGTGTCGATTTTAAAGCGTCTAAAGCTGTTCCGCCAGTTGCAACAACAGAATTTTCGACATTAAAAACCAATCGATCTACTTTTTGTTCTACCAGTTTTTTTCTTGATTTTATAGTTACGCCGTCTAATTGCACTAATTCTTTCACTTCAATTATTCCTAAATCAAGATCTTGATTTACGATTATTTCTTTGTTGTTGAATTCGGTTCCAAATTGTTCTATAATTAATCTATAGTTCCCTTTTTCAGGATTTAAAATAAAATTACCTAAACTATCAGTTGAAGCTTGTAGATATAAAGTTTTGTCTCCTTTTAATAAAGATGCCGTTGCAAATTCCAGCGGTGTTTTATTCTGATTGATGATTTTTCCTTTTACTGAAAATTGTTGTGCGAATACGTTAATTTGAAATAGAAATAAAATTGATACTAAAAAGATTCTGTTCATGGTTTTGAATTTAATTACAAGACAAAACTGTTAGAATTAAAACCTAAAAACCACTTTTATCGACAAACCCCTTCGATTAATCTGCAAACCCGTTAAAATGCTTTTTACTGAATGTATATCTTTGTTTTAAAATCAAACCGAATGTACAAAGGCACTATTACCAAAAAACTCGAATGCTTAATTCATATTATTTATTGGCTTTTAATTTCGTATTTCACTTTCGTGAAAAATCCGATTGGAGCACGATTTTCTGTACCTGATCTATTTCTTTGCACTTATTTTATTGTTTTCATTATTACGTTTTATTTTCATTATTTGATCGTAATGAAAAAGGTTTTCAAAGTTTTCAATTGGAAAAGACTTTTCGCGGGAGTTTTCGTTTCATATCTCATTTTTACTTTTCTAAGATTTGTTTTAGAGCAAATCATAACCAAACTTTTGTTTGATAGAGTAAATTATACCAATATAAATTTTCTAAATTATATGCTAGACAATTTGCATTACAGCAGTATGTCAATCATCTTGAGTTCGTTTCTTTGGTTTGTGATTTATTCGATTCGTCTTTTAGAATATAACAAGCTCATTTTGGAAGAAAATAAGAACACTGAAATCAAATTCTTGAAAGCACAAATTAATCCGCACTTTGTATTTAATACTTTAAATAATATCTACTCAATGGTTTATTTTCAATCGGATAAATCATTAATGGCAATTGATAAATTAAGTAAAATTATGCGTTTTACCACTTACGAATCGCAGAAAGAAAAGATTAAATTAGCAGATGAAGTTGAGTATATAAAAGCATATATTGAGCTCGAAGAATTGAGGCATCAAGAGAATCTTTTGGTTGATTTTAATGTCGAAATCAAAAATGAGTTAGAAGAAATTCCGCCGTATATTTTATCGCCTTTGGTCGAAAATGCTTTAAAACATGGAACGGTTTCTAACTCTGAATCGATAAAAATAGAATTGAAAGTTTCGGAAAATCATTTGAATTTTAAAGTGAAAAATAGAATTGGAACACAGAAAAAAGATAGTTTGGGCGGAATTGGTTTAGATAATTTGCAAAAGCGTTTACAGATTCATTATCCCGAAAAGCACCAAATTAAAATCACCAAAGAAGAAAACCATTTTACAGCCGAACTTGAAATAGATTTAAAATGAATAAAAAAATAAACTGCATTATTCTAGACGACGAACCGTTTGCTGTAAAATTAATTGCTGATTATGCTTCTAAAATTTCAAGATTAAATGTTTTATACGCCGACAGCGATGTTTTTAAAGCAATTGAAATTCTAAACGCTGAATCTGTTGATTTGATTTTTATTGATATCCAGATGCCGCAATTGACTGGAATTGAATTGATGCAGATGTTCAATCAGAAGTATAATTTCATTATTACATCAGCTTATCCGCAATATGCCCTGGAAGCTTTTCAGTTTCATGTGATCGATTATTTGTTAAAACCCATTACTTTTAACCGTTTTTATCAAAGTGTAGAAAAGTTCATTCGTTGGCAGGAAACTTTTCAAACTCCTGAAAAAGCAGGAGATGATTATCTATTTGTAAAAGCTGACCGAAAGCATTATAAAATTGCTCTAAACGATATTTTATATATTGAAGGATTACGTGATTATATTCGCATTCATACCAATGACGAAAAGATAATGGCACTGGAGAATATGAAAGATATTTTGGAGAAACTTCCTAATCAGTTTATTCGAATTCATCGTTCTTATATTATTCCAAAGGATAAAATAAAGGTAATAGATGGAAACCAGATTGTAATGAAAAGCGGAAATGCTTTGCCAATAGGAGAGACGTATAGGAAATTGGTTACTGAGTGGTTGATGTAAGTCTAGAATTTTTTATAAATAGAAAATTAAAGTAAACTAAAAAGAAATGAAGAAGTTGGAATTGTATTGGAGAGACCTTAATATCGGATCGATTGTTGAAACCAATTGGGATATGAGAAGCTCTGGTAATATTTCGTTTAAATTTGATTATTTGGCTGAACCATCTGAAAATAAACATTTAGCTGACTTTATAAAATTCTCTATAGAAGATAGCATTTTATTAGGGGAAGGAGTTCAGGATGATGATTTGATTTTTGCTCAAGCGGAAGAGGAAAAAAAATTTCTTGATTTAATAGTTGATACTGCTACAGATTGGTATATTCTCAATGAGAAAGGCGAGAAAAGTATAATTCTTTGTCCAATATTTCATGAGGATGATCAGATAACATGGATGAAAGATTCTGACTATTTTTAATTTTGTTTTATTCCCTTGCACCAATCAGTGCTTTTTTATGATTGGAAATTTTCGATATATTTACAAAAGAGAAATCCTGTTACTGATTTTAGATGACAGATTCTAATTCATTTATATTAATAGTACCAAATGCATATTATCTATCAAAGCCCCAAAATAATTATACGCGAATTTTTGCCTGAGGAAAAACAGACATTCTTAGACCTTTTTGAAGATAATCAAGTGACGCAATATCTTCCTAATACTTCACCTGAAAGATATATCGAAATGTTTAGCGAACTGCTAGAAAATTATAAAAACAAAAATCTGAGCCGATGGGCGATATTTGACCCTGCGGATAATGGTTTTATAGGAATGTGTGTTGCCCGTATTTTTGTACACAATACAGATCAGATAGAGATAGGGTATGTGCTTAGTAAGGAATACTGGGGAAAAGGTATTGCTACAGAAGTATGCAGCGCTATAACTCAGTATTGTTTTGAAAATACAAATACAAATGAAGTGGTCGCCATAACAGATCTTGAGAACACTGGATCTCAAAATGTGTTACAAAAAGTTGGTTTTAAGCGATTAAGCAATCTGATAAGAAACGAGGAGGAACTTGCTTATTTTAAAATAGAGAGATCATAATTTCATTTATGATGGTATTAAAACTTTAATTTGGTCCAAATGACTTTATAAGATAAAAACAGAAGTAAAAGTATGTATTTAGATGTTGGATCGAATTCTATCTCATTGAGGTAAATAGAATAAAGAAAAGCCTGAGATTATATAGTTTCAGGCTTTTTTTATGCTTGGAAAATCTTTTCGTATTTTCTGTTTTTAGAAAGTCATATTGCTTTTAGTTGCAGTCCTCTTTATTTGTTTTCTTGAATACAGGTTAAAATCACAATTATCAAACTTAAAATTGATGCAACTGTTCTTATATTGTTCCAAAAATTCCAACGTTTTTCAAATATATTTCGCATTTGCTTTGCTGCTATTTCTGTCGAACTTGAAATGTCAAAAACGTCTAGTTTGTTGTTCAGCGGAACGTTTACAAATGCCGTTACCAGAAAAACACCTAATAAATAGATCAACGTTGCAGTAATCAAAAATATAAATGAGTTTTGATTGTAACGTGAAATACAGGCAATAACAAGCATTATTAAAGCACCAAAAAAGCAGGTGAAAAATATTGGATTTTGAATTTCTTTATTTATGTGCTGCATAGCACTAAGAAATTCTTTATCGCTCAATTTTCCTAAACCTAACATAACAGAAACAGAGTAGGAAAAGAAAAGACCAGCCATTAAAGCAGTAAAAGTTGCCGTAATAATAAGTATGATATCAGTCACTTTCATAGCCATTAATTAGAAATACTAACCGCTTTTTTCAAATACTCTTTTGCTAAAACCTGTTGCAGCATGAAGTTCGCAACATCTGCGCGAGAAATTTTCAAATTGAGCCCTTTAAGATTCCCATCAAACCCAATTTTAAATTGGTTGGTAATTTCTCCATCCGTGAAAGCACTTGGTCTTACAATGGAATAATCTAAATCGCTGTTTAAAATATAGTGCTCCTGTAATTTATGATCTGCAAAAGCTTTTTTTAGCAGCATTCCAAACATGATGTGTTTCCAGACAAAATTTAGGTTTGCGTAACTTTCACCCATTCCTAATGTGGTTTGGCAGATCAATCTTTTTATCCCGGTATTCCCCATTGCTTCAATGATCGTTTTGGTTCCTGCGGCTCTGATTGTTCCTGTTCTACCATCACCTAAGGCGCACAATACCGCATCTTGATTTTTTATTGCATTTTCTACTTGCTTGGCATTTAATACGTCTCCTTTATAAAGTATTAAATTGGTGTTGACTGCATGTTGCATTTTTTCAGGATTGCGAACAAAGGCTGTAACTTGGTGGCCTTGTGTTATTGCCTGTTTTACGAGTTCTTGACCTACTGTTCCTGTTGCTCCAAAAATTATAATTTTCATTTTATATCATTTTTTAAGTTAATGATACAAAGGTGCGACAGGGACTTTTTAGAAAATAGAATAAAAACGACAGTACCGCTATTTACTGAATTTTTTTGGTGTTTTGCCTGTGAATGCTTTAAACACTTTTATGAAATGTGATTGATCTGCAAAGCCATTTTCGTAAACTATATCAGTCAATTTTGTATAATTCTTTACGGACAATTGTTCCAATGAAGCTTGAAATTGCAATATTTGCGCAAACTGTTTGGGTGAAAGCCCTGTTTCTTTTAAAAACCTCCTTTCAAAAGTTCGCAGATTGATCTTTTGCTTCTCAGCAATGGCTCGAATAGGCACTTGTCCTTTTGCATCTATAATTTCTGCAATTGCCTGACGTATTTCTAGATTGAGATTTTGTTTTTTGGTTTCAAAATAATGTAGAAGCAGATTAGAAATAATGTCAATTTTTTCGTTTACCGTTTTGCATGAAATCAATTCCAGATTAAGTGCTGTAATTTTGTTGTCTGTATTGTCCAAATAATAGCAGTTGTCATTTATGCTTTGTGGAAGAATACCAAAGAAGGTTTGCAGGACAAAAGGATACAGCTGAAAAACGAGAATAGAGTAAGATCCTGAAATTTCTAGCACAATGGGATTGATGGTTTGTCCGTAAACAAAAATTTCTGGCATTTTCTTATCATGCGGTTTCACCGTCAATCCATTTTCAGACTGATTAAACATCAAACCTGGAAAACCATCTGCAAAAAATGGCAAACTCGTTGTCGCTTTGTTCTTTTCGCTTTCAAATACCCAAATATTTTTTACAAAAAGCGAAATAGATTTATCTGGTATTATGGTTTGAAAATTCATTTTTGTCTTTGTAATAATGGTTTCGTAGAATAATTGCTTGAGTTTATCATGCTAGAAATGGTTTGCATTTATGTTTATTCCAAATTAGCTCACTATCAAAAATAGCCATTTAGATTTAATTCTACCACTGTAACTTTTCCGTTTACTAGAATGTGATTATAATTAATTATTTGTAAATAATTGAAATATAGTATGTTGGTTGCTTTTTTTGCTTAAATTTATATAAAAAAAGTAATATGGCTACAGCTATACTTAGAGAACATCCTGAACTGGCACTTTTTTTATGCTTGGCTCTTGGGTTTTTAATCGGGCGTATTAAAATAGGTACATTTAAAATTGGTGTAGTATTAGGGACTTTATTTGCTGGAGTGCTAATTGGCCAATTGGATATTGATATTCCTGATATTGTAAAAACCATTTTCTTTGACTTTTTCCTGTTTTCTACAGGATATAAAGTTGGTCCGCAATTTTTTCAAGGTTTTAAAAAGAATGCATTTCCGCAACTATTGCTCACTTTGGTGATTTGTTTGTCGTGTTTATTAGTGGCATATTCTGTCTCCACTTTTTTAGGTTATGATATAGGGACAGCAGCTGGATTATTGGCAGGAGCGTTTTCTGAATCTACCGTGATTGGTACGGCTTCAGATGCTATCAGTCACTTAAATCTTGCAGATGCAGAAAAAAGCCGATTAATCAATAATATTCCAGTAGCCTATTCTGTAACTTATCTAGTAGGAGCAGCGTCTTTTGTGTTTTTTCTAACTGGAATTGCTCCAAAATTACTTGGAATTAATTTAGTTGAGGAAAGTGAAAAGCTGGCCGAAACTATTTCAGGTGAAACTGAGTATGGTCCAGGAATGAGAAGTGCTTACCAGAGATGGATTATCCGAGCCTATAAAATAACCAACGAGAAATGGATAGGAATCAGTATAAGCGAGTTTGAAAGATTAATATCTAACAAGAATATTGTGATCCAAAGGATACGCCATGAGCATCAATTGCTAGACCCAAAACCTGATACTATAATTTATAAAGATGATGTTTTGGTTATTATGGGACAGCACGGAATCATTTTAGACAGTCTCTTTTCTATTGGTCCAGAAATCTTGGATGAGGATTTATTAAACTTCCCATTAGCACATTTAGATGTTACAATAACCAATAAAGCAATTGAAGGAATAACAGTAAAAGCTCTTCGAAAAGCCAGTTTTTATCATGGACTAATGCTAAACAAAATAACGAGAGAGAATCATGAAATACCACTTGAATCGAGAACAGTTTTAAATAGAGGTGATATTTTGAATCTTTCAGGTAGACCTGCGAAACTGGAAGAAGCAGCGAAAGAAATAGGTTATCTGGATCGTTTAACTCCAGAGACCGATATCATTTTTGTCGGTTTAGGTATTGTTCTTGGCGGACTTTTAGGTTTGCTTTCGGTAACATTATTTGGAGTTTCGGTAACTTTAACAACAAGCGGTGGTGCGTTGGTAATGGGATTAATTTTTGGTTGGCTACATTCAAGAACTCCAGTTTTTGGAAAAATTCCAGAACCCGCTTTGTGGATATTTGACAACGTTGGTCTTGCAGCGTTTATTGGTCTTGTTGGTCTTGCAGCCGGTCCAAGTTTTATTTCAGGTCTTAAAGAAACCGGTTTTGGTATTTTGCTTGCCGGTGTAGCAGTTGCTTTAATCCCGCATATCATAGGAATGTATTTTGGAAGATATGTATTAAAAATAAACCTTCTAATCTTACTTGGCGCGCAAACAGGTGCAGGTACCTCAACAATCGGATTAAAAGCTGTTCAAGATGCATCAGGAAGCAAGTTCCCAGTTTTAGGCTATACTATTCCGTACGCATTAGCTAATATATTATTGACAGCTTTTGGACCAATACTTGTAGGAATGATGTCTTAAAATGGATAGATAAAATATTGGAGGGAATTTTTAAATCCCGCCATAACGCAACGTTGACCCCAAAATCAACATTGCAATACCAATTGAAGTAACAGTTAATATAATGAAAGCCATTTTATTGATATTATTAGGCTTAAGTTTTGGAATAATGAAAAACTGTGCACAAACTGCACAAAAGAAAGTGCAGAAAAGCAAAATCAGTTTTATTGAAACTACCTTTTCAAATCCGCTAGAAAAGTGAAACCAGGTTTCGGCTTTAATTCCAAAATCATACGCCATCCAGATTCCAGTTATAATAAGTAAAGCAAGAGAAGACATTCCGAGTTTTTCATACTTTTTTTCGAAATTTAAAATAATCTTAGGGTCTTTTTTCTTCAATGCTGTTGGAAGGTAGCAAATAGCTAAAAGCAAATGACCGCCAACCCAGATTGTGGCTGCCAAAAGATGAAGTATTAATACAAAATGATGCAAAGTCATAACGTGTTCATTTTGAGTTATCAAACTCTAAAAATAACTTTTATTTTTGAAGTTGAGAAGTTTTTAAATTGTATTTCTTTATTTGAATGGTCTAGTTTTGAAAGTGTTGGCACATTATTCATAAAGTGTTGCACATAATAGTTCCCTTCAAAATGTTTAGATTCAAGATATTTTATCATATTCACAAAATCATTTTCTGTAATTAAAGAAGAATGAAAAGTGGTGCGAACTTCAAACGGAATATTTGACTGAATTAAAATAGAAAGGCTTTCTTCAAATTCAGAAAATAAGCCTGATTGCGTTAGGTGTTTAAAGGTATGAGGAAGACTTTTGAAATCTAACGCGACATAATCAATTAATTGATCATGAATCAGGCTATTCAATATTTTTGGGTTGGAACCGTTGGTGTCTATTTTCACCGCAAATCCCATTGTTTTGATTTCTTTTATAAAATCAATTATTTTTTTGTGTAAAGTACATTCGCCACCACTTAATACTACGCCGTCTAATAATCCTTTTCGAGTTTTTAGGAAGGAAAGAACAGAATCAAAATCTATTTTTCCTTTTCCTAAAACAATATCAGGATTGTAGCAGTATAAACACCGCATGTTACAGCCTGCAAACCACACAATGCAGGCCGTTTTATGCGGATAATCTAATAAAGTAAAAGGCGTGAGGCTAAATATTCCTTTAATAGATAATGGTTTCTTCGAAATGTGTACGCTGTTGGTGTTCACCTTTTTTTCCAATATTAAAACTTTCTACAGGTCTGTGATATCCCATTACACGTGTGTAAACCAAACATTTACTTCTTTGCGATTTATTTTCTTCTAGAATCTTACGCGTTTTCGTTTTCATAAGCCAAGTGTTTTTGATTGTTTTTATTGAGTAAAATTTCGTCGCATTTTGGACAATATTCATGTTCTCCGTTTAAATAGCCATGAATAGGGCAGATGCTGAAAATTGGTGTTACGGTTATATAGGGCAGTTTAAAGTTGGTGAGAACTTTTTTAACGAAGTTTTTACAAGCTTCTGGACTGCTTATTTTTTCTCTCATATAAAGATGCAAAACTGTACCTCCAGTATATTTGCATTGTAATTCATCTTGAAGCAATAACGCTTCAAAAGGATCGTCGGTATGATCAACCGGAATTTGTGAACTATTGGTATAGTATATATTTTCATTTTGTCCCGCTTGCAGAATTTCTGGAAAACGTTTTTTGTCTTCTTTTGCAAAACGATACGTTGTTCCTTCTGCTGGAGTTGCTTCTAGATTGTAAAGGTTTCCAGTTTCTTCTTGAAATTCTTTCATTCGCAGTCGAATGTGATCGAGAATTTCTGTCGCGAAATGTATTCCTGAAGTGTCGGTTATATTTTGTTTTCCTTCAGAAAAATTGATTACCATTTCGTTCATTCCGTTTACGCCAATTGTAGAAAAGTGATTTCTAAAATGTTTCAAATAGCGTTGTGTGTAAGGATAAAGTCCACGGTCGTACATTTGCTGAATAAAGATTCTTTTTTTCTCCAAAGTCGATTTGGCTATTTGAAGCAATTCATCTAAATGTTCAAATAAAGTAATGATGTTGCCTTTATGCAAATATCCAAGACGAGCCATGTTGATGGTTACCACGCCAATACTTCCCGTCATTTCGGCGCTTCCAAAAAGACCATTTCCGCGCTTTAACAATTCTCTTAAATCGAGTTGTAAACGACAGCACATACTGCGTACAGCGTTTGGTTTATATGCATCTGGGTTTTCGATTCGATTTCCATTTTCATCCAAGAGATATTGGCTGCCAATAAAATTCTGGAAATAAGATGAACCAATTTTAGCTGTGTTTTCAAAAAGCAAATCGACATTTTCTCCGTTCCAGTCAAAATCGTCAGTGATGTTTACTGTTGGAATCGGGAAGGTAAACGGCTGTCCGTTTGCATCACCTTCTGTCATAATGGTGTAATACGCTTTATTAATAAGATTCATTTCTTTTTGAAAATCAGCATATTTTAAATCTATTAATTTTGAAACGCCTCTGTTTTTAGCTTCCAAAATCAGATTTTCATCAGTGACCTTCAAAAATAAATGTTCGTCATTTTGGGTCGGAATCTGTTCTTTTAAATCTTCTGGCACATTCCAATCCAATGTAATATTTGTAAAAGGGGATTGTCCCCAGCGTGCTGGAACATTTAAATTGTAAACAAAACTTCTGATTCCTTTTAAAACTTCATCATAAGAAAGCTGATCTTTGAAAACATAAGGAGCCAAATAGGTATCGAAAGAACTGAAAGCTTGAGCGCCTGCCCATTCGCTTTGCAGAATTCCTAAAAAATTAGCCATTTGCCCTAATGCTTCTCTAAAATGAGAAGGAGGTCTGCTCTCGACACGGCCACGCACGCCGTTAAAACCTTCATTTAACAGCACACGCAAGCTCCAACCAGCGCAGTATCCGGTAAGACAATCCAAATCATGGATGTGTATGTCGCCATTCCTATGAGCAGAACCTTCTTCTTTATTGTATATTTTATCCAGCCAATAATTGGCGATTACTTTTCCAGCAGTATTACTGACTAGTCCCGCGTTTGAATACGAAATATTCGCATTAGCATTAATTCGCCAATCAGATTGGTTAATGTATTCTTCAACAGTTTGTGTACTGTCTATATATGTGGTGTCATCGTTTAAACCATTAATATGTTCTCGCTGTAATTTTCTCGTATGGCGATAAATTATAAACGAACGCATAGCCTGGAAATATCCTTTTTCAAAAAACGCTCTTTCGATCATGTCCTGAATTTCTTCTACAGGCCACGAAAACTTTACCTCAAGACCAGAAAGAACAGTTTTGTAAATTCTTTTGTCGACAGGCTGACTGACGCTCTGAAAGGCTTTTTGAATGGCATCCTGAATCTTATAAGTTTCAAAGGGCTTATAATCTCCATTGCGTTTGATTACATATTTTTCCATGGTTTCGTTTTTATTTATGACACTTTTTCAAATGTTTTTTCAAGCTCAATTGCTTTTGGAAACAAGATGTTGTTTTCCAGATGAATGTGTTTTTTTAAATCTTTGTCAAATTCTTCTAGCATTAGAAAAGCAACTTTATAAGTGTTGCATGAGTCAACTGGCGGTGTATAATTATTGGTTAAAGCCGCAATTCTCTTAAAGCGTTGTCCTTCTGTAACATGATCATCTTTTAAGGTTACAATTGGTGCTTCAATAGATAAAAAAGGCGGTGTTTCCAGTTCTGTACCTTTACTGTGTGCGGCTTTCATTTTTTTAATAAAAGGAAAAACAACCAACTCTTCTCTTTTCATATGAGCCGTCAGATCTAAATACGTTTTTGAAAAAATAGTATGAATTTCATGAAGCTCAGGATGAATCGCACCGTGAACACCGCATAATTTATTTAAATACTCCAATATAACAGGGGACTTTTCTGTAACATATCTATGATGAGTTTTTGTTATATAATCTGCAATCATGTCTGCAGACCAGCTTTTATAATCAAAAGACTGATTGGCAGAACTGTTTCTTGCTTTTTCAATATGTTCAATAAGAACACTTTCTTCTATATCTCTTTTTTTGCAGACTTCTTCGATAGTTCGATGTCCTTTGCAACAGAAATCAATATGGAATTTTGTAAAAATGGCTGCTGTTTTGAAATCATCTGCGACGATTTCACCAATGGTTGTTTTACTTGTTAGTTTCATAATGGTTGGGGGTATAGATTTTTTTATGGTTTCAGCATATTTTTTGGTCTTCGGCAGCTTTACATTGTTTAATGATTAACAAAGAAGCTGCAATCATGTTCGAAAATTCAATAAACGGAATCGTGATTTCGTGTGCTTCTGTAAGCGAAACGGCATAATTATGAAGCTCTTTTATTTTTTCAAAAGCTAATTCAGCATCACGTTCTTCACTTGTATAAAATGAAGTAACCAGTTTTTGCAATTCTTTTTTAAGTATTTCAAAAGCAAGATAATCATCAACTTGATGTGCCTTTGGAAACTTCGGAATTAGTATTTGTGATGAAAAAATAAATTCGGCAATAGTTTTATCTACATTTTCTGAAGCCTGATGTGCAAAGACCAAACCTTCAAGAAGAGAGTTTGATGCGAGACGATTTTTACCATGAAGACCTGTTCTAGCGCATTCCCCAATTGCGTAAAGATTTTTTATTGAGGTAACTCCATTTTGGTCTACTTTAATTCCGCCACACTGATAATGTGCAGCAGGAACAACAGGGATTAGATCTTTTTCAGGTCGTATTCCTAACTCATTGCAATGCGCTGTAATTACGGGAAATTGATTTGAAAAAGCTTTTGGATCTAAATGTCTACAATCTAAATAAACATGATTTTTTCCGCTTATTTGAAGTTCTTTACTAATGGCACTTGAAACCATATCTCGTGTAGCCAATTCACCTCGGATATCATATTTAAATAAAAATCTTTTTCCTTCATCATTTACAATATGAGCACCAAAACCCCTAACAGCTTCTGAAATTAAAAACAACGGATTTTCTTTTCCTGTATATAAAGCTGTTGGATGAAACTGAATGTATTGCATATCAGTAATTTCGGCACCTGCACGAGCTGCAATTGCTAGTCCGTCTCCAGTTGCTATTTTCGGATTTGTTGTGTTTTCAAAAAGTTGACCACATCCGCCTGTGCACAAAACAACAGTTCTTGCTCTAATGTATTTAATTCGATTGTGTTTTTTTTCAAAGAAAAAGGCTCCGGCACAAGTAGTTTTAGCTTTTTTTGTTTCGGTATTTAAGTCAATGACCATATGATTTTCTAAAAGTTCAATATTGGGCATTTTCTTGATTATTTTGAGCAGTTTCTGCTCAATTTCCTGTCCGGAGCTATCTTTATGATGTAATATTCTGTGTTGTGAATGCCCGCCTTCTAAACCTAGATCCCATTGTCCTTTTTCATTTTTATCAAAAGAAGCACCTATTTCGATTAGTTCTCGAAGTCTTTCGGGAGCTTGTTTGATAACCATATTAACAACTTCTCTATCGCAGAGACCTCCGCCAGAACGAAGCGTATCATGTATGTGTTTGTTAAAACTGTCTTTTATAAGATCTGTCACTACAGCAATACCGCCTTGAGCGAGTTGCGTATTGGTATTTTTGGCTGTTTCTTTCGTCATTATAACAATAGATAAGTCTGGGCGTTTTTTTGCTGTTTTCATAGCAAAAAATAATCCCGAAATACCAGAACCGATGATAAGTATATCTGTTTTAAGCATGTTATTTTGATTTAAGGTTATTGCATTTTTTATGATAGTTCGAGCATTCTTTTAATAGGCTTTAAGGCTTCTATTCTCAGCTCGTCTTTAATTAGCATTTCTGGTCTTTCATTTTTGAGGCATAAATACAGTTTTTCGAGTGTATTCATTTTCATATAAGCACATTCACTGCAGGCACAGCTATTGTCATCTGTGGTAGGAGCCGGAATCAGCGTTTTATCGGGTACAGCTTTTGAAAGCTCATGCAGGATACCGGCTTCTGTGGCCACAATGAAAACGGCAGCAGGATCCGTTTTAATGAAATTAATAATTCCCGAAGTAGAGCCAATGTAATGTGCTGCTTTTAAAATATGTTCTTCAGATTCAGGGTGTGCCGCAATTTTTGCAGTTGGGTTGTTGTTATATATTTCAATTAGTTTGTCTAATGAAAAGGCTTCGTGTACAACACAAGAGCCTTTCCATAAGACCAGTTCGCGTTTGGTTTCTTTTTGTAGATATTTGCCCAAGTTTTCGTCTGGAGCAAATATGATTTTTTGTTCTGCGGGTATAGATTCGATTATCTTTTTTGCATTTGCCGATGTGCAGACTAAATCGCTCATAGCTTTTATTTGGGCAGAACAATTGATGTAAGTAACCACAATATGATCGGGATGCTGTTCTTTGAACAATCTAAAATCTTCTGGCGGACAGCCATCAGCAAGCGAACAGCCAGCGTTCCAATCGGGTAATACTACTTTTTTGTTTGGATTTAAAATTTTTGCTGTTTCTGCCATAAAGTGGACTCCTGCAAAAACAATAATATCTGCATTTGTATTTTGAGCTTTTTTTGCCAGTTCAAGACTATCTCCAATAAAATCTGCTATTTCCTGAATATCCTCATCTTGATAATAATGAGCCAGGATAACAGCATTTTTTTCCTTTTTCAATCGGATTATTTCCTGTACTAAAAAGTTCTTGTTCATTTTAATTCTTTGAATTTTCAGCTTCGCTAACCTATAAAGCTGATGGTGTTTATTTTTAAGCTTGTATTAAAATATATCTTAATACATAATTTTAATAGGGTAAATATATTATCATCATTTTTTTCAAAACATGATTCTAATCATACTGTTTTATATTTGTTTGTATATGTTAACCTTAATAATAGCAGCTTAATTTAAAGTGAAAGTGAGATTTACAAAGAGATTTCGACCCATTCGCGGAATTTTATTCCAGTCGGCATAAGTGGTGTAATATTTGTCAAAAATGTTTTCTACACCGGTTTGCATCTTTAATTTGTTTTGGCTCCAATTGAAAGTATAGCCAGCATTAAGTCCAAAAATGAGATAATCTGGAGTTTTAGTTTGTCCGTACACTTTTGCAAATTCATTTTGAGCTAGATTTCCTAAAGCATTAATTCCGACATTAAAATTTTCTTTTTTAAAATCGATTCCAGCGCTGTATTTAATCGGACTTATAAATGGCAGATTATTTCTTACATTATCTTTTCCAAAACTATAGGTCAGTTGCGATTTGAATTGCCAATTTTCCAGAAAATCGTAAGTCAGATTAAAATCAGTGTTGAATATTTTGGCATTGTCAATGGCCTCATATCTTTTTACTCCAGAAGCACCAATAGTCATAGGAAGCGTATTTGGATCAATTTTACCTATTATGTAGTTTGAAAAATAGAAATACGAACCCGTAATTTTTGCTGTGATTTGCGATTTTTTATAGCCAATTGAAAAGTTTCCCTCAAGAGCATTTTCATTTTTTAGACTTGGATTCCCGATATAATCATAGAAATCACTGCTGTTGTAGAGATAAAATCCGTAGCCTTCAGAAACTGAAGGAGCTCTTTCGGCGTAAGCTAAACCAAATCCGAACTCAAATTGCCCTTCATTTTTGGTGTAATTTGTGGCAAAGCTTTTTAGAAAACGGTTTTTTGAAGCATCCATATTAGGATAAAAAATGCGGAGACTTGCTAATCCGAAATCATTTGCTACGGTATTATTCTGAAATCCGAGATTTGCGCCAATTCTCAGCTGATCTTTTTCAGAAATTTTAATATTATCTTCTAAAGACAATCCGTTGTATAAAGTTCTGACATCTGGCCACGTATACATAAACATCAGATTTTCGTTAGGATCTGTCGGATACATGGTCATCTCTGCAATTGACTTATTATAAAAACCATTCAAGTCAGCTAGAAAATTATGGTTTTTAATTTTCCCTTTAATTCTCGAATAATAACCATAAGTATCTGACCATCCCGGCATATCCATGTGTATCGGTACATTTGGTCTTTTGGTATCGTCCATTTGGTGGGTGATGGAATTAAAATAGCCTTTTGTTTCCCAGTTTGTTATAAGGTTAGATTTTGGCACATATTTATAACTTAGAGATACAATTTTAGCTTCGGCTAAAGAAACATCCATAGGAAGGGCAGGGTAGCCCACATTTGTCGCTTTATCATAAATTACAGATGCTTCCAAAAGGTTTTGTTTGTTTATAAAATATCCAGCAGTAGCAGAAATATTGTATTTGGTAAATTGAGAAAAACTCACTTCTTTGTTTCCACCTGCTTTATAATTATCGGCATCACGATGCATAAAATCGATATGGGTGTAGAAACGAGAATCATTGTAACCTAAAGACGCACCAATAATTTTTTGAAGATTATTGCTTTCAAAACCAGAATTTAAACTGCCGTTCCAACCTGTTTTTTTATCACTAAACTGATTACGCTTTAAATCGACAGATCCGCCAATTCCTGCACCGTGACAGCTTGCCTGCTGTCCAGATGCTACGCTGGCTTCGGCCAAATTTGAAACCTCAACATAAGAAGTAATCGGATCCATTTTGTCGGTACACGCGCCAAATATGCGCATTCCGTCAATCGTAATCACGGTGCGTTCTGTAGCCATGTTATTTATAACTGGTTCCCAAGCATAGGCACCTCTTTTGATCATATTTACTTTTGATGATTTTGAGAGATATTCTTCTACAGAGGTTAATGATTTTGATTGTTTTAGATGCAAAGAAGGTTTACTTCCAATGACAATTATTTCGTTGAGCTTTACGGTTTCAAGACTGTCATTTGGTTTTTCCTGCGCCCAGCATATTGTTGAAAATACAGCCAAGAAGGTTGCTGTTAGATTTTTCATCATTTCTTACTTTAATAGAAAGAGACAAATTGTGTTATGTCTCTTTCTGATTGTTGTTTAGATTTAAAATTCAATCTCAAAATAAAGACTGCTTGATGGATTGTCTGTTGTAACAGGTTCTCCTTTCAAAACTTCACGATCAGCATTTAAAACCTGAAGATTTATTTTCCAATATCCTGTCATGGTAAGAGAAAGTTTTCCTTTATAAAAAACATTAGTTTCAGATTGAAGCAAATCTGTATTGTTTGGTGAACCATGATTTCCCATACTTGGCATTCTTGGATCGATTTTGATTTTGAAATTATTTACAGCCTCAAAAGTCATCATATCCTTCATTTTATAAATTCCTACTGTCATGTCGTTTATTGCCACTTTTGGAGAAGATGGTTCGATATAGGCAATTACATAATTGCTTCCGTCGCTTCCTTTAAAAGAGTTTACAGTTCGTTTTGCCGATGTAGGGATATTTATTTTGTCTGCTGCAGTATAAGCAACATTATTAACGGTGTAATTAAAACTGAGTTCCCAATACTCTGTTGCATTTTGTGCCATCTGAAAAATGATATCGCCTTCGTACAAAGTCTTTTTGCCTGATGCTTTAGTAACAACTGATTTAGGACAAGAATGCTGCATCATGCTCATGTGCATAAGCGGTGCCCATTCAAGTTTAGCGTCGGTAATATAAGTACTGGTTTTCTTGTCTTTTATTCGAAGTGAAATATGATTGTAACCCTGTACCAAAGAACCTGTTGATGAGAATAATTCTATAATATGAGTGTCATTTGCGATTTCCTGTATTTTATGAAGTCCGCTTGTTTCATCAACTGGAGTTGAAGAAGAATCGTTATCAGAAGAGCAAGAGAATGTGGTAATTGCTAAAAATAAAAGTGCTGTGTATTTTAAAATTTTCATGAGATTTTAATTTAAATATGATAATAAAAGGTCTGTCGAATGAATTCGATAGAAGGAAAAGAATGAAATAAAAATCAAATGAAAATCGGAGGGCGGAAGATGTTGACGGCCTCTAAATGATAATATAAGTTGTTATAAAATGCATTTACTATAAAAGTAGAAACTCTATTTTTTTCAAAAGAGAATACTGGGATTTGTACCATAAACAGAACCACAGTTTCTGCTGTTTCACTCTTCTTTTCGTTAGAAGCTGGCGTATCATTTTTATAACTTTTTGCCAGTTCTTTTTTCAAATGGCATTTTCCGTTACAGTGCAATTCTGGGGCATTTTTGTTTTCGCATAATTCAGTTGCGATGTAATGGTAGTTGACCACATAATCCAGGAATGGAAATGCTGGCCGAAATACCACTGCAAACAAAAATATGTAAATGCAAAACTTCATTGCTTGTTGATTTTTGAGAATACGAAAGTATTACGAACTTTTTTTTGAGGATATGATTGCAATCATACTTTACTAAAAACAAGTTTTGGAATTTTGATCAAAAGTTTAACAAGTAAAAAACAAAGTAATGAACAGATTATTTTTATTAACCATGTTTGGTTTTGCCCTGCTCACATCATGTGGAAAAGAGAAGTCAAACACCGATCAGGATTTTTCTACTCCAGCTGCAGCTGAGAAAACAGCTGATGCAGAATCTTACGATCCAAAGAGAGGTCTTGGGAAGTATGAAACAGTTGAATTAGGAGCTTCTTTAGATAAAGCATTAGCTGAAAAAGGGCTTAAAACTGCCGAAGTTAAATGTACCTCCTGTCATAAACCAACAGATGAAAAATTAGTTGGTCCGGGATGGAAAGGGGTAACAAAAAGAAGAACACCGCAATGGATCATGAATTTTATTACCAATCCAGATCCAATGATTGACAAAGACCCAGAATTGCAGGCACAATTAGAGCTTTGCATGATTCGTATGCCGAACCAAGGATTAACAGAAGATGAAGCAAGATCTATTTTGGAGTATATGCGCCAGAATGATGGAGTGAAATAATTAAAAGGAATCAAAATCAAAATAATAGCCTTATGAAAAATAAATTTTTAAAATCGATTTTCGTTGTTACGTTAGGGTGTGCTTTGTTTGTTTCGTGCAAACCGAAAGATTCTACAGATGCTGTTGAAGGCGATGCGGCCCAAAAAGTGTATGTAGCACCCGGAAAATATGATGAATTCTACAACTTTGTATCGGGCGGTTTTAGCGGTCAGGTCAGTGTTTACGGACTTCCGAGCGGAAGATTGTTAAGAGTAATGCCTGTATTTTCTGAAGATCCGCAAAGTGGTTATGGATACAGCGAAGAAACAAAACCAATGTTGAATACCTCTCATGGTTATGTGCCTTGGGACGATCAGCATCACTTGGATTTATCGCAAACAAATGGAGAAGTAGACGGACGATGGATTTTCGCTAATGCGAATAATACGCCACGTATTGCACGTATTGACTTGAAAACATTTAGAACTGCCGAAATTATTGAGCTTCCAAACTGTGCGGGTAATCACTCTTCACCATTTATTACGGAGAACACGGAATATGTGGTAGGAGCAAGCCGTTTTAGTGTGCCGCCAGATAACGATAATGGCGATGTGCCTATTAATACATACAAGAAAAACTTTAAAGGATATCTTAGTTTCGTGAAAATTGGTAAAGAAGGTCAATTGGATCTTTCTTTCCAAATCGTTGCTCCAGGTGTGAATTTTGATCTTAGCCACCCAGGAAAAAAAGAATCTCATGGATGGTTTTTCTTCTCTTGCTATAATACAGAACAAGCCAATACCTTATTGGAAGTTAATGCTTCTAAAAATGACAAGGATTTTATCATGGCGGTAAACTGGAAAAAAGCAGAAGAATACATTAAAGCTGGAAAAGGAAAACGAATTCCTGCAAAATATGCCCATAATACTTGGGATGAAAAAACTCAAAGTGCTAAATCTGTAATCATGAATGAGGTTTTAACTCTAGATGCTTCAGAATTGAAAGATATCTGTTATATGATTCCTTGTCCGAAATCGCCTCACGGCTGTGATATTGATCCAACAGGAGAATATATTATCGGAAGTGGAAAATTGGCAGCTTTGATTCCAGTGTTTAGTTTCACAAAATTAAAAGATGCAATTGCTAAAAAACAATTTGATGGTGCTTATGCAGGAATTCCAGTTGTAAAATATGAAGCAGCACTTTATGGTGAAGTTCAAAAACCTGGTTTAGGACCTCTGCATACAGAATTTGATGGAAAAGGAAATGCTTATACTACAATGTTCGTTTCATCTGAGGTTGTAAAATGGAACATCAAAGACTTAAAAGTTTTAGACAGAAAAGCAACTTATTATTCTCCTGGACACTTAATGGTTCCTGGTGGAAATACAGAAAAACCATTTGGAAAATACATGGTGGTTTACAACAAAATTACCAAAGATCGTTTCTTGCCAACTGGACCAGAATTAGCTCAAAGTGCACAGTTGTTTGATATTAGCGGAGATAAAATGAAATTGCTTTTGGATTTCCCAACTATTGGAGAACCACACTACGCACAAGGTATTCCAGCAGATAAAGTTAGAAATAACGGACAGCTGAAATATTATGATATTGCTGCCAACAAACATCCTTTTGCAACTAAAGGGGAAAAAGAATCTAAAGTGGTTCGAGAAGGCAATAAGGTACATATTTATATGACTTGTATTCGTTCGCACTTTGCACCAGATAATATCGAAGGAATTCGTGTGGGAGATGAAGTTTATTTCCATGTTACCAATCTTGAGCAAGACTGGGATGTTCCTCACGGATTTGCTATCAAAGGAGCAAACAATGCCGAATTGTTAATCATGCCAGGAGAAACCTTAACATTAAAATGGGTTCCTGAGAAAAAAGGAATCTTCCCATTCTATTGTACAGACTTCTGCAGTGCATTACACCAAGAAATGCAAGGGTATGTGCGAGTTTCGCCAGCAGGAAGCAACGTTCCGATTACTTACAGTGTAGGTACCAATTTACCAAAAGAATAGTCAGTAACCATAAGGGAACAAAGTATTCTTTGTTCCCTTTTATTTTGAATTATTATGAAAAATAAAAAACTATCCCCTTTTTCTAAAGTTATGCTGTTTTTATCAGGGCTTTTATTAATTGGAGCTGTATTCTTTCCTATTTGGAAAATTGAACTTACGGCACCCCAATATCCTGAAGGTTTGGTATTAAAACTTCATGCTTCTAAGATTGCTGGCGATGTTGATATTATAAACGGATTGAATCATTATATTGGAATGAAAACTCTGCATACAGAAGATTTTATTGAGTTTAAAGTGCTACCGTTTATTCTTGCAGGATTAGGAATTGTTTCAATTGCTTGTGCATGGAAATCAAATAGAAAAGGACTCTTTATTTTCTTCTTTTCTTTTGTGATTTTTGGAATATTATCAGCTTGTGATTTCTACAGATGGAATTATGAATACGGACATAATCTAGATCCGAATGCTGCTATTAGAGTTCCCGGAATGGCTTATCAACCGCCAATGCTTGGATATAAACAATTATTAAATTTTGGCGCTTATTCAATTCCGGATATTGGAGGATGGATGCTAATTGTAGTTGGAGCTTTGCTATTTGCCGCTATTATAAAGGAAAAATATACTAAACCATCTGGTCGGCTCTTGGGCATTTTGTTGGTTCCTGCTTTTCTTTTTTCATGTTCTGGAGACAAACCTGTTCCTATTAAACTAAATACTGACAATTGTGATTTCTGTATGATGGGAATTAGTGAAGGAAGACACGGAGCCGAAATTATTACAGAAAAAGGAAGGGCGTATAAGTTTGATGATATTGCTTGTATGGCACATTATTGTAAAGACCATAAAGACACCAAAGTAAAAGCATATTACGTACACGATTACGCCAAAAATAATGAATTAATAAAGGCAGAAAACGCTTTTTTTGTTTCGGGTGGCACGATAAAAAGTCCAATGAACGGAAATATTGCCGCTTTTTCTAACAAGAGTGAGGCAAAAGCTTTTGAAGCAGAATCAAAAGGAGTTGAAACAGAATGGACTGCAATTTTGAATAAATAAAATGCCATCTTAATTAAAATATTAAATCATGAAATTTCATTTTTGCCTTTCATTCCTATTGTTTTTTAATTGTCTCTGGTCTCAAAAGATTGAAGTAGGTTCAGATAAGTCAGTTAAAACAATTAAAAAGGCAATAGAACTTGCCAAATCTGGTGACACTATTATTGTCAATAAAGGCATTTATAGAGAAGGCAATATTATTATAGATAAAAAATTAATTCTACAAGGAAAAGGCTTGCCAGTTCTGGATGGACAGCAAAAATATGAAGTAGTTTCGATAAAAGCCGACAGCGTAGTTTTCTCTGGGTTTAAAGTTATCAATTCAGGATATGCTTCTCTTAATGATCCTTGTGGAATTAAAATATATGATAAAATCGGAGTTGTCGTAAAAGACAATGTTCTAGATAATAATTTTTTCGGAATTTATGTTCAGAAAGGATCAAACTGCATCGTAAAAAACAATACCATAAAAGCCTATCAAAAAGAAGAACAGCGTATTGGCAACGGTATTCATTGCTGGAAAAGCGATAGTATGCAGATTATAGGAAATAGAATTTCGGGACATCGTGACGGAATTTATTTTGAGTTTGTTTCTAATTCTGTCATTTGGCGCAATGTATCTAAAGCCAACATTCGTTACGGATTACACTTTATGTTCTCCAATGATGATTCTTACATAGGCAATGTTTTTAAAAATAATGGAGCAGGAGTGGCGGTAATGTTTACCAAAAATGTAAAAATGTTCAACAATTATTTTGAAGAGAACTGGGGCGACGCTGCTTATGGTTTACTGCTCAAAGAAATTTCGGATAGCTATATTGTTGGAAATAAATTTATCCGCAATACTTCCGGAATTTATATGGAAGGAACAAGCCGTGTAAAATTGGAACGAAATATTTTTAAAGATAACGGCTGGGGAATGAAAGTACAGGCAAGCTGTATGGATAATGAGATTTCGTTTAATAATTTTCTTTCCAATACTTTCGATATCAGTACTAACGGAAGTTTGGTTCTAAATCATTTCAATAATAATTATTGGGATAAATATGAAGGCTACGATTTAAATCGGGACGGAATTGGCGATGTGCCTTTTCATCCGCTGAGTCTTTTTGCTGTTATTACAGAAAACAATCCTTCGGCAATGCTTTTGTTCCGAAGTTTTATGATTACGCTTTTGGATAAATCAGAAAAAATATTGCCCAGTATAACACCCGACAATTTTGTAGATGAATCTCCCGAAATGAAATCTCTCATATTATGATTACTTTAAAAAATATAAATAGAAAATTTGGAAGACTGCAGGTTTTGCAAGATGTGAACCTTGAGTTTAAAGCAGGAGAATGCATTGCGCTTATTGGTCCAAACGGCTGTGGAAAAACAACTTTGATAAAATCGATTTTAGGAATGGTATTGCCTGATAGTGGTGATATTTTACTTCATGAAGAATCTATTTTAAAGAAGTTCGAATATCGAAATAAAATAGGGTACATGCCCCAAATTGGCCGTTATCCTGATAATATGACGATTTCGCAGATTATAGAAATGATCAAGCAGATTCGAAATTCGAAGAAGGAATTGGATGAAGATTTGATAAAAGCTTTCAAATTGGATAAAATGAGCGACAAACAAATGAGAACACTTTCTGGCGGAACTACGCAAAAAGTAAGTGCAACATTGGCTTTCCTTTTTAATCCTGATGTTTTAATTCTAGACGAACCAACCGCAGGCCTTGATCCGTTGGCGGCTGAAATCTTGAAGGAGAAAATCATTAAAGAGAAAAACAAAGGAAAACTAATCTTGATCACTTCGCATTTATTGAGTGAATTAGATGATATGATTACTCAAATCATTTTTATGCAGGACGGAAAAGTACATTTTCATAAAACGATTAAAGATCTTTTGGAATCAACCGGAGAAAGCAAAATTTCAAAATCTATTGCCACAATATTAAAAGAAAAGCAGCATGAACAGAATAATTAAAATTGTCTTATTGGATATTCTTAAAAATAAGATTGTTGTGAGTTATGCTCTAATTCTAGCGCTGCTTTCTTGGGGATCTTTTATGCTTGAAGACAATACGGCCAAAGGTTTACTGACTATTTTGAATGTTATTTTATTCACAGTTCCACTGGTATCGATACTTTTTTCAACCATTTATATTTACAATAGTTCGGAGTTTATAGAGCTGTTATTGAGCCAGCCTATTAAAAGAAAGAAAATCTGGATTAGTTTGTTTACAGGTCTTTCTATTGCAATGCTTTTGGCTTTTTTTCTTGGAGCAGGAATTCCTCTTTTGGTAAATGCGCCAGGAATGGCAGGATTGATGATGGTTCTGTCTGGAAGTTTAATTTCTATTGTTTTTGTGTCACTGGCTTTTTTGAGCTGTATTTTAACTCGAGATAAAGCAAAAGGAATAGGTTTGGCCATTTTATTTTGGATGTATTTTGCTATATTATTTGATGCTTTGGTGTTATTTCTTTTGTTTCAATTTGCAGAATATCCAATCGAAGAGGCGATGGTAGGAATTACAGCTTCAAGTCCGATTGATTTGGCTAGAATACAAATATTGCTGCATTTAGATCAATCTGCTATGATGGGTTATACAGGTGCTATTTTTAAAGATTTTTTCGGAACAACTATCGGGTTGGTGATTTCTTTTTTACTGCTTGTTTTGTGGATAGCAGTTCCGTTTTTAATTTCGGTTAGAAAATTTGACCGTAAGGATCTTTAATTTTTTATTATTTATTCAGAACAAAATAAGTATGAAAACAGATATTAGAAATAAAGATGATATAACGGTATTGGTCGACGCCTTTTATTTAAAAGTAAAAACAGATTCAACAATTGGGTATTTGTTTACAGAAGTGGCTATGGTCAATTGGCAGAAACACCTTCCTATTATGTATGATTTTTGGGATAATATTCTTTTTCATACTGGAAATTTTGAAGGTAACCCGATGCTGAAACATAGAATGCTAGACCAGAAAAGTAGACTTGCAGAAACTCATTTTAAACATTGGACAAAGCTTTGGAAAAAAACAGTCGATGATTTGTTTGAAGGAGAAAATGCTGATGAGATAAAAGTGCGGGCAGAGAATATTTCAAAATTAATGATGAATAAAGTCATTTCTTAATACAAAAACGGGAACTTTTTTAGTTCCCGTTTTTATTTTTAAAGCTATTAGAACTGAATTAATAATTTCTTTTAACCTTTTACAAAAGAAGAAAAAATCATGTTGTTTTGGTATGATTCAAATCATAAGACATGAAATTAGTAAAACAATTTATGATCTATAATTTCAATTTTTTTGTTTTTACTCATAAGTGATAATGTGCGTATTACAGTTTCTACCCGCAGTCCTGTAAAGTCAGCAATTTCTTGTCTCGTATATGGAATTTTCATTTTTATTGATGTGGCTACGTTATTTTGTTTTTTTAGATTATCTAAAAAATATTGAATGCGATATTCTGGTTTATGATTGACTATATTTTTGGAAAAGACAATTTTGTTATAGATTTTCCATGCAAATAGCTTGAGTATCCTAAATTGTATTTCTGGATTTTCTTCTAGAAAAGAAAAAAAGCTGTTTTTGGATAATTTTAAAATGATACAATCTGTTTGCGCAATTGCTGTAGCAGGGTAGGGTTGTCCGATAAAAAGTGGCGGTTCGCCAAAACTATTTCCTTCATTAAAAATACCAACCGTCAGATCTTTGCCATCTTCATTGGTATAACTCATTTTTACAGTTCCTTCTAAAATTTGAAAAAAGGAAAGTGCAGCATCATTTTCAAAAAAAATAATTGAGTTTTTAGGAACTTTTTTAGCCACAGCTCCCCAAGTATAAAGCAAATCAGTATCAATGTGCATGATAAAACAATTATTGCATTTTGAAGAATTGGTTAAGTGTTTGGTTTTGTTTTTATTAAGGCAAATAAAAGTATTAAAGAGGAAAGGAAATATGATAAATGTTAGCTTTTAAATTATTTTTTTGAATCAAAATATATTCTAATGAAATTTGGAAATAATGGCATGAAAAGGGAGAATTTTATAAAAAAGATAAAGCATGATGAAGAGTTAAACTCTTGCATCATGCTTTATACAATTGTAGATTAAAAAAATTATTTTGCGTCTATCAGCGTAAGTGAAACTCTTCTGTTTAGAGGTCTATTCTCTACTGGAATATTTGGAACTAAAGGTTCGCTTTCACCTTTTGAAAATAAATGCATACGATTAGATTCAATTCCTTTATTCTGTAAATAATCTGAAACTGCCTGAGCTCTTTTCATTCCAATTTCAAGATTGCGTGCTTCAGTTCCTATATCGCAAGTATATCCTGTAATATTAAGATCTGTATCTTTATTTGATTTTAGAATTTTAGCAATTTCGTCTAATCTTGTAGCCAATTCAGGCGTTACATTAGTGTTGCCAACTTCTTGGAAAGCAAGAGGTTTTTCGACATATGTGCGTTCAGTTGGTGTAAGCTCTTTTTTTGCTGTTGGAGCTTCAACCACTTTCTGCTGTACAGGTGCCGCTTCTTGAACAGGAGCTTCTGTCTTGGTCATGATTTCTTCTTTTGGTGGCACAGGTTCTGGTTTGTTTTTAGTTAGCATAAAACCTAATTTCAGTTGAATACCTGCAGAGAAGTAACGGCTTTCTTGAACAATTTTTCTATTGCCGCTTGTACCATTTGCCTGAATATTATCAATCCCGTTTGGGCTATAAGCAACTATATTAACATCTGGATTTTCTTTTGCCATTTCTGTTAAACCGTAATCTAGATATATGCCAGTATAAAGTTGCGTTTTTTCTTTTAGTTTGAAAGTAAGACCAGTTTCTATACTTAAAAGAAAAGAAGGATCTAAGTTTACTGTTGTTTTATCTTGCCAATTGGTTACTTTACCAAATCCGTGAGAAGGCAAATCATCAATCAAGAGATTTATGTCAGGATAATAACCGCTCAATTGCAACTCAGATGCTGATGCTTTTGCTGTTTGTTTTCCTGGAAAAAGAATTTTTCCTCCAACTCCAAAATACAGTTGTGTCTGTGGTGCAATTGATGTTCTGTATTGCATCATTAATGGAACTGCAATAGAAATGAAGTGTTGATCTTCTTTATAGTTTGTCGGAGTAACTTGATACTCAAATGCAGAAGTCTGGTCATCGATCTCATAGGTTGAGATTGTAGTTCCGTTATGGAATTCAAAACTGTTTTGGTTGTACATTGCATCAATTCCCGTCATAATTCCCCAATGGCTGCTGAAGAAATAGGTGTAACCGACACCTATTCCTCCGCCAAATTTTAGTTTGCCATCTCCAAGAGTGCTATCATAAAGGATTCCTGATGGACCTCCATTAATCTTGACATTAATTTCCTGTGCTTTTATAGTGAAAGTAAACAGTAGAAGTATGGCTATCGTGGTTTTAATTTTCATCGCTTGTAATTTTAAATTAAATCTCATTTTTATTTAACCAATAAGTTGATTGTTTTTAATTGACCATCAGCCAATTTAAGAACAACAATATATAGGGCAACCTGTGATGGAGCGGTTATTTCATTTTTGGCTTTTACATTTGAAATAGTCTGTACTAATTTTCCTGTAATGTCATAAATAACCACTTCAGATCCATTTAATTGAGAATCGCTAAAATCACATTCTAAAGTAAATTGAGCTCCCGGTTTAACTGGGTTTGGATAGATTTTTATCTTTTTGGTAAAAATTGTTCCAGTAGTCTCAATTGGACAAGATTTAATTGAATTTCCGTTTTTGTCTTTTGCAATTACATAATAAGTACCGTTTAAAGGCAGAAGCTCGCTATAATACTGACGTGTTGCACCAGAAACAGCTGTTCCGTTTTTATACCACTGCCAAGCCACAAAATTATTCGATTTGTTATCAAAGAATAGCACATTTGCCCATTGCTGTACAACGAGTCCAGATTGGCTTATTTCTATTGGTTTAACAACGGCTGTAGCTTCATTATGATTCTGATCTCCATTTTGCGTTGCAGTAATGGTTGAATTTCCTGAACCTGTAATATTTAAAGTTGATCCAGAAATTGTTCCTAAAGCTGTATTTGCAATGGTATAAGAAATTGGTAATCCGCTATCTGCTGTTGCAGTTAAGGTTACGTTATCAGAATCTAAACATCCAAAATCTAAAGTTTGGTTCCAAGTGATAGTTTGGTCAGCTTTAGTAATTTCAAATTCTGCACCGGTAAAATCAATTATATAATCAGCACCAGCACTAATTGATCCTAGCTTAATGTTATATTTTCCAACATTTTCTCCAGTATCTCTTGAAAGAAGACCTGTAAGTATTGAGTTTGTGTCTCCATTAGCAAAACCTAAAGCCGTATAATTGAATACTGGATCGGCTGTACCATAAACTTTGGTATGTCCTGCTGCTGCAGTTATAGTAAGCGTATATTTTTCTGTTGTAAAACTTACTTCATTTCCATAATTAACAAAACCGTTACTGTTTACAGCATAAGTTCTAACATAATAAGTTCTATTTCCTCTAAGGCCTGATAAAGAGCTTGTAAATGTTCCTAATGCAGCAGTAACATTAATTTTAGTATCGGCTGTAGTAGGAGAGGCATGTTGTGCATATACAAAACCAACTTCTGTTAAACATTCTCCCTTGTCAGTATCTAATCCGTCAGAAGATGCAGTACCAGATAATGAAGCACCAGTTTGCGTTATTCCTGTAATAGTTGCAGTATTTAAATTAACTGGATTATCAGGCTGTGTTATGTCAATACTTAGAGAAACTGAACAGGAATTTGCATCTGTAACCGTAACCATGTAAGTTCCAGCTACTAGATTAGTTGCCGTTGAAGCATTTCCTCCAGATGGAGACCAAGCATAAGAATAAGTGCCTGTACCGCCTGTTACGCTAACTGTAGCCGAGCCATTATTTCCGTTATAGCAAGATACCGCTACAGCATTTGCTGTTAAGGTTAAAGCGTCTGGTTCTGTAATTGTTATGATATTTGTTGCAGAACATGAATTTTCGTCTGTAACAGTTACTGTATAAGTTCCTGCAGTAAGGCCAGTTGCTGTTGCAGCATTTCCACCTGATGGAGACCAAGCATAAGAATAAGTGCCTGTACCGCCTGTTACACTAACTGTAGCCGATACGTCGCTTCCGTTATGGCAAGATACCGATGCTGCATTTGTAGTTAAGGTTAAAGCATCTGGTTCTGTAATTGTTATGGTATTTGTTACAGAGCATGAATTTTCATCTGTAACAGTTACTGTATAAGTTCCTGCAGTAAGACCAGTTGCTGTCGCAGCAGTTCCGCCAGAAGGCGCCCATAAATAGCTATAATTGCCTGTTCCTCCAGTAGCCACTACAGATGCAGTACCATTATTGCCTTGGTTACAAGAAACATTAGTATGTGAATCTGATGCAGAAAGTACAGATGGCTCTGAAATTATTACTGACTCTGTTACAAAACATCCATTTGCATCGGTCACAGTAACAGAGTAAGTATTTGGACTTAATCCTGTAGCTGTTGCGGCAGTTCCTCCAGAAGGAGACCAAGAGTATGTATAAGTTCCAGTTCCTCCAGTAGGAGTTACCGTTGCTGTTCCGTTATTTGCTTGATTGCATAAAACATCTGTTTTGGCTATTGTCGCTGTAAGAGCAGGCGGTTCATTAATGGTTACCGTTGCTGTTGCAGAACAAGAATTAGCATCTGTAACAGTTACCGTATAAGTTCCTGCAGTAAGTCCAGTTGCAGTTGCTGCATTTGCTCCAGATGGAGACCAAGCATAGGTATAGCTACCCGTGCCGCCAGTTACGTTTAATGTAACCGATCCGTTATTTCCGTTATGGCATGAAACATCTGCAATAGTTGCTGTTAAATCTAAAGCATCTGGTTCTGTAATTTCTATTGTATTTGTAATAGAACATGAATTTTGATCTGTAATAGTTACAGTATATGTACCTGCAGTTAGATCAGTAGCTGTTGCTGCTGTTCCGCCAGAAGGTGACCATAAATAGCTGTAGTTTCCTGTTCCTCCTGAAGCCGTTACTGATGCGGAACCATTATTGCCACTTTTGCAAGATACATTTGTATGTGTATCTGTTGCCGAAAGTGCATCAGGTTCTGTTATCTCAATAGTTTCTGTTACGAAACATCCGTTTGAATCTGTTACTGTAACAGTATAAGTGTTTGGACCTAAATCGGTAGCTGTTGCGGCAGTTCCTCCTGATGGTGACCAAGAGTATGTATAAGTTCCAGTTCCTCCAGAAGGATTTACTGTTGCTGTACCATTATTTGCCTGATTGCATAAAACATCTGTTTTTGATGTTGTAACTGTAAGTAAAGCAGGTTGTTCTATAAGTACTGTTGCTGTAGTTTCGCATAAATTAGCATCTTTTATAGTAACAGTATAGTTTCCTGCCGCTAGTCCGCTGGCAGTTGCATTAGTTCCTCCAGAAGGTGACCAAGAATAGGTGTAAGTTCCTGTTCCTCCAGTAACATCTACAGTTGCAGTTCCGTTAGTGCCTCCATTACATGAAACATCAGTTTTAGAAGTTGTTGCTGTAAGCGCATCAGGTTGTGTTATGGTAAAACTTTGTGTCTTTTCACAAAAGTTAGCATCTGTAACTGTTAAAGTATAATTTCCAGCAGAAAGACCCGTTGCGGTTGCAGCGTTCCCTCCAGAAGGAGCCCATGAATAAGCGTATGCACCAGTTCCTCCAGCTACTGTAGTACTCAACGATCCGTTGTTTCCTCCATTGCAGGTAACATTTGTTTGCGGACCAGGTGTTATTGTAAGAGCCGATGGCTCTGAAATTGTAAAATTTTTCACAATAGAACATCCGTTACCAGAAGTAATGGTTACAGAATAGTTTCCTGCACTAAGATTACTTGCTGTATCACTGGTACTAACATTAGGAGACCAAACATAGTTGAAAGGCCCAGGAGCCCCAGATGGAACTACTGAAGCTGAACCAGTATTAGAACCATTACAAAGTATATCAACTTGAGCAGTAGAGGCAACAAGTGTATTAGTTGTAGAAATAGTAAAATTTCTAGTTATAGAACAACCATTTGCATCTGTTATCTCGCAACTGTGTAAGCCTGCAGCAAGACCAGTAACAGTTGGTGTTGTTGCTCCAGAAGTAGACCATAAATAGCTATAACCAGCTGTGCCTCCAAATGCTGATACAGAAGCTTGACCACCGGTTGAACAAGTTGCATTTATTTGAGATGTGGTAGCATCTAACGGATCATTTGGCTCTGTAATAGTGAAAGAAACTGTTATGTTACACAGATTTTCATCTCTAATAAGACAAGTATAAGTGCCAGCTATTAGTCCAGTAGCCGTTGCAGCAGTTCCACCTGAAGGAGACCATGTGTAAGTGTAGTTCCCTGATCCGCCAGAGGCAGTGACAGTTGCTGTACCGGTTGCCGAACCATTACATAAAGCTTCTGTTTGAGATTGTGTTGCAGATAAAGCAGATGGTTCTGTAATAATAAAATCTTGGGTAGCTGTACAGTTGTTACCGTCAGTCACCGTTACTGTATAAGTACCTTCTGCAAGACCAGAAGCCGTTGCTCCAGTTCCGCCAGTAGGTGCCCATTGGTAAGTGTAAGTGTTTGCTCCTGTACCTCCTGTGACATTTACTGTAGCTGTACCATTTGTTCCTCCAGCGCAAGAAACATTGGTTTGATTGCCAATGCTTGTTACAATAGCAGGAGATTGTTCTACAGTAAAACTTCTGGTCGTTTCACAGCTATTAGCATCAGTTACCGTTACAATATAAGTGCCGGCTGTAAGACCTATTGCTTTGGCAGTTGTTTGAACAGGAGTTGTGTCCCAAGAGTAAGTATAAGTTCCAGCTCCGGTTCCTCCAGATGCTATAACCGTTGCAGTTCCATTAGCGCCTCCATAACAAGGAACGTTGTCTATAGCACCAGCTATGGTTGTTAAAGCAGTTGGCTGTCCTAATGTTACACTTGCTGTATTTGAGCATGAGTTTTCATCCGTTACTGTTACAGTATAAGTTATTCCTGCTGCCAATCCTGTGATGGTAGCAGTATCTCCTCCGTTAGACCACGAGTAGGTATAGTTACCAGTTCCTCCGCTAGGACTCGCAGTAGCTGTTCCTGTTGAAGCACCAAAGCAGGCTACGTCGATTTTGGACATTATTATTGTAATATGATTGACGGTTAGAGTAGCACTGTTTGAAGTAGCAGAAGGAGTGCATGTTCCAGTAGCTACAGCTCTGTATTTGTATCCATTAAATTCTACAGGTGCTCCAGTTATAGTAAGAGTAGCTGTGGTTACATCAGAATAAGGAGCTGCATTTAGAACATCAGCAAATCCTGCACCATCTCCTTTATCTACCTGCCATTGATATTCTGTTGCATTTTCTGCACTTACAGAAAAAGTAGTATTGCTGCCAGAGCAAACAGATGTTGATAATGGGTCTGCTGTAATAGCAGGAAGAGGATTTACAGTAAGGCTTACACCGTTTGAAGTAGTTTGCGGGTTACATACCCCAGAAGCAACAACTCTGTATTTATATCCATTAAAAGCATTTGACACTCCTGTTATTATAAGAGTAGCTGTAGCGGTGCCAGAATAAGGAGCTGTATCTGTAATATCTTGAAAACCAGCATCTTGTCCTTGGTCTTCTTGCCATTGATATCCTGTTGCATTGGCGGCAGTTACAGAAAAAGTTGCGTCATCCCTTTGACAGGTAGTACTTGCAGAAGGTTGTCCTACTATAGTTGGAGCAGAATTTATCGTTAATAAAGCAGTGTTAGAAACAGCTAATGGCGAACAAGATCCAGTTGCTACAGCTCTGTATAAATATCCGCTCATTGCGACAGTTGCTCCTGTTATTGTAAGTGTAGCCGAAGTATTGCCAGAATAAGGAGCACCGTTTGGTACAGATTGAAATCCGCCTCCGTTATCTACCTGCCATTCATATCCTGTGGCATTAGCAGCTGTAATAGAAAAACTAGCATTACCTCCTGAACAAGTCAATGTTGATGAAGGTTGACCTATTATAATAGGAGCAGAATTTACCCTTAGTTCGGCACTGCTTGAAGTTGCAACAGTGGGGCAAGTATTACTTGCTATAAGTCTGTACCTATATCCGTTCATTCCTGCAGTAGCCCCAGTTATGGTAAGTGTATTTGTAGTAATGCCAGAATAAGGAGCACCGACAGTTATAGGCGCAAATCCAGTTCCTTGATCTACCTCCCACTGATATCCTGTTGCATTAGCGGCAGTTGAAGTAAAAATGGTATTAGCACCTGCACAAATTGTACTCGTAGAAGGCTGCGCTGTTATAACAGGAAGCGGGGTTACGGTACCAGATAATGCCACATTTTTTGTTGGTATTCCTGTAGAAGAAACAGCTAAATTTCCAGTTGGTGTTCCTGTAGCTGTCGTTGCTAGACGAACATATATGGTTGTATTTATATTGCCTGAAGAAGGTGTTATTGATAAATTAGCCGCATAAGTTCCGTTAGGTGCTGTCGATACTTCATATCCTGTTGGAGATGATAAATCTAAATTTGAAGTTAACTGACCAGCTCTTAATATAAAAGTCTGATAGACAGAGGTAGAGCCAGCACATGTTGTAAACCCGCTTAGAGAAGTTACACTAGTTGAAGCTCCAGGAGATTCAGCTATTGTAACGGATTGTGTTTTAGAACATCCTCCCGATCCAGTTTGAGTACTGTCCCAAATAGATACAGTATAATTTCCTGGAGCGAGCCCAGATGCTGTAGCTCCTGAGCCGCCAGCAGGTGCCCAGGAATAATAATATGATGTAGTACCTCCTGATACACTAACTGTTGCACTACCATTGTTTTGCCCATAAGCACTTGGGGTGTTGGCTGAAACATTGCTAGAAAGTTCTACCGGAATCGTCAATGTTGCAGGATTAGAATTTACAGATCCCGAACCTGTTGCCACACAACGATACTGATATCCGTTAAAGGCTGATGTCGCTCCTGTAATTGATAGTGTTGAACTAGTTGTGCCAGAATAATTAGCGTTATCTGAAATATTTCCAAAGCCTTGACCTGTGTTAACCTGCCATTGGTAACTAGTGGCATTAAGAGCTATAACCGAAAAAGTAGTAGTAATTCCAGAGCATATTGTCTTACTGCTAGGATGAGTAGTAATTGTTGGAGCTACAATATCGGTAAACGTAAAATTATCAATTGCAAAGTAATCGTAATTACTGCTCAATTGAATCTCTAATTGATCAATAGCTTGATTTGTATTATCAGAACCACCTTCATTGGCGAAATTCACATTCGTAAATCCGTTTCCAGGTAATAAATTTCCAGTATTTCCACCAGTTGTATTTCTAACCACTGTAAACACGGTACTTCCTCCCAGTTTTCCTCTAAAAGTTATTGAGCCAGGAGCATAGTTGAAAGTTACACCCGGATTTTGTCCAGAATTACCGCTTACATATATCCAAAAATTGTTTATCTTAAAAGTTCCTGACAAAGAGCTAATAATTCCAGTTTGGCCCATTGTTTCTTGATTTGTGCCGTCATTTACTTGTATGAATTTTGCGCTTCCATCATAACCATAATTACCAACTGGACTTGCAGTTACAAATCCATAAGTAGTTGAAGATGTCAGATTAAAAGTTTTTCCATTACTAGAAAAGCTTGAAACACCTGTCTGTATGCTTTCAAATGTTTCGGTTACTTGCGAATATATGTGTGGTACCGAAAAAAATAGAAACATTAATAATGAGTAGAGTTTTTTCATAAATTTTGTAATATTAAATTGTCAAATACTATTCTCGTATGATATTTTAACTTATATTTCAATCATTAAAAGTATGTTGTATATATGTATAAACACAAACTTACAATTATTGTCAATTCTATCATAGCATCAACTAGTAATGACGAACAAATATATTGGGCACAAAAGCTTTCTGTTTTTTACAAGGAAATTATCGATGCTAAACATTCAGATGAAAATGAAATGGTTGTGCAAGGAGGAATAGCGTTGTCAAGTTCTGGCGCAGCTGATTGTGTGGATGATTATCTACGTACAACTAACTTCATTAAAGGTATTTTTAAAGCATTAAACCATTTAGATGCTCTTTTTCCTGAAAGAAGCATTAATATCTTGTATGCGGGTTGTGGTCCTTATGCAACATTAATTCTGCCTTTGCTTCCATTGTTTAAGAAAGAGAGAATTAATGCTGTTTTGATTGATATTAACAAAGCTTCGATTGAATCAGTACAAAAACTCATTTCTGTAATCGATATTGAAGACTATAACCTCCAGTTGATAGAAGCAGATGCGACTACATATACAATTCCAAAGAATTTTGAAGTTGATCTTGCAGTTTCTGAAACTATGCATTATGCTTTAACCAGAGAACCTCAAGTGGCCATTAGCAAAAATATAATTCAGCAAATGAATAAACATGCGATATTTATTCCACAAGAAATAAAAATTGACCTAGTCTATACTTTTTTTGATTATGAACCTTCTCTTAAAGTAGATATAAACGGAATAAAGGGCTACAAAAATATGCAGCCCTATGTTTACAATATATTTGTTGATAGAGTATTAACAATAAACAAAGAGCATTTTGGCAGAGAAAATCATAATTCAAAAATAGAAAGTGCTTTTTATACTCTGCCAGCTACCTTTGAAAATTGTCCCGATGTGTGTCTTTTTACCGAAATTACCATATTTGATGATATCGAGTTAAAAACCGCAGAGTCTTTTATTACCAATCCATACTGTCTTGTTTCTATGTATGGTATAAAAGACTCTTCAGAAATTAAATTAGCATATGATTTCTATGATGTGCCGAAATGGTCATATATATTAAAATAAAGCTACCCTTTGACATTAATTTCTTGATGGATATAAACCTTGTATGCAAATAACGTAGTTTATTGCTAGATAGGGTTGCATATTATTTATAGGCACACCACTTCCCGTTGCGGCAGTAGTAATATTACTCGTTAAATTTACACTTGGAGTTGATGTTGCGAAACCTAATGTTGGTGTAAAAACTCTTGATACCACAGATCCTGGTGTTGCAATAGATGAGCCATCTACTGGAGTAGAGTCAGTTGCTTGAGCACTTGTTACACCAATTTTACCTGGTCCAGTATGCACGTGAGCAGGCATATTGCTTGTTAAAATGCTTGTTGTTGGAGAACCAGCTATTTGACCAAGAGAATAAAAATTTCCAAACCTATCTTGACCTTGCCCAATAGGAACGACACCTTGTAAGTTTGGTAAGGCAAAATTAGTGGTCCCATTTCCTCCATAAGTTGTTCCGATAATTGAAAATAAAGCTTGATATGGCGAAATAGGCAATAATTGACCTGCACAAAACATAAAGTTTCTTGGTGCGAAATTGCCTGAGAACATTTTAATTACTCCAACGTATTCTTCTTCCATATTTTTTTGAGATTTAATAGTTAATATTAGTTTGATCGTGTTCTTATTATATAGCTAAATTACTTTATATGTAAATAATGGATACACGGGTTTATACGTGTTTTTAAGTAAAGTCTTATAATTTAACATATTACTATAAAAATGTATCAATATTTAGATATTGCTGTAAAAGAAAAGGCGGTAAAATTAATTACCGCCTTTTCTAATTTTTATTAGCTTGAGAAAGTTAAGCCTTTGTTTTTGAAACCAATATAAAGTTCTTGTCTTGCCGAACTTATAGTTTCTTCGGTTCTATAAATACTGCACCAAAACTTGATTAAAAGTTTATATTTTCCATCAGAAATTGAGCTATAGTATATTTGTGATGGTTTCGCATTGTTTACTAATGGAAGATTAGCAAGCGTTTCAGTTACGATGGTATTAATTTCTTCTGGAATAGTTTCTCCATTGATTTCAAAAGTAATTTCGACCAATTTAAAATTATCAGTATAAGTCCAATTGGTGATATTTTGAGATAATAAGTTACCATTTGGAATAATAATTTCAGCGCCATTTGGAGCATTAATCTTAGTGGTACGAAGCCCCATCGATTTAATGCGTCCAGATTCTGAACTAATTTCTACAACGTCGCCAACTTGAATTGGCTTGTCAAAGATTAAAATAATTCCCGACACAAAATTGTTTACGACATTCTGAAGCCCAAGTCCGACACCGACACCTAAAGCACCAAGAAGAATACTCAATTTATCTAAAGGCATTCCAGAAGCAGCAACAGCAAGAAGATAACCGCTTATTAGAACAACCAATCGTGTAATAAGCAATTTAGAATGCTGTCTTTTATTAATATTTTCTTCGTTTTCATCATCAATTTCTCCAAAGAAATAAGCAACATATTTTTGAAGCAAATGCGCGGCCCAAATAATAATAAAAAATAAAACAACGCTTCCTAAAGTAAACGTAATGCTTCCAATTGTATTAGGATGGCTTAATAACTTTCCTAAAGAACCACGAAGTGATTCCCAAATATTCAAATTTGAAGCAATTACAATTAGCCACATATAACTAATTACAATGATAAACGGTTTTTTCAAAGTGTCTGATAAACTTTCGTAATCAAACATTTTTTCAATTCCTCTTTTTACTCTAGTTGTATAAATTTGAAGTAAAATAATCTCTAAAATAATTTTCAAAAGAACACTTAAAGCAACAATTTGAGTAAGTGAAATAAAAGCCGTAATACTTAACATATTAGAAAGCGAAACCCTTCCAAATAAATTATATAAAATCGATAAAATATTTAGTCCAATAAAAATGATACTTGCCCATTTAAAAAAGCCTTTTATATAAAGTTCTTCTTTAAGTGTTTTTATTTGAACCAATCCGTAGCGAATACCTAAAATATTAATCGCTACAAAAGCAAAACGCTGTAATAATCCAATTGTGATAAACAAATCCAAAAAGCAAAGTGCAAAGAACAATCCTAAAAGAAAAAGCCAATTCCTCATGGCAACACCTGACCATTGATTTTTAAAAAGAAAGATTAAAACCCCTAAAAGGAAAAGCTGGATTAACTCTAAAAATAGAGCAGGAGCATATAAATTGGTTACTACAGCAATATTTAATGCAATAACTAGAATTGGCAGTAAAACACCTCGGTTTAAATATTTGAAATTTAAAAGCTGTAGATTTTCGGCATAACCATTTGTGTTTAGATATTTAATATTTCGAGAAATATACCAAAACAAAAGTCCCATAAAGAAACACAGCGTAATAAGTCCGCCAGCTTTGTAGCCTAAATAATATGCTGATACATTTTCTTCAATTATAATTTTGGCTCCAATATTATGTTTTACTCTTTTCTTTGCAACAGAATCATTAATCTGCCATAAAGAAGGATATTCTTTATTGAAAATGCTAATTCCAGATTTTTCCAGTTTTCCTTCAACGGCAACTAAAGCATTAGAAACAGAAATTTTTCGTTGTACTGTAAGTCGTTTTTTATTGTTTAAAGTAGTTTGGTTTTTAGTCATTAAACTATCGGTAGCAACATATCTTTTTCTAAGATCTCCAAATTCTTTCTTAAATTGTTTACGGCGAATAGTATCCTTTATTAAGGTAATTAAAGTTTTGTCTTTTCGAAGATCAATTACACGTTTTTTGATGTTTTCAAGATCCAGATTTTTAGCATTAATTGCCTTATTCTGTTCCTCCAGTTCTTGTTGAATTTCTTGCAGAACAATACGGTACATCTGCTGGTTTCGCACATTAGGATTAGCTCCTTTTAAACTAGCCAAAATTAAGTCCAGTTTACTTTCTGTACGTTTCATTTCGCCAAAAAGATGACGTGTATCACCTGCAAAATCGATATCATTATAAGCAGATTCTAGTACTTCTCCGGCTTTTTCAATTGCCATTAAGTAATCGCTATCTGTAGCCGTAGTGTCGTTAAATAATCTACCGCGGCTTTCTTTTTTAACTGTTTTCTGTTGTTGTGTGTAGTTAAATTGAGAGAATAAAAGAAGTAAAAATAGAGAGAGAAAATAAAAAGTCTTTTTGTGAATAATCATAATTTAAGGGCTTGTTAATTGAGCCCAAATTTAATTTTTTTTGAATGACTTTGCAGTTAAGAAATTTTAAATTTAAAAAATTAAATATGAAGGTTTTATTCTAAGTTTCGATTAGCAATTTCATGTTGTATTTCTTTAAGAAAATTAGAGTTGATAATAAGAAAGGCAATCGATAAAGGAAATACCATTAAAGTTAATAATCCTTTCTCGAGAAATAGAAATACGATAAGAAGAAGAAGAAAGGTGGCAATTAAAATTAAAACTTTAATCGTTTTTTTTATTTTTTTCTGTGCTCTTAATAACTCTTCAACGCTCATTTCGCTTGGTTTCTTTGCTTTCATTTTATATTTTTACTTTAGATTTACAACAAAATTTGATTAAAAAACTTTCGAAAACAATAGGTCAATTTTTTTTGACTACCCGCAATAATTATGGAAGAAACAGAAACTTGTCCCGCACAAAGACTCTTAAAAGTATTATCTGGAAAATGGAAAGCAGAAATTTTTCGTTTAGCTGTAGAGTCACCTTTACGTTTTAATAAATTACTGCGTCAAATTCAAGGCTCAAATAAGCAATCTTTGGCTACAGCTTTAAAAGAATTGGAAGAAGAAGGTCTTTTAGAAAAGGTAACTATTAAGTTGAAACCTCTTCATATCGAGTATAATTTGACAGAAAAAGGAAAATCGTTAATTCCTGTTTTTCAGCAGTTAGAAGGATTATCTTAAATAATTCAATATTTTTTAATTGTTAAAAGAACCTTTTCAGAAGGCAAAAATGATGAAACCTTAGATAATTTAAGTTAAATTTGCGTTGTGCGAAAAACAATTGTCTACATATTTATCCTTCTTATTGCCTCCAATAGTAGTTTTGTACAGCAGTTTTATAAACTGCCTATACTAATTGCGCACTATCAAGAACACAATAAACTGCAAAATGTGAGTTTTGTAGATTTCTTGTCAATGCATTATTGGGGAGAAGATTTAAACGACAATGACGACGATCGCGACATGCAACTTCCTTTTAAGGTAATTAGCAGCGCTTCTTTTCACTTTATATTCATATTAGACGACAAAGATTTACTTCCGGTTCTCTTTAATCCGGAATTTCCACAATCAAAAATTCCAACTTACAGATCGGATCTTTTTTCAGATCCAAATCTACTTTCTTTATTTAGACCTCCAATCGCATAATTAATTTTTAAATTTTTTATTGAAGTGGCTGAGACGTATCGTTTTCAGTTGCTCATTTATTATTTTTTAATTAATACATTATGCTTAATAAAGTAATTCAGTTCTCAGTTAAGAACAAACTGGCAATTGGAATCTTTACACTACTGTGGATTATCTACGGTGTGTATGAAGTTACCCAATTACCAATAGATGCTGTGCCAGACATCACTAATAATCAGGTGCAAATTATCACAACAGCCCCATCGCTTGGCGCCGAAGATGTAGAAAGGTTAATTACTTTCCCAATCGAACAAGCGATAAGTAATATTCCAAATTTAAAAGAAAGCAGAAGTATTTCTCGTTTTGGACTTTCTCTTGTAAGCGTCGTTTTTGACGACGATGCCGATGTATATTGGGCACGTCAGCAAATTGCTGAAAGACTCCAGCAAGTAGAAATTGACCGAAATGCCAATTCGCCTGAAATGGCACCTGTAACAACTGGTTTGGGAGAAATCTACCAATATGTTTTAAAACCAAAACCAGGTTACGAAGAAAAATATTCTCTAGAAGACTTAAGAACAATTCAAGACTGGACAATCAGAAGACAGCTTTTAGGAACGCAAGGAATTGCCGATGTTTCTACTTTTGGAGGAAAATTAAAACAGTATGAAATTGCGGTAAATCCTGCTAGATTAAAGGCCCAAAACTTAACGATTAGTGAAGTTTTTACGGCTTTGAATACTAGTAACGAAAACACTGGAGGAGCCTATATTGAGAAAGGCCCAACGGTTTCCTACATTAGAAGTACAGGTTTAGCCAAAAGCATTAAAGACATTGAAAACATTGTGGTTAAAAGTACGCAAGGTGGACTTCCGATTCTGGTAAAAGATGTTGCCGATGTGAAGATTTCTTCTGCGATTCGTTACGGTGCTTTAACGACGGACGAATATGGGGAATCGGTTGGTGGAATTGTAATGATGCTGAAAGGTGAAAACGCCAATAATGTTATCGTCAATGTAAAAGACAAAATTGCTCAAATCGAGAAAATTCTTCCTGAAGGTTTAAAAATCGAACCTTTCTTAGACAGAACAAAAATGGTAGATAACGCCATTGGAACAGTAGAAAAAAACTTAATTGAAGGAGCTTTAATCGTTGTTCTAATTCTGGTTTTATTTTTAGGAAATCTTAGAGCAGGTTTTATTGTAGCTTCAGTAATTCCGTTAGCGATGCTTTTTGCCATTATTATGATGAATACTTTTGGCGTAAGCGGAAACTTAATGAGTCTTGGAGCATTAGACTTCGGATTAATTGTAGATGGAGCTGTAATTATAGTTGAAGCCATTCTGCATCATCTTCATAGTTCTAAAAAATATAAAGCGGTAAATGATATTTCGCAAGAAGAAATGGACAAAGAAGTGACAGGCTCTGCAGCGCGTATGATGAACGCGGCGGTGTTTGGGCAAATTATCATTTTGATTGTGTATTTACCAATTCTTTCTCTTCAAGGAATAGAAGGTAAAATGTTTAAACCAATGGCGCAAACTGTTGCATTTGCCATTTTAGGAGCTTTCATTTTGTCATTGACTTATGTGCCAATGGTGAGCGCTTTATTCTTAAGTAAAAAAATCAGCCATAAAAAGAATCTTTCTGATCGTATAATGGCGAAACTAGAAAATGCTTATGAAGGTTGGCTGACGAAAGCTTTAGGCATTAGAAAATCGATTGTTATTGCAGCATTTATACTTTTTGGAATCGCTGTTGTTTTGTTCGGAAGAATGGGAGGTGAGTTTATTCCGCAATTAGAAGAAGGGGATTTTGCCGTTGAAACTCGATTATTGTTAGGAACTAATCTTTCTACGACGACCAAAACTATTGAGAAAATTTCAGCCGAATTAAAGAAGGAATATCCAGAAGTGCAACAAGTAGTTTCCAGAATTGGAAGCGCGGAAATCCCAACCGATCCAATGCCAATTGAAGGTGGAGATATGATTATTGTTTTAAAGGATAAATCAGAATGGACAAGCGCTTCTTCGTTTCCCGAATTAGCCGATAAAATGACTAAAACCGTAAAAAGAATTGCCCCTGGAGTTACAACAGGATTTCAGTTTCCTGTTCAAATGCGTTTTAACGAATTGATGACAGGAGCAAAACAAGATTTGGTTTGTAAGATTTACGGAGAAGATCTTCAAAAGCTTTCTGAATACGCTGAAAAATTAGGAGCAATTAGTAAAACAGTTGAAGGCGCAGCCGATTTATATGTAGAGAAAGTTACAGGAATGCCGCAAATCGTAATTGATTACAATTGGGCAGAAATGGCGAAATACGGTTTACGCGTGGCTGATGTGAATGCAACGATTAATGCCGCATTCGCAGGAGCTGTTGCTGGAAGTATTTACGAAGGCGAAAAACGTTTCGATATGGTCGTTCGAGTGGAAGACAATGGAAGAAAAGGAATTGAAGATGTTAGAAATCTTTTGATAGCAACGCCATCGGGAATGCAAATTCCGCTTTACCAAGTGGCTAGTGTCGAAGAAGTTGAAGGCCCAAATCAGATTCAGCGTGAAAATGCTAAAAGAAGGATCATCGTTGGATTTAATGTTCGAGGAAGAGATGTTCAATCTATTGTAGAAGAATTGCAGCAAAAAGTAAATCAGCAAATCAAATTTGATCCAGGTTATTATATTACTTATGGAGGAGCTTTTGAAAACCTTCAGCAAGCAAAAGCAAGATTGGGAGTTGCTGTTCCTGCGGCTTTATTAATGATTTTTGCCTTATTATATTTTGCTTTTAGATCATTTAAAGAAGGAATTATCATTTTTACGGCAATTCCATTATCAGCCATCGGCGGTGTATTTGCATTGGTAATGCGCGACATGCCTTTTAGTATTTCTGCCGGAGTTGGATTTATTGCGCTGTTCGGAGTCGCCGTTTTAAACGGAATTGTTTTAATATCCGAATTCAACCGAATTCAGAAACAAGGAGAAATTACAGATCCTTTCCAGATTATTTTATTAGGAACTAAAAACAGGTTGCGTCCAGTTTTAATGACAGCAGCTGTTGCTTCTCTCGGATTTCTTCCGATGGCATTGAGTAACGGAGCAGGAGCAGAAGTGCAGCGTCCATTAGCAACTGTAGTGATCGGCGGATTGGTAACCGCAACACTTTTAACGCTTTTTGTACTTCCTGCTATTTATTTAATGACGTATCACGCTAAAGTTTTCACTAAAAAAAGAAAAAAGCATATGAATAATCTAACCATTTTATTGAGTATTCTTTTTATTGGTAACATGGCAAAAGCGCAAGAGTTGCCAATTTCGCTTGATGAATCTATTTCTATTGCGATTCAAAATAATCGAATAGTTAAATCGGCTAAATTAAATGAGCAGTCTAAAAGTTATTCGCAGAAAACGGCTTATAATATTCCGCAAACGCAAATAGATGCCGATTACGGACAATTTAATAGCTCGCAGAATGATACACGTTTTGGAATTAGCCAGACTTTTGCTTTTCCGACTGTTTATAGCAATCAGAAAAAAGCTTTAAAAGCCGATTTCTATAAAGCAAAAGCCGAAGTGCAATTGACTTCGCAAGAAATAAAAACTCGTGTTAGAAATATTTACTACGATTATTTGTGGCTCAACAGCAAAAAAGAACTTTTAGTTTACGCTGATTCAATCTACAGGATTATGGAGAAAAAATCAGATTTAAGGTTTAAAGCTGGAGAAGCAAATGTTTTAGAAAAAAGTGCTTCACAATCTGCAAGACAGTTCTACAGCAATCAATTGGTAATGGTCAACCGTGATATTGAAATTGCTTTGAATTCGTTCAATGCTATTCTTCAAGATAAAGTGGAGCATACTCCAAAAAAGATGAATTTAAAAGCGGTTTTAAATCGTTCGTCTATCGAAAATTTAAAAGCAGAAAATCTTCCAGCAGTTCAGCGTTCGCAGTTTGAATCGGAATCGGCTAAGTATAGATGGAAAACGGAAGGCGCTAAATTACTTCCTGAAATTACTTTAGGATATAACAATCTAAGCATTATCGGAAGTCAAACTAATGCTTCAGGTCAAGAAGTTTATTATGGTAGCGGACAAAGATTTAATTATGTTAATGCAGGTCTTTCGATTCCAATATTTTTCACTAGTCAATCAGAGCGAAAAAGAGCCGCAAAAGCAGAATACGAAAGCTTTGTCGAACTTTCTGAAGCAACTAAAATCGAAGTGAAAACGAATATTGAAAATGCAGATCGCGAGCTAAAAAAATTCCAAGAAAGTTTACAATACTATGAAACTGATGGATTAAAAAATGCTCAAACAATTATCGAAGCGTCAAGCAGTCAATTGCAAAATGGAGATATCGATTATTTGCAATGGGTTTTGGTGGTTAATCAAGCTATCACAATCAAAAGTGAATATTTAGACGCGCTTAATGCTTACAATAAAGCAGTTGTTACACTGCAAAATCTTAATAATATTTAAAAATGAAAAAATGTATTGCAGCGTTTATAGGCGCTATATTTCTTATTTCTTGTGGAAATAAGAAAAATGAGGAAACCAAAAGTGCTGAAACTAAAAGCATTGATATTATTAAATTAAGTCCTGAACAAATTAAAAATGCAGGATTAGAAAGCGGTAATCCAACGGTGAAGAATGTAAAAGAGATTTTACAGCTTCAAGGTACAGTAACAGTTCCGCCAAAAAGCGTAATAAGTATTAGTATTCCGTTGGGAGGTTATGTAAAAAGCACTAATCTTATTGCCGGAATGAACGTTCAGAAAGGTCAGGTTTTGGCTGTTTTAGAAGATATGCAGTTTATAGAATTGCAACAAAATTATCTAATGGCGAAAGAGAAATTCGAATTGGCTCAAAACGAACATAAAAGACAAAAAGAGTTAAATGCAAATAAAGCGGCGAGTGATAAAGTTTTAGAACAGATTACAACTGAAATGAGAACGCAACGCATTACAATGTCTTCTTTAGAGCAAAAATTAAATCTATTAGGAATTAATGCTAAAACGCTAAATGTCGGAAATATTAGCAAAACGATTCGAGTTGTTTCTCCAATTAACGGTTTGGTTTCTAAAGTAAATGTCAACATTGGAAAATATGTAAATCCGACAGATATGCTTTTTGAATTAATTGATAAAAAAGATATTGTTCTAACTTTAAACGCGTTCGAAAAAGATGTGACTTCGCTTTCAATTGGTCAGACTGTAATGGCTTATACCAATGCTTCTGATGCTAAAAAGTATGCGGCTAAAATCGCTTTTATCAATCAAAGCTTAAATGGAGATCGAGCGGCAGAAATTATCTGTAATGTAAACGCTTATAATCCTGCACTTTTACCTGGTTTGTTTGTAAACGCCGAAGTTGAAATTGAAAATAAGAAAGCGTTAACTGTTCCAGAAGATGCAGTAGTACGTTGGCAAGGAAAATTTTATGTGTTTACAGCTATTGGAGATAACCAGTTTCAAATGAATGAAGTTAAATCTGGAGTCAAAAATGAGGGCTTTACTCAAATTACTTCTGATGCGATTTCTGACTCTTCAAAAGTGGTTATCAAAAATGCTTATACTTTATTGATGTCTGCCATGAATAATGACGAACAATAATGTTTATTTTCTGATTACAATTTAGAGTTAAACAAGAAAACCCAGTAAATTTAGTTTTACTGGGTTTTCAATTTTAATAGAGCAATATTATTCCGATTTCATTCCGCAAGAATAGCTTATTGATAAAATTAGAATTTGAACGTTTGATTGTTTGACCATATTTTTTTTCGATAAAAATCAGGTTCCCCTACAGAACACATTTCACAACAATATCATGATTTTTCACCGACCAAATATCCCTAACAGAATGTAATTTATTACTTTAGATAAAATGATTTAAATAGTTTTAAATTAATTATTCACAATTCACAATTCACAATTCATAATTTAATCTTTAACCCCTTTTATCCAATCTTTAAATCGGTTTACCTGTTCGGAAATAAAAGATTCATGTTCTTCTTTGTCTTCTTCAATTGGTGGCAAAACATGCTCAAAGTAAGTTCCTCTTAAAACTTTATGCAGAATACTTTCGCCTAAAAATGCTTTTCCGTCATTGAGCGTTCTTACTGCTTTTAGCAAATGACGAATATCATACTGAAGCGGATTAATATCGGGAACCTGTTTGTTTAAATTCAATAATTTATAAACCGCAATTCTAGCCGTTCTAATCGAGCTTTCCATTGTGAAAACAACATCATTATTCGTTTCAACAAATTGTCCAATTAAACCAAGATTTTTGCAGCCTTCAGGTACAACTCTAGGACGATCGCCTTTTGCTCGAGGCATAAACATAGAAGTAATGTAGGGCATAAAAGCACTTCGTACAATTGTATTTTCAATTACATTATCAAGTTTGTCGATTATTCCGAGATGAAAGCTTAATTCGGCTAAAATTTCGTCTCCTGTACATTCAGGCATTACTTTCTTAATATAATTTCCTGGTTTGTCCATAAACAATGAATAAACCCAAATTACCAAAATATCATCTGGCTGATCTGGAAAGTGCGGCTGTCTGTTACAAGTAAAACTCATTAGCCAATTAGAATCGGTAATCGTGATAATTCCGCCAGTCACTGTTTTTCCTGAGTATGGATCGTTTACCGAGTATTCTTTTAGTTTCTCTACAAAAGCAGAAGGTCGGCAAGTTAAAGTGACAGATTCCCAAGATGATTTTTCGATATTACTGCAGAACTTTTCAGGCTTGCCAAAAATAGGAGATTTTGCTGCAAGATTTTTCCACAACATCCATCCCGGACTTTTACCGCTTGTAGAGTTGTCGATACCAATAATTGGTGCTGTTTTATTGTCTCCATAAAAAGTATCTTCGGTCATAGAACCTGTTGTTACAATAACAAAATCATCCTTTCCGATAGAAGATCTAGATTCTTTTCCTTCATGCTCAGTAATAATTCCTTCAACAATTTTACCTTCAGTATTACTTTGAATAACTAGATCTTTTATAAGCGTATGAAATTTAATATTTACGCCTTTTTCTTCAAGAAATTTTCGAAGCGGAGTAATGAAAGTATCGTATTGATTGTATTTCGGAAAGACTAATGAAGAGAGATCATTTAATCCGTCAATGGCATGGAGAAAACGATGCATATAAAGTTTAAGTTCTAATAAACTATGCCAGTTTTCAAATGCAAACATAGTTCTCCAAAACGTCCAAAAATTGCTTTCTAGAAACGTTGCACTAAAATAATCTTCAATAGTAAGATCATCTAATTCGTCTTTTCTTTTAAGCAGTAATTTTACAATAGCAAGCTGATCTTTTTTGTTTAAACCAAATTTACTAAAGTCTTTAATTTCGCCATTTTTATGAATTAAACGCGCTTTAGAATAATTAGAATCATTATCATTGATTAATCGATATTCATCTAAAACGGTATATGGGGGCGGCATTTCTAGAGCGGGAATATCTTGGAAAATATCCCAAAGATTTTCATAAGTCATATCCATTTCGCGCCCTCCACGAATAATATATCCATCTTTCGGATTTCCTGCGCCGTCCAAAGAACCGCCGTCAATATGAAGTTGTTCTAAAAAAGTGATGTTTTTTGCTGGAATTCGGCCATCTCTTATAAAATAATAGGCCGCGGCCATTCCTGCAATACCGCTTCCTACAATATAAATTTTGCTGTTTTCATAAGATTTAAGTGGAATTCCAATGTTACGTTGGTAATTTCCAATTTGATCTGAAAACGGCATTGATTTTTCTGGGGTGTTTAACTGGGTTTCTGTACTCGAATCTGGTTCATGATTTACATTTCCGTAGGTCGTAGAATTGTTTAGAACTTTTTCAAATTTTGACGTAATATTCTTCATTTTCTAAGCTTTAACTGTTAATCCAACTAAATTAAGCCTAAAATGTAAAATTTTTCTGTTTTTATTTTGAAATAAAATACGTATATTTTCCTGATTATTAGTGAGATATATCTTTTGTGTCAACTGTTTTTCTTATTTATTAGAATGACTTCATTTGAAGCAATAGCATAAACAATATGATCGATTTCGGGTTTAAGGAAAAACTTCCCAGTAAATTCTCCAAAAGCAGGTAAAATCATTTGATTTGGCTTATGAAAGAAACAGCGTAGTTTCAAACTTTGCAATCCTAATCCTCGAAGAACAATCCCGGGATGAATGTGTCCTGAAAAATTAAATAAATTCTCTTTTTCTGTAGGATGATGTGTGAAGAAAAAAGCATCTATTTGTAACATTTCAATGACCACAACACCAATCGTTTTGTAGTGTTTCTCGTCAATTATATCGTGATTTCCCGTAATCAAATAGGTTTCTTGATTGTGGTTAGAAAGCCATTTTTCAAATAAATCCCATTCTGCATTTTTTGAACTGTGAAATAAATCGCCGAGAAAAATGATTTTTTCAGGCATGAATTCATCCAAAACTTCAGTAATTTTTCTAAAATTTTCAGAAATGGCATTTTGCGGTATCGCGATTCCGTGTTTTCTAAAATGTGTAACTTTTCCTAAATGAACATCAGAAATGATAATTATTTTTTTAGATTCCCAAAAAACAGCTCCGCTTGGGTGAAGTATAAAGGTTTCATTTTGTATTTGAATTTTCATAAGTTGTTATTTCATATATGAAGCAGTCATTTTCTGAATTCTTTCAGCCAAAGTTTCACTTGATAATTTTTCTCGTAAGCGATCGGTAATAATTGGAAAACTAAATGGTGTTGGCTTTAAGCATTGTTTCCAAATAATTTTCTGATTGGCAATTCTTTCCAAAGCCATTATCAAACGTCCTTCTTCTAATTGATGTTCAAATGTTTCGCGATAGGCTTGATGCAGTAATAAATTATCAGGTTCAAAATCTCTAAAAACTTCAAATAACAATTGAGAACCACTTTGCAAATGTTTAGTCTTAACCATTTTTCCAGGAAAACCAGTAAAGACTAATCCTGAAATTACAGCAATGTCTCTAAATTTTCTTCGAGCCATTTCGGTTGAATTTAAGCTTTTCTGCAAATCATGATGCACATATTCTGTTGAAAAGAGATTATTGTCTAAAACGGCTTCAATATCAATTTCCTGATCTGAAAGCAATTCAAAACCATAATCATTATAAGCCAAAGAAAAAGTGATTGATTGCAATAAACTAATTCTAAAAGCCAATAAACTAGCCAAAGCTTCATGAACAAAGCGACCTTCAAAAGGATAAAAAATAGCATGAAATCCTTCTCGAGTTTTAAATGTTTCAATTAAAAATTCATCTGAACTCGGCACAATAGATTCTTTTCGCTGTCTTTGAAATAAAGGCTGTAAAGCTCTTAATTCAGGAGAAAGATTATCAGTATTGGCGCGATATAATTCTTTTCGAAGCAATTCGCTCATTTGAGAAGAAAGAGCCAAACGCCCACCCATCCAGCTTGCAATTTTAGATTCTTTCTTAGGATTCGCTTTTTTAACCAAAACCTGCATATTTCTAATTTTGAATAACTCCAATTTTTTTCCTCCGAAAATGAAAGTATCGCCAGGTTTTAGCTTCGAAATAAACCACTCTTCAATTGTACCAATATAACCACCACTGACATATTTTACATTCATAACAGCATCACCAACGATTGTTCCAATCTGCATTCTGTGATGCATCGCAATCATTCGGCTGTTTATTTTATAACAGCCGTTTTCATCAATTTCTACTTTTTTAAATTCGTCGTAGGCATGAAGACTCTGACTGCCTTGCGTAATAAAATTTAAAATCCAATTCCAGTTTTCTGATGAAATGGTTTGATAACTAAAAGTGCCTTGAATTTCTTTAAAAATTTCGTTGGGATAAAATCCATCAGAAACAGCTAAAGTATTGAGATATTGAACCAAAACATCCCAACTGTTTAAATACGGAACCCGATCTTCAATAACACTGTTTTCAACCGCTTTTTTTAATGCCGAAGCTTCAATAAGTTCAATAGCGTGAGTGGCTAGAAAATAAATAACACTTTCTTTTCCGGGTTGATGCCCACTTCGTCCGGCGCGCTGCATAAAACGGGCGACACCTTTTGGTCCACCAACCTGAATAATCGATTCGACTGGAGCAAAGTCAACTCCCAAATCTAAACTTGAAGTGCAGACTACTACTTTTAATTCTTCATTCCGAATTGCATTTTCTACCCAAATTCTCGTTTCTCTGTCAATACTTCCGTGATGCATTGCCATTTCTCCAGCAAATTCAGGATATTTTTCTAATAATCTTTGATACCAGATTTCGCATGCTGAGCGAACATTCGTAAAAATTAAAGTAGTTTTACTGGCTTTGATAATTTTAGCCGCTTCATCAATCAAATGCAACCCCATGTGTCCGCGCCACGGATACGTATCCATTTTCTCTGGAATGATAGAAACGACTTTTATTTTCTTATGAATTACGGCTTTGATTAAAATAGAATTATTAAAAGCTTCAGAATCAACTCCGAGTAAAACTTCTTGCGCTTGCTGAAGATTGCCAATTGTAGCTGAAATTCCCCAGATACGTAATTTTTTGGTAATCGTTTTTAATCGGGATAATGCCAATTCTATCTGAACGCCACGTTTGGTTCCGAGTAATTCATGCCATTCATCAATGACAATAGAACTGCAGTTTTTAAATGTATTAGCATAACCTTTTGTTGCCAAAAGCAATTGTAGGCTTTCTGGAGTTGTAATCAATAAATCGGGCATTTTGCCTTTTTGCTTGGCTCTTTCTGCCGAAGAAGTATCTCCAGAACGAATCCCGACCGTCATTGGAACGTCTAGATCGTTTAAAACTCGTTCTGCTGCTTGTTTGATTTCTACAGATAAAGAACGAAGCGGTGTGATCCAAATCGCTTTTAAACCTGGATGGTGTTTAGTTTTATAATTCGGATTTTCTTTAATGTAATTTAAAATAATCGGAAGCCAGAGCGCATAGGTTTTTCCGCTTCCAGTTGGCGCGTTCAATAAACCATTTTTGCCTTGAAGAAAAGCAGTCCATGTTTGAGTTTGAAATGGAAAAGGTTTCCATCCCTGACTTTCAAACCAATTGTTAGCGATTGTAAATAACTGCTCTCTGTTCATTTATAAAATCATATTTTTTAAATCTTCTATCGAATTGGCTTCTTCAATTTTTTTATCGTGTCGCCATCTTAAAATGCGCGGAAAACGTGTTGCAACGCCACTTTTATGTCTTTTAGAAAGTGCAATTCCTTCAAACCCAATTTCAAAAACCAATTTAGGCGTAACACTTCTAACTGGACCAAATCGCTCTAAAGTATTCTTTTTAATAAAATCATCGACCATCCTGAATTCTGCATCGGTTAAACCAGAATACGCTTTCGCGAAAGTGACGAGTTCTCGTTCGTTGTTTTCATTTTCTTGCCAAAGCGCAAAAGTATAATCGGTAAATAGATTTGATCGTCTTCCGTGACCGCGCATAGCGTAGGTGAGGACAGCATCTATGGTTAAAGGCTCAATTTTCCATTTCCACCAATCTCCTTTTTTTCTTCCAACGAGATAAGGAGAATCTTTTCGTTTTAGCATTAAACCTTCGCTTTTCATTTCGCGAGATTTTAATCTTTCATTTGTAATTTCTTCCCAAGTAGAAAAATTAATTCGTTCTGAAAGCTGTAGCGGAATATTTTTTCCAATTAAACTGGTAAACATTTCTTCTAATAAAGTACGGCGTTTTTCGTAAGGAAGATTCCGAATATCATTTCCCTGCCATTCCAATAAATCGTAAGCTTTAATGATGACAGGCGTATTTTTTAAAATAGAAGCCGATACATTTTTACGGCCAATTCGAGTTTGTAGATCATTAAAAGTTCCGATTTGATTGTTTATGAAAGGAAGAATCTCTCCGTCAATTACAGTTCCATTAGGGATTAGTCCAATAAAAGAATTAAATTCTGGATATTTATCGGTTACTAATTCTTCGCCACGGCTCCAGACGTAGATTTCGTTTTCACGAATAATCGTTTGAGAACGAATTCCGTCCCATTTATGTTCTGCACTCCAATCTTCGGGATTTCCTAAACTTTCCAATTCGCCTTCAATCGGATAAGCCAAATAAAACGGATAAGGTTTTGATAAATAATCACTGCTTTTTTCATCTAAAACCAATTCCTGAAATGTAATCGTATTCGGATTCCAATCGCCCATTAATTTGTACGCCAATGTATCTTCATCTATATTTTCAGCTTTAGAAAGCGCTCGCGTCATCAACTTCTGACTCAAACCAATTCTAAAACTTCCGGTAATTAATTTAGTAAAAACAAAACGTTCGTAATAATTTAGATTCAGCCAATTGGTCTGTAAATATTCTTTTTTCTCTAAATCAGTTTTCTTTTTTAAAGCGATTATTTCCTGTAGAAATTCAGTCAGACTTTTGTCTGTATGCTCTTTTGTAGTCGGAATAACAAGCGCAATGGTTTCGGCCAAGTCACCTACAATATGATAACTTTCTTCGAACAGCCAAAGCGGAATATTAGCCAATTCGTTTGCCCATAAACGCAATAAAGTGGTATTAACTGGTCGGGGAGGACGGCGATGCGAAAGTATGGCAATGGTCCAGACTTTATCTTCATCGCTTGCTTTTAAGAAATAGTTTGTCAGCGCATCAACTTTTACCGATGTTTTATTAGAACTGTCTAAGGTTTTTATAAGCTCGGCAAAGTTTTTCATTTGATTATGAATTTTGAGTTTGAAATTAATAATTTACAATTCATCATTATTTGCGTCGTTCGTTTCTCCTTCATATTGCGTGTTGGCTGTTCTCGCATCGTAGCCTAATTCTTTTAAATATCTTGAAAAAATATCTGAATAGCCATGAGTGCAGATTACTCTTTCTGCGCCTGTTGCTTTTATGCTTTCTAGTAAACCTGTCCAATCACAATGATCGCTTAAAACAAAACCTCGGTCTACAGCTCGTCTGCGTCTTGCACCGCGAAAAGCCATCCAACCACTTGCTGTTCCTGTTGCAAAAGGAGTCATTCTTCTAATCCAAGTACTTCCGTGAGCGCTTGGTGGTGCAATGACAATATTGCCTAATAAATCTTCTTTTTTAGTTTCTAAAGTGATTCTTGTAGTTTGCGGCAAATCAATTTGCGGACGAACAATATTAGTCATGTTTTCGATTGCGCCATGTGTGTAAATTTGCCCAATGCTGGTATCAAGATTTTTTAATAATCGTTGTGCTTTTCCTAAAGAATAGCCAAATAGAATAGAAGTTTTTCCTTCTGCACGGTTTTCTGCCCACCAATTATTGATATCAGTCATGACATCTGCTTGTGGTTCCCATTTAAAAGCGGGAAGTCCGAAAGTGCATTCTGTTATAAACGAATGGCATTTTACAACTTCATAAGGAACTGAGATTCCATCGTCTTCTGTTTTATAATCGCCAGTAAAAACCCAAATTTCACCTTTGTATTCAACTCTAATTTGTGCTGAACCAATAATATGGCCAGCAGGATGAAAAGAAAATTTCACGCCGTTTATAATAAAAGTTTCATTCCAGTCTTTGCCAGAAACATTTATTTCTCCTAGACGATATTTTATAATCGGAATATTTGAATAATGTGTAATATAGTTTTCATGCCCCCAACGCGCATGATCTGAATGTCCATGTGTAATTATCGCATTTTTTACTGGCCGCCATGGATCGAGATAAACATCGGCTTGCTGGCAGTATATTCCTTTATCGTTAAATTGTAATAAGGGTGCATTCATTTTTTAATTGGATAATTAGAAAATTTGGCAATTAGATAATTATTCTTGTTCATTCTTTGATGATCAGCTATTTCGGATTTTTTTAGTATTCAAAATTACTATATGGAGGACAGCTGTATTTGTCATCTTCATTATCTAAATTATAACTGTCGTAAGGATTGGTGGTGTCGTAAGTTGAAAAAGGAGTATTGTTTTCAGCTAAATTTAGTCCGCTTTCTATAATTTCATAACAATCAGAATAGTCAGTAAACTGATTTCTATAATTATTATCTTCATTTTCACCCGAAGTAAATTCATGATCCATTGCTTCATTTTCATGTGCGGTATCAATATGATCGGGTTTACTGCATTTAAAATCATTTAAGGTTGCAGTTTGTCGGCTGTTTGCATCTTTTCTCATGGCTGCTGTTTTAAATTAGTAAGTTTTCTAAATTTTTGATATATACAAATTTGAAAATTAGACGCTTAAAAAAATTATAGGATTTACATTTAATCTTACATGATTTGTTTATTGGGGCGTTTTAGCCTAATTCTCATTTTGTAAAACTCAAATATAATTTTGTAAAATAAGCACTTAGCTATTTTGCAACTTTGTATAACTAATAATTTAAAAAATTATAACATTATGGAAACTTCAAGAAAAGATTCGAAATCTGGAATGAAAGATTCTGGAAAAACTCAAAAATCAACAGCTGGTTCTAGAGCAAAAAGCACTACAACAAAATCTAATGATTCTAAAGGTAGAGCCGGACATTAATTTTTTAGTTTATTTAAGGACTAAATAATAAAAGCGTGCTGTTTAAATGTAGACAGCACGCTTTTACGTTTTTATAAGATTAAAGTTTTATTTTAAAACTTCTTGAATTGTTTTTACAAAAGTTTCAATTGGTTGAGCGCCAGAAACTGCATATTTACGATCAAATACAAAGAATGGAACTCCTTGAACGCCTATTTCGGCAGCTTCTTTGATATCTGCTTGAACTTCTTTAATAAATAAATCTTCGCTTTCTAGAACTTCTCTAATTTCATTTTCTTCTAAACCAGCCTGAATTCCCAATTTAATCAAAGATTGACCATTGTTTAAATCTTCTCCGTCGGTAAAATAGGCTTTAAAGAAAATCTCTTCCATTCGATCGCCAATATTTTTTGTTTTAGCTAATTGAATGATTCGATGCGCGTTTAAAGAATTTGAGATAACAGCTTTATCAAAATTATAATCTAAACCAACACTTTTAGCACGTTCTGCGACACCTTTGTGCATTTCTTTAGATTGTTCAATTGACATGCCTTTTCTTTCTGCTAAGAACGTGTAAACGTCCATGTCTGGTTCTGCAGTTATGGTTGGATCAAGCTGAAAGCTTTTCCATTCAATTTCAAATTCATCATTTGGAAATACCGCAAGTGCAGTTTCCAATTGTCTTTTTCCGATATAACAAAACGGACACATGATGTCCGACCAAATTTCTATTTTCATTTTACAAAGATAAGGAAAAATGTTTTTTTAAGTTTTAAGTTTCAGATTTCAAGTTGATATGCTTTGTTTTTCTAACCGAAAAGTGCGCAAAGGTTACGTAAAGGTCACAAAGTTTTCTTTTTACTAAAGTCTTTGTAAAGAGTATAAGTACACAAAGCTTTGCGTTCTTAGCATTCTAAAACAATCCTAAGCAAGAATCTTAGCGAACTTTGCGTAATCTTTGCGCACTTTGCGGTAAAAATTATACGCATAGTATATCAACTTGAAACCTTAAACTCAAAATAAACCCAAATAAAAAACCGCAACTCTTTATGAGGAATTGCGGTTTCTAGGTATAAAAAATGGTTGGTTAATAGCGATATCTTTTTTTTACAATGATAAATCTTTTATTTAAAACTAAAAAATATCCCTGTAACAGAAAGAAACTTTAATGTTAACTATTTAACATTACAGGCATTACCAACATAGTAACAGTTTCTCCCTCTTCTAAACCATCAACTGGAGTTAAAATTCCAGCTCTGTTAGGTAAAGACATTTCAAGCATAATCATGTCTGACTGAAGGTTTGTAAGCATCTCTGTCAAGAAACGAGAGTTGAAACCAATTTGTAAATCATCACCTTGATAATCACAAGTCAATCTTTCTTCTGCTTTATTTGAGTAATCGATATCTTCTGCAGAAACGTTTAATTCAGCTCCAGCAATTTTCAAACGAATTTGGTGTGTAGTTTTGTTAGAGAAAATCGCAACACGACGAACAGAGCTTAAGAATAAAGAACGATCGATCATTAATTTGTTTGGATTTTCTTTTGGAATTACCGCTTCGTAATTAGGATATTTTCCGTCGATTAAACGACACATTAAAATATAATTATCAAATGAGAAAGTCGCATTTGAATCGTTGTATTCAATTTTTACTTCAGCGTCAGAAGTTCCTAAAATACTTTTTAAAATGTTTAAAGGTTTTTTAGGCATGATGAAATCTGCTACTTGAGAAGCTTTTACATCTGTACGAGAATATTTCACCAATTTGTGAGCATCTGTAGCAACAAAAATTAATCCTTCTGGCGAAAACTGGAAGAATACTCCAGACATTACTGGACGTAAGTCGTCGTTTCCAGCAGCGAAAATAGTTTTGCTTACCGCAGTTGCCAAAACTTCTGCAGGAACAAGCGTTACAGATGGATCTTCTAAACTTACCGCTTTAGGAAATTCTTCTCCTGCAGCATAAGCCAATGCATATTTACCAGAGTTAGAGCTAATTTCTACTGTGTTATTGTCTTCAACAGTAAAAGTTAATGGCTGCTCTGGGAAAGTTTTTAAAATTTCAAGCAAAAGTTTAGCAGGAACTGCTACGCTTCCTTTACTTGTAGAATCGATCGATAATGTAGCCGACATAGTCGTTTCAAGATCTGAAGCCGAAACGGTCAACTCATTGTTGTTTAGTTCAAATAAAAAGTTGTCTAAAATAGGCAACGTATTATTGCTATTGATTACACTACCTAAAACTTGTAATTGCTTTAATAAGTATGAACTCGATACTATAAATTTCATCTGTTTTGTTTTATTTTTTGATGCGCCTTTGAATAAATTAAGGTCTAAATATACGGATTACAAATATATCTTAAACTATCCAAAGTATTACATTTTTTTATTAACATCTATTTGCTGTACTTTTTCTTTCTCATAAAAGTAAATACTAGTCCAAAGATCAATAAAATTAGAATTGGAACTCCGATAGTTATGAATTGGGTCAAAGTATAACTTTCGTAAACTTTTTCTTTGTCCAATAAAGGCAATTCGACATCTTTACTTCTAATGTTAATAAGTCCAGTATCATCAAGAAGGTAATTGATACAATTCATGATAAAGTCTTTATTGTCGTACAATTGGCCAGTTCTCTGGTCGTAACCTAATTCAACGGGCATCATATTTTTGTCTAATTGGTTTCTTGCAATATCTCCGTCAGCAACAACAATCATTTTGTTTGGCTTTCCTTGTGCTGTGAAAGAATTGTCTTTGAAAGGCAAAACTCTATTCTCAAAAGCCGAATGAAAAGAACCTTCCAATAAAACAGCAAGCGGTTTGTTTCCTTTATTCAAATAATCTTGCGGAGTTGTTTTTTCTGTAACCATGTTTAGGTTAACTTCTGTTGGCGTTCCAATTGTTTTAGAATATTGAGAAGATTGCAGTAATACTGTTTTCTTAATACCGTTTTTCAAAGTGTCAATCGGATTTGCGAAATCAAATTTAATTCCGCCTAGATTTTTAACGATTGGATGCTGGCTTGTTGGATAAACTTGTGGAGCAAATTTCCAGATAAAATCTTGATATTGCGTTGCACTTCCTTGTTCACCAGTTGCCAGTTTTATTGGACTTCCTTGTTCGTCTTTGATCAAATCAGGATTAATTCTGAAACCGTATTTGAAGAACATATCGTTCAAGTTTAAATCTCTAGGATAAGCCAAAGTCGCACCCATGTCATTGTACAAACTGTCCATGTCTGCAGCTGTCTGATCAATTAGCCAAAGCGTTTTTCCGCCATTCATAATAAATTGATCCAAAACTTCTTTTTCTTCGTCAGAGAATTTTTCTGTTGGTTTTGCAATAATCGCTAAATCGTATTTTTTAAGTTCGCTTAAAGTTCCACTCGGATTTTTTGAAACTGAATCTAATGTAAATGGACCTATAAGATAACTTTCGTGAATCTGTTTCAACATATTAGCAATATGCCTTTCTCTCAATTCGCCATTTCCTTTAATGATTGCAACCTTTTTCTGTTTGTCTTTTGTGACTTTATTAATTGCATCTGCAATAGAATATTCTAAATGCTGGATAGATCCGATAACTTTTTGCGTTGTCGAAGCTCCCATGATATTTTTTAATAAAGGAATATTAACTTCTTTATTATTGTAAACGGCAACAGCCCAAGGAAAAACCATTGCTTGAGATTGTTTTCCTTTATCGTCAACTGTAATGTTTATTGGCGTTAATCCTTTTTGGAAAAGTGACTTTGTCAATTCATCGCTTTCATCTGCATTTTCTAACGGATCAACAAATTCAAAAACAATATTGCTGTTATAGGCCTGAAATTCTTCTAATAATTGTTTCGTTTCCTGTTGCAAACGTCTAAAATCTGCAGGAAGATCTCCTTCCATATAAATCTTAATGGAAAGCGGATTCTTTACTTGTTTTAGAATTCCTAATGAAGTTGGAGATAAAGTATAACGCTTGTCTTTTGTTAAATCAAAACGATGAAAAAAGATCGTTCCAAGTACATTTAAAACAACTAAAATAAAAATAGTAATGCCTAATGTCTTTAAATTATGTTTTGTAGATGGTTTCATTAAGCTTTATAAGATTTTAATTGATAAACAGTAAAAGACAAAAAAGCGGCTGCAATGCTTAAAAAATAAATAATATCGCGAGTATCAATTACACCTCGACTCATACTTTTAAAGTGATTTTGCATTCCTAAAGCCGAAACAAAACTATTTGATCCTGGAATTAATGAGCTCAATCCTTCAAAACCAAAATAGAAGAAAAAGCACAGGAAAACAGCAATAATAAAAGCCACAATCTGATTTTCTGAAAGGGTAGAAGTAAAGATTCCGATTGCTGAATAAGAAGCAATTAAAAACAATAATCCGAAATAAGAACCAATAGTGCTTCCCATGTCAATATTGCCTTCTGGTGAGCCTAAATCTGAAATGACTTTTACATAAATTAAAGTTGGAATGATTGCCAAAATGATCAGCAAAAACGAACCGAAGAATTTACCATTTACGATTTCCCAAATAGATAAAGGTTTAGTCAATAATAGCTCTAAAGTTCCTTGTTTTTTTTCGTCTGAGAAACTTCTCATCGTTACGGCTGGAATTAAGAAAATCAAAATCCAAGGTGCCAATGTGAAAAATGGAGTTAAGTCGGCATAACCTGTTTTTAGAATATTGTAGTCGCCTTCAAAAACCCATAAAAATAGTCCGTTGCTAATTAAGAAAATTGCAATGACCAAGTAGCCAATAGGAGAACCAAAAAAGGATTTAATTTCTCTTAGAATTATAGACTTCATATATTTTGTTTCAATTTTTTTCTAACCGCAAAGAACGCAAAGTTTTTGCTGAAAGCTTTGCGAACTTAGCGTTTTTTACAAAGCTTTTTAAGAAAAGAACTTGCGTTCTTTGCGGTTAAATATTGTTTTAATTTAAGCTCACCAATTTATCCAAGCTCCAAGCTTCTGGTTTTGCATTGAATAGTTTTTTTGTAAAATCCCAAACGCTATTAAAGAGTTCAGAATTTCTATAATTTTCCAAATCTTCTTCAGTTTCCCAATAACTGTAGGTAAAAAAGACCCCTTTATCATTTTTGTCCTGATACAATTCTAAAAAACGATTTCCTTCGGCATTTCGTATTTTCTCTTTCACTGATTCAAAATTCTCCAGAAAATCTGGGATTTTTTCTTCGTGAAAACTCATTTTTACTATTCGAACAAACATGTTTGTAATTTAAGATTTTAGATTGCAGATTTTAGTTTTTTTTTAAGTCTAAAGTTTTACAGGTGCGCAAAAATACCAAATTTGATTATTGTTTTTTCTTTAAAGAATCATTTATTATAAAAAAACATCTTGAGTGACTAAGTTGCCTTAACTATGGCATTTAAATTAAAAAGCTTTTGCCCATTTTTATCAATAAATTTCTTTAGTTTTTCACCATGAAAACTTTTTAGAAAGTCCCAATTGCTTGCATTTATGCCACAATTTCCATTTTTATTAATATTTGGAAGAATTTCCAGATTACCCATAAATTCTAAATTGTCACGGAAGAGTATAAAATCTTTTCGCCAAATTATCAATGAGCACGAACCTAAAAGGCATGGTTTTATTTCAGGATGTAAAGACCACATTTTTTCTAATTCGTGTTCTGAATAATTGTACGAGTTTTTCTTAGTCATATTTCCAACACCAAAAAAGCTCAAATGTTCAATATCGTCTAGTGTTGGTTTTTCTGTTTTATTATAATCTAAAAGACAAAAAGTAAAGTTTTGTGGACTTCGATCTTTATTCACATCGGTGCAAAGAAGAATTTTATATTTGTTTTCTCCATTAATAAATGTTAAAAGGTCTCCTTGATTTACATCTTTGATTTTCGTCATTAGATTTCTTATTGAAGAGAAAAAAAATATTTTAAAAACTAAGAAAACTTAATTGTAATCACATCACGATAATTCAATCCAAGAAGACTATTTGCAGAACCCACTTTAGAAGGATTGCTTCTGAAAATAGCGATTTCTAGAAAACCAGCTTCATTAAAAATGGCCAGTTTTTCTCCTTCATACGTTTTTATCGGATATTTATCTGAAGTGGCAATCGCAGAGTAATTTGGCAGAATCGTTTTGATGTTTTTTGGCTTCATCACGATTTCATATGGACGTCCTCGCGAAATTTCTAAGAATTGTTTTTTAGAGATATTCGTTACCACGTTTCCAAAATGGTCAATGTAAATGATATTTCCTTTTATAGAATTTCCATCATCTGCTACAAGAGCTTGCAATTCGGTAGCTTCTTTAATGGCAGGAATTTCTTTTCCAATTACATTCAGCAGACCTCCTTTAGATAAATGAGAAGCGACTTGAATAAAGATGTCCAAATCTGTTGCTTCAATCGGGAAACGATCGTGAATATTAATTGCCACAATTTTCTGAGGAACGATTTTCTGCGTAAGCATGCTTAAAATACCATTATCGGCACAAATAAAGAAGTGATCGTTCCATTGCATAGCGATATGCTGGTTTTCTTTATTGCGCTCAATATCGACACCAATAAGATGAACGGTTCCTTTTGGAAAGCTCATATAAGCTGCTCCGATAATGTAACTCGCCTCTGCAGTATTAAAGGGATCAATGTCATGAGAAATGTCAATGATTTGAACCTCTGGATTTTCAGAAAGTATTTTACCCTTCAGCGACCCCACAAAGTGATCTTTCAAGCCGTAGTCTGTAGTAAGGGTAATTATTGACATAATTTTGTTTATAACTATTGATAGTATTTAAATCTAAATTTCATTAAATTTGAGAAATGCAAAGCTAGTAATAGTAAACACAAATTGAAAGAAAGAAAAGACAATTTGTATTTTTTAAAGTTTTTGCAAGTTACAGTATTTATATCCAGAAGATTAAGTTTGATTTAGAAAAAAACTGAAAACTGCGATCGAAAACTGAAACTAAAATAGACCCGACAACCCCTAAATAATAAAAGGAATTATTTAATTTAAAACTACTTCATTTGAACGAAAGAATAATCGAGCTAGTAGATATTGCACCAAAAGAATTTTGGGGCGCGCAGGACAGCCATTTAGAAATCATTAAAAAGTATTACCCAAAGCTTAAAATCGTAGCGCGAGGGACAACTTTAAAAGCATTTGGCGAAAAAGAAGTTTTAGACGAATTCGAAAAAAGATTTCAAAGATTAATGCTTCATTTTACACGTTACAATAATATTGATGATAATGTAATTGAGCGTGTGATAATGAGTGATGGTCAAGAAGAAAAAAGAGCTTACGATCATGACAAAATCTTAGTTCATGGTGTTGGCGGTAAGATTATCAAAGCAATGACGCCAAATCAGCAATTGCTGGTTGATACTATCAAGAAAAACGATATGGTCTTTGCTATTGGTCCTGCTGGAACCGGAAAAACGTATACCGGTGTCGCTATGGCGGTTAAAATGCTAAAAGATAAAGAAGTAAAAAGGATCATTCTGACGCGTCCTGCGGTAGAAGCCGGTGAAAATCTTGGTTTTCTTCCTGGTGATATGAAAGAAAAACTGGATCCTTATATGCAACCGCTCTACGATGCGTTGCGTGATATGCTTCCGAACGAAAAATTAGAGGATTATATTTTGAAAGGAATTATTCAAATTGCTCCACTTGCTTTTATGCGTGGACGTACGCTTGATAATGCTTTCGTAATCCTAGATGAAGCACAGAACACCACACACTCACAAATGAAGATGTTTTTGACTCGTATGGGAAAAAACGCAAAATTTATGATTACGGGTGATCCTGGGCAGGTCGATTTACCAAGAAGAACAATTTCTGGTCTTAAAGAAGCAATTCTAGTTCTGAAAGACATTGAAGGTATCGGAATTATTTATTTGGATGATAAAGATATCGTACGTCACAGATTGGTTAAAAAGGTAATCGATGCTTACAAACAAATCGAGAATCACGATTAATTATAAATTTTAGTGAAATGTTAAATGTAAATCGTGAATTGTGTTTTAACATTTATTAATATTCGTTTTGTATGTTTTCTTTTGAAAAGTGCAAAACGAATATTTTTTTGAATTAGAGATTAATTAAACGAGATTTAAATGAAAATTAGAATATCGATTTTAATATTATTTATAGGTTTGCTTTCATGTCAAAAAAAAGAAATCCCAAAAAATAAGTTTGTTGGTACTTGGTATGATACGGAGTATATAGTGCCTGGGAAATCAAGTATTAAAATAAATGCTGACAGTACTTTTGATTATAGAGGCGCAGGCTGTGATTGGACAGTGTTTTCGAAAGGAAAGTGGAGAATTATGGGTGATTCTATCGAATTGAGCAGCATAAAAATTGATACTTGTTATGTAATTTCTCCTTTTGTGGATTGTACTTTCTTTGACAGGAAAGGTAAAGCGCCTTTGCCATTATTAACAATGCCAAATTGTGAACCAGATCAAGGGAAAAGTTTTTGTCTTTTTACAAAAGAAATTTTTTATATCAAAAATGACTCATTGTTTTATAAAATAAAGCCTGAATCAAAATGCTCTGACACTTTAAAAATTATGTTTGCCAAAACTAAAAAAATCAGAAAATGAAACAATTAGATGATTTCTATCTAAATCAAGAAGAACCTATAAAAAGAATATTTCTCGCATTAAAAGAAATCATCTTAAAACAAGATCAAAACATAACCAATACTTTAAAATACGGAATGCCCTTTTTCTCTTATAAAGGAAAAATGTTCTGTTATTTATGGATTCATAAAAAACTCAAAAGGCCTTATATTGGAATTGTAGAAGGAAAACATTTTGATGAAGATTTTCTGATTCAGGAAAATCGCTCACGAATGAAGATTATGATGTTTGATAATAATGAAGATTTGCCTTTGGAACAAATAGAAGCTATAATCCAAAAAGCGATAAATTTATACAAAACTGGAATTGTTAAGATTTAAAATGTTTAAACAGCAATATTTAACGGAATAGTTAAATAAATAATAAACTTACCTCAATTTTGGCTTTCAAAGCCTGTAATCTTTGTCTAACCGAGCTTAAAGCCGTAAATTTGCAATTCTAAATATTGGAATATTAATATGACAAAACTTAAAAATATAAAAGTTGTAGTAAGTGACCTTGACGGAACTTTACTCAACCCACAACACAGAATTTCAGATTATACTAAATCAATTTTTCAAGAACTTCATAATCAAGGTTACTTAATTATTGTAGCTACAGGACGTCATCATCTTGATGCAATGGCAATTATAGACACACTTGAAGTGCCAGTTTATCTTGTAAGTTCTAACGGCGGAAGAATCCATTCGCCAAATAGAGAAGAACTTTTTGCTTTCAATTTAGACAGCGATGTGGTTAAAGCGGCTTTGAATATAGAAATTGACCCAGATGTTACAGTTGTATTATTCAAAGAAAATGTATGGCAGACTAATAAATGGAATGAAAGATTAAACTCTTTTCAAGCCGAATTGAAATACCGCCCAGAATTGGTAGATTATAAAACCATAGAAGATTTTAAAGCAATCAAAATTTTCTTTTCTTGCGATAATCATGAGAAATTGGTAAAAGTGAGAGACGCTGTTTTAGCTAATTCTTCAGAACATTTGCATCACGCCTTCAGCTTACCAACTTGTTTAGAGTTTATGGATAAGTCTGTAGACAAGGCAGTTGCAATTGAAAAAGTGTTAGAAAAAGAAGGTTTTACTTTGGATGAGGCAATTTCGTTTGGAGATGGTTTTAATGATTTGCAAATGTTGTCTGCAACCGGAAAAGGTTTGATTATGGGAAATGCGCCTTCAATTTTAAAAGATGCTTTGCCTGATTTGGAAGTAATTAAAACAAATGCAGAAGACGGGGTTGCAAAATATATTGCATCTAAAATTTTAGATAAAGAGCTTGCAACAACTTAATTTAGAATGTTTTATATTCAGTTTTGTTGCTGAATACTAAATAATAGTTATTTTTATAAGAGCTAATTCGCAGAGAGTTAGCTCTTATTTTTTTAACCTTAAATTTGTTTTAGCAATGAAAAGATTTTTACTTCAAGTTGAACGAAATTGCATTTCGGGAGCATTGGTTTTATTACCGCTTTTAGTTTTTTTTATTTTGTTAGAAAAAGTTTGGAAGTTCTTTCAGAATTATGGCGAAAAATTTGCGCATTTTCTTCGTTTAGATCTTGTATTAGGAAAATATGCAACTGATATTGCAGGTGGAATTATTTTGTTAGCTCTAATTTATTTCAGCGGTTTTCTAATGCGATTATCTCTTTTAAAAAGATTTACAAAGTGGGTAGACGAGAAATTAATGATCTTTTTGCCAGGTTATGAAAAGAATAAAAAAGAAGCAGAAGAAAAATTACTAAAAAGAAATAAAGAACCTAAACCCATAACTGATTTGCCAATTCTATTCAAAAATGGAGATTTTTGGCAACCGGCCCATTTAATTGAAGAAGATAAAAATGGTTCAGCTGTGATTTTTGTTCCAAATGCGCCAGCTAAAGATCAAGGACAGATTCTAATTGTCAAATCAACCGATTTTAAAAAATTGACAGACACAACACTTTCTAGTTTAGACGAGTCAATAAAATCTTTTGGTAAAGGAATTTTGAGCTTTAAATAATTTGCAAAAATTGAACTGATATTTTCTTTGTTTGCTCTGTCAAATAGTTTTAAATTTGCATTCATTAAAAACAACACAACTAAAAGGATAATGAGTAATACAATCACAACTACAGATTTTAATTTCCCGAATCAGAAATCAGTTTACCGCGGAAAAGTTAGAGAAGTTTATAATATTAATGATGAACTTTTAGTAATGGTGGCAACAGATAGACTTTCGGCTTTTGATGTAGTTTTGCCAAAAGGAATTCCGTACAAAGGACAAATCCTGAATCAGATTGCAACAAAATTTATGGAATTGACGCAAGATATCGTTCCAAACTGGCTGATTGTAACTCCAGATCCAAACGTTGCTGTTGGACATTTATGTGATCCTTTTAAAGTAGAAATGGTAATTCGTGGTTATTTATCTGGTCATGCTGCTCGTGAATATGCTGCTGGTAGAAAACAAATTTGTGGCGTTACAATGGCAGAAGGTTTAAAGGAAAACGATAAATTTCCAGAACCAATTATTACGCCAACTACAAAAGCTGATAATGGTTCTCACGACGAAGATATTTCTCGCGAAGACATTTTAGCAAAAGGAATTGTTTCTGAAGAAGATTATTTAGTTTTAGAAAAATATACTCGCGCTTTATTTCAAAGAGGAACTGAAATCGCTGCAAAACGTGGATTGATTTTAGTGGATACCAAATACGAGTTCGGAAAAACAAAAGATGGCGTAATTGTTTTAATTGATGAAATCCATACTCCAGATTCTTCTCGTTATTTCTACGCTGACGGTTATGCAGAAAGACAAGAAAAAGGAGAGGAGCAAAAACAATTATCTAAAGAGTTTGTTCGTCGTTGGTTAATCGAAAATGGTTTCCAAGGTAAAGACGGACAGCAGATTCCAAATATGACTGACGAATATATTGAGTCAGTTTCTGAAAGATATATCGAATTGTATGAGAATATTTTAGGAGAGAAATTTGTTAAAGCTGACATCGACAATATTGATCAACGTATTGAGAAAAACGTATTAGATTACCTTTCTTCAAAAGAATAATTTCGATTTAAGCTAAAAAAATAAATATATAAAAAGCCTTGCTGAGATAAATTCAGCGAGGCTTTTTTTCGTTTAAATAGGTTTTCGATATGAAATCTAATCTGAAATTATCCCAATTTAATTATGCGAAAAGTGCAATTGAGCCTATCTGATTGCACTTCTTTGTCTTTTTTTTAGAAAACTTATCTTTTTTTTCATTTTTGATGCAACGTTTTATGCATAATGAGCGTCTAACAAGTAATCATCACATCATTAATCATTAAACAAGTAATCAATCATGAAAAAGACAGTAATCATTCTAGGGACGGCTCTTGCCGTATTTGCAAATTTTGCAGCAGCTTCCAATCATAAGCTGACAGTTAAAAATCAAATTGAAATTTCAGATTATTTCTCATCGCCTTTGCACATAGCTGTGTGTAATGGAGATGTTGAAACCGTAAAAAAAAGTATTGAGTATGGAGCAGATGTAAATAAAATTGTGCGAAATATGACGCCTTTAATGCTTGCAGCTCGATTTAATAATGTAGAAATTGTGAAAATCTTACTAGCAAATGGAGCTAAACCTTCCATAGAAAACGAACATGGATTACGAGCATTAGATTATGCAAGATATTCAAAATCAACAGAGGCTGAAGCTGTTTTAAAAGGGCTGAAGTAAAAATTTTTAACGCAAGAAAAGAAAAGCATTATCTTTATTTTGATAATATTGGTCAACGTATTGAATAAAATGTATTAGATTGCCTTTCTTCAAAGTAATACTTTTGGGTTTAAACTAACTATTTAAGCCATGAAACTTATTACTAAAAAAAATGCCCTATTAGTTTGTCTTACTGTAGGGCATTTTCTTTTTGCGCAAATAGATAAAAATGCGACAAAAGAAACTAAAAACTTATATCAGAATCTAAAAATCATTTCAAAAAAGCATATTCTTTTTGGACATCAGCACGCTCTTGAATATGGACATGGATGGAGTAATGAGCCTAATCGGTCAGATGTAAAGTCGGTTACGGGGTCGCATCCGGCTGTTGTTGGTATAGATTTTAGCGATTTTTCGGGTCGTTCTAAAGAACAGATTGAAAAAACAAAAGAGGTTTTACGAAAAAATGTAATCGATACTTATGAAAGAGGCGGAATTACAACAGTTTCTTGGCATTTTAATAATCCAGCGTCTGATGGCGGATTTTACTGGAAAGACGGAATCTCAACCGCTTCAATGTCTTTAATTAAACCTGGTGGCTCTAATAACGAACAGTATAAAGAAATTCTAAAAACTATTGCCGATTTTGCCCATTCTGTAAAAGCAAAGGACGGAAAGCTTTCTCCAATGATTTTTAGGCCTTTTCATGAATTTGATGGCGATTGGTTTTGGTGGGGAAAATCACATACTTCTCGAGAAGATTTTATTGCCGTTTGGCAGTTTACGATTTCTTATCTGAGAGATACTTTAGGAGTTCACAATTTTATTTATGCTTTTTCTCCCGATAATCGATTTAATTCTGAATCACAATATTTAGAGCGTTATCCAGGCGATGAATTCGTTGATATTTTGGGCATGGATGATTATGCCGATTTTGGACGCGATGGAAAATATGATTTAGAAGCTGGTTTGAAAAAATTAAAAATATTTTCTGATTTGGCTGTAAAAAGGAAAAAAGTAGCTGCGTTTACAGAAACTGGTTTAGAATCAATTCCTAATGAAAATTGGTGGACAGAAGTTTTACTTAAAACTTTAAAATCTGAAAATCTGCAATTGGCTTATGTTTTAGTTTGGCGAAATGACACCACAAGTCCAACTCACTATTATGCGCCTTTTCCTGGACAAATTAGCGAAACCGATTTTATAAAATTTTATAACGATCCTTTTACATTATTTGAAAAGGATTTGAAGGATATATACAGCAAGAAGTTTAAGATATAATCTATTTTTGCATCAGTAAAGAAACGCAATTTTTGGTCTGCCTAAATTGCGTTTTTTTATTTTTCTCCTTATTCCTGCAACCTAATGCTCTTTTTAGTCGTCTAAATAGAAAATCATCATCATCAATCATTTAACAAACAATCATTATGAAAAAAGCAGTAATTATTTTAGGGCTAATTTTCATTTTTACTAATGAAATAAAAGCATCAAATTGTGAACTGAAAATTGAAAATCAAGCTGAATTTTCAATTTATTCGAACTCTCCATTTCATCTAGCAATTAGTAAAGGCGATATCGAAACGGTTAAGAGATTTATAAAGTATGGAGCCAATATCAATAAAATAGTAAATAACATGACTCCCTTGATGGTGGCCGCACGATTTAATCAAGTAGAGATTATTAAAATTTTACTCGAAAATGGGGCAGAACCTTCACTTGAAAATGAAAGAGGTTATACCGCTTTGCATTTCGCAGAGTTTGGAAAATCTGCAGAATCGATTGCTATTTTGAATAAAGCGAATATGGAAAAGAGTAGAAAACATAAATGAAATGAGAAAGAGCAATTCATTTATTTGAATTGCTCTTTTTTCTTTTAAAACTCTGAAAAATTATTCCATTATATCTTTTAGATTTTCTAGACCTTTTTGCAGATCATTTCCTATCAATTGGTCCATTTTTAGCATTGGAAGCATAATGTTTGTTGGATATGGTATTACGCCACTAATTCCCCATCTCACTTTTGTCTGATTATCTGAAATAGGTTCAGTAGACATAAATCCTACAGCATTATCTTCCATAGGCTTCTTAAAACGGAGCGCAAATTCGAGACGTCTGTTTTCTGTTATTTTTGTAATCTCTTCTTCACCAACACCAACTTCTTTCACATTGCTTTCCCAAGAAGAAACAGAACCTACAGCACCATCAGCTCCTTTATAATGAACTTTCATTTTTGGATCCATATTGGCCCAAACGCTAAACTCATTTTGATTTTTTAGTGATCTCACATATTTGAAGATGCTATCAGCTGGTTTGTTAATCGTAATTTCTCTTTCTACCGAATATTCTTTTGGCATAAAATAAGCCGCAATCAAGACAATTGAAATAAATAGAATTAGAATGACTAGTAATCTTTTAATAAAAATCATAGTTTTTGTTTTAAGGTTAGTAGTTTTTGATTTGTTTTTTTTTCTTCTTAATAGAAGTTATAGGGCTTTGCAACTATACTTGTATGTTTTTGATTTTTAATCTCATAGTAAATTTAAAAAAATAATTGTGAGTTTTGAAATGATACCGATTTTAAAAAAATCAAAAAAAAATAAGATTTATTGTAACATTTTTGTTTTTATGTAGTCTATTATAGTAAAACCAGTAATTTGGTAACGTTTGGGTTCTTTAATTATCGTTTTATTAAGTAAGTGTTAAGAATTGGTTAAAACATGGTACTTTGTAATGCATAATACGATAAAATAAATTACTTTTACATAAGAATTAAAATCATCATCAATCAATTAATAAACAATCAATCATTATGAAAAAATCAGTTATTTATTTAGGACTAGCCTTGGTAACATTTGGAAATGTAGCTATGGCTTCAAATGAAGTTTCAACTGCTAAAAATCCAGTTGAATTAGTAGAATATGCAGCAAACCCTTTAAATGTTGCAATTAGTAAAGGAGATATCGTAGCTGTGCAAAAATTTATTGAGTACGGTGCAGATGTAAATTTAATGTCTGAAGAGCTTACGCCTTTAATGACTGCTGCACGTTACAACAAGTACGAAATCATTAAAGTTTTATTGGCAAATGGTGCAAAACCAAGTACAAAAAACGAAAGTGGATTTACTGCATTAAGATATGCAGAATTATCAAATGCTTCAGAATCAATTGCGCTTTTGAAAGATTTGAAATAACAGTTTAAAAGTTTTGAGTTAGTAAAAAGACCTTTCTGAGCAAAAGGTCTTTTTTTTGTTTTAAAATTAAATTTCTAAAACAAAAAAAGCATCATTACTAGAATGATGCTTCTTCCTTTTTAAATCCCAACAAATTGATTTAAAACTAAATATTTTTCTGCTATTCAAGTGGCACATCTTTTTTTCTATTAAATACCCAAAATAATATCGGGAATACCAACAAGGTTAGGACTGTTGCTGTCATTAATCCGCCAATAATTACAATAGCAAGCGGTTTTTGAGATTCTGAACCAATTCCTGTAGAAATTGCCGCAGGCATAAGACCGATAGAAGCCATTAATGCTGTCATAACTACTGCTCTTGTTCTGGCTTTGACTCCTCTAAAAATAGATTCCTCAAGCGAGTATTTTGCTTTTAGATTATGATGGAATTCGGATATTAAAATTACTCCATTTTGTATACAAATTCCTAGAAGCGCAATAAATCCAACCCCAGCAGAAATTCCAAAATTCATTCCTGTAAGATGAAGTGCAATGATTCCGCCAATAATTGCAAACGGTACGTTGGCTAAAACAAGAAGAGAATCTTTAAAGTTTCCGAACAAAATAAATAACAGAACAAAAATTCCAATTAAACTGATAGGGACAACTTGTGCCAAACGTGCACTGGCACGAACTTGGTTCTCAAATTCTCCAGTCCAACCTGTTGTATAACCAGCAGGAAGTTTCAATTTATTTACTTTAGATTGTGCTTCTGCAATTGTACTTCCTAAATCTCTATCACGAACAGAGAATTTAACTCCAATAAAACGTTTTGTATTATCTCTGTAAATAAATGCTGGACCGGTAATAGTTTTAATGTCGCAGATTTCTTTTAAAGGGATTTTTATTCCGCTAATAGTTGGAACTTTAATTTCCTCTAAATCTTTCTCATCTTTTCTGTATTCTTTTGAAAAACGAACACGAACATCAAATTTCTTTTCGTCCTCATACTTTTCAGTTGCTGTTTTTCCTCCAAAAGCTAATTCCAAAACAGCTTGAGCATCGCTTAAAGTTACGCCGTAAGCAGCCATTTTTTCTCGATCTAAAATAACGCTTATTTCTGGCTGGCCAACATTTCTTAAAATACCTGCATCTTTGATACCTGGAATATTTTTAATCTGAGCTAAAACTTCATTTGCCAACTGATCTAATTTATTCAAATCATCACCATAAATTTTAACTGCATTTGAGGCTTTAAATCCAGCTACCGATTCGGCTACGTTATCAATTACCGGCTGAGAATAGTTATAAGTGATTCCTTGATGAACTTTCAGTTTCTCATCCATTTCATTAATCAGATCGTCCATAGAAATTTTACGTTTCCATTGCTTTTGCGGAATTAAATCAACTTGTAACTGAATAAATCCAAAACCATTAGGATCGGTTCCGTCATTGCTTCGTCCAGTTTGAGATAAAACCTTCTTTACTTCAGGAAAACTCTCCAAGTCTTTTCTAATTATTGCAGCAGTCTTAACACTTTCAGGAAGAGAAGTACTCATAGGTAACTCGGCAGTAACCCATAATGCGCCTTCATTTAATTGAGGTAAAAATTCTGTTCCTAAGAAACCTGCAGAAAAGAAAACAGCAGCTAGTATTCCGATAGAAGCGATTAAAGTTTTTACTTTATGTTTAAATGTCCATGCAAAACCTTTAGAAACAATTCGATCCCAAAAATTAACAAACGGATTGTGTTTTTCTTTCACATTTTTATTCAATAAAATATGCGATAGAACTGGGACTAAAGTTAATGTAAATATCAGTGCTCCCAATAATGCAAAACCTAATGTAAAGGCTAGGGGAGAGAACATTTTTCCTTCTACTTTCTGAAACGAGAAAATAGGCAGTAAAGCTGTAATAATGATTAGTTTTGAAAAGAAAATAGCTTTACCCATTTCTGTTCCTGTTCTCTTAATTAAGCTTCCCTTGGCAATTTTATTGAATTTTTCCATTCCCAATTGATGCGCTCGATGGTCTAGAACCACAAATAGCCCTTCGACCATTACTACGGCTCCATCAATGATAATTCCGAAATCGACAGCACCTAAACTTAATAAGTTAGCGCTCATTCCCATCATTTTCAAACATAAAAATGCAAATAAAAGTGAAAGCGGAATGACAATCGAAACTGTAAAAGTAGTTCTCCAGTCGGCCATAAAAAGAAATACGACAACAGTAACCAGAATAATACCTTCAAATAAGTTATGCATTACGGTTTCGGTCGTGAAATTCATCAGATTATCGCGATCGTAGAAAGTTTCAATTTTAATGTCTTTAGGTAAAACATTATCATTAAGATCTTTGATTTTTGCTTTGATTAAAGCCAAAGTTTCCTGCGGATTTTCTCCTTTACGCATTACTACAATTCCTTCAACTTCGTCGTCGTTATCTCCAAGACCAGTTTGTCCAACTCTTGGCATTGCACTTTCGTATACATCAGCTAGATTTTTTACCAAAATAGGATTTCCTCCGGCATCATCAACGATAATATTTCCAATGTCTTCTTTAGATTTTAATAAACCTACACCACGAACTACAAAAGCTTGTCCGTTTTTCTCAATAACATCACCACCAACGTTTAAGTTTCCAGAATTTACAGCATTATAAACTTGTAATGGAGTAATATTGTATTTAGCCAATTTAATTGGATCAACCCCAACTTCATAGGTTTTAGTTTGGCCTCCAAATACATTTAAATCGGCAACACCTGGAAGAGAGCGAAGCTGTTTATCAATTACCCAATTTTGGTAAGTCAATAATTCCCTACTGTCTCTGCTTTTACTTTTTACAATATATCTGAAGATTTCTCCTGTAGGTCCGTATGGCGGCTGTACGTCTGGCTCAACATCATCTGGAAGAGAAACATTCTTCAATAAATTGTTTACTTGAAAGCGAGCAAAAGTATCATCAACACCATCATCAAAAATAATTTTGATAACCGATAATCCAAACATTGTAATACTTCGAACGCTTGTTTTCTTTTGAACAGAATTCATTGAAATCTCAATTGGAGAAGTCACGAAGCGTTCTACTTCTTCGGCACTTTTTCCATTCCATTGTGTAATAATGATAATTTGCGTATTGGTAACATCAGGAAAGGCATCAATAGGCATATTTTTGAACGAAATAAATCCTGCAACAGCCAATAATCCGACCCAAAAGAAGGTAAATGCTTTATTCTTTAAAGAGAAAGCAATAATATTTTTTATGAATTTGTTCATGTCTTAATTATTTAAAGCACCATAAATAAATAGCTGATTGTTTGTAATTACCTTTTCATTTTCTTTTAAACCACTTGAGATATAAGTTGTATCACCAACAACTCGATAAACTTCTACTTGTCTAGTTTCTATGTTATTACGGTCTTTAAATACGACAACAAAGTTTTTACTTTTGTCAAAAACAATAGCTTTACTAGGTACGGCTATCATCGATTGGTTTTCGTTAAAAGATAATTTGATATTCGCATTCATATCAGGCTTTAACATGTAATCAGGATTGCTCAATTTGATTCTTGCCTGCATTGCCTTGGTTTCTGGATCAATTACGTTGTAGATTTTATCTACTTTTCCGTTAAACGTTTTATCTGGATAACTAAGGGTAGTAACAGCAGCAGCTGTTCCTAATTTTACTTTATTAATATCGATTTCATTAATATTAGCCATTGCCCAAACTTCGCTGATTTCTGCAATATCAAATATGTTCTCAGAACGGTCATTACGTAAAAGCATATCTTGATTAATGCTTTTTTGAATAATGAAACCACTTATTGGAGCTGTCACTTCATAAATAGAACCTGCTTTAATATTGTAAATTTTATAAGTTTCCTGAATTTTACTTAATTGTGACTGTGCTTTGTTTACTTCAGATTTTGCCTGTAGAACATCACTTTCAGAATTTAATTTGCCGTCAAATAATTCTTGCGCTACTTTTAAATTGTTTTTTGCAACAAGCAAATCACTTTTAGCATCTATAGATTGCTTTTCAAAATCGGCTACATCGGTACTTTTTATGGTTGCCAGAACTTGTCCTTTTTTTACATAATCACCAAGTTCAACATTTACTTTCATAACATTTCCGCCGACCAACGGGTAAACGTCAATCATTTTATTATTATCAGCCGTAATTTTTCCATAAAAACTAAGTTCGTTCTTTAATGGTTGGGTCGTAGCTTCGGCTGTTGTAGTAGTTTTTAGCATAGTATCACTTAAAACAAAAGATGTATTTGTTTCAGGATTCTCTACTTCTTTTTTGCAGCCTGTTAGAGATAGAGTTGCAACTGCGATTCCTATGAATAATGTATGTTTCATTTCTTTACTGTTTTAAAATAAATCTTTGTTGATGGTACTATTTAACTCTTCACCTGCTAATACTACTTTTTTCTTTAATTCGTTTAACTGAATTATTGCCTGATTGTAGCTTTCCATAAAGTCGGTAAATTCTAAAAGGCTTACATTTCGTTTTTGAAAATTAGTTAGCATTCCGTTGTAAACTGCTTCAAAATCTGAATTTACAGTTGGTTTAATCACACTGTAGTTTTGTCTTGATTCATCCCATTTTGTCCAAGCTGAAGTAATTTCAGTTTGCAGCTGTAGTTCAAAATTTTGTTTTTCAACTTTAGATTGTTCTAAAATAGTTTGAGCATATTTAATGTTTCCTTTGTTTTTATTCCATAACGGTAGCGGAATACCAAGGCTAACATTAGATTCTTTATTAAAAGCTCCACTTCGCTGATCGTAATTTGCACCTAAAGTAAGATCTGGAATTGCAAGCGATTTCTGCCATTTTACATTTATTTCATTAGCCTCTATTTCTTTTTGTTTTGCTAAATAATCAGGTCGATTTGCAATTGCTTGTTCTTCGAAACTTTTAATATCTAAAGGAATAATTTTTAAATATTTATTCGAATCATCTTTACTGACAACTGGAATTACATTTTCCGTTTCGTTCATTAAAAGCTTTAGATTTGCTTGCTCTTCTATATTGTTATTTACAACTTCTAGTCGTTCATTTTTGAAATTAAGATATAAAGATTGCAAACGAACAACATCTTTTAAGGGAATATTGCCTTTTTGAGCCTGAACAGAATAAGAATTGATTAAATCTTCGATATGAGCCAATTGTTTATCTGTGTTTTCGAGATTTTTACTGTTGTAGTAGACAGTATAAAAACTTTTACGAAGTTGTAGTTTTAAGGTGCGCATTAAATCATTAAATGATAATTCTGCCAATTGAGCATTAGTTTGTGCGAGTTTAACTTCGTTACGTTTTTTACCGCCAAGATAAATTAGCTGTTCGATACCAAACGCTTTTTGTCCTTCTTTCCCGATGTCAAAAAACTTGTCTCTTTCGGGGTTATACGCATTAAGTTCGGCAGTGATAGTGGGGTTGTCCCAAATTCGGGCTTGAATGGCTAGAGCTTTTGAAGCATCAATATTATACTGCGATGCTAAGAGAAATAAATTCTTTTTTAAGAATTGGCCTTCACAGTCTTCTAAGGTAGCTGTTTTTTGGGCTATTGCAGCTTGATTTAGAACTGCAAATAACAGCAATGCGAATAACTTTTTCATTGTATTGTTTTTGGATTATACAAATATGCTATCAACAGGCTTTAGGGGAGCTTAAAATCTACCTTAAAAATAGCTTAAAAAAGTTTATAATTCGAAAAATAATTGAAATAAATTCGTGTTAATATTTGGAGTTGAGTAGATTATGTTGGCTTTATGAACTGTCAAAATGCGATGGACAATTCTTAGACCAAGACCGAATCCTGAAGTTTTTTTTGAATTTTGCCCGCGCATAAAAGGTTCAAAAAGACTTTTTTGTTCTTCTTCGCTAAGAGTGTTTCCAGTATTTGATACTGAAATTATAAGATGATAATGATCAGTGCTTATTTTTACTTTTGCCTGTTTGTTATCGGAGTAGATGTAGGCATTCTTTAAAATGTTGGTTAAAGCAATTTCTAGAAGATTTTTATTTCCTTTTATTTCTAAAGCGGTATCCAAATCATCACTTTCTTCCATTTCAAAAAGAATAGCAAAATCTGGAAACGTTTTGTTGATTTTTTCTATAGAAGAGAATAAAATCTCATCTATACGCTGAATTTCATTGTTTTCTGTTCTTCTATTATCAATTTTAGAAAGAATTAATAGGGAATTAATCAACTCTCCTAAATGATTAACATCGGCTAATATATTATTTAGAAAAGAACTGTTTTTTGGTTTTATTTCGGGATCGGCAATGGCATTTTCGATCTGCGAAGTCATTCTAGAAAGAGGCGTCCTTAATTCGTGCGAGGCGTGAGCAGTAAATTCTTTTTGTTTTTGATAGGAAACTTCTATTCGATCCATCATAAAGTTAAACTCATCAGCAAGGAGATCAACTTCGTTCTTCGTGCTATTAGATGCAATTCTAGTATCGAGATTATTTTCGTTTATATTTTTTATTTTCTGATGAAAAGCAAGAAGCGGATCCATTGCTTTTCTAACCATAAAAGAAGTTAATAGCCAGCAGATTGTGGTAAAGAAAATGTACGAAACAACTAATGTGTATCTTAAAAAAAGGAGTTTCTTTTTTCCGTAATCATCTGTCGCAGAAATTAGAGCATAAAAATCTTTATCGTTTGTATCGTAAAAAACGCCATAAACTTCGTAATCTCCTTGCTGTTTAAAAAAGGTTTTATTCTTTTTTAAATATTTTAAATCTTCAACAGACCAATTGATTTTTGCATCATCGATACTACTATAAATAAGTTTATAATTAGAATCAAAAACTAAGGTTTTCTCATCATAAAGTTTATTAATAGAGTTCTGGTCTATTATTTTTAAAAGCTGATTGTCGACTTGTTTGACATTTACCAATAATTTAATATTCGACAAAGCCTTAATTTCTAATCGATCTCTAAACTCTTCTTTTCTATAATTAGAATACAAAATGAATATCACTGTTGAAGCCAATCCAAAAAGAATGGTAAACAGTAAACTGACTAAAAGTGATATTCTATTTTTTAATGTCATTCTTGATCGCTTAGATAGTAACCGTAACCAACCTTGGTACGAATAAGTTTTATTTCGTGATCCTTATCGATTTTTTTTCTTAAAAAGTTGATATAAACTTCAATTGTATTTTGATTAGTTTCGATATGATAATCCCAAAGTTTTTCTGCAATAAATTGTTTAGAAAGCACTTTTCCTTTGGCATGAGCCAAAATTAAAATCAATTTAAACTCTTTAGGAGTAAGTTTTATTTCTTCGCCAGATCTAAAAACTTTCATGTCTTCTTCGTAAATTTCTAAATCTTTGATCACAATTTTGCTTTCTACCTGTTGCGGAACTTCCTTTCGTCTTAAAAGAGATTGTACTCTAGCGTATAATTCTTCAAAATGAAAAGGTTTTACTAGATAATCGTCTGCGCCATTATCAAAAGAAGATAATTTGTCTTCAATTTCGCTAAAAGCGGTTAACATTATTATTGGCGTTTTAATATCAATTTTACGAATGTCTTTGCAAACCTCTATTCCGTTTAATCCAGGAACATTGATGTCAAGAATAATCAAATCATATTCGTAGGGAAAATACTTTTTCAGCAACAATGAGCCATCATAATATGGAACACACTCGAACTTCTTTGAGGTAAAGAAGGCAGAGATTTCTTTAGACAAAGTAAAATCGTCTTCGAGCAGTAATATTTTCATTCTGGGGAGATTTAAAAATTCGGCCATTTCATGAAATAGCCGAATTTAGTGTGGTATTGTTTTTTTAATTAAAGTAAGAGAACGTCTCGTTGTTCTCGATTTTCAGTAGTGACTCATAAATTAACTTAATAATATTTTCAACATCATCTCTATGAACCATTTCTACTGTTGTATGCATATAACGCAAAGGAAGCGAAATTAATGCAGAGGGAACACCGCCATTGCTATAAGCAAAAGCATCAGTATCTGTTCCAGTTGCACGTGAAGTAGCATGTCTCTGAAAAGGAATTTTATTTTCTGAAGCTACGTCTACAATCAAATCACGTAATTTATTCTGAATTGCTGGTGAATAGCCAATAACAGGACCTTTGCCCATTTTAAGATCACCTTCTACCTTTTTATCAATCATTGGAGTAGTGGTGTCATGGCAAACATCAGTAACAATCGCTACATTTGGTTTTATTCTATGCGCAATCATTTCAGCTCCACGAAGACCAATTTCCTCCTGAACAGAATTCACAATATATAAACCAAAAGGAAGTTTTTTATTGTTCTCTTTTAATAAACGAGCAACTTCAGCAATCATAAAACCGCCCATTCTATTATCGATAGCACGACAGACAAATTTGTTTTCGTTTAAGATCATAAATTCATCAGGATACGTAATCACACATCCAACATGAACACCTAAAGCTTCAACTTGCTCTTTGTTTTCGCAACCTAAATCAATAAAAATATTACTTAGTTTAGGAATTTCTTCTTTGTCGCGTAAACGAGTATGAATTGCTGGCCATCCAAAAACACCTTTTACGATTCCGTTTTTAGTATGAATATTAACTCTTTTAGAAGGAGCAATCTGATGATCTGAACCACCATTTCGTATTACATAAACCAAACCATCTTCTGTAATGTAGTTTACATACCAAGAAATTTCATCCGCATGCCCTTCAATAACAACTTTATACGGTGCGTCAGGATTAATTACTCCAACAGCAGTTCCGTAAGTATCAGTAATAAAGGTGTCAATATAAGGTTTTAAATAGTTCATCCAAAGTTTCTGGCCTTCACTTTCGTAACCAGTAGGGGAAGCGTTATTTAGGTAGCTTTCTAAGAATGCTAAAGAAGTATCGTTTAAGATAGAATTTGTGCTCATAAAAATATTTTTCCGCTAAAATATAAATTTGGTATCAGAGTTGTGTATAAATATATAATTTTACACTTAAATTATGATTCAATGAGATTAACCACCTTTTTATTTTTACTCTTAGTTTGTTTTTCTTCCAAAGCCCAAGTTACTCCTAAAGAGAACGAGCAAATGGGATATATATTAACAGAAAGAGATTCTATTTTAGGCGATACTATTCAGCTTCCAGAAATAATTATTTCAAAAGGGCAAAAGATGAGTCCTGAGGAAATGAAACAATTTCAAATTCTTCAAAACAGAGTGTATAAAGTATATCCATATGCTAAGCTGGCAGCAGAGCGATTAACGGCTTTGAATAATGGAATGTCACGTTTAAAAACGAGTCGAGAAAAAAAGAAGTATTTTAAAATCGTCGAAGATTATTTAAATAACGAATTCGAAGAAAGACTTAAAAAGCTTTCTAGAAAACAAGGTCAGATTTTAGTAAAGCTGGTTCATCGTCAAACAGGAATTACAACTTATGAACTAATCAAAACATTAAAAAGCGGATTCAAAGCTTTTGTTTCTAATACAACTGCTAATTTGTTTGACATTAGTTTAAAAGAAGAATATAAGCCATACGATGTAAACGAAGACTATCTAATAGAAACAATATTAGTTCGAGCATTTGAATCTGGCCGATTAATAAATCAAAAACCAGCCACTCCGATAGATTATGAAGATCTATCAGAAAAATGGCAACAGAAAGCCAAAGACTTAAATAAAAAATAATGCTATATATAAAGGACTACTATATATAATGTACAACCCGACAGTTTTTTGAAAACCTGTCGGGTTTGTTTTTATGCGCCTATTATATATAAGTGCAGGTAGGCTGAAGTTTTAATGATAAATGCGGGCCGTTTGCGGCTATGGGCTGCAAAAGATTGCACCCGAACCCCTGCCCAAAAAGGATTTCCGCTTGCATCGGGGC
>NZ_JBXAHE010000008.1:0-30936 GCF_058794775.1 Flavobacterium sp. GW823-FHT06G12
GTGACCCGACTGGGGCTCGAACCCAGGACCCCATCATTAAAAGTGATGTGCTCTACCGACTGAGCTATCGAGTCATTTAATTTCTTGAATGCGGGTGCAAATATAAGGAGTTTTTTTTGAAGTTTCCAAGCTATTTTATCATAAATTTGTCTTTTTTTTAGAAAAATTCTCAAATGCTTAGTTTATAAGGTTTTATTAATATGAAAAAAATTGTGTTGTTAGGTTATATGGGCTGCGGAAAGTCTACTATTGCCCAAAATTTGTCAAAAATTACAAATATTCCGTTCTTAGATTTAGATAAATGCATCGAAGAAAGAGCAAATTTATCCATAAATGAGATTTTTGAGAAGCATGGAGAAGTGCATTTTCGAAAATTAGAGCACCAAATGTTCGTCGAATTGCTAGAATCTTCAGATAATAATATTATAGGTCTTGGAGGAGGTACTCCATGTTATGCTAATAATCATGAATTGCTAAAAGGAGACGATGTTACTTCTGTATATTTAAAAGCATCAATTGATACCTTATATAATAGATTGGTGCATAACAAAAGCAAACGCCCTTTGATTGCTAATATGAATGAGGAAGAAATGAAAGAGTTTATCGCGAAACATTTATTCGACAGAAGTTATTATTACAATCAAGCAAAACATAAAGTTTCAGTTGATGATAAATCTGTCGAAGAAACGGTTCAGGATATTTTAGAAATATTAGCTTAAAGAAGCATAATCGCCATTTTCTGAATTGAAAACTACTTGAACATGCTCTAATAAAGAAGTTGAAAGCGAGATTCCTTTAAAATCTGCTTTTACTGGATATTTTTTATGATTTCTATCAACAAGTACTGCTGTTTTGAATTTTTTAAGCGGAACGTCTAAGAAATGGCGAACAGCATAGATTAATGTGGTTCCTGAGTTTAAGACATCATCAGCCAGAACTAATCCTTTATTTTTGTATTCTTCAGTGCTTAATGAAGTTTGTATCGCTTCTTGCGGATTTTGTTTGTTTATTTTTACTTCGCAGATTGAGACCTTTAGGGTAGAGATGCTGCTAAGCGCCGAAGCAACTTTTTCGGCAAAAACAAATCCGTTAGAAGCAATTCCTGCAATAACAACTTCTTCTTCGTCTACAAAAGTCTCGTAAATTTGATAAGCGATACGTTTTATTTTATGTTCGATTTCTTGATTAGTTAAGATTATATTGCTGCTCATGATATATTTTTTTGCTAATGTACAAATTTATTGAAAGTCCTATTTTTTATTGCAATTACTATTTAAAGATCGTCATGGTCTTCATCATCTTCATGAACATCATCTCCATAATCATCAATGTCTCTTCGGTCTTTTTTAGTTGGACGTCCGGCACCAGTTCTTCTAGAATGTTCTTTAGATAGTTTTAGCATCTCTAAATGGGCAAAAGCTTCTGGTGGAGTTTCGTTTTTTTGATAAAGATCTACCAATTTTGCGCCAACTCGATTTTGCGGAATATCTAAAACCGTTATAATTTGTGTAATTTGATCTTTTCTAAAGGTGATTCTGTCTGTAGGAAAAACTTCTTTTGAAGGTTTCGCAACTTGCCCATTTACAGTGATCTGATTCTTTTTGCAAGCTTCAGTAACCATGTTTCTGGTCTTGTAATAACGAACGCACCACAAGTATTTATCTATTCTCATAATTTTTCTAAAATCCAAGTTAAATTCTTTACAAAAATAAATCAATATTGTATCTTGCGCACCTAAAAAAATGATAATAATGAATAAATTTAAATATTATTTTGTTTTGTTGCTTGCTGGCCTTGCCATCGTTTCTTGTAATAAAAATGATGACGATAATGTAGTGGTTGTTCCTTTGAGGGATTATGCAGAGCAGTATAAAGCAGATAATGATTCTATTGAAAAATTTTTAAAGACTAATTATATTGTTGTAGATAAAACAACTTTTGATGTTAAAATAGAAAAAATTCCAGCTGGAGGAACTCAAGTTTCGATTTGGGACCAGAAAGAGTATCCTTTGCAAACTAGACCTGTTTATAGTCATGATGTAAATTATAAAGTTTATTATTTATCTTTAAATAAAGGTGTTGGAGACAGGCCATGTAACTTTGATGCTGTTAAGGTTGCTTATGTCGGAACACTTTTAGATAATACTCAATTTGATAGTTCCTATGGGTTAGCTGTTGATTTAGATTTGAATATTTACGCAGCAAGACACGCAATAGACGGTTGGGGAGAGATAATACCTCAATTTAACGTTGGAACTAAAAATCCAACAGCAGATGATGGGACTATTTCCTATGATGGTTATGGTGCTGGGGTAATGTTCTTGCCATCAGGATTAGGTTATTATGCTGATGCGCAAGTGGGTATCCCTTCGTATTCTCCTGTAGTATTTAGTTTTAAGTTATTTGCTTTAAAACGATCTGATCTTGAGTACAGCTCTTCTTCACAAGCTACAGTAGGTGATGGTGTTCCATCTTATTTAGAAGATATTAATGGTGATGGATATTTATATGACCAAAGAGATACGGACAGATATCCTAATTTGCCAAAAGAGTTAATAGACGATACAGATGGAGACGGAATTCCTGATTTCATGGATTTTGATGATGATGGGGATGGTTACACGACGAGATTTGAAATTTCAAAACCTAGTGATCAGATTGGTTGGGGAACATTAAATGGAGAGCCTTTTAATTATGGTATCAGTTTGTACTATCCTTACAATCCAGTACCAGATAATCCTGATACTCCAAATATAGACGAAACAGAAATTTGGGCTATTCCAAGAAGACCAACTGGAGCACTTACAGACCCAACTAAGCCTGAGTCTATAACAAATCCTCGTAAGTTTGTTCCTGAGGATTATACAGCACCAGGACGTTTGAGAATTCATCTTGATAAAACATATCCTTATCAGAAAAATTAAAATAAGATTTACATAAAAAAAAGACCTCGAAATCAATATTTCGAGGTCTTTTTTTTTTATGTAATATCCAAAGCTGTATAGATTTGTTGCAATTGATGATATGTTAAAGTTTTTTTCTTAGGCATTGTTTATTAGTTAGTTATGTTTATTGTAAGAATTATTATTATGTTTTACGGAATCACGTAAGGAATTTATTTCTTTTGATTTTAATTTTGAAAGAATAATATTAAAATTTACAAAATGAAAAAATTAATTGCATTATTTTTAGGGCTTACTATTTTGTCATGTAGTAGCGAAGATCAGGTAAATCAAGATGTTGCTTCTTCAAAAGAAACTTCAGCTTCAGTTTTAGATGGTAAAATGTTATCATTTAAAAATGAAGAGTCTTTTATTAAAGAATACTCAGATCTTGCTTTACTAGATAGTAAAGGCCTTCAGGATTGGATTACTTCGAAAGGAGTAAATTCATTATCAAAAGTTTCTGATGAATCAACTGCTATGGAAGAAGATGTTCTTTCAGAAACAAGAATTATTTATTCAGATGCATTAGAAGCAGTTCTAAATACTGAATCAAAAGTTAAAATTGGTGGTAAGGTATTGTGGCTTAATGAGCGTGATTTCTATCTTCTATCAGAGAATGAAATTAATAAGAGTCCAAAGGAACTTATTAGTATTAAAGAAAATTTAGTAGTTTATGGTCAATTATTAAGTGTTTCGAAATCTACTAAAGATTTAACAAGTAGATATGTTATTCCGAACGAAAATAGAATTAAAACATTTGTTACAGACGAAGGTAGTTTTAATGTGCCAGGAATGAGATATAGACATGTATTAGACTTGTATAATGAGACAGTTCTTTTAAATAATGTTGTTTATTCAAGTAAAATGTTTTTAAGATCATTAATGCAATATCGTTCATGTTCAACTTGGAGATGTACATGGAAAACAGAAACAACTCCTATGCAAGTAGATGGTAGCAATATAGCTGCAAATTCTTTGTTTTGGAGTGCATCATTAGTTATGGATAGTTCGGTGTCTGGAAGTAAAACGTTTCTATTGGCTACTTGGACTCCAAAAGCACCATATAGTGAGCAAGCTTGGTATCAAAACTTTGAAGTTTCAGGAAATTTCAAGATTTATGTTGTAAATGCTTGGCATGAAATTCCTCTTTCTTGGTATTAAAAGCTAAGATAGTTGATTAAAATAAAAAGCCTCGAAATGTAAATTTCGAGGCTCTTTTATAAAGTAAGAAAACGTAAAATTATTTTCTTTTGATTACTCTTTCTACAGCTTCAACAATCGCTTGATTGTTTAATTTGTATTTTTCCATCAATTGTTCTGGTGTTCCAGATTCTCCAAAACTATCTTTAACCGCTACAAATTCTTGTGGAGTTGGATTGTTTAAAGCTAATACTCCAGAAACACTTTCTCCAAGACCTCCAAGATAATTGTGTTCTTCTGCAGTAACAACACATTTAGTTTTAGCAACAGATTTTAGAATAGCTTCTTCATCAAGAGGCTTAATTGTATGGATGTTGATTACTTCTGCAGAAATTCCTTTTGCTTCAAGAGCTTCAGCAGCGATAAGCGCTTCCCAAACTAAGTGTCCTGTTGCGATAATAGTAACGTCTGTTCCTTCGTTTAACATAATTGCTTTTCCGATTACGAAAGGCTCGTCAGCAGGAGTGAAGTTTGCTACAACTGGACGTCCGAAACGTAAATAAGCTGGGCCGTGATGATCTGCTAATGCCAAAGTTGCAGCTTTAGTTTGGTTGTAATCGCAAGTATTGATTACAGTCATTCCTGGCAACATTTTCATTAAACCAATATCTTCTAAGATTTGGTGAGTTGCTCCGTCTTCTCCTAAAGTTAAACCAGCGTGAGAAGCACAGATTTTTACGTTTTTATCTGAGTAAGCAACAGATTGACGAATTTGGTCATAAACTCTACCTGTAGAGAAGTTAGCAAAAGTTCCAGTAAAAGGAATTTTTCCTCCAATTGTTAAACCTGCAGCGATTCCAATCATGTTAGCTTCAGCGATTCCGATTTGGAAAAAACGCTCTGGGTGATTTTTTTTGAATTCATCAAATTTTAATGATCCAATTAAATCAGCACATAATGCAACAACATTTTCGTTTTTTTGACCTAATTCAGTCATTCCCGCTCCAAAACCAGAACGAGTATCTTTACTTCCTGTATTTTCGTATTTTTTCATTTTGTTTTTTGCTATACGCAATAGGCTGTAGGCAATAGGCTTAAAGCTTAATGCTTACTGCTTAAAGCATTTTTTAATAATCTGCTAAAGTTGAAATGTTTTGAGCTAAAGCACTAGCCAATTGGTCGTTGTTTGGTGCTTTACCATGCCAAGCGTGAGTGTGCATCATGAAATCTACACCATTACCCATTTCTGTATGTAATAAAATACAAACTGGTTTTCCTTTTCCTGTTCTTGATTTAGCGTCAGTTAAACCAGCAATGATAGCATCGATGCTGTTTCCTTCTTTAATTTCTAAAACATCCCAGTCAAAAGCTTCAAATTTAGCGCGAATGCTTCCCATTGGCAAAACTTCGTCAGTTGTTCCGTCAATTTGTTTTCCGTTTAAGTCGATAGTTGCAATAATGTTGTCTACTTTCTTAGCAGATGCATACATGATAGCCTCCCAGTTTTGACCTTCTTGCAATTCTCCGTCTCCGTGTAAACTATATACAATATGATTGTCTTTGTTTAATTTTTTAGCTTGAGCTGCTCCAAGAGCTACAGATAAACCTTGTCCTAATGAACCAGACGCAATACGAACTCCAGGTAAACCTTCGTGTGTTGTTGGGTGTCCTTGTAAACGAGAATCTAATAATCTGAATGTAGCTAATTCTGAAACTGGAAAATATCCGCTGCGTGCTAAAACGCTATAGAATACAGGTGAGATGTGTCCGTTTGAAAGGAAAAATAAATCTTCTCCAATTCCGTCCATGTCAAAACCTTCTTTGCGGTCCATTATATTTTGATATAGTGTAACCAAAAATTCAGTACAACCTAAAGAACCACCTGGGTGTCCAGAGTTTACAGCATGTACCATTCTAAGAATATCTCTTCTTACTTGGATCGTTAAATCGCTTAATTGTTGTGTGTTAGGCTTCATTTTATATGTAAAAGTTAAACTGAAGCAAAAGTAGGCGTTATTTTGTGTGCAGACAAATGATTTTTTGCTTTAGTTTTATTACAATTGTTAAATTTTGCTATTTTTTTTATGTTATGAAAAAAAATATAACGCATGTTTTTGCTTTTTGTTTTTTTTAAGTGTGTTTTTTACGGTTAAGAAAATGTTTTGCTTGATGAAGCGATTTAATGCAATTAAATAAAGAAAAACTTGCTACGGAATTTCTTAGAATTTATTGATTTTTGATATATATGTTGTTAGTTTATTAAATCTTAAATAAATCTTAAAAAAGAATCTAGAGCGTGTCATAAAACAATTATATTTGCCCAAATTTTTTAAAAAGAAGATCTTTTATTTAGGAGGAAAAACTTTTGCCTGATAATGATTTTTAGATAGAAAATCTAATGCAACAAATACCATATAGAAACTAAAAAATGAGCCAAAAACTATCAATCATTATACCTGCTTATAATGAAGAAAAAACCATAAGTTTTATATTAGACAAAATTAAAAAAGTTGAATTAATAGAAAATATTAGAAAAGAGATTATAATTGTAGATGATTGTTCTTCAGATAATTCTTTAAAAGCATTTAATGAATATAAAGCAGCAAATAGTGAATTGGATATTGTAATTTTAACGCATTCTATAAATAAAGGGAAAGGAGCTGCTCTTCATTCTGGAATAAGTAAGGCAACAGGAGATATATTAATAATTCAAGATGCCGATTTAGAATATGATCCTGCTGAATATAATATATTGCTGAGACCAATTGTAGAGGGTTATGCCGATGTAGTATATGGAAGCAGATTTATGGGAGGTAAGCCTCATAGAATATTGTTTTTTTGGCATAGTATAGGGAACAAGTTTTTGACATTTTTGAGTAATATGTTCACTAATCTTAACCTTACTGATATGGAAACCTGCTATAAAATGTTTAAAACCGAGATTATTCAAAATGTAAAACTTCACGAAAAGAGATTTGGTTTTGAACCTGAGGTTACTGCAAAAATTTCTAAAATTAAAGGTATCAGGATTTATGAGGTTGGGATTAGTTATTATGGAAGAACATTTGAAGAAGGAAAAAAAATAAGTTGGAAAGATGGCTTTAGAGCTATTTATTGTATACTTAAATACGCAATTAGATGAAAAAGGTTTGTTTGTTTCTTTTAATTTCAGGTATAATACTAAGATTTATAATTCAGTTTATTTTTCCTGCTTTTAATGGTGATGAAATTTCATTGGGAAACAATATTAAGAACTCAGGTTTTGTAGAATTACTTTATCCATTAGATTCTTTTCAATCTGCGCCACCTTTATATTTATGGATTCAAAGGTTTATTGTTCAGACTTTTCCATTTAGTTTTTGGATAAATATTAAAATCTTAAGTTTTATCTTTTCAATAAGTGGTTTAGTATTGTTTTATGTATTTATAAAAAGAAATAAGTTTAATCCAATATTTTTATTGTTGTTTATTGTGTTGATTTTCAATCCGTTTATTGTTAATAATTCATTGACAGTAAAACAATATACTATTGATTTAACGGGAAGTATCTGTTTATTGGTATATTTTCAATCGGAGAAATTTAAGAAGTACAATTGGATTTTCTTTTTGATTTGGAGTTTGATGTCAAATATTGGTTTGTTTGCTTGCTGTGGATATTTGATTTATAATTTATTCAAATCGAACTCATTCAACAATTTTGGCTTGTTTTTGAAATTTATAAAAAATAATATACTTACGATTCTTGTCCCTATTCCATATGTTGTTTATTTTTTATGGTTCATGAAGCAAAAAGGAGCGGCAGAATTAAAGTCTTATATGGTTCAATATTGGAGCGATACATTTATACCACTTAATAGCTCAATTTTTAAATATTTGATTTTTACTATTCACGGTTTGTGGACTTCTATCTTTAATGCTTTTGAAATTTGGGGAGTTTTTATGATGCTTCTTATTGTTCCTTTTTTTATTTTCTATAGAAAGCAATCATTATTTAAAGAAGAAATTTTGTTGCTTTTTTGCGTTGTTTTAGTGCATTTAATATTGAATGTTTTTCAAATGTATCCTTTCTCAGATAGGCTATACCTTTACATTGCTCCTTTTTTTATTTTGATTTTGGGATCATCTCTCAACACTCTTTCAGGTTTTGCGATTATCAAAAAACATTTTCAAAAAATATATATAGTCATTTCGATTAGTACATTGTTTTTGTATGTTTTATATATGCCTTCAAATGATAATAATGTATATCTGTTGTATAAAAAGCTAAATAATTTAGAAGCTAATCAAGTTTATGTGACGGGAAAATCTCTTGAGACAATAAATTCTTTCGATAAATTTACAGATAACAAATTTACTACCAGTAAAAAGATTTTACTCCTTGACACCGAATTAGATAAGTCAAGTTATGTAGTTTCTAGAGTGAGTAAAAAACTCAAGTTTAACTCAACGAGCCCTCCTGAATCTGAAATTCAAAATCTAATAAAATCTAACAGAATCAAAAGAATTGATTGGGTAAATGGATACGATATTTATGAAATTAAGAATAAATAAAAACAAAAAAAGTCCTCAAATGAGGGCTTTTTTTATATCTCATAAATAAGCAATTTTACTCAGTATCACCTTCGCTATAATAATTGTTCTCTTCATCTTCTGAGCCAATTTCTTCTTGTTCATCATCTAATTCAGCTCCGGGAATATCCAAATCATTTCCAAGTTTGTCGCTGTTTTGTTTCCATTCGTTGTCGTTTTGAGTAATGGTTTTGTCAGTCGAAATATTTTCTGGATCTATATTTTCTGACTTGTCTTCGCGATTGTAAATATCCTCACTTGCTGGATAATTTAGATTTTCCAGATTTCTTTCTATCTCATTTTCTTTTGCTGCATTTTTATCTTCTGAATTTATCATAATGTCAATATTAAATATTATTAAACAGATATTTGTATACTATAAAGTTATGAAATCTATGGTTTCAATACTTATATTTTTAAAATCAGTATGTTATAATATTTGCATAAAAAATCAGCTTATTTTTTAAATGGAAGATGCTCCAATTGCCCAATTTCTTTCCATGTAATTAATTGAATATTATTCTCTTTTAGTTTTGCTTTGCATTCATCACTAGTAAAAAAATCGAAATCTATTTGACGCCATTCTGAACCAAAATTTGGATGATTTATTGTGATGCCTTGCATTTCAAAATCATCAAACGCAGGATGAAGAAGGAAAACATTTAATCCAGAAATTGCGCTGTCTAAAGCTTTTTCATAAGATTTTTTGAGTTCTCCTTTTTCAAAGTCAACATAATATCCAATTAAAAGTTTATCAGCCAAAAGCGTATTATCAAAATTATATTTTTCATTAGATAGAGAAATTGATTCTACAAAGTCTTTATTAATAAAAACAGGTAAATTGTATGTTTTTCCTAGCTCTTTGTAGATTTCTAAAATTTCAGGGGTAACGCCGACACTGCACATATGCGAGTCGAGATGTGTAGGTTGAATGCCAAATTGCAAAGCTCTTTCGATTTGTGCGGTAAGCTCCTTTTTAATTTCAGCTGGTTTTGCTTTGTTTTTAAAATCTTGTCGAGTTTTATAAAAATAACCATTTCGATCTACTAAACTTGAAACTTCGGAAACCGGAAGAATCGGGCCAAATTTATAATTCTCCCATTCGCAAGTGAGAGTTAAATGAATTCCGCAGTCATAATTCGGATTGTTTTTAGCAAAAGTGGCCATCTCAAAAAAACACGGACACGGCACCATTATGCTATAAGAATTAACAAATCCGTTTTGGAGTGTTTTTATAGTTGCCTGATTTTCGGAATGTGATAGTCCTGCATCATCGGCGTGAATGATTAATAGTTTGGTGTTTTCAGGATATCCGAGTTTTTGTGCTAAGTTCATTTTGAATTTTTATTGTTGTGAATATGCTGAGTGAGAACTTCGACTTCGCTTAGTATGGAAGCTCTGCATTTCATTTTTAATAGATTTTATTCAAATTTAAAAATTTCTGAAGTTTAGGTTTTATGTTGTTTTTGAATTAACTCAATTTTATAATTCACAATTTTTCTAATTAATTAAATTTCCCTGAAATTAGCTTATCTTTGCCGACTGAAAAAAGAAACAAATGAAGTTCGATTTATTACAAAAAGATCCGCAGTCTAAAGCAAGAGCGGGAAGTATAACTACTGATCACGGCGTAATTGAAACGCCTATTTTTATGCCAGTTGGAACGGTTGCATCTGTAAAAGGTGTGCATCAGCGTGAGCTTAAAGAAGAAATAAATCCGGATATTATTCTTGGAAATACATACCATTTATATTTACGCCCACAAACCGAAATTTTAGAAAAAGCGGGAGGATTGCATAAATTCATGAACTGGGATCGTAATATTTTGACTGATTCTGGAGGATATCAAGTATATTCTCTTTCTTCAAACAGAAAAATTAAAGAAGAAGGAGTGAAGTTCAAATCGCATATTGACGGTTCCTACCACTTTTTTACTCCAGAAAATGTAATGGAAATTCAGCGTACAATTGGAGCTGATATTATTATGGCTTTTGACGAATGTACACCTTATCCTTGTGATTATCGTTACGCGCAACGTTCTATGCACATGACACACCGTTGGTTAGACAGGTGTATCAATCATTTAGAAAAAGTGCCATATAAATATGGTTACGAACAAACGTTTTTCCCAATTGTTCAAGGAAGTACTTATAAAGATTTGCGTCGCCAGTCAGCTGAATATATTGCTAACGCTGGACAGCAAGGAAATGCAATTGGTGGACTTTCTGTAGGTGAACCAGCAGAAGAAATGTACGCTATGACTGAGGTAGTTTGCGAAATTCTTCCAGAAGATAAACCTCGTTATTTAATGGGAGTTGGAACTCCAATTAATATTTTAGAAAATATTGCGTTAGGGATTGATATGTTCGACTGTGTTATGCCAACACGTAATGCAAGAAACGGAATGTTGTTTACAGCAAACGGAACAATTAACATCAAGAATAAAAAATGGGAAGCTGATTTTTCTCCAATTGATGAAATGGGACATACTTTTGTAGATACAGAATATTCTAAAGCTTATTTGCGTCATTTATTTGCTGCCAACGAATATCTTGGAAAACAAATTGCAACCATTCATAATCTTGGTTTTTATATGTGGTTGGTTCGTGAAGCCAGAAAACATATCTTAGCCGGAGATTTTAGACCATGGAAAGAAATGATGGTTAAAAATATGAGCCAAAGACTTTAAAATATGTTTATTTGTTTAATCGTTTTTTCGGTTAAACGATTAAACAAATAATCGATTAAACTTTGTTATGTTAACAATAATAGATAAATACATTTTAAAAAGATACCTCGGAACTTTTTCTGTGATGCTTCTTTTATTTGCGCCAATCGGAATCGTAATTGACGTTTCTGAAAAGGTAAATAAAATGCTCGAAAACAAGATTCCGTTTGGAGATATTGCTTTCTATTATTACAATTTTACGATTTACTTTATTAATTCGCTGTTTCCGATATTTTTGTTTTTATCCGTAATCTGGTTTACTTCAAAGCTGGCAAACAATACAGAAATTATCGCGATTTTAAGTTCTGGAATTTCATTTACGCGTTTTTTACGCCCTTATATTATAGGTGCAACTATAGTTTCTCTTTTTGTATTGTTAATGGGATTTTTTATTGTTCCAGCAGCAAGTGAAGGTTATAATAATTTTAGATATACGTATCTAAAAGGAAACGGAAAAGCCGAAATGCGTGGCGAAAACACCAATGTTTACAGGCAAATTAATGACCACGATTTTATCTTTGTAAATAGTTTTAATGAAGAGTCTAAAACGGCTTTTAATTTTTCTTTGGAACATTTTGAAAAAGAAAAACTAACCTATAAAATTACTGCAAGCCGTATTAAATGGGATCCTAAAAAGAAGGTTTACGTTTTATACGATTATACTAAGAGAACCGTAGGAGAATTAAATGATGTAATCGAAAAAGCTCCAGAAAAAAATGTTGCTTTTAAATTTGAATTGGCCGATTTAACACCTGTTGTTTATATCGCAGAAACATTGCCTTTGGGTAAGCTAATTGATTTTATTGAGAAAGAAAGAAAAAGAGGTTCAGGAAACATAAATACCTATTTGGTTGTTCTTTATAAAAAATACAGTATTCCCGTTTCAGCATTTATTTTGACGATTATTGCCGTTTCTGTTTCTTCTATGAAACGTCGTGGCGGAATGGGAATGAACCTTGCAATTGGTATAGCAATTGCATTTTCTTTCGTATTCTTTGATAAAATCTTTGGTACACTTGCCGAAAAATCTACATTCTCACCTTTATTGGCTGTTTGGTTCCCGAATATTGTTTTCGGAATTTTAGCAGTTTACTTATTACGTAATGCGAAACGATAATTTAAAAAGTTATTTAAATCTTCACTTAATTGTTTTTATCTGGGGTTTTACTGCCATTTTGGGCGCTTTAATTACAATTGATGCCGAAAATTTGGTTTGGTATAGAATGCTTATCGCTATGGTTTTTCTTGGCGGATTTATAGCTTTTAAAAAACAGTCTTTTCAAGTTCCTGTCAAAGAATTTTTTAAATTGATTTTTGTTGGTTTATTAATTGCATTGCACTGGATTTTCTTTTTTAAAGCAATCCATGTTTCCAATGTTTCAATTACACTTTCTATATTTTCTCTGGGAGCATTTTTTGCTTCTTTATTAGAGCCGTTATTCTATGGTAGAAAAGTCCTTTGGTACGAAGTTTTCTTCGGACTAATCATTATTGCAGGATTAGGGCTGATTCTTCAAGTAGAAATAAAATATCTTACGGGAGTTTACTATGCCTTGGCAGCAATCATTTTAGGGGTTTTGTTTACCTTGATGAATGGGAAGCTAATTTCAGATCATGAGCCTTCTGTAATTACTTTTTATGAGTTTGGTGCAGGAGTTTTCTTTATAACGATTTATTTTTTATTTCGAGGAAAATTTACAGCAGATTTCTTCAAAATGTCTTTAAATAATTGGGTTTTGTTATTGATTTTGGCTTCAATTTGTACGGCTTATGCCTTTACTGCATCGGTAAAAGTAATGCAGCGATTGACGCCATATACAGTAATGTTAACCACTAATTTAGAGCCAGTTTACGGAATCGTTTTGGCGTATTTTATCCTAGGAGGAAAAGAAAAAATGAGTGTTGAATTTTACGTAGGAGCGGTTATAATTATCATAACAGTTATTCTAAACGGTGTTTTTAAACATTATCAGAACAAGAAAGAAAACTTGTAATAGTTTACTTATTTTTAATTTGCATTTTTATACTTTAAATAACAATTAACTTCGCCAATGATATAATATTTTTATATTTGCGGTTCGATTTACAAACAAAATTCAAAAATCCATGGAATATTTAGATTTTGAGCTTCCAATTAAAGAACTTGAAGAACAGTTAGAAAAGTGCGTTATTATTGGAAAAGAATCTGACGTTGACGTAACGCCAACGTGCAAGGAAATCAACAAGAAATTAGAGGAGACCAAGAAAGATATATACAAAAACCTTACTGCTTGGCAGAGGGTACAATTGTCAAGACACCCAAACAGACCTTATACTTTAGATTACATCAAAGCAATCTGCGGAGATACTTTCTTAGAACTTCATGGAGATAGAGGCTTTAAAGATGATAAAGCTATGGTTGGTGGTTTAGGTAAAATAAACGGACAATCGTTTATGATTATCGGTCAGCAAAAAGGATATAATACTAAAACACGTCAATACCGTAATTTTGGTATGGCTAATCCAGAGGGATACCGTAAAGCACTTCGTTTGATGAAAATGGCAGAGAAATTCGGAATTCCAGTTCTTACTTTAGTAGATACTCCTGGTGCATATCCAGGACTTGAAGCAGAAGAAAGAGGACAAGGAGAAGCTATTGCTAGAAATATCTTCGAAATGGTTCGTTTACAAGTGCCAATTATCACAATTATTGTTGGTGAAGGTGCTTCTGGAGGAGCTTTAGGAATTGGTGTTGGAGATCGTGTTTACATGTTAGAAAACACTTGGTACTCTGTAATTTCTCCAGAATCTTGCTCTTCTATTTTATGGAAAAGCTGGGAGTACAAAGAGCGTGCAGCAGAAGCTTTAAAACTGACTTCTTCTGACATGAAAAAACAAAAATTAGTTGATGATGTAATCCCAGAACCACTAGGCGGAGCGCACTATGACCGTGAAACAACTTTTAAAACGGTTGCAGAATACATCACTAAAGGATATAATGAATTAAAAGACTTATCAACAGCCGACTTAATTGCCCAAAGAATGGACAAATACAGTAATATGGGCGAGTATAAAGAGTAAATTCATACAAAGAGACTTAAAATCCGAAGCCTTACAGTTTCGGATTTTTTTTTGGTTATGAACAAATCAGAATTATTTATAAACAATTATTAGTTATAACTAGATAGCAGATTTTTTTTAAATTTTGCTACTTTCGCTATATGGAAAATTTCAAAAACTTAAACCCTGTTAAGGTCGACAAAACCACAATTATCAACTTAGAAAAAGGAAAGTTGCCACCGCAAGCTCTTGACTTAGAAGAGGCTGTGCTTGGTGCGATGATGATTGATAAAAAAGGGGTAGATGATGTAATTGATATTTTGCAAGCCGAAGCTTTTTACAAAGACGCACACAAACATATTTTTGAAGCGATTTTACAACTTTTTACCGAAACGCAGCCAATTGATATCTTAACCGTTTCGACTCAGTTAAAGAAAAACGGAAAGCTAGATTTGGCAGGTGGAGATTTTTATTTGATTCAGCTTACGCAGAAAATTGCTTCATCGGCGCATATCGAATTTCACTCACGTATCATTCTTCAGAAATTTATTCAAAGAAGTTTAATTAGAATTTCTTCAGAAATTATCGAAGCATCATATGATGAAAGTGCTGACGTTTTTGATTTATTGGATCAAGCTGAATCTAAATTATACGAAGTTACACAAGGAAATATCAAGCGTAGTTCTGAAACCGCACAGAGTTTAGTTTTACAAGCTAAAAAGAAAATTGAGGAAATTTCTAAAAAAGAAGGATTAAGTGGTGTAGAAACTGGTTTTCATAATTTAGATAAGCTAACTTCTGGATGGCAGCCGAGTGATTTAATTATTATCGCGGCGAGACCAGCAATGGGAAAAACGGCATTTGTACTTTCTATGGCCAGAAATATTGCGATCCAATATGGACATGGAGTGGCTTTGTTTTCTCTAGAGATGGCATCTGTTCAGTTAATTACGAGGCTTATTTCTTCTGAAACAGGTTTGTCTTCAGAAAAATTACGTACAGGTAAATTAGAGGCTCACGAATGGACAATGTTGAGTACAAAAGTGAAAGATTTAGAGAAAGCACCTTTGTTTATTGATGACACACCTTCGCTTTCTATTTTCGATTTAAGAGCAAAGTGCCGTCGTTTAGCATCGCAACATGGTATTAAAATTATCATTATAGATTATTTGCAGTTGATGACTGCAGGAGGAAATGCTAAAGGAGGAGGAAATCGTGAGCAGGAAATTTCGACAATTTCTCGAAACTTAAAAGCTTTGGCAAAAGAACTTAACGTTCCTGTTATTGCACTTTCTCAGTTATCGCGTGCCGTTGAAACGCGTGGTTCTAGTAAAAGACCGTTACTTTCGGATCTTCGTGAATCTGGAGCGATTGAGCAAGATGCTGATATCGTTTCGTTTTTATACCGACCAGAATATTACAAAATTGAAGAATGGGATGATGAAGAAGCTTCTCCAACTGCTGGCCAAGCTGAAATTATGATCGCAAAACACCGTAATGGTGGTATTGAGAACATTCGTTTGAAATTTTTAGGACACTTAGGAAAATTTGATAATCTTGATGATTTTTCAGGTAATTATGATGATTTGCCGTCAAAAATGAATCATGATGATAATTCATTTATTACTAATAACTTGCCTTCGGCTAATGAAGCTTTCGGAAGTAATTTAAATGATGACGATGATGATAGCGATGTTCCGTTTTAATAAAACAAAAAGCCTTATTATTAAGGCTTTTTTTATGTTTTTATGTTAATTGTAGAATAAAAATCAGTAGTTTAGCTAAACCAATTATAAACTATTATTTTTTTTAATTATTAACCAATTAACAAATTTTAAATTATGAATGAAGAAACTTTTCCAGGACCTATTCAGATTCCTGTAGCTACTGCAAACGAGTGGGAGCAAAGATATCAAGATGATCAAAGCGTTGAAGATGCTAAGAAAAAAGTAAAAGCTTTCTTAGTACCAAGAGAAAGTTTGAAAAAAGTACTTGAGCTTGACACAGATGCTGTTTGGGCTTATATTGGAATTAACGATCAAAAAGAAAAAACATTACTTTTCGTAGGAGCCCAATATGATGAGAAAACTGGTAAATACATAAATGTTTATGGTAAAGCCGACGGATTAGGTGGCGACGAAGCTGCTGAAGAAGTAGTTTACGATGGTTCACGTCCAAGCCCTCCTTTTTAATTTTTGATAGTAAAAAAATGATTGATTTTTTAATATATTCAGGTTATTTGATTTTATTAATTGATCTAGTACTATATTCAATTAGCTTTTTCCGCAAGGAAAAAGCTAATGTTTTTTTTGTTTCTTACTTGGCATTTATATTTTTAATACAAATTTCAATGGAAATATTGTATTCGCTAAAAATGAATAACTTGTTTTTGGTCAATAGTTTTTTTATTGGTCAAATGATATTACTGGGTTTATTTTACAATTCGATTCTACATATTAAAATTCAAAAGCAATTTGTAAAAATTAGCCTTTTTCTTGCTCTGCTTGTACTGACAATACAATTTATTAAGACGCCACAAGAATTTTTAAAATTTAATTTGTTTGAAATTACTTTGACATCGTTGCTAATAGTTGTTTTTGCATTGATACATTTCTACAATATGCTCACAGAAAACAAGACCTATTATTATGTAAATATGGGTATAATGTTATACTTGCTTTCAAGTACAGTATTGTACATTATAGGTAATTTAACGTCGGTCTTAAATAATGATCTAAAATATTTGAGTTGGCAGTTAAATGCATTTTTGAATATTATTTATTATCTGTTTATTTTGTATGAATGGAAAGTTAGTTTTTCAAAAAAAGGTTTACAAAACTAATTTGTATTATTAAACGTAGATTATGAACTCCAATTCAATCCCCGAAAAAGAATTAGTTGCTATAATATTATATATCTCTCTGTTTTTTATAATTGTTGCAGTCGCATTAATAATATTCTTTTACTTTTCTAGAAAAAAAATAATTCAGAAAGAATTAGAGAAAATAGATTTAATACTTCGATATCAAAAAGAACAGCTACATGCTATTATTGTTACACAAGAGGAAGAACGCAAAAGAATTGCGCAAGATCTTCATGATGATATTAGTTCAAAATTAAACATTGTTTCCTTAAACAGTCATTTGCTTACAGCTCCAAACCTTACAGAGGCTGAAACAGCTGAAATTACAGAAAATATAATCGCTTTAACAACAAAAGCATTAGATAATTCTAGAAAAATTGCGCATAATTTATTGCCACCAGTTTTTGAAAAATTTGGTTTAAATGCTGGTATCGAGGAATTGTGTGAAGAATTTGAATCTAGTAAATCTGTCAAAACATATTATAAAAATGAAATTGATTTTGATGAGAAAGAAATAGACAGACATTTACATATTTTTAGAATCCTACAAGAATTAATGAATAATTCGATTCGTCATGGAAAAGCATCTGAGATATGGATTTCTTTTGCCACTAAAGATGGAGTAAATATTTGTGACTATAAAGATAACGGAGTTGGTTTTGATAGTTCGAATGCCGAAAATCAAAAAGGTTTAGGAATGAAAAATATCGATAGCCGAATATCATTTTTGCAAGGAACAATTGAAATTAACTCTGAAATTAATAACGGTATTGTTGTAAATTTTACATTTTAGGTCAAATTATGTGTTTTATGAAGCTTTTTGGTCAATAAAATAGGGTATTTAGACTTTTTCTAATTCATATTTTGTAATTTCGATAAACCAAAATAAACGACCAAAAACAAATAAGATGAATCCTGCTATTAAAATTGCTCTAGTCGATGATGAAATTTTGTTTCGAAAAGGAATTTCTTTTTTATTGCAAAGAGAAGAAAATATTGACGTTATTTTTGAGGCTTCAAATGGTGACGAGTTAATTTCTCAATTAAATGAAAGAGAAATTAAACCAGATATAATAATAATGGACTTAAAGATGCCAATCTTAAACGGTGTCGAAGCCACAAAAATTATTAGAAAACTATTTCCCGACATTAAGATCATTGCATTGACTAGTTACGATACCAAATCGTTTATTGCCAATATGATTCAAGTTGGAGCTGTAGCATACTTAATTAAAAATACTACTCCAAAAGATTTGATTCTTACAATCAATGAGGTCGCAAAAAAAGGATTCTATTATAACGAAAATGTCTTAAAAACAATTCAAGATACAATAGTTTCTCCTAAAAATGCCAGAGGCGGTTTAGAAACGAATTTCCTTTCACCTCGTGAAATTGAAATTCTGCAATTAATCTGCCAGCAGAAAACTACTGCAGAAATTGCAGAACATCTTTTTTTAAGTCCAAGAACAATCGAAGGACACAGAAACAATTTATTGCTTAAAACAGAATCGCGAAATATTGCCGGTTTGGTTGTCTACGCTATTCAAAATGATTTGGCAGTTTTAACAATTTAAAATATTATGCTGTCAAAAACTGAATTGACAGCACATAATATAATATGATTGTTATTACAAGAACACATAGTCCTATTTTCTGAATTATATTCAGACCCTTTTGCTGGTTATTACTTTCATTAAACTTCATAGTTGGTTTTTTTTTACAGCGATTAGTTTTATGAACCTGGGATAGCAAATGTATAGAGAATATTCTTCCAAATTATAGGTGTTTTTACCTGTTTTTTTATTGTTTGAAAATCAATTTTCTTCAAGCTTTTTTATTTAACATTCTATATTCAACAGAAAAGATTCTAAGTGTTCTTTTTTTGCTGATGGCTTTTATATCTTTACTAAAATAATTTTCTGATGAATAAGACTTTATTCTACTTTTTTATACTATTGATTACATTTAATGCTAAAGCTTCGTTTATCTTACTTCCGATGGACGAATCGACGCAGCAAAATCATTTAAAAGCATACGGAATTACTTATTGGTGTTTAAGCAGAGATTATAAAGCGAGCTGGCTTTTAAATTATCGCGGTGGTTCTTTTTTACTTCCTGATGCTGATGAAATTAGAAAAGAATGTAAAATACGAGGAGTAAGTTTTGAAGTAATTTCAGATAGCGAACAAGCTTCTATTTTAAATGAAATTTCGAGCCCTTCTCAAAATATGGAATCTGTGATTTTAGAAAAAGCACCTAAAATTGCCGTTTATACTCCAAAAGGAAAACAACCTTGGGATGATGCCGTAACGCTAGTTCTAACTTACGCCGAAATTCCTTTTACCCCAATTTATGATGAAGAAGTTTTAAGTGATCAATTATTAATGTACGATTGGCTTCATTTGCATCATGAAGATTTTACCGGACAATATGGAAAATTTTATGCCGCTTACAAAAATACGCCTTGGTACATCGATCAAAAGAGAGATGCCGAAGCTTTGGCAGCAAAACTAGGATACGCAAAAGTATCTCAGGAAAAAGGAGCAGTTGCTAAAAAAATTAGAGATTTTGTAATTGGAGGTGGTTTTATGTTTGCCATGTGTTCTGCGACAGATAGTTTTGATATTGCACTTGCTGCAGATGGAGTAGATATTTGCGAAGCTATGTTTGACGGAGATCCTAGTGAATCTAATTATCAGTCAAAATTAAATTATAATAATTCTTTTGCTTTTAAAAATTTTACTTTAGAAAGAAGACCAGAAGTATATGAGTTTTCGGATATTGATATGACGACGAAAAGGCGAATACCAATGGATAAGGATTATTTTACTTTAATGGAATTTTCTGCAAAATGGGATCCTATTCCGAGTATGTTATGCCAAAATCATACACAATTGGTAAAAGGTTTTATGGGACAAACGACTTCATTTGATACTTCATTAATAAAATCGAACATCTTAATTATGGGAACTTGCGAGTTAAATGGCGAGTCAAGATATATTCATGGAGAAAAAGGCAAAGGAATGTTTACTTTTTTTGGAGGACATGATCCAGAAGATTTTCAGCATCAGGTTGGCGATCCACCAACGGTTTTAGATTTACATCCGAATTCGCCTGGATATAGATTGATTTTGAACAATGTTTTATTTCCTGCTGCAAGAAAAAAGAAACTTAAAACATAATTAATTTAAAGAAAACTCAACCCAGATCGGAATATGGTCTGATATTTTCTTTGCACTTTGTAAAGAATCAAAATCTTCGTAAAATTTAATGATTCCAGAATTGTTTACTTTTAGATTCAATGTCTTATAAAAGATATTGTCAAATTTTGAAGCAAGACAAATATTGTTTTTGCATTTATGTTTTAAAGTTGTTTTTTGATTTTTTAATACAGAATCATATCCCATTTTTTTCAACGGATTAAAAACAGAATGTTTTTCAGGACAATTAAAGTCACCTAAGAAAACAAGATTTAAATCAGGATATTCGTTTGGTAAAAATTTAAAATATTTAATTTCGGTTTCGGGCTGTTTATTTTTAGTTATTGCGTGAAAATTGACAAGAGTGATTGTCTTTTTGTTAATTTCAAACGTGGCAAAATAGGGCTCCCGGTCAATTTCTACGCTAAATTTTTTCTCTAACCAAGGTTTGTTTTTCAATTTGGCTTTGTGAGTTTTCCAAATAAAGGCGTACCGCTCGGTTTTATAACTGCTACTAGAAGTAGGATCACTTATTTTGTAGTCCCATTTGCTTCCTTTTTGGTTGAGTATTGTTGCAAGTTTTGCTACAGTTTGTGCACCTCCATTTCCAGCTACAACTTCTTGAATTGCAATTATATCATAAGTAGATATTGTTTTGGCAATATATTCTAGATGAATATCAGATTTCGATTTTCCAAAGTTTTCTATATTCCATGATAGGACTTTGGTTTGTGCAAAAGATAAAAATGTAAATAATAGTAAGACAAGGCAGAGAATTCTTTTCATGAAAAAATTTAACGGGACTAAGATTAAAACCTCTCTTCCTGCAATAATTAAGCCTATCTTAAAATAAATTAGTGCTTTTTGTATCTATTTTTTAAGGCAGTACCAATAATTATAATTTGTAAAACTAACAATGCTGGAATAAAAATCATTTTCCAGTCAATTTCCAACCAGCCCGTTTTTTCAGAAACAAAGGCAAAGCTTATCGATAAAAAAAGGCAAAGTAACATTGTTTTCATAACTATTTTATTTTGTGTAGTATTAATTCTAGAGAATACAATACTCGCTTTACTTTTTGGTTTCATGGTAGGTTAATAGATTATCACAAATTTAGCAGTATAAACAGTGTAATCCTTACGGGAATCCGTAAAGCGCAATAAAAATTACACCAGTCCGAAATCTTTTGCAATTGCAATTAAATGCACATTATTATTGGCCTTAAAGTAAATTTTTAGTTTGTTGATTCTTTTTTCGATACTGCTTGTTCCGTTAGGAGTGATAGATGAATCTTTGAACTCTCTAGAAATACTTTCTAATATATATCCTTGAGATAAAAGTTTTAAAATAGAAATATCATATGATTCAATTTCAATTAAAGATTTGTCATTAAAATTGAATGACAAATCTGAAGAAAGTATTTTTTCTTCATTGTTAAATGTACTTTCAATAGCATTTCTTAATTCGGCAATACTGTTTCTACCTTTAGTGACATAGGCATTAATACCCAATTCATTAAAAAGATTTTTTATTCTGTAGCTTTTGTCTTCTATAGAAAAAACAATCTTTTTAAGTTTTGGCTGTACTTTGTTTATTGCTTCAATAAGTTCATCTCCGCTGGTTAAATCTACTTTTCTATGATCAGATTTAAAAGATAAATCTGTAATCAATAAATCGTAAGGTTCTTTATCAGCCAATGCCTTTTTTACTTTAAGTAAGCCTTCATCACAATATTTAACATGATGAATTACAGGAACTTGTAACTCTTCAAGAACTTGAACAACTGCGATACTGATACTGTCTAGATCTTCGGCAACTAAAACTTTTTTAAACATAATTGTCTTATATTGGAAATTTGAAACTTATTTTAAAACCATTTTCTGATTCTTTGTCAAAATTAAGAGTTCCTTTTATTGTTTTAATACGGTTTTCCACATTTTGTAGTCTTTTTTCTAAAATAAAATATTCAGAGCTTATTTTTTTACCATTATCGATATACACTATTTGAATGTTTCTTTCTTCTTTTTTAAACGTTATACTCGCTAGAGATGCATCATTCAGTGTTTTCATGTGATCAAGGATTTCCTGAAGAACACGAGAAACAGTAATTTTTTTTACGCGGTCAATTTTTTTCCATGAAAAAGCATTTAGACCATTTACAATTATATTTAGCTTTTGGTTGGTGTATCCAGAAATCATTTCTTTCAAATCTTTTTCGAAATTTTCGTTGGTAGCGATTTCACTATTTTCTCGAGAAATATTTCTGGTTTTGGAGTAAATGTTATTTAAATAGAATAAAAATTTTTCTTTGTTTTCTTCTTCTTCGAGGTTGTAGTTTTCTGTAAAGGATAAAATTTTGTCAATGTCTTTTTCAAGTTCAAATTGTAATTTTTCAGAAATACGCATTTCATTCTTAAAAACTTCGTTATTGCTTTCCTTTCTGCCTTTCGTAATTACATAAAAAATGATGAAGACTAAGCTTCCAATGCTGACAAAAATTACAACATAAGAAATGTAGCTTCTGTTTTTTTGCCTTTGTAATTCTAATTCTTTTTCTGCTTTTTGGTTTTTGAGTTCTAAATTTTCGTCTTTATCTTTTTTTGAATTATATATAGCATCAGCAAATTGATTTTTTGCTTTTTTTCTGCTAACAGCAAGACTGTCAATCATTCTACTATAAACTTCCCAATGTTTTTTTGAATTCTTAGCATCGTCGGCCTCAATAAGTCCAGTTAGCATATTGATTTGATTTGTTATAGATTTTGCTTTTTTAGCGCAATTGTAAGCTTTTATTGCATTGATTTTCTTTAACTCTGGATTGTTGTATTTTGAATAATATAGATAAAAAGCATAATAATTTCCAATTAGTTCGTAATCATCGTTTAATGTAAGAGTCACTTCTAAACTTTCGTTAAGACACTTAAAAGCTTGTTCTTTATGATTTCCAAGTCTTAGGTAAGAAAGACCTAAATTATATAATATAGATGCACGCTGAATATTTGTATTCGAAGGAGTTATTTTATCTTCAATTTTATATTTTACAAGCGGTTCTAATAAATTTACTGCTTCTTGATATTTTTTTTGTTGCATATAGGTAAATGCAATTTCAGACAAAATTCGTGCTTTTCTAAACGTTGATACGGCTTTTTTTAATGCTTTTTTATGATAGTGCAAAGCCTTTTCGTTGTCATAAGTATAGTAGTAGTGATAAGCCATAAATGTATAAGCATTAACAGCATACTTTACATTTGTTGTTTTATCTAAGTAAGGAAAAGCTTTTATAAGTTTAGTTTCGGCTTCATAATAATCGCCATTTCGCTGCAATATTTCTACACTATTGTTTAAAGAGCCAACATAATCATCTGCATAATCTTCTATTGGAACACATAGTGATTGTGTTTTGTTGAAATAAAAAATGGCACTGTCGGTTTTTCCAGAATCCCAAAAAGCATTTGCCTTGTCCATCGTTTGCTTGATTTCGACGGAGTGATCGGTTTTGGCGTGATTTATTTTAAGGCTTTTTGCCCAAGAAATAGGTGTAGAATAATATAATGCTAAACCTATAAGAGAGATTAACAAGCAAAAAAGGAAGATTTTTTTTTGAAAAAAGTTGCGTAAGTATTTAATCATTATGCTGGAAATTTAATTAAAACTTTAAAACCTTTTCCAAAATCTGAATGAATATTTATCTCGCCTTTAATGGCATGAATTCTATTTTCAATATTATGTAAACCATTTTTTAAAACCATTTTGTTTATATCGATTCCTCGTCCGTTATCGGTATAATTAATTATTATGCTATTATCGAGCTCTTTAAAAGTTAGTGCAACTAAACTCGCACCACTATGTTTTTTCATGTTCACAAGTAATTCTTGTATAGAACGATAAACAGCTATTTTTTTAGTTCTGTCAATAGAATCCCATGAAATGGTATCCAAACCATTTATCATAAGATTTGTGGTTGGTGTATTAAATCCTGAAATCATTTCTTTAATCAAAACTATATAATTTTGATTGCTTATGGTTGGAGTATTTTCCTTTGAAATATTTCTTGTTCGAGAATAAATATCTTCTAATCTTTTTAATAGATGATTTTTATTTTCTTGAGTAGAAATGTTTCTATTTTCGACAAATGCCATTGTGTGATAAATGTCATTGGCAAGTTCGTCATGTAATTTTTTTGAGATTCTGGTTTCGCTTTGATATGTTGCTTCTATTTTTTGACGATTGGCTCGTGAGGTCAGAAAAAAATAAATGAAAACGATTAGGGCAGATGCAAATATGATTACTATATAGGAAATAATATTACTGTTTTCTTGTTTTGCTAACTGAAGTTCATTTTTAATTTTTTGAGCTTTTAATTTTAGATTTTCCTCTTTTTCTTTTTTAGTGTCATATTTAATTTTTGCAAATTGATTTTTTGCTTGTTGCCTTACTTCAAAAATGCTATCTATTGCACTTGTATAAATAAGCATATTTTTTTTTGATTCGACATCGGGACTATTTTCTATTATATATTTTAAAGCAAGTAATCGCTCATCTATATTACCTGATAATGTATAATTTTTATAGCTTAATTTAGCGTACGTCATTGCTAAACCAGTATTGCTTTTTTGATAGAATTGAGAAAGATTATAATAGGTTTTGCCTAAGCCCTCTAAATAATTTGCTTGAGACTTTATTTTTAAGCTCTTTCTAAAAAACGAAAGTGCTCTTGGATCTTCTAATTTATAATAGCAGTATCCTATGTAATCTAATATTTTGGAATAATTTTCAGGACTATCTTTTAAGATCTTCTCTTTACTTATTGAAAGAAAAATGGGAAGCGCTTTTTCAAACTTATGTTGTTTTATATAAATAACAGCGATATTGTTTTTTGCTTCAAGTTTATTTATCCTGTCAATTTTTAAAGTAAATGCCTTAGAGTAATAATAAATTGCAGTTGGGTAATCGTAAGTATAAAAATAGTTCCTTCCTAATACACTGTAGATATTCCAGATATAATTAGAGTCTTTTATTTGATTTAGAAACGGAATTGTTTCTATTGCTGTTTTTGTACTACCAACAAAATCTTCATGTTTTTGCTGAATTTCGGCCATATAGTACATGCAATAAACATAATTCTTTACATCGTCTTTCAGGTTGCTATTTGCTCTTGCCTTATTGTATAAATAAAATGCACTGTCTAACTGTTTGTTTTTATAAAAGAAGTCGGCAGAACGAATCGTTTTTTCTATTTCGATTTTATTGTTTGCAATTTTTTCTACCGGTTTTTTCTTGTTTTGGCACGCAAAAAAAAATACAAAAATGAAAATTGTATAAAAGGTAATTTGTATTTTTTTTGGAATCATGCGCCAAAAATAAATAATTTTATTTCTTACAAAAGCGTATAAATACCTGTTTTTCAAAAATCTCAAAAAAAAGAAAATTCACATTCTGATTTCCAGTGATATACAGAAAGGCCCTCTTGTAGAAGGGCCTGTAATAGTAAATTGCTTGTAAATTTTATCCTTATAAATTATTCTGCACGCATATCGGTTGAAATTCCAATTCGATTCCATGCATTAATAGTAATGATTGCCATAATGATTTCTGCTAGATATTTTTTATCAAATAATTTAGCAGCATTTTGATATACTTCTTCAGAAACGTGATTGCTTATTAATGTTATTTCTTCTGTTAAAGCTAATATTGCTTTTTCTTCATCACTATAAAAATCAGCTTCACGCCAAGCAGTAAGAAGATAAATACGTTGTTCGGTTACACCCAGCTTTCTCGCGTCTGCAGTGTGCATGTTTATGCAATAAGCACAACCATTTATTTGTGATGCTCTAATTTTAATTAACTCTTTATGTACAGGAGATAGAGAAGTAGAAGCAATATATTTTTCTAAACCTAGCATGGCTTGATATGCTTCGGGAGCAACTTGTGGGATAACGATTCTTGAGTTCATCTTTATGTGTTTTAAAATTTCATTACAAAGGTGGGCATTGTATGCTTTTAAAAACTTGAACTACTTCAAGAAATTCAACTCAGAGTTTTCCAGCTCTTATTTTACTCATAAATTCTGCAGAAAAATCCAGATAGGAGGCAAGCATATATTGAGGAACGCGCTGAACAAATTCTGGGAAATGGTCATTAAAGTGATGATATCTTTCTTCGGCTGACATTGTAAATAAGAATTTGATACGCATTTGCATTGCGCCAAAACTTTTTTGAGTAACAATTCTAAAGTATCTTTCAAGATTAGGAATTTCAAGTAGTAATGCCTCTAAAAGGTTTTTGTCAATGGCAATAACTTCTGAGTTTTCAACTGCCTGCAGATAAAAGCTTGATGGTATGTGATTGTGGTAGCTCAAATAATCAGTAATCCACCAGTTTTCTATCGCAAATTGAAGTGTTTGCTCGGTACCTTTAGGATTGATGATATATTGTCTCATACAGCCCTTGACAACAAAATACATTGTATTGCAAATTTGACCTTCTGTGAGTATATGTTCTTTCTTTTTTATATTAGAAATTTCTAGACATGATTCTAATTTATCTATTTCTGAAGGTTCAAGAGTAATAAATTTTTCAATATGGTCAAAAAGCGCTTTGTACATAAGATTATTTTGATTTATACAAAGTTACCTTTTAATTTTTTTCTAAAGACGGAGATTTGAGACTTCTTTAAAGCAAAAAACCATTCGCGTTAACGAATGGTTTTATATAATAAGTAAGTAATCTTAAATTGAGTTTATAAAACGTTTTATTTTACTTTATTAAGAATAGCTTTGAAAGCTTCTGGGTGGTTCATAGCTAAATCTGCAAGAACTTTACGGTTCAATTCGATTCCGTTAGCTTTAACTTTCCCCATGAATTGAGAATAAGACATTCCCTCTAATCTAGCTCCAGCGTTGATACGTTGAATCCATAATGAACGGAAATTTCTTTTATTCTGTTTTCTATCACGGTAAGCGTAGCTCATCGCTTTCTCTACCGCGTTCTTAGCAACTGTCCAAACGTTTTTACGTCTACCAAAGAAACCTTTGGCTTGCTTCATTATTTTTTTTCTTCTTGCTCTTTTAGCAACTGAATTTACCGATCTTGGCATAATTTTAATGTGTTTTTGTAGCAGGCGTCCTGAATTGAATCAAAGGAACTTAAAGCCATACTCCAAGGTTATATAAATAATTTTTTAACCTAAAGAAAATCTTTAGTCTAATGTCTTAAAGTCAAATGTCTAAAGTCAGTATCTGACTTTTAAACTTTATGACTTTCTAACTTTTGACTTATAATTAGATAATTCTTAATTGTTGTTTAATGCTTCTCATATCTGTTTGGTGAACTAGCGCTGAGTGAGTCAAAGCTAATTTACGTTTTTTAGATTTTTTAGTCAAGATGTGACTTTTAAAAGCATGCTTTCTTTTAATCTTTCCAGAACCAGTAACTTTAAAACGTTTCTTAGCGCTAGATTTTGTTTTCATTTTAGGCATTTTTCCTAGTGTTTTAATTTATTCTTACTTACTTATATCTTTAGTCTAAATGTTTAAAAGTTAAAAGTCAAAAGTCAGTTTATGACTTTTGACTTTAAGACTTTCGATCTTAAGACTTATTTCTTTTTCTTCGGAGCAATGAACATAATCATTCTCTTTCCTTCCAAAACAGGCATAGCTTCAACTTTACCATGTTCCTCTAAATCTTGAGCAAGACGTAATAATAGAATCTGACCTTGATCTTTATAAATGATAGAACGTCCTTTAAAGAATACGAAAGCTTTTAATTTAGCTCCCTCTTTTAAGAATTTTTCAGCGTTCTTTCTTTTAAATTCATAATCATGCTCATCTGTTTGAGGACCAAATCGAATTTCCTTTACTACAACTTGAGAAGATTTAGCCTTCAAAGCCTTATCTCTTTTCTTTTGTTCGTAAACAAATTTCTTGTAATCCATGATTTTACAAACCGGTGGTTCCGCATTTGGCGAAATTTCAACTAAATCCAATTCAAATTGGTCAGCTAAACGTAGCGCGTCAGCGATTTTAAAAACCCCAGGTTCAATGTTTTCACCTACAAGACGTACTTCAGGAACACGAATAAGATTGTTTATTCTGTGTGCATCTTTCTTCTCTACTCGAGGTTGAAAACCTCTGTTACTTTTTATTGCTATGACTTTCTAATTTAAGTTAAACTGTAAATACTTTTAATGTCTTTTTTATCTCTTCGTCTACAATCGCAGCAAATTCTTCGATTGAAACTGTGATATTGCCTTTTCCTTCTTGTCCGTGACGACGAATAGAAATCGTGCCATTTTTCTCTTCTTCCTCACCAACGATAAGCATAAATGGAATTTTCTGCATTTCTGCATCTCTAATTTTCTTACCGATAGTTTCATTTCGGTTGTCAATTAGGGCGCGAATTTCGTGATTTTCTAGCAAATCTAAAACTTTTTTAGCATAATTTTCGTATTTCTCGCTCAAAGACAAGATAATAGCCTGCTCAGGCATTAACCAAAGTGGGAAATTTCCTGCTGTATGCTCTAGTAAAATTGCTATAAAACGTTCCATAGATCCAAAAGGAGCTCTGTGAATCATAACAGGGCGATGTAATTCATTATCAGCGCCTTTGTAAGTTAATTCAAAACGTTCAGGCAAGTTGTAATCTACCTGAATTGTTCCTAATTGCCATTGTCTTCCCAAAGCATCTTTTACCATGAAATCAAGTTTCGGACCATAAAATGCTGCTTCACCATATTCGACAACAGTATTAAGACCTTTGTCTTTTGCTGCGTTGATAATTGCATTTTCTGCCTTTTCCCAGTTTTCATCAGTACCAATATACTTGTCTCTGTTTTCCTGATCTCTTAATGAAATCTGAGCAGTAAAGTTCTCAAAGCCTAATGAGCCAAATACGTACAATACAAGGTCAATTACTTTCTTGAATTCCTCGTCCAATTGTTCTGGAGTACAGAAGATATGCGCATCATCTTGAGTGAATCCTCTAACGCGAGTTAAACCGTGTAATTCTCCAGATTGCTCATATCTATATACAGTACCGAATTCAGCATAACGCTTAGGTAGATCTTTATATGACCAAGGTCTTACGTTGTAAATCTCACAATGGTGAGGACAGTTCATTGGTTTCAATAAAAATTCTTCACCCTGAGCTGGTGTATGAATTGGTTGGAAACTATCTGCTCCATACTTTGCATAATGACCAGAAGTTACATAAAGTTCTTTTTGGCCAATGTGCGGACTCACAACTTGCTCATATCCAGCTTTCTTTTGAGCTTTCTTTAAAAATTGCTCCAAACGCTCTCTAAGTGCAGCGCCTTTAGGTAACCATAAAGGCAAACCTTGGCCTACTTTTTGAGAAAAAGCGAACAATTCCAACTCTTTTCCTAATTTACGGTGGTCACGACGTTTTGCCTCCTCAAGAAGTTCAAGATATTCAGTTAAATCTTTTTGTTTAGGGAAAGAAGTTCCATAAACACGAGTCAGCTGTTTGTTTTTCTCATCACCTCTCCAGTAAGCACCAGCAACACTCATGATTTTTACAGCCTTGATTATTCCAGTATTTGGAATATGTCCACCACGGCATAAATCAGTAAAAGTTGCATGATCACAAAAAGTAATAGTTCCGTCTTCAAGGTTTGAAATTAATTCAGTCTTATAAACGTTATCCTTATACATTTCTAGCGCCTCCGCTTTGCTTACCGGACGCATTTTAAAGTCGTACTTTCCTCTAGAGATTTCAAGAATACGATCTTCAATCTTTTTGAAGTCAGCTTCAGAAATCTTTTGATCTTCAAAATCTACATCATAATAGAAACCATTAGCAATTGCGGGTCCAAGAGTTAATTTGATTCCTGGGTACAATTCCTCAAGGGCTTGTGCCATTACGTGCGAAGTCGAATGCCAGAAAGCTTTTTTTCCTTCTGCATCATTCCAAGTATATAGTATAAGATTACCGTCGGTCGTTAATGGAGTTTCGGTTTCAATAGTTGTACCATTAAAAGATGCAGAAATCACGTTTCTAGCAAAACCTTCGCTAATGTTTTTAGCGACCTCCATTGGAGTTACGCCTGAAGCAAACTCTCTAATTGACCCATCGGGTAAAGTAATCTTGATCATTGTTTATAATTTTGTGAATGCAAATATACGTGATTACAAAAATACATACAATATATAAGTACAAGTTTACTCTATTATATATAAGTATGGTCTTTTTCTCTATTATATTATATTATATTATATGTAAAGCTAATTCTTTTTCAAAACCTCACGTCTTTACTTTTTATGTGCATATATAATATAAGTATGGAATATAAGTATGGAATATGATGCTGGGTAGATGGGAAATCTTAAGTTTTATAATAAACAATGATCTTTTGCGGCCGAACCCCTGCCCAAAAAGGATTTCCGCTTGCATCGGGGCCATGGAGGAGCTTTTCTGGAAGGCATTTTTACGTAA
>NZ_JBXAHE010000009.1:0-17985 GCF_058794775.1 Flavobacterium sp. GW823-FHT06G12
TGGGAGAGTATGTCGTCGCCTTTCTTTTGAAAACCCTATCCAAAACGGATAGGGTTTTTTGTTTTATAGCTATTTTTTAAATTATCAGATTTAAAATGTGTTTCTAATTCGAACGAAATGTTTTAAAGAGGATAATTTTTATTATTGGCACTACTTCTTCTTTTTTGCAATAAGGCGTTAAAAGGCATGAAATGCATCAAAAAAGGCAGGTTCGGTTTGTAGTTTGCTGGTCGAATTTAGTTTTTGTCTTAATTAAGTTTTATTTTTGATTTATTATGGAATTAAAAAATAAATGGAAGAGCTGATTCTAATTATAAAGAGTTTTCAGGAATTAGATTTGGAGACTGAGCAGGCTATAAAAAAAAGTTTTGCCGAAGAAATTTTTAAGAAAGGCGAATTTCTTGTTGAAGAAACTAAGGTTTGTAATAAAATCTATTTTATTAAATCGGGTGCGGTTAGAAGATTTTGTATTGAAGATGGTGTAGAAGTTACCAAATGGATTTATACCGATAATCAATTTGTAACTTCGATGAGCAGTTTTTTTGAGCAGAAACCTTCTTTTGAAAATTTTCAAACTTGTGAAGAAACAGTCCTATATTCCTTGTCTTATTCTGATGAGCAGGCTTTATTAGAATATCCGTTATTTGTAAAGTTTCATATTAAACAACTTCGACATTATCTTTCTAAATTAAATGAGTTCAATCATTTATTTCGTCTAATGACTGCAGAGAAAAAATACTTATTTCTTTTAGAGTCATTTCCTCAAATTATTAAAAAAGGTAAACTAAAACACATAGCTTCATTAATTGGCGTGAGTCAGGAAACTTTGAGCAGAATTCGAGCGTCAATTATTTGACATTAGATCAATAAAAAGAATAAAAAGTTTTTCAATTTTTGCTGTTAATTAAAGATTTAAAAATTGAAGGATACGTTTATTCATAAAAATGCTGTTTTGGGTAATAACATCTCGTTAGGAAATGGTGTGACGATTGAGCAGGATGTTGTAATTGGCAATAATAGTCAGATAGGAAATAATGTTACAATTTTAAGCGGAACAAGAATTGGAGAAAATTGCCAAATCCATTCTAATGCTGTTTTGGGTGGTATGCCTCAGGATTTGAAATATAGAGGCGAATACACTCTTCTAGAAATTGGTGACAACAATATAATCAGAGAGTTTGTTACGATTAATAAAGGCACAATTTCTAAGGGTAAAACTAGTATTGGGAATTCGAATCTCATTATGTCAAATGCTCATATTGGGCATGATTGTGTAATAGGAAACAATTCTATTATTGGGTTTAGCGTTGGTATGGCTGGCGAAGTAATTGTTCAGGACTGGGTAAATATAGGTGGCTTAACTGCGATACATCAATTTTCTATTATTGGCGAACATGCCATGATTAGTGGTTTGAGTCGTGTAGTTAAAGATGTTCCGCCATATATTATTGTTGCTCATGAACCCTTACGATTTGCAGGAGTAAATACTGTAGGTTTAAAAAGAAGAGAATTTACTTCGGATAAAATTGACGAACTTCGATCCATATATCGTGTTTTATTTCAGGAAAAGAGAAATACTAAATTTGCTTTAGAATTGATTACTGAAAAGTTTCGAAAGACTGTTGAGCGCGATAAAATTTTAAGTTTTGTAATGCAATCAAACAGAGGGATAATCAGAGGTTATGAATTTTAATGAGATAATAGATTGTCTAAATTTTTATATTTATAGTAAATTTTAAAAGAATTTATTATGACTGCTTATAGCGAAAATTCTAAAGTTGATTTTTATTTTGAAAAAGCTGAGAAATGGAAAGCTGAACTAGAGCAATTAAGAGATATTGTTTTAGACTGTCACTTGTCAGAAGAATTAAAATGGGGTTGTCCGTGTTACACTTTTGATGGAGCCAACATTGTTTTGATTCATGCTTTTAAGGAATATTTTGCTTTTTTGTTTTTTAAAGGAGCTTTAATGAAAGATCCTGATAAAATATTAATTCAGCAATCAAAAAATGTACAAGCGGCACGGCAAGTTCGATTTAGGAGTGTTCAAGATATTTTAGCTAAAAAAGAAATTTTAAAAAAGTATATTTTTGAAGCTGCTGAAATTGAAAAGTCAGGAAAAAAAGTTGATCTGAAAAAAGTTTCTGAATTTGAAATTGCCGAAGAACTTCAAAACAAATTTGATAGTGATCCTGATTTTAAAAAAGCTTTTTACACTTTAACTCCAGGAAGACAACGAGGTTATTTACTCCATTTTTCTCAACCGAAACAATCTAAAACTAGAGAAGCTAGAGTAGAGAAAAATATGCCAAGAATTTTGGAGGGAAAAGGTTTGAATGATTGAGGCATTTTAGATAAAAAGAAAAACTCCTTTTGAGAAAAAGGAGTTTTTTTGTTTTAAAGCGTTAAGAAATTTGATGTTCGATTGTGTTTTTATTTCGAATAGAAATTATGGACTGAAGTAAAACAGAGGTCATAACCAAAGTAATTCCAATATAAAATGAGAAATTAACTGATTGTCCTTCGTTAAAAAATAAAAAGGCTAGTATTATTGAATAAATCGGTTCTAAGTTAAAAGTTAGGTTTATGGTAAAGGCAGGAATCTTTTTGAGTGATTCTGCGAACATTACATAAAGTGCAACTGTACAACAGGAAGCCAAAATCAATAAATAGAAAATGTCTGTTAAGTTTGGAATAAAAGTCTGATTTGGAAAATTGTAAAAATAGAATGGCAGAGCGAGCCCTAACACTATAGTTCCGCCAAGCATCTGATAAAAATTAATTAGTTTGCTATCATAAAATTGCACTAACCTTTCATTGTAAATGGTATACAAAGCGGCAAATGCAGACGAAATTACACCTAACAAAATCCCAAGCTGATATGAAGAATCAAAATGAAAAATTAGACTTATTCCCAATAAGGTTAGCATACTTAATAAAATTTGAATCAGATTAAATCTTTTTTTATTGAGAATAGGTTCAAAAAAGGCAGTAAAAAAACTAGTTAAACAATAACATACAACACCTATAGATATGTTAGAATACTTAATGCTGGCATAGAAAAAAATCCAGTGAATGGTAATAAGAACTCCAGCTTTAGAAATTTTTGCTATTTCAGAAAATGATTTGAGCGTTTTAATATTGTATATTTTTAAAATAAAAAATAGAATAATAGAAGCAAATAAAACTCTGTACCAAACTAAAGTAATTTCGTTAAGAGAAATAAGTTTTCCGAAAACGCCAGTAAAACCAGCAAGTAAAACTGCAGTATGCAGTATCAAATAAGATTTTTTCATAGAAGTTGTCTATCCTTTTGAGGGATGTATTTTGAATATTAATAATTGAATTGAAGTAAAAACATACAGAATTTGACCAAGAATAATCGGTCTAATGTCAATACTAAAAATGTATTATTAATTTATGGAGGAGGAAGACAACCTTTGAAACTCATGATTAAATTTGAATTTTAGCAAACTTATAAAAAGGATATGGAATGAAAAAGTTAAAAAAGTTATTTAAATGTGAAACTTGAGACGTTTTGCAGCAGAATTGAATAAATCTGATTTTGATTTGAATATTTATTTGTAGAACTTGCGTCGGCACCAAATCACTTTAATTAAGAATATTACAATTTAATGACTACCAACCAATCAACTACAGCAGTTCTTGAAACAAAACAGCATTTTGAAATTTTAGACGGATTAAGAGGCATAGCAGCTTTTGCTGTTGTTGTGTTTCACTTTATGGAATGGATTTTTACAGATCCAAGTCAAAACTTTATTGGACACGGATTTTTAGCTGTTGATTTTTTCTTTTGCCTTTCGGGATTTGTAATTGGATACGCTTATGATGATCGTATTGCAAAAATGGGTCTTCGCAATTTTTTTATATCCAGAATTATAAGATTGCACCCTTTGGTTATAGCGGGATCAATATTAGGATTATTGGCTTTCTTGTTTGATCCGTTTGGAGGGCATTTGGAATTGTATAGCACAGGAAAAATTATTTTGACATTTATATGTTCCTTATTTCTTATTCCGTTTCCAGTTATTGAAGATCGCGGATTTAATTTATTTAGTTTTAATGCGCCCGCATGGTCTCTTTTTTGGGAATATATTGCTAATATCGTTTATGCACTTGTACTTTATAAAATTCGCAAAAACTTTTTAGTTGTTCTTACTTTAATTTCTGCAGTTGCAATTTGTTATGTTGGATATAGTTCTGGAAATTTAATAGGAGGATGGAGTGGACCAACTTTTTGGGACGGTTGTGCCAGAATATCGTACTCTTTTTTGGCCGGATTACTTATTTACCGATCCAATTGGATTATCAAAAATAAATTGGGATTTGCCGGATTGACTATTTTATTGCTTTTGGCTTTTGTAATGCCTTTTTCAAAGTGGAATTGGCTGACTGAACCTTTTGTGGTTTTATTTTACTTTCCGTTATTAATTTCTTTGGGTGCTGGTGCTCATTTAAAACCTTGTTTGAAAAAGATATGCACATTTTCGGGTAGCATTTCATATCCGTTATATATGACACATTATGCTGTACTATGGATGTTCGGAAATTACTTTGTCAATTATAAACCAAACACAATGCAGCTTACATGTATCGTAACAACGAGTGTGATACTTTTAGTTGGTTTTGCGTATTTCGTAATGAATGTTTATGATAAACCATTAAGAAAATATTTGACAGAAAGAAGAAAAAAATGATTGTGAAAAGGATAATCTTTCAATATCATAAAATTTAAGATGAAAAAATATTACTTAATTTTAATACTTACATTGTTTTTTAATTATTCAAAAGCACAAATCAAAAAAAATCAATCTAAAATGAAAGCAGAAGTAACAGTCAGTTTAATTAATGTTTGTAAAAGTAAGCTTGATATTTTTGATCGTTTTATGAATAAAGGAGCAACCGATGTTGAAATACAGGAACTGGAAAAATTTACAGGTCAAAAATCTCCTGCATCTTATATTCAATTATTGAAAACTTATAACGGCGAAAAAAGAAGTTTGGGTTTCTTGGGAGGATTTGGATATTTAGGTGTTGAAGAAGTTAAAAGAGAATGGCTATTTTTTAAAAATGCTCCCGATACAAAACCTGAAGCTATTAATCAGGTAAAAAAAATTACCGATATTTTGTATTCCACTAAAAGAATTCCATTTGCCCATGATGGCTCGGGAAATTTTCTTTGTATAGATTTTATTCCAAATACAGACGGTATTTTAGGGCAGATTATCTATCTTCCATGCGGAGATCCTGAGCCAGTTTCGGTAATCGCAGACAACTTTGAAGATTTTCTAAATTTGATAATTGGAAAAATTAGGTCTGAGAAATTGAAACTAGTTGATGAAAGAGAAGATTGGGACGCAAAAGATTGGGAGAAGGCAGATATTTATTTTGAGAGTACATGGAATGATGATTGGAGTGATATTGCAGAAGAATATAATACAAAAAAATAGTTTCGTTGTTCAAAATACAGAACCAATTCGGAGAGGTTGGAGTCGAGAAAAAGATGTCTAAAAAAAAAGGATTAATGAAATTTTAGGAACAGCATCATTTAGAAATAACAAAATAAAAACGAATGGGCTTTAACCGATTAGAAATTCAAAAACCTGATGAATCGGGTTATTATGTTTTAGATGAAGAATATCTTCTTTCCTATATTTACTCAGATGGCTGGACAGAACGTCTCTTAAGATTTGAAATTTTCGTTGATATTTATTATGAATGCAGAGGAGAAATTGCCTTTTATGCTGGAGAAAAAGATAGTAAAGAAATTGAAAGTTTATTGGGGTTTGAATTGCCTACTGAAATCAAAAAACTAATAGATCTTTTAATGAATCAGAAAGAATTGCAATTAAAAAAGTACTATTCCGATTTTTTTTTGGAAGATTCCAGCAGACTTCATTTTGTTATTAATCGTGACGGAATTTCGCATAATTCAGGAATTGGAATTATGTTGAAAAAACTCGAAAATCCAAACGAATCAGAAAAGTTATTTTTTCTTTTGAAAGAAGAATTTGAAAAACTTCGAGAAGGTCTTTACAACAAAATACTTTTAGAACGAGGTTTGATTAAAGAAGTTGTGACATCTAAAAAGAAACGAAACAGACGCTTGTAAAATATCTTATATTTATAAAACGTTATTCAAAATCTAAACTTTTACTGCTAATAGAAATTGCATGAAAAATACACTTTTGCTGATTTTTTTATTATTAAGTTCACTTTCATTTGGGCAAAATCCTTCTTTTAAAATCAAATATTCTGAACAACTTGCGGTTTATGTGTTCTTAGAGAATTTATCTGATTATTATCCAGATAATGTTTTTAAAACAGAATTTCAAAAATCAAAGTACAATGTTGAGAAGTATAAAAGCTTAATCTCAAAATTTGATCAATTGTCTATTTCGTATAGTTTTCGGTTCGAAGATTTTCCGTACGGCTCAAAGAAAACAATGCAGACAAAAGATATCTTAAAAAAAAATTTAATAGAGACAGATAATTTAAATGATTTCAAACTTCGTTCTGCAGGAATGATTCCTAATAAAACTTTGAGTGATTTAGGCGAATGTATTTCTGAATTTACACCAATCTATAATGAACTGATTTATAATTCGAACAAAGAAAAATTTGAAAAACAGTTGAATGAAATTATCAAATATTCTAATGAACATCACATTGAAGATTATTTTAAAACAGGATTAATATTTTATAATTCTAGTTGGGATAATTCAATTCCGTTTGAGGCAGCCTTTTATCCTTTACCCAATTCAAAAGGTTTTACCGCTTCTGCATTCTGCAATAATTTTATGAGTGCCATCCAAACCGATTTAAAATCGCATAAAGATTTGTTTAGTGTAATGATGCACGAAACATATCACATCGTTTACGACGAACAATCGCTCGAAGTTAAAACGGCAATTGATACTTATTTTAAAGAAAATAAATCGAAATGCAGTAATTATGCTTATCAGCTCATGAATGAGGTTTTGGCGACGGTATTGGGTAATGGTTATGTTTACGAAAAATTAGATAATAAAGTTGACGAAGGAGAATGGTATAATAATAAATATATCAATTTGATGGCAAGACAAATTTATCCGTTAACTAAAGAATATATCGAACAGAAGAAACCGATTGATAAGAATTTTATAGATCAGTACATTCAGCTTTACGAGATCAATTTTCCAGATTGGATAAACGAAATGAATAATATTATGACGTATCGTTATGTGATTACTGAAAATGAAAAAGATTTTAATGTAATAAACAAAATGTTCCGTTATCGCTCCAGAACAGAATACGAAGATCAAATTACAGACAGCAGTATTGAAAAAATGAAGCAGACACCATTGACCAAAATGGTAATTATTTCAAAAGACAATAAAGAAAAGATAAAACTCTTAAAAGGGAAGTTTAAAGAACTGAAAAACTGGAAAGGAAATCCAGATAAAGAATTTGCCGAAAAAATTCTATTGGACGATAAAAGTCAATTGATAATTGTGAATCAGAAAACATCTAATTTAGAAACATTAATTAAATCAATAATATGAAAAAAGGAAATAGTTTTTTTATCACAGTTATTTGCATTTGTTTTTCATGTGCAACAGCTTTTGGCCAGCTAACATCAGATAAAATTGATTTGTTGATGGAGTCTGCATTAACAAAGTTTAAAGTAGCAGGAGCGTCGATTGCGGTTGTTAAAGACGGAAAAATAATTCACTTAAAAGGTTACGGCGTCAGTTCTATAGAAACAAAAAAAGAGGTCAATGAAAAGACAAATTTTCAAATAGCCTCAAATAGTAAAGCGTTTACAACGGCTGCCCTTTCTATTTTAGAAGATGAAGGAAAATTGAAATGGACTGATAAAGTAAAAGATTATGCTCCTGAATTTAAAATGTATAATGATTATGTGACGGAGAATTTTAATATACAAGATTTGCTGACTCATCGTAGCGGGCTCGGATTGGGCGCAGGTGATTTGATGTTTTTTCCTGACGGTACTAATTTTAACATTAAAGATGTCTTAACAAGTTTTCAGCATTTTAAACCTGTTTCAGCTTTTCGAACGAAATGGGATTATGATAATTTGCTTTATATCGTAGCTGGTGAAATAATTGCAAGAGTAAGTGGTATGAGTTATGAGGAATTTGTACAAAAAAGAATTGTTGATCCTTTACAAATGAACAATACATTTGTCGGAAGTAGTTTAATAAAAGATAGATCTAATTTTGCAGTTTCGCATTCGTCTGAATCTGGAACGATAAAGAAAATAGAAGGGTTTAATGATCAAATTAATGCTGCTGCAGGAGGAATATTTTCTAACGCAGAAGATATGGCGAAGTGGATGATAGTTCGTTTGAATAAAGGTCAGTACGGGCCAGACTCGAAAACATCGCTTTTTTCCTTAGAAAACCACAATGAAATGTGGAGAATACATACCGTTCAGGAAACAGATCAAAATCCAAGATACAATTCTCATTTTAATGGTTATGGTTTAGGCTGGCAATTGTCAGACGAGAAAGGAACTTTAAAAGTGTCGCATACTGGAGGTTTGCCAGGAATGCTTTCTATTGTAACTATGTATCCAGATTTGAATTTGGGAATTGTAATTTTAACTAATACAGAAAATGGAGGAGGCGGGCTTTTTACGGCAGTTAGTAATACAATTTCTGACAGTTATTTAGGTTTAGACGATTTTGGATGGACCGATAAATTGGTAGAATGGATGAACGAAGATAGAAATAAAGGTGATGATGTGACTAAAAAAGTTTGGGAAAAAGTAAAACTATCTAAAAAGGTAAAAATAAAGAATGAAGATTTTATAGGCGTTTATGCCGATAAATGGTTTGGTGAAATAGAAATATTTGAAAAAGACAAACAATTATGGTTTAAATCGTATCGTTCGCCTAAATTAAATGGACCAATGGCTTTTTACAATGCCAATACATTTGCCATAAAATGGGAATATCAAGCGATGAATTGCGATGCAATGGCAATGTTTTCTCTAGACGAAAATGGTAAAGCTCAATCTATTAAAATGAAAGGTATTTCTCCAAACATCGATTTTAGTTTTGATTTTCAAGACTTAGATTTAATAAGAGTAAAATAACAATTAGTGTAATAAAAAAAACTCCATTAGAAATAATGGAGTTTTTTTTATTGAATTTAATAAAGCTGTAATTCAATAAGAGATTTTTTTTTTTACAAATTATCTTTAATACGGTTTGTTATTTCTTTAATTGTCCCCATTCCGTCAAAAGTCAAGACTTTAATTTTTGACTTCATATATTCAATTGCTGGTCTGGTTGAACTTTCAAAAACCTCGATTCTTTTAATATGAATATTGGCATCTTTATCATCTTTTCTGTTAGAAGTTTCGGCTCTTTTTTGTGCTCTTTTTAAAAGTTCTTCTTTTGGAACCTCTATATTAATTACTTTTCCAATTTCCAGATTTTTAGATTTAACAAGTTCTAACAAATCATTTACTTGTGGTTCGGTTCTCGGGTAGCCGTCTAATATGATTCCGTTTGCATTTCGGTTTTCGTCCAATATTTTACTGAAAAGATCTTTCATTATAGAATCAGGTACCAAATCTCCTTTTTCTTCATATTGGGACATTATTTTTCCAATTTCGGTTTCATTTTGTTTTTCCAAACGGCATCTGTCTCCAGTTGAAATATGCTCAAATTTAAGTTCGTCTTTTAAAATTTCGCATTGCGTACCTTTTCCAGAATAAGGAGGGCCAGTAATTATTAATATTTCCATTTTAAGTTGTGAAGTTTTTATTTTTTTTGATTCTTTAAAGGTACGAATGATTTATTCTAGCCTAACAAAGAATCGTGTACTTATAAGAAAAAAATCTTCTTTATAAAAAACAGCTAAAAATTTCACTACCTGAGATATGGATAAATCAAGAAGGAAACAATTCATCTTCTAGAAATAACAATTCGGTCAATAAAAATTGAATAATGTGCAGAATAAAAATATTTTTACATCAAAATCAAAACAACCATAATCCATAACCATGAAGAAAATTTTAAAATTTATCAAAATCACGTTTATTAGCCTTTTGAGTATTATTGTACTTTTTATTGCCTATTTGTATATCAGTAACAAATTGTTTTTAGAGTCGAAAGATGATGATAACGTAAAGTATTTGACAGAAAATAATGTTCAGATAAGAGCTTCTATAGACGAGAAGTTGTTTGATGATGAGTTTTATAAATCGCAAGTTTTCTTATTAGGAGAAATTCATGGTTATGCTGACAATCAGAAGATAGATCAAGAAATGCTTTTTTTCTTAAATAAAAAATTAGGAATCAAATATTACATTGCCGAGATGGATAGTTTGACAGCTAAAAAGTTAAATGCTTTTTTATTTTTAGAAAAGGAAAAAAATAAAGTGGCTTTGAGAGAAGTTGTTGAATCTATCAAAAGAAGAATTCCACAGCAATCTAGCCAAGAATTATTTGATAAATGGAGCGCTGTGCATGATTACAATCAAAATTTGGCTGATTCTCTAAAAATTACGGTTATCGGAATTGATAAAAATTTTGATGATGAATCTAAAGGTTCTAGAGATGAAGCAATGGTGAGTAATTTTAAAAATGCAATTCAGAAGAAGCATCTTGAAAATGAAAAATTCTATGGACTTTTTGGATATTTTCATACGTTGCAAAAGAAAACAGAATCGGGTAGAGCAACTTTTGCTGCAGGATTAAAAGATTCGGGAGTAAAAGTGACAAGTTTGGTAAGTTATACAATTGACAGTGAAATGTATCTTCCTAAGAATCCTCAGTTTCCAACTCCTGAAAATGAAAAAGTAGATTGGATGAATGCCAACGGCCCGTTAATGCTTGTAAAAGGAATTAATGATCTGAAAGAATTGAGCAAGCCAGAATCAATCACACTTTTTAAACTTAACTCAAAAAATTCGCCTTACTTGAAATCGCAAAATTTGATAACAGTAAAATCTAGAGCTTTTGGAGAAAATATTGTGCCTCTAAAAGATGCTTCTGCAACGGATTATTTTCAATATATATTTTTATTGAGAAATTCTAAAGCGTTAACGAAATTGAAATAAAAAACTTCTATATACAAAAAAAGCTCCATTAGAAATAATGGAGCTTTTTTATTGAGAGCATTGTTATTTATTAAGAATAGATTCTATCGAATTACTAAGTTCTTCCAAATTATTCTACTTTATGATGTTTGTTTTAGGAAATAGAAAAAGATTTAATTATTTAAAGTGTTTTCCGAATATATCTAATGCAATAATTTACATGTTTAAAGAAAGTGGTTTTTTAATTTATAAGAGTAATAATTTTTTAGTGATTTGTAAGGTTTTTTACTTATGTTAGCAAATAGATAAAATTAAAAATCTAGTGATTAATTTATGCAAAGATGTTAGTTAATACGAGCAAGCTTAAAATAAACGATGGGCTGGCCGAATATCCAAAAGAAGCTAAGTTTAAATATAATTGGAGAAGATACCAGCAAAGAGTATTAGAAAATTTAGAAGAACATTTAAAAGATGGACATTTACATATTATAGCTCCTCCAGGTTCCGGTAAAACTATTTTAGGACTTGAAGTTGCTCTTCGTTTAAATAAGCCGACTTTAATTCTCGCGCCAACAATTGCAATTCGCAATCAATGGATTCAGCGATTTTGTGAGCTATTTCTTCAAACAGATCAGATTCCAGACTGGATTTCGAGAGACATTAGGAATCCAAAATTTATGACCGTGATAACTTACCAAGGACTTCATGCGGCTTGTAATAATTTAAAAATTGAGGAAGAAGATTTTGAAGAGGAAGAAGAAAGTGAAGAAAATGTAAGAAGTAAACAGACAAATGCAAATCTTGATAAAATTGTAAATGGCTTAAATGCGCAAAAGATTAAGACGATCGTAGTAGATGAGGCACATCATTTAAAAAATGAGTGGTGGCAGACACTAACTAAAGTAAAAGAGAAAATTAATCCAGTAATTGTGGGGTTAACTGCAACGCCGCCTTATGACGTTTCGCCTATTGAATGGCAACGTTATATTGAACTTAATGGACTTGTGGATATGGAAATTTCGGTGCCAGAATTGGTAATCGAAGGAGATCTGTCTCCACATCAAGATTATGTATATTTTACAGCGCCAACTGAAAAAGAGCATCAGGATATTACTAATTTTAGGGATAATATAGAAATGCTTTTTCAGGAAATAAAAAATGAAGAAACCATTATTCAGGCAATTGAGGCACATCCTATTTGGAAAAATCCTGAGGAACATCTAGACTGGATTTATAATAATTTTGCTTATTATTCTGCCAGTTTGATATTTTTAAAAACAAACAATAGGGAAATTCCTGAAATTCATCTAGAAGTTATTGGAGACAAAAAAATAATAATCCCTGTTTTGGATTACGAATGGACTGAAAAGCTTTTGGAGTTTTATCTTTATAAGGAGGATGAGCATTTTAAAGAATTTGAAGAACATCGAAAAACTCTTGAGAATAGATTGAGAAGATTTGGGGCGATAGAGAGAAGACAGATAGATTTTTTATACAATAGAAAAGTTACAGGTTTTTTAACGTCAAGTATAAGTAAGCTAAACGGCATTAAAGAGATTGTTGATTTTGAATACAATCAGCTGGGAAAAGATTTACGTATGGTAATTCTTTCTGATTTTATCCGAAAAGAATACTATGTTAATTCTTCTGAAAACAATCTGGAATTAAATAGACTGGGAGTTATTCCTATTTTTGAAAAACTAAGAAGAGAAAATATAGAGAATAAAAAAATTGGTGTATTAACGGGATCAATCATTATTATTCCAAGTAGTGTTTATAATGATTTTGAAGTTAGGGCAACAAATTGTGGTATTTCCAAAATAAATTCCAGTATTGTTCCTTTTGATTCAAATTATGTTTTAATACATCAGACTGAACAGCTTACTCATTATATTGTTCATATCGTAACTCAAATTTTTCAAAGTGGAGGAATAGAAGTTTTGATCGGAACAAAATCATTACTTGGAGAAGGATGGGATGCTCCGGCAATTAACTCTTTAATATTGGCAAGTTTTGTAGGTTCTTTTGTTTTGTCAAATCAAATGCGTGGCAGAGCTATTAGAACTCAAAATGGGAATTCTAGCAAAACGGGAAATATTTGGCATCTAGTTACTATCGATGAAACATCTCCAACAGGTGGAGATGATTTCGATTTGCTAAAAAGGCGCTTTAAAAGTTTTGTAGGGGTATCATTTCATGAGCAACCTGGCATTGAAAATGGAATTGGACGATTGAAATTAGGTGAAAATATCTGCGAAAAAGGTGAAGCTGAGAAAATGAATATTGAAATGTTCAAACATGCGGCTAATAGAGAAAACTTAAAAGAAGTATGGAAAAAAGCACTTCAAACAGGAGTAACTCTTGTAGAAGAAATTAAGATTCCATTTTCTGAAGCAAAAGAGTATAAAGCAATTAAATCAATGTATTTAAATAAAACGCTTGCCAATCTTTTGGCTACTTTAGGTTCTGGTTTGGCTAGTTTTGGTTTAGAAATAATACAAGAATTTTTAAAATCAGCTAGAAGAATCAGGAGCATGCGAGATCTTTATTTTTTTCTTACTTTTTTTGGAATAGTTGGGATGTTGTTTTTTGGAAGACAGACACTAAAAGCATTAAGATTGTATTTTAAATATCGTGACATTTCCAAAGATATTAAACAAATTGGAGAGGCACTTTTAAATTCATTGATTAAAGCCAGGATTATTAAAACTAATTATTCTGGTTTAGAAGTGATAGCTTCAGTAGATGAATGGGGAGGAGTGTATTGTCATTTGGATGGAGGAAGTACTTTTGAGAAATCAATATTCATAAACTCTTTACAGGAAATTATAAGTCCTATAGAAACTCCTCGTTATATAATAATCAGAAAAAATAGATTTTTGTTCTTTAAGGAGCAAAAAGATTATCACTCAGTTCCTGAAATTATAGGAAGAAATAAAAAACTGGCAGAGCATTTCAAACAGCAATGGAAAGAACTTGTTGGGAGTTGCGATTTAATTTTTACCCGAACAATCGACGGTAGAAAGTTGATTTTGAGTTCTAGGATACAATCTTTAGCGACACAATTTGATAAAAAAGCGCAACGAGTAAATAAATGGAAGTAAAAAACTTCATTAGAAATAATGGAGTTTTTTTATCCAAACATTTTGATTCGGTGTTGTAATCTATTACGAAAATTGTGTGTCTCTCATTTCTCATATTTTTAAGCTTTAAAAGTAAAAACAATTATTATATTTGCATCGATAAAGTATAGACTATGCTCTATGCTTTGTTGTTTGTGTCAAAAAAAATAATGCTATGCTTGTAAACGAATTATCAAAAAAAACAGGATTGTCAATCCATACGATTAGATATTATGAGAATTTAGGAATGATTAAAGGATTGACGGATGAAAAGGTGACATCTAATAACTATAAACATTACGATGCTAATACTATTGAGCGTTTAGAAATTATTATAGAAGCAAGAGAAGTCGGGTTTACTTTAGCAGAAATAAAAAAAATATTGATTAGCTGGTTCGAGACAACTGACTCTAAACCAGAAACACTAGAGCTTTTTCAAGCCAAAATAAAAGAGATTGATGATAAAATGAAATATTTTAAACAAACCAAAAGTCTTCTTGAAAAAGTATGCGAGAAAATACAGAGTAATAAGAATGATTGATTGTTAAAGTTTAAAAGCATGTATAGAGAACTCCTTAAGAAATTAAGGAGTTTTTTTCATGGTTTCTTATTTTAACTATTTAAGAAAAGTTTTATACGGAATTTAGGAAATTAATAAGAGATTTTGCAAATAGTCTTATATTCGCTTTTAAATTTATAGAATTAAATAGCGTACTAAATTAAACTTCAAATAACAACCAAAGTTAAAACTAGAAAACTAAATTATGCAAGAAGAAATAACCAAACATTCAAACAAAATTTACAAAGCTGTCAAAAAATCTGAACACACGGTAGGAGAGAAAGTAAAAGAGATCATTATAGAAATATGCATAATCGTTTTTGCTGTTACACTTTCAATATCGCTGCACAGTTGGAGCGAACATAGGCACCAGCAAGAAGAAGTAAATGCGTTTCTTGCTAATTTAAAAAATGATTTAAAGAATGATATAGAAAGTATTGACAGAGAAGTGGGAATGTACCAAAAGACAAACGCAGACTACGAAAAAATTTTGGCATTAACGCCTGCTCAACTAGATAGTATTTATAAATCTAATAGTAAAGTTAATTTCCCAATTCATTCACATGGTCAAACATTGACTATAGGTAATTATGAAAGTTTTAAATCTAGTGGTAAATTGGGCTACATTGAAGACGAAAAATTGAAACAGAAAATCTTAAACTATTATCAAATATTTGTTCCAGCTGCTAATGAAGTTGATAAAATGTACACTGAATTTTTGTTTAAGTGTTTTGATAAAGAAATAGAAAATGCAGATAAGCCAGAGAAAGAATTATATTCTGATCCAAAATATAAAAAGACACTTTCATATCTTGTTAAACTAGGTAAAAATAATATAAGAGTTTATAAAGAAAATACAAAACCACTTGCAGTTGAGCTTATTAAAGAAATTGAAAAAAAGTTAGATAAATAAAAAAGTTAAAGCATAAAAAAACTCCATTATTTCTAATGGAGTTTTTTTATGCTTTTAAAAGGTTATTTTCCTTTTACTATTTTTTCGAGATATTCAACTTTATCTTTTTCGGCTTGGATCAAGCGTTCGTAAAGTTTTTCTTTTTCTCCGTAAAGTTCTACAATTTTATCAAGTGGATTAAAAGTAGGTTGAAAATTGACTGCATTTAATGTTGAATTGTCGTGACTATTAAATGTATTGTTAATGATGCTTAGTATGTTTTCGTCGCTGTAGTTTTTAATACCGTCAGCTGTAACGCCAAGTGCTTTTGCAACTGCTGTAAGCTTTTCTTCATCAATAGTTTCGCTATTTTCCATAGCAGAAATAGCTTGTTGGTTTGTTCCTAAAGCTTGTGCCAATGCTTCCTGCTTCATATCACGAAGTTCACGAATACGGCTAATGTTTCTTCCGATATGTTTTGGTCTTGATAGTGTGCTCATAATTCAAAGATAATAATTAAGTATAATAAACCGGAACTGTAAAAAACAGATTTTAAATGTATGTTACAGTTGTTCTTTGGGAGCGGTAAACAAAAATACAATTTTTCTGATAAGTATTTTTAAACCGAAACACTTTTACTCTGTCTTATTTCTGTCAATAAGATTTGCCATATTAGAATTAAACAACGGAAGATTTTCATCTAAAGAAGAAAAGAAATCAAGATCGGCGTTTTCTACTTCAATAAGACCTTTTTGCAAAATTGTTTCGCCTGTATTCGTTAATCGAATAGTTTTTGCTCTTGTATCAGTTTCATGCTCGTGTCTTGTAATAAAGCCTTTTTCTTCCAGCGTTCGCAATACTTTTGAAACCATCATTCTGTCGGCATTACTCTGGTTCGCAATATCAATTTGCGTTACAGAATCGCTTTTTTTTGAAAGCCAGCCCAAAGCAGCAAGCAGCACAAATTGAGTCTGCGTTAAATCCAGCGGATCTAAAACTTTTTTTAGTTTACGCTGCCAAAGCATGGTTAGCTGTCCAAGTAAATATCCGGGACTGTCTTTTGGACTTTTAAAATGAAAATTAATTTCCTTAGCCATAATAATGTTGAAGCATTTGTGTCAATATTAAAAATCAAGTTTATTGGTTTCAAAGATAGCCATCAGAACCTTTTGTAGATTGAATGGCGAAAATTTTTTCTTTCAATCTCTTTCTACAATTACTGATTGTTTACTTTTATTTTGTCTCCAAAAAAGTAAGTTTATAACCGTCAAGATCTTTTACGTGGAAAGCTCTTCCAAACGGAGTATCTATAATTGGTCCCGCCGTTGTTATTCCGTTTTCGATGTATTTCTCTTTTAGTTCGTCTACATTTTCATTAACAGCAAACCAAAGTGCTACGCCAATTCCTAATTCTCGATCTTCTAAAGGTTCAAGCGGAGTACGAATAGCAAAACTTGCTTTTCCTTCGTTGTATTTAAAAATACAAGCCTGCGGATTAGTATTTCCAACTTCAAATCCTAATTTTTTTTCGTAGAAGTCTTTTGATGCTTCTAAATTTTTTACTTGTAGTGATGCAAATGTAAGTTCTTTCATTTTTTTAAAATTAAATTGTTGTCGCAAATATAGTATATGTGACAACAATATACAAATAGATTTGATTTTTTTAGAAATTACATCTGCTGGCGCGAGCGTCTCGCTCGTGAATCCAGTTTATGTACAAGCGAGAAGCTCGCGCCGGCAGGAGAGCGGTAAATAAAGTACGATTTTTACGGTAAGAATTTTGAATTTTGTTCTCAGGCTTGATTTTAGGCAAAGATTTGTCATCCTGAGGAACGAAGGATCGCACTAGATATTCCGTGCAGTATATCTATAATCTGTGTCGATTTTCGAGTGTGATTTCTCCTTTCACTCGAAACGACAATGCTTTTCGGTTAGTTGATCTTACCAATTCACAAAAGCATCTTCGATTTTAATGTAGTCTAAAAGATAGAGGATTAAAAGAATTAGACTAAGTATTATTCCGCCAATACTACTATAAAAACCTTTGATTGTTCCATATGAAGGAGAGCTTTTGTAATTTTCATAATTCTTTTTTATTCCCCAAATTCCTATAGTAAATAAAAGAATAATGAATAAAAGAAAAACATGTAGTATTTTCATGCTTGAGAGATGAGTGGTTTTGTGCTTATTTTTTTTGAAAAATTACAAAAAAAAATAAACACAAAAAAAAACTCCTTAATTTCTTAAGGAGTTTCTTGGTGGGCGATGAGGGGTTCGAACCCCCGACCCCCTCGGTGTAAACGAGGTGCTCTGAACCAGCTGAGCTAATCGCCCT
>NZ_JBXAHE010000010.1:0-5132 GCF_058794775.1 Flavobacterium sp. GW823-FHT06G12
GAAGAAATAAAGACACGTTCGTAGACATATTGAATTGACAGCCGTTCTGGAAGAGATTTCAGAACATAAAGAATAAGAGCATTAGAATCGAGAGATTCGATAAAGAACCGCTAAGTTTAGCGCATCGCAATATAATATTAAAATATACGATGAAGAGTTTGATCCTGGCTCAGGATGAACGCTAGCGGCAGGCTTAACACATGCAAGTCGAGGGGTAGGGCACTTCGGTGCTTGAGACCGGCGCACGGGTGCGTAACGCGTATGCAATCTGCCTTTCACAGAGGGATAGCCCAGAGAAATTTGGATTAATACCTCATAGCATACTAAGTTGGCATCAACCTAGTATTAAAGTCACAACGGTGAAAGATGAGCATGCGTCCCATTAGCTAGTTGGTAAGGTAACGGCTTACCAAGGCGACGATGGGTAGGGGTCCTGAGAGGGAGATCCCCCACACTGGTACTGAGACACGGACCAGACTCCTACGGGAGGCAGCAGTGAGGAATATTGGTCAATGGGCGCAAGCCTGAACCAGCCATGCCGCGTGCAGGATGACGGTCCTATGGATTGTAAACTGCTTTTGTACGGGAAGAAACACTCCTTCGTGAAGGAGCTTGACGGTACCGTAAGAATAAGGATCGGCTAACTCCGTGCCAGCAGCCGCGGTAATACGGAGGATCCAAGCGTTATCCGGAATCATTGGGTTTAAAGGGTCCGTAGGCGGTCTTGTAAGTCAGTGGTGAAAGCCCATCGCTCAACGGTGGAACGGCCATTGATACTGCAGGACTTGAATTATTGGGAAGTAACTAGAATATGTAGTGTAGCGGTGAAATGCTTAGAGATTACATGGAATACCAATTGCGAAGGCAGGTTACTACCAATTTATTGACGCTGATGGACGAAAGCGTGGGTAGCGAACAGGATTAGATACCCTGGTAGTCCACGCCGTAAACGATGGATACTAGCTGTTGGGGGCAACTTCAGTGGCTAAGCGAAAGTGATAAGTATCCCACCTGGGGAGTACGTTCGCAAGAATGAAACTCAAAGGAATTGACGGGGGCCCGCACAAGCGGTGGAGCATGTGGTTTAATTCGATGATACGCGAGGAACCTTACCAAGGCTTAAATGCAGACTGACCGATTTGGAAACAGATCTTTCGCAAGACAGTTTACAAGGTGCTGCATGGTTGTCGTCAGCTCGTGCCGTGAGGTGTCAGGTTAAGTCCTATAACGAGCGCAACCCCTGTTGTTAGTTGCCAGCGAGTCATGTCGGGAACTCTAACAAGACTGCCAGTGCAAACTGTGAGGAAGGTGGGGATGACGTCAAATCATCACGGCCCTTACGCCTTGGGCTACACACGTGCTACAATGGCCGGTACAGAGAGCAGCCACCTCGCGAGGGGGAGCGAATCTATAAAGCCGGTCACAGTTCGGATCGGAGTCTGCAACTCGACTCCGTGAAGCTGGAATCGCTAGTAATCGGATATCAGCCATGATCCGGTGAATACGTTCCCGGGCCTTGTACACACCGCCCGTCAAGCCATGGAAGCTGGGGGTGCCTGAAGTCGGTGACCGCAAGGAGCTGCCTAGGGTAAAACTGGTAACTAGGGCTAAGTCGTAACAAGGTAGCCGTACCGGAAGGTGCGGCTGGAACACCTCCTTTCTAGAGCCTGAATGTTAGTGCTTGCACACGTTTGGGAAATAAGATGCGCAGCATCGGTTTTTTGGATCTTGAAATTGTATTGCTCTTGCTGTTAATTTAAAAAAATGATAAAACTTAAGTAAAACAGAGTCTCGTAGCTCAGCTGGTTAGAGTACTACACTGATAATGTAGGGGTCGGCAGTTCGAGTCTGCCCGGGACTACTTTTTAAAATCAATTAAAAATTGAGAATTAAAAATTAAAAATGTTAGCTTGAGAAAAAGGAAATTCTAGAGTTGAGTTCTTATGAATATAAATTCATAATTCATAATTCACAATTCATAATTAGATTGGGGGATTAGCTCAGCTGGCTAGAGCGCCTGCCTTGCACGCAGGAGGTCAACGGTTCGACTCCGTTATTCTCCACAAAAGCGAAAGCTTAAAAGTTCATTGACATATTGGGATAAGAAAATAATAAGAAAGTAGAAAGCGTTTTCTGTTGTTGCAGCAATGCATATGATAGGAAACAAAACAAAACGGATCATATTAAATTATGATTTGGTGCAATAAGCAAAATAAGGGCGCATGGGGAATGCCTAGGCTCTCAGAGGCGATGAAGGACGTGATAAGCTGCGAAAAGCTGCGGGGACGGGCACACACCGATCGATCCGCAGATATCCGAATGGGGCAACCCGCTATGTTGAAGACATAGCACACCGATAGGTGGGCAAACCCGCTGAACTGAAACATCTAAGTAGGCGGAGGAGAAGAAAACAAAAGTGATTCCGTAAGTAGTGGCGAGCGAACGCGGATTAGCCCAAACCAGCATTGTTACGGCATTGTTGGGGTTGTAGGACCGCGACATTTCATGCGCAAGGAACCGGAAGCTTCTGGAAAGGAGCGCCATAGAGGGTGACAGCCCCGTATGGGTAACGAGCGTAATGGATAGCGGTATCCTGAGTAGGGCGGGGCACGTGAAACCCTGTCTGAATTTGGCGGGACCATCCGCTAAGGCTAAATACTCCTGAGAGACCGATAGTGAACCAGTACCGTGAGGGAAAGGTGAAAAGAACCGTGAATAACGGAGTGAAATAGATCCTGAAACCATGCGCTTACAAGCGGTCGGAGCCCTTTCGTGGGGTGACGGCGTGCCTTTTGCATAATGAGCCTACGAGTTAACGCTGCTGGCAAGGATAAGTGGTTAAGCCATGGATCCGCAGCGAAAGCGAGTCTGAATAGGGCGCTTTAGTCAGTAGTGTTAGACGCGAAACCGTGTGATCTACCCATGGGCAGGTTGAAGCTGTGGTAACACACAGTGGAGGACCGAACCGGTTGACGTTGAAAAGTCTTCGGATGACCTGTGGGTAGGGGTGAAAGGCCAATCAAACTCGGAAATAGCTCGTACTCCCCGAAATGCATTTAGGTGCAGCGCTGGATATAGTTATATAGAGGTAGAGCTACTGATTGGATGCGGGGGCTTCACCGCCTACCAATTCCTGACAAACTCCGAATGCTATATAATGTTTACCAGCAGTGAGGGCTTGGGTGCTAAGGTCCAAGTCCGAGAGGGAAAGAACCCAGACCATCAGCTAAGGTCCCCAAATATATGCTAAGTTGAAAGAACGAGGTTTGTCTGCCCAGACAGCTAGGATGTTGGCTTGGAAGCAGCCATTCATTTAAAGAGTGCGTAACAGCTCACTAGTCGAGCGGACGAGCATGGATAATAATCGGGCATAAGCATATTACCGAAGCTATGGATTTGCATGTATGTGCAAGTGGTAGGGGAGCATTCTGACAGGGCTGAAGGTGTTTCGTAAGGGATGCTGGACCGGTCAGAAAAGAAAATGTAGGCATAAGTAACGATAATGCGGGCGAGAAACCCGCACACCGAAAAACTAAGGTTTCCACAGCTATGCTAATCAGCTGTGGGTTAGTCTGGACCTAAGGCGAACCCGAAAGGGACAGTCGATGGCCAACGGGTTAATATTCCCGTACTTCTTATTGCTGTGATGGGGTGACGGAGTGATGAAAGCGCCGCGAACTGACGGAATAGTTCGTTAAAGCACCTAGCTATAGGCTCTATAGGCAAATCCGTAGAGCTTGGCGAAATGCGATAGTACTCGGAGTCTTCGGACAAAGAGATAGTGCGCCTAAGGGCTTCCAAGAAAAACCTCTAAACTTCAGGCAATAAGAACCAGTACCGTAAACCGACACAGGTAGTTGAGGAGAGAATCCTAAGGTGCTCGAGAGATTCATGGCTAAGGAATTAGGCAAAATAGACCTGTAACTTCGGGAGAAAGGTCGCCCCGAGCAATCGGGGCCGCAGTGAAGAGGTCCAGGCGACTGTTTATCAAAAACACAGGGCTCTGCAAAATCGTAAGATGAAGTATAGGGCCTGACACCTGCCCGGTGCTGGAAGGTTAAGAGGAGATGTTATCTTCGGAGAAGCATTGAATTGAAGCCCCAGTAAACGGCGGCCGTAACTATAACGGTCCTAAGGTAGCGAAATTCCTTGTCGGGTAAGTTCCGACCTGCACGAATGGTGTAACGATCTGGACACTGTCTCAGCCATGAGCTCGGTGAAATTGTAGTAACGGTGAAGATGCCGTTTACCCGCAGTGGGACGAAAAGACCCTGTGCACCTTTACTATAGCTTAGTATTGACCTTGGATAAATGATGTGTAGGATAGGTTGGAGACTTTGAAGCGGCGTCGCCAGGCGTTGTGGAGTCATTGTTGAAATACAACCCTTTGTTTATCTGAGGCCTAACCCCGCAATGTGGGGGACAGTGCTTGGTGGGTAGTTTGACTGGGGTGGTCGCCTCCAAAAGAGTAACGGAGGCTTCTAAAGGTTCCCTCAGTACGCTTGGTAACCGTGCGTAGAGTGCAATGGCATAAGGGAGCTTGACTGAGAGACATACAGGTCGATCAGGTACGAAAGTAGAGCATAGTGATCCGGTGGTTCCGCATGGAAGGGCCATCGCTCAAAGGATAAAAGGTACGCCGGGGATAACAGGCTGATCTCCCCCAAGAGCTCATATCGACGGGGGGGTTTGGCACCTCGATGTCGGCTCGTCACATCCTGGGGCTGGAGAAGGTCCCAAGGGTTGGGCTGTTCGCCCATTAAAGTGGCACGCGAGCTGGGTTCAGAACGTCGTGAGACAGTTCGGTCTCTATCTACTGCGGGCGTTAGAAATTTGAGTGGATCTGATTCTAGTACGAGAGGACCGAATTGGACTAACCTCTAGTGTATCTGTTGTCCCGCCAGGGGCACCGCAGAGTAGCTACGTTGGGAAGGGATAAGCGCTGAAAGCATATAAGCGCGAAACCCACCACAAGATGAGATTTCTTTTAAGGATCGTGGAAGATGACCACGTTGATAGGCTACAGATGTAAAGGCAGTAATGTCATAGTCGAGTAGTACTAATAATCCGTAAGCTTATGCACACCCTTTTCCCGATCCGCCCAGGCGGATCGGGAGGAAACTTTCTAAAAT
>NZ_JBXAHE010000011.1:0-1727 GCF_058794775.1 Flavobacterium sp. GW823-FHT06G12
GTGACAAACGCGATTGGAACGGTAAACTATTCTTGGAAAAATAGCGGAGGAATTGAAGTTGGAACATCAGCAACTGTTTCAGACCTTCCTTCAGGAACATACACTTTAACAATTACTGATTCTTGCTCTTCTCAATCCAATTCAGTAACCATATCACAACCAGCTATAGCTTTGAGCTGTTCTATTATTCAAAATAAAGCTGTCACTTCAAATGGTTTAAGCGATGGGGAAGCTACTGTAACTCCAATTGGTGGTAATGTAGGCTACACTTATTTATGGGATAATAATGAAACTACTCAAAAAGCAGTTGGATTAAGTGCAGGTCTTCATTCTGTTACTGTTACCGATTCAAAAGGATGCACAACAACTTGTACTGTCACTATAACTCAACCAGATGTATTTTCTTGCAGTATTTCTCAAGATAGCGCTGTAAAATGTTTTGGAGAAAATACTGGAAAAGCAACTATTACAGCTGTAGGAGGTAATGGTGACTATACTTATCTTTGGGATAACGGTGAAACTACTGCACAAGCAATTGCTTTAAGTGCTGGCGTTCATAATGTAACTGTAACAGACAAGTTAAATTATACTACTACTTGTTCTGTAACAATATCTCAACCTCAACAAGGATTATCTGCTACAAAATCTCAAACTGATGTAACTTGTGGTGGAGGTAATAATGGTTCTGCAACTGTAACAGTTTCTGGAGGAACTCCTACATATTTATATTCTTGGAATTCAAATCCTGTTCAAACAGGAGCTACAGCCAACAATCTTCCTGCAGGAAATTATACAGTTCTTATAACTGATGCAAATGGATGCCAGATTTCAGAATCATTTACGATTTTGGATGGAGACTCTATTAAACCAATTATAAATCCATTACCAGAAACAACAACAATAAATTGCCCAGCAGAACCAGTTTTCACACAAGCCACAGCAACTGATGACAGTGGAACAGTTTCTTCATTAACTTATGTAGATACAATTACAGAGGGGAATTGTGCTGGATCATATACTAAAACAAGAACTTGGACTGCAAAAGACGCTTGCGATAATGTTTCACTTCCTGTCAGTCAAACTATAATTGTTCAAGACATTACTGCTCCGACATGGACTACTTCGGCTGGATCTTTAAACACAACTTTAGAATGCAGCGATGCACAGGGGCTTGCTGCCGCTCAGGCAAAATTCCCAACCGCTTCTGACTCATGCGATGCTGATGTCACAAACATCACCAAAGCAAGCGGACAGTTTGTGGCTTCTGAAGGATGCGCTAATGCCGGAACATACACCAATACTTGGACAGTAAAAGATGACTGCGGAAATACATCGGAAACTTTCACACAAATCATCACAATCCAAGACACCACAGCTCCGACATGGACTACTGCGGCTGGATCTTTAAATGCAACTTTAGAATGCAGCGATGCAGAAGGGCTTGCTGCCGCTCAGGCTAAATTCCCGACCGCTTCTGACTCATGCGATGCTGATGTTGCAAACATCACCAAAGCAAGCGGACAGTTTGTGGCTTCTGAAGGATGCGCTAACGCGGGAACATACACCAACACTTGGACCGTAAAAGATGACTGCGGAAATGAATCTGTAGCTTTCACACAAATCATCACAATCCAAGACACCACAGCTCCTACATGGACTACTGCGGCTGGATCTTTAAATGCAACTTTAGAATGCAGCGATGCAGAAGGGCTTGCTGCCGCTCAGGC
>NZ_JBXAHE010000012.1:0-1664 GCF_058794775.1 Flavobacterium sp. GW823-FHT06G12
GGGGTTCCGCTTCCCAATTTTGCGGAGTTTTTAGTCTTCGGCTCTCTTTTTTGCATAATTTTTCAATCTCTAAGCTCCCTTTTCCAGAAAGCCTCTTATCAAAAACAGCCCATTTAGCCCCGATGGAAGCGGAAATCCGTTTTGGGAAGGCCTTCGCCCGCAAAAGATTCCAGCCCATAGCCGTAAATAGCTCCCATTTATCATCAAAACTTCAACTTGGCTGCACTTGTATATAATATGCACATTAATCTGGATGAAAAATGGTTCACTCGATTAGTAATATATTTTAAATCATAACCGAATTACTTTTGTTCTGATTATTTTTTTTAAAATTATTTGTTTTGGGAATGTGCTTGATTTGGTAATCAGCACAATTATCAATAGGCAGACTCTGATTTGATTGCAAAATAGATTTTCAAATTTTGTTTTTTTTAGATTCTCAAAATCCTCAAAGATTTCAGATAATCCAATTTTTTCTTTTAAAACGCTTTTTTCGCTTTCCCCAGATGTGTCTTCATAGAGACCATTATTTTGCGTCATACTTATAAGAATCTTGCTTTAGAATACCCCCTACATATTCTTTGCTGCAATATTAAAACCGCTATATGAATTATTCCTGAGATTTCTGCTGCTCTTTCTATTACCAACAGCAACAGCCATTTTTAAAGCCTCTAATGCAAAAGAATCCATTAACCCATCTGATAAATTAGTACTTTCAATTTTCTTTGAATATGCATTTGCATCAAATGCAGCAATATATTTTTACTTTAATTCTTAGACAAATAATATCAGCTACCAAAATCCGCTTCGTATATTCAGCCTAATTCCTTTTATTAGATTTGGATATTTAACCATCCAATGATTTGAGTTTGTTATCTTGTAATACCTTCTTATTTTAAGCACTAATAAAATATTAATTACGCAAAAAATCAAATAATTTATCTCTGTCAATTTTATCTGATATACTTTTAAATCATCTTCCGGCATATAATACAGTTTTCTGTCGCCTATTTTTAGAATCTTTTGACGAATCGATATTATCAAAGATTTGAGATACTCTTTATCGGGACCTGGCTATGATTGATATGATCTTCGTTATAATAAGCTCGTTTACCATATCCAAACAATCGACATATCTTACACAGACTAAGTCTTTATATATGTTTTATTTACTGGACTGCTTTGAACGAGACTATTTACAATCTCGATTTTTAGCTCGTGCTCAGGTATTTCTATGTTTTTTTTTAAAGACCAAGTAACTCCTATTCTTTCCTAACTAAGCTTCGAGTTATTTGATACGTTAAGTTTGAGGATTTTTCATAAGTCATCTCAATGCTAATTTTTCCAATAGGTTTTATTATTTAGACAATCTTAAATGTCATTCTTAAATAAATCATTATAGAATGTCAAAATTCATTTGAATTTTATACTCCAGAGATTATTAGCTTATTGAAATTTCTATCCCAACCAAACTTTACGCTTTAGTTTTTTTTTTAATGAAGGCAGAAGAGTTAACGAAACAGTTCCATCAGTGATATGCCCAGACAGCATAAATGAAATTTTATTTTTTTTGATAATAATTTAAAGAATGGCTATAAAACAAAAAACCCTATCCGGTTTGGATAGGGTTTTCAAAAGAAAGGCGACGACATACTCTCCCACAT
>NZ_JBXAHE010000013.1:0-1476 GCF_058794775.1 Flavobacterium sp. GW823-FHT06G12
TGCCGGTGCTGACGGAGTAGCGTTTACTTTTACGCTTACCGAAGTTCTTGGGCTTTCGCATCCGTCTGCAGAAGTCTGGCTTACATAATACGTTCCTGTCGCAAGAGTTTCAGTTCCTCCGTACAGAGTGCCTCCTGTATTGGCGCTATACCATTTATATGAAGCTCCTGATGGAGAAAGATCGCTTACTTTTTTATTGTCCCCAGAGCAGAAGTTCTGTGCCGAAGCTGCCGGTGCTGACGGAGTAGCGTTTACTTTTACGCTTACCGAAGTTCTCGGGCTTTCGCATCCGTCTGCAGAAGTCTGGCTTACATAATACGTTCCCGTCGCAAGAGTTTCAGTTCCTCCGTACAGAGTGCCTCCTGTATTGGCGCTGTACCATTTATATGAAGATCCCGATGGAGAAAGATCGCTTACTTTTTTATTGTCCCCAGAGCAGAAGTTCTGTGCCGAAGCTGCTGGTGCTGACGGAGTAGCGTTTACTTTTACGCTTACCGAAGTTCTCGGGCTTTCGCATCCGTCTGCAGAAGTCTCGCTTACATAATACGTTCCTGTTGCAAGAGTTTCAGTTCCCGCATACAGAGTCCCGCCTGTATTGGCGCTGTACCATTTGTATGAAGCCCCTGATGGAGAAAGATCGCTTACTTTTTTATTGTCCCCAGAGCAGAAGTTCTGCGCCGAAGCTGCTGGCACTGAAGGAGTAGCGTTTACTTTTACGCTTACCGAAGTTCTTGAGCTTTCGCATCCGTCTGCAGAAGTCTGGCTTACATAATACGTTCCCGTCGCAAGAGTTTCAGTTCCCGCGTACAGAGTCCCGCCCGTATTGGCGCTGTACCATTTGTATGAAGCCCCTGATGGAGACAGATCGCTTACTTTTTTATTGTCCGCAGAGCAGAAGTTCTGTGCAGAAGCTGCCGGTGCTGACGGAGTAGCGTTTACTTTTACGCTTACCGAAGTTCTCGGGCTTTCGCATCCGTCTGCAGAAGTCTCGCTTACATAATACGTTCCTGTTGCAAGAGTTTCAGTTCCCGCGTACAGAGTGCCGCCTGTATTGGCGCTGTACCATTTGTACGAAGCCCCTGATGGAGAAAGATCGCCTACTTTTTTATTGTCCGCAGAGCAGAAGTTCTGTGCCGAAGCTGCCGGTGCTGACGGAGTAGCGTTTACTTTTACGCTTACCGAAGTTCTCGGGCTTTCGCATCCGTCTGCAGAAGTCTGGCTTACATAATACGTTCCCGTCGCAAGAGTTTCAGTTCCTCCGTACAGAGTGCCTCCTGTATTGGCGCTGTACCATTTATATGAAGATCCCGATGGAGAAAGATCGCTTACTTTTTTATTGTCCCCAGAGCAGAAGTTCTGTGCAGAAGCTGCCGGTGCCGATGGAGTCGAATTTACCTTTACGCTTACCGAAGTTCTTGGGCTTTCGCATCCTTCTGCAGAAGTCTGGCTTACATAATACGTTCCTGTTGCAAGAGT
>NZ_JBXAHE010000014.1:0-471 GCF_058794775.1 Flavobacterium sp. GW823-FHT06G12
TGGAAGCGTAACAGCAGGAACCGTGACAAACGCGATTGGTACTGTAACCTACTCTTGGAAAAACAGTGCAAATGTGGCGGTAGGAACTACTGCAACTGTTTCAAATCTTCCGGCGGGAACTTATACGTTGACTGTTACAGACACCTGTTCTTCACAATCTAATTCTGTTACAATAGGACAGCCTGCGGCGGCTTTAGCTTTAGGCGCGTCTTCTAAAACCGATGCTTCCTGTTTTGGAAAAAGCACTGGTTCTGTAACGGCTGGAACTGTGACAAATGCAATTGGAACGGTAAACTACTCTTGGAAAAATAGCGGAGGAATTGAAGTTGGAACAACAGCAACTGTTTCAAACCTTCCAGCGGGAACTTATACGGTTACCGTTACAGATACCTGCTCTTCACAATCTAATTCTGTTACAATAGGACAGCCTGCGGCGGCTTTAGCTTTAGGCGCGTCTTCTAAAACCGATGC
>NZ_JBXAHE010000014.1:570-730 GCF_058794775.1 Flavobacterium sp. GW823-FHT06G12
CTTCCTGTTTTGGAAAAAGCACTGGTTCTGTAACGGCTGGAACTGTGACAAATGCGATTGGAACTGTAACCTATTCTTGGAAAAATAGCGGAGGAATTGAAGTTGGAACATCAGCAACTGTTTCAAATCTTCCGGCGGGAACTTATACTTTAACTGTTAC
>NZ_JBXAHE010000015.1:0-656 GCF_058794775.1 Flavobacterium sp. GW823-FHT06G12
GGAACTTTAACGGTTAAAAATGCAAACGGCTGCGTTTCCTCAGGAAACAGTTTTACGGTTACGGTTAATCCTCTTCCGACAATCACACTCGGATCGTCGGGGGCAGTTTGCTTTAGCGCTGGCGTGCAGAGCACCAGTCTGAGCTACAGCGCTGTTACAAACGCGCCTACGACCTACAGCATTGTCTGGAACGCCAGCCCGACAAACAATTTTCTTCCCGTTACCGATGCATCCCTGACAGGCGGTTCAATTAATATTGCCGTTCCTGCGGGAACAGCCGCCGGGACTTATACGGGAACTTTAACGGTTAAAAATGCAAACGGCTGCGTTTCCTCAGGAAACAGTTTCACGGTTACGGTCAATCCTCTTCCGACAATCACACTCGGATCGGCAGGGGCAGTCTGCTTTAGTGCTGGCGTGCAGAGCGCCAGTCTGAACTACAGCGCTGTGACAAACGCGCCGACCAGCTACAGCATTGTCTGGAACGCCAGTCCGACAAATAATTTTCTTCCCGTTACCGATGCATCTCTATCGGCCGGTTCAATTAATATTGCCGTTCCTGCGGGAACAGCCGCTGGGACTTATACGGGAACTTTAACGGTTAAAAATGCAAACGGCTGCGTTTCCTCAGGAAACAGTTTTACGGTTACGGTTAA
>NZ_JBXAHE010000016.1:0-545 GCF_058794775.1 Flavobacterium sp. GW823-FHT06G12
TCGTATGTGATGCTGTAGGTTCCGCTTGGCGTGTTTGCAGCAAGAGTAACGTCTCCGCTTGCATCAACGCTCAATGGTCCAGATGAATCTGCTGTAACAACTGTGTTACTCGAAGTAACTGGAACACCATTTAAAGTATCATTCGTTTTAACATTGCCAATAGTTGCTGTTGTTGATCCTGAAGATTTTGTTCCGAAATCATCATCATTAGCACATAAGATTGATTTAATAACAAAACTTACATCATCAGATGAACATCCATTAGACGATACAGAAACTGTATAACTTCCTGCAGGTGCTGTAATTGTACCTGAGTTGTTAGCAACTCCAGCTGAAGGAGTTATTGTATAATTATAAGTTGAATTATAATTATTAATAACAAAACTTCCAGTAGCAGTTAAACACGTTGGCTGTGTAATCGCACTTAATGCTGGTGCTGAAGGCGTAGAATAAACGTTTACGCTTACCGAAGTTCTTGAGCTTTCGCATCCGTCTGCAGAAGTCTCGCTTACATAATACGTTCCTGTTGCAAGAGTTTCAGTTCC